>CALQSB010000022.1 GCA_943333125.1 Chitinophaga pinensis
CTGTACAAATCTGTACGGCGCTGATAATTGGTTTCTACATTGCTCCATACTTTTTTTACGCCCTGGTCGGCGCCTATCAAGCCATTATATCCATTACATCCCCAAAAGCCAACAATTACAAACAATGCGGCAAAAACAATTAATGCGATTTTTCCTGTGCTCATATATTTTTATTTTTTTGTAAAATTAGTCAAAATCCAGACTGCAAAATTGTTAAATCAATTTAATATCAATTTAATATCCTGCTTTTGCTCCGCCAATATTTTCAATCGGATGCCAGGTGGTTTTTACTTCCTGAAAATCATTGATATAATATGGTGATTGATTCTTTTCATCCATCCATTTTTCATTTTCATAAATTGCGGTCCTTTTTACATTCAATGATGCATTTTCTTTAACCATTTTAATCGCCGTTGCATTAGTTTCAGAATAACAAACCGCGTTAACATCCATGTGACTGGATAAATGAGGCAATAATTCTGAGACTTTTCCGGTTAAAATATTCACTACACCTCCGGGCAAATCAGAACTATTAAGCACTTCTGCAAATGTAACTGAACACAATGGCTTCACCTCTGAAGCCAATATCACACAAGTATTTCCTCCAGCAATAACTGGCGACATCAGAGAAACCAAGCCAATTAATGAATACTGTTGTGGGGCAACTATCGTTACCACTCCCATAGGTTCCAATGCAGAGAAATTAAAATGAGAGGAAGCTACCGGATTGACACTACTGAATATCTGCTGGTATTTATCGCACCAACCGCTATAATAAATCAATCTGTCAATTGAAAGCGTTACTTCATTTTCTGCTGCTGCTTTATTCGATCCTTGCAACATCAACTCTTCTATAAACTGTGCCTTTCTTCCTTCAAGCATTTCGGCAATGCGATATAAAATTTGTCCGCGGTTAAATGCAGACCTTGCACTCCATCCTCCAAATGCGCCACGTGCTGTGCCTATCGCATCTCTTACATCTTTTCTGGAACACAAACACATATTCGCGAGATGCTCCCCTTTTGCATTAGTTGCAGTATAATATCTTCCCGATTCGGTTCTGGGGAATTGCCCGCCGATGTAGATTTTGTAGGTTTTTAGGACGGTTAATCTTTTTGTTGACATAATTTTTGTTGTTTGAAGCCCCCTCAATCCCCCAAAGGGGGAAGTAGAACGGCAATTGACTATGACCTATTGAACGTTTTGAACCTTTTAAACCTTTAAGTATGCCCCTAATCCATGCAATCCCCCTTCTCTTCCAAAGCCACTTTCTTTAAACCCACCGAATGGCGATGTTGGATCAAATTTATTATATGTATTGGCCCAAATCACTCCTGCTTTTAATTTCGAAGTCATGTTGAAAATCTTAGAACCCTTGTCTGTCCATACGCCTGCAGAAAGTCCAAATGGGGTGTTGTTGGCTTTTTCGATGACTTCATCTTCTGTTCTGAAAGTCTGAATTGATAATACCGGTCCAAATATTTCTTCCTGTGCAATTCGATTTGATTGAGCGACGTTGGTAAAGATTGTTGGCCGGCAATAAAATCCTTTTTTAGGAATGGAGCATGCAGACTGAAACATTTCTGCACCTTCCTGCTGGCCGATTTTTAAATATTTGTTAATGACTTCTAATTGTTGTTTTGAATTGATGGCTCCGATATCTGTGTTTTTATCCATGGGGTCACCTACAATCAAAGTTTCCATTCTGTCTTTTAATTTTTGGAGAACAATTTTATAAACAGATTCCTGAACAAACAATCTTGAACCTGCACAGCACACATGTCCCTGATTAAAAAATATTCCATTGATAATACCTTCAACGGCCTGATCTAAAGGCGCATCATCAAAAATAATATTGGCAGCTTTTCCTCCTAACTCCAGAGTTGCTTTTTTATTGGTTCCGGCAATAGCTTTCTGAATTAATTTGCCAACATCTGTTGATCCGGTAAAAGCAATTTTATTAATATCGGGATGATTGACCAATGCTGCTCCTGTTGCACCTGCACCGGTAATAATATTCACCACTCCGGGAGGTAAATCTGCTTCCTGAATAATTTCGGCAAGTTTTAAAGCGGTAAGAGAAGTTGTTTCGGCGGGTTTCAACACAACCGTATTTCCTGTTGCTAAAGCCGGCGCAATTTTCCAGGCAGCCATAAGCAAAGGAAAGTTCCAGGGAATAATTTGCCCGGCTACTCCAAGCGGCTTAGGGTTCCTGTTAGGAAAAGCATATTCCAGTTTATCCGCCCATCCTGCATAATAAAAAAAGTGATTGGCTGCCGTAGGGACATCAAAATCGCGGCTTTCTCTTATCGGCTTGCCACCATCCAATGTTTCAATAACAGCAAGTTCACGAGCACGCTCTTGTATGATACGGGCGATGCGATAAATATATTTAGCTCTTTCTTTTGGCGAAGTTTTCTTCCAACCTTTTTCGTACGCATTTCTTGCTGCAACAACGGCTTTGTTTACATCTGCAGCATTGGCCTGCGCAATGGAAGACAATTTTTCTTCACTGGCGGGATTGATGGTATCGAAATATTTTTTCGATGAAGGTTTCTCAAATTTTCCATTGATGAATAAATCATAACGCTCTGCAATTTTTGCCACAGACTTGCTTTCAAGCGCAGGCGCGAGATTGCGAGAACTGTCGAATTTGAGTTTTAAAGTGTTTTTTTTAACCGCCATTTCAGAAGTTTATTTCTATTTAAAATTATTTACCATTATTAGTTCGAACAACAAACGCCAAATTATAAACACCAAACCACAAACAAATCTAGTCGTTTGAAAAATAATCTCCCGACTGATACAATCCCGTCCGTTGTTTCATCAACTGCATCAAAATATCATTAGCCAAACTGCTTGCGCCAAAGCGAAACCACTCATTATTCATCCAGCCTTCTCCCAGCACTTCATTGAGCATCACCAAATAATGTAATGCCAGCTTAGCTTTTGAAATTCCTCCCGCAGGTTTCATAGCAATCTTCTTTCCTGTTTTGTAGTAGAAATCTCTGATGGCTTCCAGCATCACCAAAGTAACTGGCATGGTTGCTGCAGGAGAAATTTTTCCTGTGGAAGTTTTTATAAAATCTGCTCCGGCATACATGGCGATATCGCTGGCTTTACGCACTTTATCATACGTTCCCAATTCGCCTGTTTCTAATATCACTTTCAATCTGGCATTGCCACATGCTTCTTTTATTGCTGCTATTTCATCAAAAACAAAATTGTATTCGCCCTGATGAAATTTGCCTCTGGAAATAACCATATCAATTTCATCTGCACCCTGACTTATCGCAAATTTCGTATCCCGTATTTTTATATCTCTTGTAGACTGGCCACTTGGAAATGCCGTGGCCACTGAAGCCACCTTGATTCCAGAATCGCCCAAAGCTTTTTTTGCAACACCTACCATTGAAGGATAAACGCAAATTGCCGCCACAGTTGGAAGACCAGCATAAACATCATGTAAATGCATTGCTTTATAGCAAAGTTGTTTTACTTTTCCATCAGTATCTTTTCCTTCCAAAGTAGTAAGGTCAATCATATTCAACGCCAGCTTGAGACCATTGATTTTAGTTTCATTTTTTATGCTGCGTTTGGTAAATCTTGAAGCTCTTTCTTCTACTCCTACCTGATCAATTCTCGGAGAAATAGTAAAATCAGGGATTGTATTCATAATGCCTTTATATAATTGTGGTTGTAAATTTAAGCAACTAATACTTCGAGTGATTTTTTTATCATGTTTTCTATTGCCGTATCACTGTCTTTCGAAAAGGCTCTTAAAATTCTATTGGCGACTATAACATTAATGCTTAAACATTCATGTCCTAATAATTTACCCAAACCATAAATTGCGGAAGTTTCCATTTCAAAATTGGTGATGCGGTTTCCTTTATATGAAAAAGTGGTCAGTTTATCGATATGTTCACGACTTACTGATTTCAAACGAAGTTCTCTTCCCTGAGGGCCATAAAAGCCAGGAGCGGTAACCGTAATTCCTCTGTTAAAATCAGATCCAAATTTGCTGATTAAAGAATCACTACTCCTAAATGCATAAGGCATGGTGAGTGTGGTGTCCATTTCTGTTTGTTCAATGAAACACTTTATTAAATCTGAATCCTCATCCGTAGTTTTATGAACATAATAATGCATCAGATTGTCGAACCCAAGACCATGTGTTGAAACTACTAAACTATCTACGGCGATATCTTCCTGCAATGAACCCGAAGTGCCAAAGCGTACAATGTTTAACTTTTTTATTTCCGGATTGATTTCTCTAGCTTCGAAATTTATATTTGCAACTGCATCTATTTCATTTAAAACGATATCAATATTGTCTGGTCCAATTCCTGTAGAAATAACAGAAATTCTTTTCGTTCCGATGTAACCGGTATGTGTAATGAATTCTCTGTGTTTAAACTGATGTTCAATACGATCAAAGTATTTGCTCACTTTTGCTACGCGATCCTGATCTCCAACTACAATTATTGTATCAGCGAGTTCATCGGGACGTAAATCCAAATGATAAATTGCTCCGCGACTATTAATAATTAATTCCGATTCTGCTAAATGATGCATGCCTGTTTATTTGGTTAAAATATAAATGTAAGAAATGTTTGTGGTTTAAGTGCGATGATCATCATGTGTTTGCTTATTGATTTGCTGTTTGTTTTTTAAATATTTAATTAGATGAGGTCAATTATTGTAGATTTTATGTTTCAAATATGCATGAAGAAATTGCAGCTGCACTGAAAATTGATACTTCTACAATTGAAAATTTCAAATTAGAGCAACTTAGTATTATTAACGACAAAAATGAAAATAATGATTATGGGAAATTAGAATTACTGAAGCTTAAAGATGAAATTAAAGAGCTCAAAGCCACAGTAAAAGAACAATGGAAAATCATACAACATCTTACTAAAGGGAAGAAGAAAACAGGCAAATAATCTCAAAAAAATCTTCGGAAACTTATCATAATTGCAGACGCTTGAAATGAAGTGATTACTAATTTTGTTTATTGGCGAATATCGATTCCATTACAGGTTTATTTTAAACCCCGATTTTGCAGTTGGAAAATATTCATTGAACCTTTAAAACAAATTTCCTGCAGTCAGCGTATTGATTAATCTCAGATGAGAAATGCTTCCATATTATCGGGATGAATTACTTGGAAGCTAGCTCCGGAATATGTATTTAAAAAAAGACCAGGAACTTTATGTTTGGCATGTTTGTTCCACTTGAATTCGTAAGACTTTAAGATACCATCTTCCTCCTCAACATAATCAATTTCTGCTTGCTCTTTTGTTCGCCAATACCAACTGTTAGACCATTTTTGATGGTATTCATTCATTTTTTTTCTTTCGGACATCAGGTAATTCTCCCATAAAGCACCGAGGTCCTGCCTGCTTTCCATCATATTAAAATTTGCAATCAGGGCATTTCGGATGCCGTTGTCATAAAAATATATTTTTCTACTTTTTTTGAGCTCCGAGCGTAGATTTCTGCTGAAGGCCCCTAGTCTGAATATGATATAAGTTTGCTCCAATACGGTAATGTATTTTTCGATGGTCTTGGCATCCAACCCGGTAGTTTTGGCTAACTCATTATAAGAAACCTGAGAACCCACTTGATAGGCCAGTGCCTGCAAGAGCTTAAGTAACCCCTCAGGTTTTTTAATCTGTTCCAAAAGCAGTACATCTTTATACAAATAACTGTCTGAAAGTTGTTTTAAAATTTCTTTTTCAATACCAATATTGTTGACTACCTCAGGATAATAACCATAAACCAACCGATGAGGCAGCAATCTTTTTTCTTCAAGTAATCCATGATGAGCTACCATTTCACCAAAAGAAAGCGGATACATTTTATATTCCCATTTGCGTCCTGTAAGTGGCTCATTGAGCTGATTTGCCAATTCAAAAGCAGAACTTCCAGTGACCACAAGCTGCACTTCCGGAATCTCATCCGTAATTAATTTCATGCGCAGTCCAATGTCACGAATGCGTTGGGCTTCGTCTATAATGACGGTGCGCTTTTTCCCAAAAAAAATCTTTAATCTAGAAGAAGAACTGTTTTGAAATAAATCCTGCACATCTTTTTCATCGCCATTCAACCACAAAACATCTTGATTATCTGAAAATATTTTCTTTAATAAGGTGGTTTTACCCACTTGGCGGGCACCTAATAAGACAATTGCTTTTTGGGTGTTAAGTTTTGATCTGATAATTTTTTCAAGCGCTCTTTCAATCATAAAAATGAAATATTGAGCTAAAATACAACTTTTCGGGATTTGAATCCTAAATTATAGCAACTTTTCGGGATTTGAATCAGGATTTTATGTTTTTTGGCTCCCATGGTTGAAATGTGGGTTAAATTAAAAATGGGCCGCAAACCTTTTGAACACCTGCCTGCCGATAGGCAGGTGTTGAATCTATTGAATATTTTGAACTATCGTTATTTTGTGTTCCCACGGTTGAAACCGTGGGCAAAGTTGAAACCGTGGGCTATCTATAAAAAATGGGCCACAAACCTTTTGAACACCTGTCTACCGACAGGCAGGAATTGAACCTATTAAACCGTTAAACCTTTTTCACCGCCGCAATCCCCGGCAATTCTTTTCCTTCAAAATATTCTAACATCGCACCGCCCCCGGTTGATACATAACTCACTTTATCGGCGAGATGGAACATGTTAACAGCAGCCACGCTATCACCACCGCCAACCAAACTAAATGCGCCTTTGCTAGTAGCTTCGGCTACAGCCAATGCAATTGATTTGGTACCGTTTTGGAATTTCTCCATTTCAAAAACACCCATAGGACCATTCCATAAAATGGTTTTGCTATTGAGAATTACTTCTTTAAAATCATCAACTGCTTTTTGTCCGATGTCCAATCCCATCCAGCCTGAAGGAATGCCATAACTTTCGCAATTGGTAGTTTGGGCATCAGCAGCAAATTTATCAGCAATGGTACTATCCATTGGCAAGTGAATATTTACACCTAATGATTTTGCTTTAGCCAGAATTTCCAATGCCAGTGGCATGCGATCATCTTCGCATAATGAATTACCAATATTTTTTCCTTGCGCCTTCCAGAAAGTATAAGCCATTCCCCCACCGATAATAATATCAGTAGCACGATTCAATAAATTCTCAATAATTAAAATTTTATCAGAAACTTTAGCTCCGCCAATGATGGCAGTGAAAGGCTTTTCTGCTGAATGCAATACTTTTTCTGCACTGATGACTTCAGCTTCCATTAACAAACCAAACATTTTTTTATCTGCAGGAAAATAATCTGCAATAACTGCCGTTGACGCATGTGCGCGGTGTGCAGTTCCGAACGCATCATTCACATATACATTTCCAAGCTTGCTTAATTTTTCAGCAAATGTGTTGTCCCCTTTTTCTTCTTCTTTATAAAAACGCAAATTTTCCAGTAACAACACTTCGCCTGATTGCAAAGCTGCTGATTTATCAATCGCTTCTTGCCCGATACAATCATTAGCAAAATCAACTTTCACATCGCCGAGTAATGTTTTCAAATGAATCACCAAATGTTTCAATGAATATTTATCTGTCGGGCCATCTTTTGGTCTTCCTAAATGGCTCATTAAAATCACACTCCCACCATCAGCCAGAATCTTTTTTATAGTTGGCATTGTGGCGGTCATGCGGGTATCATCGGTAATCTCAAAATTCTCATTCAAGGGGACGTTGAAGTCGACGCGGATGAGGGCTTTTTTTGCGGAAAAATTGTAAGTAGAGAAAAATGACATGATTTTAGTTCTTTTATGGCTTTGTAAGGTTCAAAAGGTTTAAAAAGTTCAAAAGGTTCAATAAGTTAAATAAGCCAACCGAATTGAACTCTTGAACTTATTAAACCTTTGAAACAATTTTTTACGAAATCAATCCCGCAAAATGCTTCACCGTTCTTACCAATTGTGATACATAGCTCATTTCATTATCGTACCAGCTAACGGTTTTCACCATTTGCTTATCACCAACTGTCATTACTTTAGTTTGAGTAGCATCAAATAAAGAACCAAAATGAATACCGATAACATCACTGCTTACAATTTCATCTTCATTATATCCAAAACTTTCGTTGCTGGCTGCTTTCATTGCCGCATTGATAGTTTCTACAGTAACTGTTTTTTCAAGAGTTGAATATAATTCAGTTACAGAACCTGTAATAACTGGGATACGCTGAGCTCCACCATCGAGTTTGCCTTTCAATTCGGGCAATACCAAACCGATTGCTTTTGCTGCTCCTGTACTATTAGGAACAATATTAGCTGCGGCTGCTCTTGCACGGCGCAAATCACCTTTTGGATGAGGTGCATCTAAAGTATTTTGATCGTTGGTATATGCATGAATAGTGCTCATAATACCCATTACAATTCCGAAATTATCATTTAAGGCTTTTGCCATTGGAGCCAAACAGTTGGTGGTACAACTGGCACAGCTGATAATGGTTTCCGTTCCATCAAGAATACTATGATTCACATTAAACACGACCGTTTTCATATCTCCGGTTGCAGGTGCAGAGATTACCACTCTTTTGGCACCAGCTGTTAAATGAGCTGCGGCTTTATCTTTATCAGTAAAGAAACCCGTGCTTTCAATAACCACATCTACATCATGAGCTCCCCAAGGAATTTGAGCGGGATCTTTCTGAGCATATATTTTTACATCATGACCATTAACTACAATTGAATTTTCTGTATGCTTTACATCTTCAGCAAATCTGCCCTGAGCGCTATCGTATTTTAATAAATGAGCCAAAACCTCTGGACTGGTCAGGTCGTTTATGGCAACAACCTCGATGCCTTGCATGTTATAAATTTGACGAAAAACCAGACGGCCAATACGTCCAAAACCGTTAATGGCAACTTTAATTGTACTCATGTTTGATAGATATTAATGTTTAAAACTATTTTGAGGTGCAAATTTACGATTTCTATAATGATTTAAGAATGAAAAAAAATAATGTTTGTAAACAGTCTTTTAATTGAACCGAATTATTAAAAAACAGAATTATTCTAGACATTTTCAAAAAAGTTTGGATAAAAAGTTTATCGCACTTATCTTTGCCGTCCTTAAAAAGCATGCCGCGTTGGTCAAGAGGTTAAGACGCCTCCCTTTCACGGAGGAATCACGGGTTCGAGTCCCGTACGTGGTACCAAAAGTCAGAACGAAAATGAGAGCGAGAGCGATTATTGAGTTCTGACTTTTTTCTTCATTCACATTCTGTTTCTCGCTCTATTCAAAACAATCACCTTTTTTATTTAAATATTTTAGAAAATCTTTTACCACTTGGTTAGATAATTGTAATGAAATTAACTATTCCATTCCATCAAATTCAACATTATAGTTCAGCTCCATAAACTTATCGTGAAATAAAAGCAGAGAAGAATCTTCCAAATCGAATTCATTTAAAGTCTGACTTGTAATCATCAAATTTGCATTAGACCAGAGTGCTGTGTACTTTTCTAAAAAAAGTATCGCATTTTCTTTTTTATAATTATTTAATTCAGTTTCGCATTCGATTAAAGCTTGTTTGATTTCTAAGAAAAAACTGCCTTCGTTTTCAGGTAATTTGAGTTTGTTAATGTTCATTTATATTTTAATTTAGTTGTTCTGTATTTGTCTATACTTATTTGTATCTAATATAAAAAATATAATAGGGATGAGAAATGCTATCGCAACGCAGAAGTAATACTTAACTTAAAAATCTTTTTCAGCAATCCGTTCAAGATAATCTTCTGATGAATTACAAATGTGCATACCAGACATTGAGTCAGAATCTGAAGCAGATAATTCAAATACTATCATCTGAAAAAGTATTCTTGCCCTTTTATAATTTCTATTATTATAATGTTTCTGTGCGTTGTTATATTTATCAATAATATTTGAATCTTTCAATGGTAACCACATTTCTGCTAAACTCTTTTCGATAATTGCATTTCCCCATTACTTTACTTTTTTGAATTTTTGATATATCCGTTAATAGAGGCTTCCAGAGCTTTTATAACTTTAGACACCAGTTCCTCTTCACTTAAAACTTTCATCACCGGCATATTCATTGGTTTTGCTATGGGCAGGTCGCCATAATACAAAGTGTAGCGTACTTTTAATTTGTCTTTTTCTAAAAATATGGAGCCTTTTGCATAATAAGCTTTTTCATTGGAACCGGTACTTATGAAAGCGCCCCTCGAACCCGATTGTTTAAAATGATCATTTACCATTTTTTCTAATGATGGATATTTCTTTTCTGCGTCACCTGTAGGATCAATAAATACACTTATTCCGACTTTAGGTTTTGGCTGATCAATGTTGATATGATCTTTAACTGCGTTATTTACATACCCTATTTCAAATCTTCCATTACCAAAGGTTTCAGGTGTTTGATTTCGATTATTTGAAACGGTATAATCTTTCACTAAACCGAGCGTTGACTCAAACCATTTATTAATCTGCAATATGCTGTCTTTGCCTTCTTTAACAGCTTGCAATAAATGATAGGTGAGCACGCCCTGATTTAAGCTCGGATCTTCATAAGCACTTTCATTATCGGAAGAGGCGGCCAAAATCATCATTCCATTCTTGTCTTTCAAACTGGCCAACTGACGTATACGAATGTCTTCTGCATCTCCTCTAACTCCACCCTGTAACACAGCATAAGTTTCATTGACAAACTGTCCACTATGGCATGCATCAAAAACAAAAACTCGCTTTTGTGCTTTTATTTTTTGAGGGTGGCACCATGCTGTCAATTCTTCTACTCCAAAACCTCCCGTGTTTTTATTGAGCTTATCCGCACCTTGCAAAATAAAACGTATCTCGCTTTTATGCTGATCAGTCTTGATGATGTCGCCATGTCCTGCAAAAAAGATATAGAGGATATCGTTAGCTTTTGCCTTAGCTCCTATTTCTGCTAAGACTTTTTTTAAATTTTCTTTGGTGGGTTCTATTTCAGACTTTCCGGTAAGGCGATATATAAATGCCGAATCCTTGAATAATGCGTGTGCAGAATTTTCAACCACATTGGCGAGATCCCCGGCATCCTTTGCTGCATAGTCGAGATTTTTATATAGAAACTCACTGTTCTCTTTTTGAAGATTGTTATAATCATTAACCCCCACAAAAACCCCATAAAATCGTGGAAGATCAGAATCGTTTTCGGCAACAACTTCTACTTCGGCTCCACGGCTGTAAATACTGGCACCTTTGATTTTACATTTTACAAGTACGGGATTTACAGAACCTTTGCCGCCAGATAAAAAAGGGTCAATAGAATCTTTTGACAGGCTTAACAAATAAACAAGTTTACCTTGATTATTTTTTGTTTTTGTTAATTGCTCTGGTAGATATTTATAGGTTAGATTACTATTAATATAAACTTCCGTTTCACCCAGTCCACCATTGCGTGGTTTAATCTGAAACAACAAGTTGTCTTTTGAATCCCGGGGTAATTCTTCTACTATAGGAGTGAGGTCACAAATATTTAAATCACTTAAACGAGGGGCTTCCTTATCATTGATTAGAAGTCGCTCCCCTCTTAAAATTTTTCCAGCAAGTCCTGGAATCCACAACGAATCTTTAACCTGAGTCAAATCGATTATTTCTAAACCACAAGTCAGGTATAAATAATTGATAGCGCCTTCCGAACCGTCGAAATGATTATCGTTATCGTATATAAGCCAATCATTATTTTTTAATTGTAATCGAATATAAAGTTGTTTGCCAGTGCTGGCGTTCCAAATTATTGTTCTATGACCAGAACCTGTTGTAATTATATATTTACCATCTGAACTAAATTTGGCAGAATTTACCAAACTTGTATGTCCCAGTAATGTTCGAAGTTGCTGCCCTGTTTGTACATCCCAAATTCGAGCGGTATTATCATTTGATGCGGTGACCACAAATTTACCATCTTGACTAAAAGAGGCTGATTTCAACCAACTCAAATGACCAGTTAAAATATGCAACTCCTTCCCTGTTTTTGCATCCCAGATACGTGCTGTATTATCTTCACTTGCTGTAACAACATATTTGCTATCCGAACTGAAAGAGGCAGACTTCACCGAACTATTATGGCCCTGCAAAACGAACAATTCTCTGGCTGTTTTTACATCCCATATACGAGCTGTATTATCTCCTGAGGCAGAAACTATGTATTTCCCATCGGAACTAAATTCGGCTGAGTTTAACCATTTTTGTCTCAATAATCGATGAAGCAGTTTTCCATTTTTTGCATCCCAGATACGAGTGGTATCATCCTCAGATGCGGTAACCACGTAATTCCCATCGGCACTAAAAGAGGCCGAATTCACCCAACTTGTATGACCAATTAAACTTAGCAATTCTTTATCTGATTGCACATCCCAGATACGAGCGGTACTATCATCAGAAGCAGTAATTACATATTTCCCATCGGCATTAAAAGATGAAGATCTAACCTTATCACTATGTCCATGAAACGAATGAACTTCTTTTCCATTATAAACATCCCAAATTTTTGCAGTAGTATCACCTGAAATATTGACCACGTATTTTCCATTGGAAGAGAATTCGGAGGAATACACTGCTCTCGTATATCCATGCAAACTATGTAAATCTTTACCTGTTTGAACATCCCAGATACGCGCTGTGTTGTCCCTTGAAGCGGTAACCACATATTTACCATCGGCACTGAATTCGGCAGAAAATACTGAACTCGTATGGCCTTGCAATAAGTGAAATTCCAAACCGGTTTGTATATCCCATATACGCGCTGTATTATCATTAGATGCTGTAACTATGTACTTACCATCAAGATTAAACGAAGCAGAATAAACATAACTCTCATGCCCCTGCAACTTATGAATTTCTTTACCACTGGACACTTCCCATATTCGCGCTGTACTATCATTAGACGCAGTGGCCACGTATTTCCCATCTGCACTAAATAAAGCTGATCTAACCCCATCCGTATGCCCCTGCAAACTGTGTAACTGCTTACCTGTTTGTACCTCCCAGATGCGTGCTGTATTATCCCATGAAGCAGTAACTACTTTTTTACCATCGGCACTGAATTTTGCGGAGAATAAAGAACTCGTATGTCCTTCCAGTCTTTTAAACTCAAGTCCTGTTTGTACATCCCAGATGCGAGCGGTATTATCATCAGAAGCAGTAACCACGTATTTCCCATCAACACTAAAAGAAGCAGACCTAACCCCATCCGTATGTCCCAGCAAAACATGCACCTCATTACCACTCGATACTTCCCAGATGCGCACCGTGCTGTCTACAGATGAAGTGACCACGTATTTCCCATCCGCACTAAATGAAGCAGAATAAACATAACTCCTATGCCCTTTTAATACATGGATTTCTTTACCACTTGATACTTCCCAGATGCGGGCTGTACTATCACCAGACGCAGATACCAGATATTTTCCATCTGAACTAAATGAAGCAGACCTGACCCTTTCCATATGCAGTAAACGAACCTCCTTACCACTCGATGCTTCCCAGATGCGCGCTGTGTTATCATCAGAAACGGTGACCACATATTTTCCATCTGCACTAAATGAAGCAGATCTGACCAAATCTGTATGCCCCACCGGCAATACTAACCTCGGTTGTAGCTGAGCGTTAGTTACAAAAGTTATTGCAACAAAAAGTAAAAAGAAGAAAGTTTTCTGCATGCTTATTGAATTTAATGCTGCGACTATCTGTTCCAATAATTTATAGACTGGCAATGTTTTTTTATTAACAAACCGAAGACCTAAATTCAATTACAGTTATCAATTTATGTAATCGAATAATTAGAATTGTGTACGCTAATATGATTGTTCCTTTTAATTTTGGAGTGTTTGAAATGCACTTCTGTTTGAGTGATGTATAATGGCATTTTTTCTGTTGGATTGCCATTATTAATCTTACCTCCTTCGATGCTGCAAGTTTTTTTGTCGTCGCTCCAAATTACCATACTGGCATATTTAATCCGAAATAAAAAGCTGGTCTGATTTTTTTGCTAACTGCACTTGATATTTCAGCATCAGAGAGATTATTTGAAATAAATTTATCCGCCTGATAGTTTGACGACAATTGAGCATACTCTCCCCAAGCACAACCAAAAGACAAGTTGACAAATTGAAATTTCTTTAACCCAATGCTGATACCGCTTGTAACAAAACCCTTTTTATTGGAATTGTCACCATCATTGCCGATTGCTGATTTCCAAAAAGCCATGGAATACCCAACACTACCTGCAACACTAAGATTCTTCGAATGAAATGGTATATCAAAATTCAATGATATTCCAACTGATGTTTTTGCTCCTCCTGCCGAACTGGATTTAAATTTGATGGAATCACTATAACTATAATTGTCTATGTTATAAGAATATCTGTTATCAGGTACCGCTATTCTGTTTACTCCAATACTAAAATAAGGTTTGTATTTATTTTTAACTTTTAAAGAAATATCGATGCATTGATTTAACTGATCTCCATATTCAACACCATCATTGTAATTGTATTTTTTATTTGATCGCTGTGCTTCCGTTTTTGTCACTAATGGAGAGGCTCTTTTATAAATTTTTATCTTAAGATTAAATTTGTCAAAATAATTATTTTCATTTTGATCATCACTTACTGGAAAAGTACATTCTGAAATAAAATCAACTTCTCTGAGTGCCTGCTTGATATTTTTAATTCTATCTTCTAATTCGTTAACGTAATCCTCATTATAATCAGAAAGCACAGCATCAATATCAGCCCATTTCATACTGTTAGAATCAAGTAATGTTTTGGCATCATATTTTATTTTATTATAGTTATTAAGAATAGCTTTGGAATTATATTTTTTATCCACATTGCCAATCATAACCTTCTCTTCGTCGAGGGTGAGTCCTTCATCAAAATAAAACGAACTGATATCATTTTCCACATCTATTATTTGCCCCAGATATTCTACTAAACGTCTTTGAATTTGAACAGCGGAAGATTCCGTTTCTTCACCACGTGAAACTGCAGGCATATTTCTCGCCAAATCATTCATGACTCCCGCGGCAGCATAGGGAGAAAAACTTGTAGCCATTAATGCCGTTGATGAACTGAGTACACTTGAAATCATAGTTTCAGGTTTCTTAACCAGACTATGTTCCTCAACATCTAGCCCATAAATCAATTCGTTAAAATTGACCATCCTAACGGTGATGATGTCACCCTGTTTTATTTCTGGCTTATTGATATCTTTCTCAACAGACCTGCCATTTTTAAAATCTTTTTGTTTGAAAGTCTGAGTGTTTTTGATTCTGTCAACTACAAAAATATAATGCGATTGAGCAAAAGTATGATAAGAAAGAAAGGAAAATATCAATAAGAGTAGAAGTGAAATTTTATGTTTCATTTGTATATTTTTTATTTTATTTTATTGTCAAATGTTATACCCTTAATACTCATTCTCGTTTGGAAAAGAGCTAACTCTTTTGGGCATTTCATTTGTATATTTTTTATTTTATTTTATTGTCAAATGTTATACCCTTAATACTCATTCTCGTTTGGAAAAGAGCTAACACTTTTGGGCATTTCATTTGTATATTTTTTATTTTATTTTATTGTCAAATGTTATGCCTTTTTTGATAATACCAGAGGTTTAGGGGCTAACTCATGACCAATTTATTTAAAATATTTTGGCTAAGTTAGTTTTTTATTTCAGAAATTAAAAGCAGCCAAAACTGTCATGTCAAATTCATATGTGTATTTTTTATTTTACACTATTTTCATATGTTATACACTTATTACTGCAAGAGGTTTCGGGGGAAGCTATTCCCGGTTGGCAAGAGGCTAACTCTTAGGGGATTTCCAAATTGTAACAGGCTGAAAACGAATATGCTTTATCGATAATTTTTCTCATTTTGGCATGATCTCAAAAGTCAAGGTTTTTACTGTTGCACCAGTAGCCTCAGCACCGCCGGCGCCACGGGTTCCATTAACCGACCTGTCCACATAATCAAGTAAAAGATTAGAATCTTCACCCCTGGATAGCGAAGTGCCGTTTTCCTGTAAAGCATTGAAATCGACAGGCCTGTCTGTCGCAATAATTTTCATTTGCTCTGTACCATATGGCGGAGAAATTGATATTATAAAAGATTTTTGCTCGCCTATTGTGCATTCTACATTGCGCATTTTTTTGGATTTTGGATCTCCCCAAGCTAACACATTGTTTGGATCTATGTCAAAAATATTAATAAACATTCTTTGTTCGCTTGTATTTTTTACACTGAGCTTAAACTTTGATTTATTAGTAAATCTTAAATTACCGTTAGCTGCTTTTGATGTGTCAGAAATACAAGTTCCGTCAAGTGCACAAGGAATTATTTTATATTCAAAACTTAAAGACTCTTCTTCTATATTCAATTTTCTAAACAAATCCGTTTTCATAGATTGTTTAATAAACTGCAATAAAGAATCTGTCTTCATCGCGTCTCCTTTTACATATATTGGGGTCATGCCGCGTAACACTCTTTCTTTATTCGTTCCCAGAAAAACAACCACATAGTCGGACTTGTCATTGTAATTCGTATCCGCTATCTGATAATCAAAATCAGCGTCTGCAAATTCAATGGCTTTCTCTTTTGAAAATGCTGCATTCAATTCTTTTCTTAACCCTTTGGATTTTACATTGATGTTTAATTTTAGCCTGACAGGTGGTGCTGCTGAGTAGGTGACAAAAGCTCTGTACAACACTTCTGCATCTTTCCTCTTGTCAAATGATTGCGTTAATTTGATGGTTGAACTATACGGTTGAATTTCAGAAACAACACCAGTAAATAAAGCAGCCTGTGCTTTTGCTGAAATGGTTGTATTTGGAAATAAACCGATAGAATCTCCTACAGAAATACTTTGTAAACTACCTCCATTGATAGTTATTTCATCGTATTTAATATTAGTAATTTGATAATAAGACTTCTGATCAATAAAAGATCCTTTAAATATCAATTGATTTAAATTATCTCCTTCGATTTCGGGCTGTTGTTCATTTCTAAAACCAAGCACCATTTTTTCATTGATTTTGGAAAACAGATTATTATAACTTGAATTAGGGCCTAACTCTTCCAAAGCTTTTATAAAATAATAGGTAAGAGAACCATATCCTTTATTGGTTTTATCATCTCTAACTTCTCTGTCAACCTGATCTGATTTACATCCAAAAAAAGCAGTAAGTTTTCCCACAGCATCACTATTAGAGTAGTCGAAATCTGCATCAAATGCCATACTGGAATCTTTATCAAAATTATTATCTGGGTTGTAGTCTGGAGGCGCGCAGATAATGCTGCTGCCTCTTACAACTTCTGTATTTTCACCTCTTGTTGCAGAACCCGAATGACAACAATCAAAAACAGCAATTACCTGGCCATTTCCTCCGATTTTTTTTCTCAGCCGGTTCATATAATAATTCATCTGGTCATCTACAAAGTGATCCTGATATTGATAATCTTTTTCAAATTTCAAAGGAGCATTATAAGTAACTAAAGCCTCATCAAATCCATCTCTTTCATCCTTTTTTAAATACTTTGATTTAGGCGCTTTCTCTGGAGTTACATCTGCTATTTGCTGACCATGTCCTGAGTAATGAAAATAAATGATATCACCCGGTTTTGATTCGGCAATCAATTTTTCGAAAGCGTTTTCTATATTTTCAACGGTAGCCTTCTGATCTAATAACGAAATAATATTATCCTGATTAAACTGCTGTCTTTTCAGCATTTCCATAACCAGGTCATAATCATTTTTCGAACTTAATACTGCCCAGTTTTTTTCTCTTCCAGGTATTTGCGGATAATTGGAGATAGCAATTACTATTGCATATTTAGTTTGGGCAAATGAAAAACAGCCATTAAAAATCAGAATGATCAGAAATAAATATTTTAGTTTCATTTCAAATTTCTTGTTGAATTAAAAAACAATTTAGCATAAAATTGATTCATATTACTTAGCCGTTGAGAAATTCAAAAATGTATTCAACTGTAAACCCTGATTATATTGAAACACATTTTTGTTGTCAACTTCTCTGCCCAATTGTACAATTTGATTTAAATAACCCATTTCTATTTTTATCAAACTATTGAATTTATAGCCGAATAGAATCCCCAGTCTATTCTGGTCAAAAACATTCTCGCCCACATTTTTTCCGAATCCGATAAACACCTCATTAAATGCAGCAATATAAGGCGCATTATTGGTTGGATTATTTTTTTTCAATGGGCAATCAATCCTAAACATATATCTGATCCTGTTGCTGTAAACCGTTTGGTCCTGCTTAACAAGTTCTGGCGATGAATACCTTCCTACAAAGCGTTGCTCCAAAATAAAGCGGTGGTTTATACTCAGATTTTTGATATTATCATTGATGGTCACCATTTCGAAAAATCTGTTTTCAGTAAACGTCTTTCCCATAGCGTTTAATGGATAAACGCCATAAGGAAATGTTTGCGCTCTGGCATATCCAACACGAAACATCAGCTTACTATCGGGCTGATAAGTAATGCCTGTTCTGAAAAGATTTTGCTGACCATTGGTAATTAACTCCACTCTTCGACACTGTACTTCTGCCGCCAAACTCCATTTAGTATTGAATTTTGTAGTTGTGAAAAGACCATACCACCCAATGGTATTATTGTCTTTTAATCTGCTTTGTGCTGAAACTAAAGAATTTGATATTATTAAAATCAGCAGTAAAAAATATTTACGATTCATAAAAACTTACTTTTCCTGTTTCAACATTATATATTCCACCTACAATTTTGATAGCTCCTGAACTTTCTAATTCAGCAATAATAGGACTTTCTTTTTTAATTTTCGCAATGTTCAGATGTACATTATTTTCAGTGACATTATTTACAAAAGCGACATTAGCAGCAGTTCTTTCTGATTGTGTAATATTTTCAGCTTCTATTGCGGGTTTTATTTTATCAAGTACCTTGGTTAGATTTCCCAACTCAACATTGTTGCAGGCTCCAACTATTGCTCCGCATTTAGTGTGGCCCAGCACAAGAATAATTTTAGTGCCCACAACTTTTGTTGCGAATTCCATGCTGCCTAAAATATCTTCATTAAGTATATTTCCTGCAATTCTGATACTGAAGATATCGCCCAATCCCTGATCGAATAACAACTCTGCAGAAGTACGCGAATCCATGCAGCTTAATATGGTTGCAAATGGAAATTGTCCTTCTTTTGTTTCGTTTACCTGTTGAAGTAAGTTTCTATTTGCTTTTAGATTTTTTACGAATCGCTCGTTTCCTTCTTTTAAAATCGAATAGGCCATTTCGGGTGAAAGTTGACTTTGTGTGTGTTTGGATTGTGTGTGCATGATTTTTATTTTTTTAGTTATAAAATGTAAAATGAATCAGAATGTAATGGCTGAGGAATTTCTTTCTCTTGAAGCAACTGCTTTATATTGATTTCAATGTTACGGGCAATAGATGTAACAGAAGTGCTAGTAGGATTTTCATTAAAAGGATCTTGTAAAAAAGTGGCGGATTTCTCGAGCAGGAAAAAGACCATTGAAACAACAATCAATAATGGCATTTCAAAATATATGTCTACATTTTTAAGTGCTACAGACAGTATAATCACAAACAAATAAATAGACCAAGTGAGATAGAATCTGTATGTTGTCGGGAACACGGTGCCTTTAATTCTTTCTGCTTTGCCCATTGAATCACACAACCTTGTAAGCGAATTATCAAGTTGTATGTGAGAAAGTACATCTATTTCATTTTCAGTCTTCAATGATGTGATATCAGAAGCATTCATTTGTAAAATGGCTAATGGCTTGTTATGGTGTTTTTTTATCTCCATCAACTCTTCCTCTGTGAAATAACTTCCTGAAAGACTGAGCGCATCTTTACCCCTCAAAGTTTGTCCCAGCGCATAACACCAACCTATTTGACGAAATGCGATTTTTTTAATCAAAGCTTGTTGATCAGGTCCAATAAAACTTTGCAATTGAATAACAAAGCTTCTGCTGTCATTAACAATTGCGCCCCAGATTTTTCTGGCCTCCCACCAACGGTCATAAGACTGGCTCATTTTAAAGGAAAGCAATATCGAAATGGCAGTACCTAAAAAAGCAGGAACAGTTAATGGCATTTCGGGTAGTTTATCAGCAAAAACTGTAGTCAGAAAATGTACAACCACACCAACCAAAATCACATACAATATTTCCTTTTTGATGTTTTTGATGATATAAGAAAGTGGTATTCTTTTTTCAAGTAACATGATAAATTAATTTAGATCACAAATATAATAATACTTTTGACATTAATAGCATTACTATCATTTATAAATGTATAAATATTTTTAAAGATTATTTTACTACTTATTATTAATTATCCCCTATTTTTGAAAAAAATGACAGTATATGGACTTTAAATTATCGTTCAAGGTCAATGAGGCCGTTTATCTCCGTGATCCGGAAGCCAGTGAATTGGGCAAATTGATTATTAAACACAGTATCGACCTCATATACAATTTAGGATTCGAATCATTTACTTTTAAAAAACTAGCTGTTGAAATGGGCACAACAGAAGCCAGTGTTTACCGATATTTTGAAAACAAACACCGGCTGCTTTTATATATCATCAGCTGGTACTGGAAATACATGGATTTCCTAATCGACTATCAACTCCAAAACATTACTGATAACAAGCAGAAACTTAAAACCATCATTAAGATGCTTACCCACGAATTGCCTATCAGCGCGGGCGGACTTGATTACAATAAAAAATTTCTCAATCAAATTGTTATATCAGAAAGCAGCAAAGTATATCTGGTAAAAGAAGTTACCGAAATCAACAAAAGTGAAGTATTTAAACCTTATAAAGAATTATGTGCGAAAATAGCTGCCGTTGTTTCAGCATATAATAAAAAATACGCTTATCCCAAATCTTTAAGTAGTACCATCATCGAAGCCTCTCATCACCAACAATTTTTCAGTCAGCACCTCCCAAGACTCACTGATGTAACACCAAAAAATAAAAATGAATTTGCTTGCTTGTTTATAGAGAATCTAGCGTTTGGGGTTTTGGGGTAAAAAGTCAGAGCGTGAATGATAGCGAGAGCGGTGTCATGACTCTCTGAGTTTTTACTTCGTTTTCATTCTGTTTCTCATACTAATTACAACAAATTTTTGCCGACGATGGTTTCTGACCGAGTCATTAGAAGTTTTTTGGTTTAATAAAGTTCAAAAGGTTCAATTCCTAACTGCCGGCAGGCAGGAGTTCAAAAGGTTGCAGAGGGTGTTCTTTGAATTTTTCATTTTTATTTTTGAATTATTCATTTTTATTTGGCATTTCTAAAATGTAAAGTATATTTGTCTAAATGTAAACTTTACTTGTTATGCAAAAAGTGACTGATTATTTTAATAAACCCCTTAATTTACTCCCGAATTACTTTAAAAAAATAGGATTAGGATTTATTCTAGCCTCTGTTGTTTTTGTAGTTTCTGTAAAAATTTCAGGCATACACCCCACTGCCGAGAAAAAAGAAATGATGAAAATTATTTCGAAAGATGTTGTCCTGCTTGGAATGATGTTTATTGCATTTTCCAAAGAGAAAGATGAAGATGAATTGACAATGCTTATAAGAATGAAGGCGTTAGCCTCGGCATTTGTTTATATTGTAATTTTCAAAATTGTCAGCGATGTTTTTGGCATCATAGACCAAGAACTCATTGAAAATAAGAATGGGTATTTTTTCCAAATGATGATATGGTATTTTTTTGTTTACTACTCTGCAAAATTGTTACGCTAACATTGAGAAACAGAATCAAAATAGAAAGAGCCATCATGAATATCACGCAGCAGGAGCTGGCGGATAAAGTGGGCGTGTCACGTCAAACCATCAATTCCATTGAATCCAACAGATATATTCCTTCCACAACACTGGCTATTAAACTTTCCAATTTGTTTGATAAAACAGTGAATGAGATTTTTGAATTGGAGGGAGACGATTAGTTTTATTGTTTATTGTTTGTTGTTTTGTTTGGTATTTGGCGTTTGGTGTTGTTTGTTGTTGTGCTTTGAGGGAACCTCTTGAACATTTTGAACTCCTGCCTGCCGGCAGGTAGGTATTAAACTTTTTGAAAAAACCCACTACCAACGCAACGTCCCTTGCAGGAGACATTGCTGAGAAGAGTGACGAGGTCAAAAGACCTTCGTCAGCATATCTGAAGGTAATGACTAGGTCAAAAGACCTTCGCATATCCAGCCTATCTAGCCTATCTAGCTTATCTAGCTTTATCCAGCCTATCCAGCTTATCCAGCCTATCCCGTTTTACATTTTACATTCAATATTCTACATTTTACATTTCCTTCTACCCCAACCCAATCTCCTCATGCAATTCCGGTATCTCCACATCCAAAAATCCTTTTCTGATTAAGCGATTTCTGAAATCCTGTTGCACTGCATATTCGCCATGAACTAAGAATAATTTCTTTACACTTTGAGGATGCTGACAAGCCAGAAACTGACACAAATCTTCATAATCACCATGAGCACTCATACTTCTCATTTCCGCGATTTCGGCATTCACTTCGTGAGGCTGGCCATAAATAGTTACTTCTTTAGGCTTAAGTTTCAAACGTCCACCCAAAGAATGAGGTTCGCAATAGCCAGTCAATAAAATAGTATTGCTGCTATTCTCAATATTATTACTGATATGATGTTTTACTCTTCCTGCTTCGGCCATCCCACTTGCAGATATGATTACACAAGGATTTTTGTAATAGTTGAGCATTTTAGATTCATCAACTGTTTTTACAAATTTCAATCCTTTAAAATCAAATGGATCGTTGTCGCTCAATAAAACTTTCTGTATTCTGGAATTAAAATACTGAGGAAAGCTTTTTACAATTTGCGTGGCTTTTGTACTCAATGGACTGTCAACAAAATATTCCAATTGAGGCAATCTGTTTTCCAGTTCCAGTTGATTGAGTGTATATAATAACTCCTGCGTTCTACCCACACTGAAAGCCGGTATAATTAATTTACCTTTTTTCTTCAAACAGGTATCTTGTATCCATTTCAACAATACTTCTGTGGACGGCTCGTGCTCATCATGTAAACTGTTTCCATAAGTGGATTCCAGTAAAATATAATCTGATTGTGTAAATACAGCAGGTGATTTTAAAATGATATCTCTATATCTGCCTACATCTCCGCTAAAAGTTATTGTTGTTTGTTTTTTATTTTCAGTAATTCTTAAATGTACTGCGGCGCTGCCAATAATATGCCCGGCATCGGTAAAACAAAACTCAATATCCTCATCAATCCTGAACCATTTATCATAATCCACAGTTTCAAAATGTTCTGCAGCAATTAGGGCATCATCAACAGTGTATAATGGTTTTAAATAAAGCATATCCATTAAACCTCTTCTTTTATTTTCAAATTTCACATCCATTTCCTGAATGACTGCAGAATCTTCCATCAGCACTTTAGCCAGATCTTTTGTAGCTGGAGTCGCATACACTTTTCCATCATAACCATCTTTGATTAATTTAGGAATCAACCCGCAATGATCAATGTGAGCATGAGAAAGAATCAGATAATTAATTTCCTTAGGGTCGAAACCAAATGAAGCATTAAGCGTTGCCGTTTCATGTCCCATTCCTTGAAACAAACCACAATCGAGTAATATTTTTTTTCCGTTGGATAATGTAATAATATGCTTAGAGCCAGTTACTGTTCGGGCTGCGCCGTGGAATGCTATTTTCATTTCAAAAAATTAAAAAGTAAAATTAAAAAGTAAAATTTTAAACCATAAAACCTGCCAAATCACAACAACTTTTCAACCACTAAAAAATTCCCCCTTTGGGTGATTGAGGAGACTCTTAAGCCTTAACCGCCAACCAGGCCATCATTCCCATACCATGTTCTATTGCCGATTCATCAATATTAAAAGTTGGGGTGTGTACATTACTGGATATTCCTTTTTCTTTATTGCCTGCTCCCAATCTAAAAAAACATCCTGGAATCTGGTGAGAGTAGTAAGCAAAATCTTCTGCTCCCATTCTTAATTCTGTTTCTGAAACATTTTCGGGACCTGCAAATTTTTCGGCAATTGTTCTCGCTTCTTCAGATAATTTTTCATCATTGAAAACAAATGGATAACCCACATCAACTTTTACATCCACTTCGGCACCCATTGAAGTCACTAAAGCTTTTGTCTGATTAATAATTAATTCATGGGCTTTAAAACGCCACTCTTCATTCATCGCTCTGAATGTTCCCATCAGCTTTACTTCAGAAGGAATAACATTGGTTGTATTGCCCCCATTTATTGCCGTTATAGACAGTACCGAAGGATTAAAAGGATTATTATTTCTGCTGATAATTTGCTGTAAACTGATGACAAGATGTGAAGCGATAAGGATTGAGTCTGCTGTAAACTGCGGTGCCGCAGCATGTCCGCCTTTACATTTTATGGTAATATAAATTTCATCAGCACTGGCCATTACCATTCCGCCTCTGAAACTAAACGTACCCGCTTCCATTCCCGGATGTACATGCAAGGCAAATATTTTTTCCGGTGAAGGATTTTCAAGAACGCCTTCTTTAATCAGTAAACTTGCTCCGCCGGGATTTTTTTCTTCACCAGGCTGAAAAATCAGTTTCACCGTTCCTTCCCAATCCTCTTTGGTTTCATTTAAGATTTTTGCTGCACCTAATAAACAAGTAGTGTGCACATCATGACCACAGGCATGCATAACTCCATGAATTGTGGATTTGTAAGAAACCTCATTCGCTTCAATGATAGGCAGCGCATCCATATCAGCCCTTAATGCGATTATTTTCTTATCCGGATTTTTTCCTTTAATCAATCCGACAACGCCTGTTGTTGCTTTTACCTCAAAAGGAATATTCCATGAACTCAATTTTTCCTGAATGAATTTAGAGGTATTAAATTCCTCGTAACTCAATTCGGGGTGAGCATGCAGATGGTGACGAATCGCTATAAATTCCTTTGAATATTCGGCTGAGAGTGATTTTATCTTTTGTAACATTTGGAGTTTTTGTCTGGTTATTGGGTTGACAAGATTTGTGCTATTTTATTAAAAAACTAAACCTTCAACATTGAATTTTAAACCACTCACTCTTCAACTGGAACGACTGTTTTGTCGGTAGGTTTTTGTTCTACTTTTTCATTTAACAGATAAATATTACCTGGAACTATATTAAGGTCAATAATTTGTTTTTTAAATTTTTCGGCTTCGGTATTATCTGTAAAATTTCCAATCTTAAGTTTTATATACGGCGACTGAAAAGTCATATATACTTTTTGATCGGGGAATTGCTGAAGTAAAGACGACCTTACTTTCATAGCCAGATCTCTGTCGGTGGTGTTTAGCAACATAAGCCGATAGCCATTAACAAGCTGAATTTTCAAGGCGAGACTCTCGTTATATTCCGACATTTTTTTTCCAAACAAATCAACACGCTGGTCTTTATGAATAATGTGATTGACCCCAAAAATAACGGTATCTGTTTTATTATCCTGGGCAAAGCAGGAAAGCAAAATCATTTGAAAAAAAATAAAAAATTTAATCTTACTCATTATGCTAATCAATATTCTAAAGTTAAATCTATTGAACATCTTTTCCATGACACTGTTTGTACTTCTTCCCACTTCCGCATGGACAAGGATCATTTCTTCCAATCTTAGGTTCTGCACGCACAGGCTCTTGCTTGACTGGTGAGGAAGGATCAAAGTAATCATTTTGATTTGCGGCGTAATCCTGACCAGCGGCGTCAATTTCTGCTTTATTGACATTCATTTTGCTCATGTCTGTTTTCCTTTCTCTTCCTTCCCTGAACTTTCCGGAATCAGCCTGTTCGGATGGAATGCCTGCATGACTTAAGAAACTCACAATATCTTTGTTTACCTGATCATTCATTAATTTAAAAGCGCTGAAAGCTTCAATTTTATAAATCACCAAAGGATCTTTTTGCTCATACCCTGCAGTTTGAACACTGTGGCGTAAATCATCCATAGCACGAAGATGTTCTTTCCATGCATCATCAATCAATGCCAGTGTGATGTTTCTTTCCAATGCACTCATCAGTTCTTTTCCTTCTGTTTCAAAATACTTATCGAGTTTCACTAATGCCTGAATCGATTTTTTTCCATCAGTAAATGGAACGGCAACATTTTCTATGTGATTGCCCTGTTCTTTTCTGATGTTTTGAATTAATGGCATGGTTTGATCTACAACAGATTTCTTTTTGAATGCATAATGCGCCATCGATTCCTGATACAATTTTTCTGTTAATGCATTTGCTTCGTCTCTATCAATTTCATCAGCAGTAATTGCCGTTTCAATACCTAGATTCATTATAGTATTGAGCTTGAAATTTTCATGATTACCTGACTCTTTAGAAGTATGAATCAGATTGCCCGCAACATCATAAAATGCATTATCCAAATCAAGGGCAAGACGTTCTCCAAACAACGCATGATTTCTTTTACCATAAACTACATTACGTTGTTTATTCATCACGTCATCATATTCGAGTAACCGTTTGCGTATACCGAAGTTATTTTCCTCTACTTTTTTCTGAGCACGCTCAATACTTTTTGTAATCATGCTGTGCTGAATCACTTCTCCTTCTTTATATCCCATTCTGTCCATCAAACCTGCAATTCTTTCGCTGCCGAACATACGCATCAAATCATCTTCAAGTGAAACGAAGAAATTAGAAGTTCCGGGATCTCCCTGACGACCAGCACGTCCGCGAAGCTGTCTGTCTACACGACGACTTTCATGACGCTCTGTACCCAGAATGGCCAATCCTCCGGCTTCTTTCACTCCAGGCCCGAGTTTTATATCGGTACCACGTCCGGCCATATTCGTAGCAATAGTTACAGCACCAGCCAATCCGGCTTCGGCGACAACCTGCGCTTCTCTTGAGTGCTGTTTTGCATTCAATACATTATGTGGAATATTTTTTTGCTTCAACATTCTGCTCAGCAATTCACTGACTTCAACAGATGTTGTACCCACCAGTGTAGGACGACCGGCTGCACGAAGCAATTCAATCTCTTCAATAACAGCCTTATATTTTTCACGTTTTGTTTTAAATACTTTATCCTGATCATCAATACGAACCGCCTTTACATTAGTTGGAATCGTTACTACATCCAGCTTATAAATACTCCACAACTCTGCAGCTTCTGTTTCTGCGGTACCTGTCATACCTGCAAGCTTGTGGTACATTCTGAAATAATTCTGCAGGGTAACGGTAGCGTATGTTTGGGTAGAAGCTTCGATCTTTACATTTTCTTTTGCCTCCAAAGCCTGATGCAATCCATCTGAATATCTTCTGCCTTCCATGATACGGCCCGTCTGTTCATCAACTATTTTTACAGCGCCCTCGATTACCACATACTCTATGTCTTTTTCAAACAAGGTATAAGATTTCAGCAACTGCTGAATAATATGAATACGTTCTGCTTTTAGCGAATATTCGTTGAGCAAACTTTCTTTATGAAGCAATTTGTCTTCTGAGGCTGCAGCTGATTTGTCTATTGCCGACAACTTAGTAGAAATATCGGGCAAGATGAAAAATTCTGGATCTTCTCCGCTTTTGGTAATCAGTGTAATTCCCTGATCGGTAAGCTCCACCTGATTGCTTTTTTCGTCGATGATAAAAAATAATTCAGCATCCACTTTTGGCATTTCTTTTTGCTGATCAGCGAGATAATAGTTTTCGCTTTTCTGCAATTTCACTCTCATACCGGGCTCGCTCAGAAATTTTATCAGCGCACTGTTTTTGGGCAACCCACGATGGGCGCGCATCAAAGCAAGGCCGCCGTCTTTAGGATCATCATTACCTTCGGCGATTTTCTTTTTAGCTTCAATAAGAAACTGATTAGTCGCTTTTTTTTGTGCTTCAACCAATTTTTCAATTCTTGGTTTGAGATCAAAAAACTGCTGTGTATTATCGCTGTGGCCAACCGGACCGCTGATAATTAAAGGAGTTCTGGCATCATCAATCAACACGCTGTCCACCTCATCCACCATAGCAAAATGGTGTTTGCGTTGTACCATTTCATCTGGACGATGAACCATATTGTCTCTCAGATAATCAAAACCAAATTCATTATTGGTACCATAAGTAATATCAGCATTGTATGCTTTCCGACGGGCGTCGCTGTTAGGTTCGTGTTTATCTATACAATCAACCCTTAACCCCAGCCATTCAAAAATGGGACCATTCCATTCGCTATCTCTTTTGGCCAGATAATCATTGACTGTTACAATATGCACACCTTCAGCAGCGAGTGCATTCAGATAGGCGGGCAAAGTACTAACCAGTGTTTTACCTTCCCCAGTAGCCATTTCGGATATTTTTCCGGAGTGTAAAACTGCACCACCAATAAGCTGCACATCATAATGAACCATGTTCCATTTTACTATATTGCCAGCTGCATTCCATGAATTTTTAAATATTGATTTGTCGCCTTGAATAGTGATGTGATCTTTTTTAGCAGACAATTCTCTGTCGAGATCAGTAGCGGTTGATTCTAAAGTTTCATTTAGTTTAAAACGATTTCCGGTTTCTTTTACAACAGCAAAAGCCTCAGGCAAAATTTCGAGAAGTACCTCTTCGATTTTCAGGTCTCGTTCTTTTTTTAGTTCGTCAATTTCTCTGTAAATCGAATCACGTCCATTGATATCTTCTGCGGGGAGTGTTTCTGCCGACTCGTTTTTTTCTGTGATGCTGTTATCTAACTGAGAAAGGTGTGCCTTAATTCTTGTTTTGAATTCAGCAGTTTTGTTTCTGAGTTCATCGTTGGAAAGAGACTGATAAGCTGTAAAAAACTCATTAATTTTTGCAACATAAGGAACGATTTTCTTGACGTCCTTCTCACTTTTGCTTCCGCCGAATAGTTTTGATATAAATCCTAACATATTTTATACTTATGGATATACAATTTATTTTAAATTAATAATCTGTTTGTCAAATACAATGCTACCCTTTTTTTTGGGCCAAATTGACAGGGCGCAAAGGTAAAGGAAGTTTACGCCGCTTCAATAAATTTATGCAAGATATCCTGTTAATTCAGAATGAAAATGGAGTCAAAACTTCTGGAAAAAGAAAAAAAATCGAGCTTAATCAGAAAATGGCAATCAAACAGGTAAAAAATCCCTTGAAATAATTGGTTTTGCCCTACATTTGCAACTTAAAATTTACAAACAGCATTCTGTTTGAAAAGCTTTAATAATTAATAGAATTCTTTATGAGTGGTGCATTAAAAGAAGTAAGAAGCAGGATAAAAAGTGTTCAAAGTACACAGCAAATTACCAAGGCAATGAAAATGGTGAGTGCTGCCAAATTGCGCCGGGCACAGGATGCCATTACCCAGATGCGCCCTTATGCCAGAAAATTACAGGACATGCTGAGCAATATTGTAACCAGCAGCGACGGAGATGTATCTATGGATTTAGCTATAGAAAGAAACGTGGAAAAAGTGCTGATTATTTTGGTTACCAGCGACAGAGGTCTTTGTGGTGGATATAATAGCAATCTGATTAAATTAGCCAAACATACTATTGCTACAAAATATTCGGCTCAAATGGCCAAAGGCAATGTTCAGGTTTTACCAATAGGGAAAAAAGGCTACGAACACTTTACCAAAATTGGATATAATGTTGTTAATGCCTATTGGGATATATTTTCCGGGTTAAGTTTTGAAAAAGTACAAACTGCCGCGAAATATGCAATGGATGCATTTGCTGCAAAAGAAATAGATGCTGTTGAAGTAATATACAGTGAGTTTAAAAATGCAGGTTCACAAATTTTCATTGCAGAGCCATTCCTTCCTGTACAAAAAGTAGTTTCTTCCGCTGAAAATAAAAAGAGAGCTGATTTCATTTTTGAACCGGATCAGCAAGTGTTAATCTCAGAATTAATGCCTAAGATTTTAAATACACAATTGTTTAAAGCGGTGCTGGATGCAAACGCAAGTGAGCATGGCGCCAGAATGACAGCAATGGATAAGGCAAGTGATAATGCTAATGAACTTTTGAAGAGCCTCAAAATAAGTTATAACCGTGCACGTCAGGCCGCAATTACTACTGAGCTTACTGAAATTGTGAGTGGTGCTGCTGCTTTGCAAGGATAACACTTTGTTTGTGGTTTATGGTTTGTGGTTTTCAAGTATTCTAATTCAATAAATAACAACAAACAATAAACGCCAAACACCAAACATATTAACATGGAAATTTCTCAAATTATACCGCATATTGAAGCTTTGATTTTCGCCAGTGATAAGGCACTAACTTCCGAAGACATCAATGAGCTCATTAATAATGCACTTGGGTTTATTGAAGACAGAGCCAGTTTAGATCAGGTAGAATCAGCAATACAGGGTATTAAAGAAAAATACGAAACCGAATTTTATGCTTTTGAATTAAAGCAAAGCGGAGGTGGCTGGCAATTTCTTACCAAACCCGAATATCATAAAACCATTGCCTTACTTAATGGAGATAAGTTCCTTAAAAGATTATCCACAGCGTCTCTTGAAACCTTGTCGATTATCGCTTACAAACAGCCCATTACTAAAAGTGAGATAGAATCAATAAGAGGTGTGAATTGCGATTACGCAGTTCAAAAATTGCTGGAGAAAGATCTGATTATCATTTCAGGACGTAACGAGGATGCTGTTGGCAAGCCTTTGATTTATTCTACTTCAAAGTCATTCATGGATTATTTTGGAATCAACAGCCCAAGTGAATTGCCTAAAATCAATGAAGTATTGATGGAAGAGCTTGTAAAAGCTACGGTAATGAATTCATCAGAAAGCAATGATGAGCCTCTTGAAACTTCAATGGAAATCGCATCAGAACAAGTGTTAAATATAACAACCGAAGAAATTAAAATTACAGAAGAACAAACTGAGGACCAAACTCAAAAAGAAGCTTAATAATTAATAATCTAATTCTATTTTTACAAAGGCATATTAACATGCCTTTTTTTATTGCACCATTAAATTTATTTCATTGGAAAATCTTTCAGCTGATTTCTTAACACAAATAGCAGAGGAATTTGGTACACCTGTTTATGTGTATCATGCCGAAAAAATTGCAGAACAATACTTCAAACTTAAATCCGCTTTCAGTACCAGCAACGCAAAGTTTTTTTATGCCTGCAAAGCGCTTACCAATATCAATATCCTGAAACACCTGCATTCACTTGGGTCTGGCCTGGATTGTGTAAGCATCAATGAAGTTCATCTGGGTTTAATGGCCGGTTTCAGTAAAGCAGATATTTTATTTACACCAAACTGTGTAGACTTTAATGAAATCCTGGAAGCAAAGGAATTAGGTGTCAATATCAACATCGACAATATTTCAATACTTGAACAATTTGGTAATACTTTTGGTAACCGCTACCCGGTTTGCATCAGATTGAATCCACACATCATGGCTGGTGGAAATTTTAAAATTTCGACAGGACATATAGACAGCAAGTTTGGCATCTCTATACATCAGATTCGACATATAGAACGAATCGTAAAAACCACCCATCTCAATATTGAAGGCATTCACATGCATACCGGAAGTGAGATTAAAGACATCAATGTTTTTTTAATGGGATTGGAAGTAATGTTTAATATGGCCGGCCATTTTGCTGATTTAAAATATATAGATCTTGGGAGCGGATTCAAAGTATCTTATCAACATGGAGATAAAGAAACAGAAGTTAATTTGCTGGGCGAAAAAGTTGCTGAAGCTTTTATGAAATTTGAAGAAGAGACTGGGAAAAAACTTGAAGTTTGGTTTGAACCCGGAAAGTATCTGGTAAGTGAGGCCGGATATTTCATTGTAAAAGCGAATGTCATCAAGCAAACACCTGCCACTGTTTTTGTTGGCGTAAACAGTGGCTTCAATCATTTGATTAGACCTATGATGTACGATTCCTTTCATCACATTGAGAATATTTCAAATCCTGCAGGCATTCATAGAATTTATACCGTAGTTGGGAATATTTGCGAGACAGACACCTTTGCCTGGGACCGAACATTAAATGAGGTGCGTGAAGGCGATCTGCTGGTATTTTATAATGCCGGCGCCTATGGCTTTGAAATGGCTTCCAATTTCAATTCAAGATTAAAACCTGCAGAGGTAATGGTTAAGAATAATAAAGCAACACTAATCAGAAGAAGAGACGGCATGGAAGATTTGCTGAGGAATCAGATTTTGTAAAGAAATTCCGAATAATTTTTTTTTACCACTTACCCCTAAACCGGCGGTTGGCTCATATTATAAGTACCATATATTTTTATCCTGATAAACCATTATTAAATATAACCCATAGTCACTTTCATCCTGAGAAGCAATTGTCCGGTAACCTTACATCCTTCTGCTGGTTGATTTCTGCTAAGATGCGAAGTTTACTTAAACTCATCGTTACTTCGGCTCATTTTTGTAACTTGCAGCCCATTGAAAATTCAGTTGAGGGAAAGTGATCGTTAAAGAACAATTACAAATAATTATGGCAAAGAATTCACTTAAACAGGAGGCATTAGAATATCACGCAAAAGGAAGGCCTGGAAAAATAGAGGTCATTCCATCCAAAGAAGCAAAGACACAGAGAGATTTATCTCTGGCCTATTCGCCAGGTGTTGCGGAGCCTTGTTTGGAAATTGCTGCAAATCCCGATGATGTATATAAGTATACTGCAAAAGGAAATCTGGTGGGTGTAATCAGCAACGGAACAGCCGTTTTAGGTTTAGGAAATATTGGACCTGCCGCAGGGAAACCTGTAATGGAAGGCAAGGGTGTACTATTTAAAATCTTTGCCGATATAGATGTATTTGATATTGAAATTGATGAAACGGATCCGGTAAAATTTGTTCAGATTGTAAAAGCACTTGAGCCAACTTTTGGTGGAATTAATCTGGAAGACATAAAAGCCCCAGAATGTTTTTATATAGAAAAAGAATTAAAAGCACAATGTAACATACCGGTCATGCATGATGATCAGCATGGAACGGCCATTATATCTGCTGCTGCTTTGCTGAATGCTTTGGAAATTCAAAAGAAAAAAATAGACAAGGTAAGATTTGTTGTTAATGGAGCTGGAGCTGCAGCGATGGCATGTATAGAATTGTATGAATCACTTGGAGCGAAGTCTTCGAATTTTATGGTTTTTGATAAAGAAGGGATTTTATACAATGGAAGAAAAGATATTTCTGAACACAAAATAAAATTCTGTGTAGATGCTAAATACAAAAGCTATGATCTAGCAAAGGCTTTTAAAGATGCTGATGTATTTTTAGGATTAAGTGTGGGAAATGTGGTTTCTCCTGAAATGGTAAAATCGATGGCCAAGAATCCTATTGTTTTTGCAATGGCTAATCCCGATCCCGAAATTACTTATGATAAGGCTATGGAAGTGAGGAAGGACTTGATCATGGCAACAGGAAGAAGCGATTTTCCTAATCAGGTAAATAATGTACTGGGATTCCCTTATATTTTCCGTGGAGCCCTTGACGTAAGGGCAAGACAAATTAATGAGGCGATGAAACTGGCTGCAGTAAAGGCTTTGGCAGAGCTGGCCAAATCTCCTGTTCCAGATATTGTCAATCTTGCGTATAATGAAAAAACGATTTCGTTTGGCCCAACTTATATTATACCCAAGCCATTTGATCCAAGATTATTATCAACCGTAGCTCCGGCAGTTGCTAAGGCTGCCATGGAAAGCGGTGTAGCCAGAATTAACATTACCAACTGGGATGCTTACTCGATAGAATTAAACAAAAGACTTGGACTCGACAATCAACTCAGTCGTATCTTAAGCAATAAAGCCAGAAGCAATCCCAAGCGTATAGTTTTTGCTGATGCCGAAAATATAAAAATTCTCAAAGCTGCTCAGCAGGTACTTGACGAAGGCATAGGCTATCCTATATTGTTAGGTAATGAAAAAAAGATTAAAGAACTGGCATTAGCTAATTCTATAGACATTGAAGACATGCCTATCATCAATCCAAAAGATGATGAACACGAAGAAACCAGAAAGAAATTTGGCGAATTATTTTTTGAGAAAAGACATCGTAAAGGTGTTAATAGTTACGAGGCACTTAAATCCATGAAAGACAGAAACCATTTTGGATGTATGATGGTGGAAACAGGAGAAGCCGATTGTATGATCAGCGGGCTGAGTAGAAATTATCCCGATACCATCAGGCCTGCCATTCATATTATCGGCACCGAAAATGGGGTAAAGAAAATCGCAGGGATGTACCTCTTGTTTACGAAAAGAGGCCCATTATTTCTGGCTGATACTACCGTAAACTTTAACCCTACTGCAGAAGAACTGGCAGAAATTACTATGCTTGTTGCAAAAGAAGTACGCCATTTTAATATTGTGCCTAAGATTGCGATGCTCTCCTATTCTAATTTCGGAAGCAGTGATTCGCCCGAAGCTAATATCGTTCGCAAAGCAAGAGAAATAGTGAAACAAAAAAATCCTTCCTTAATCTGCGATGGTGAAATTCAGGGCATTCTGGCTTTTAATAAAGAAATCCTGAAAGAGAATTATCCATTTACCGAATTGGTGAACGGAGAAGTAAATGTGTTGATTTTTCCAAACTTAGCAGCGGGTAATATTGCTTATAATTTACTTCAGGAGATTGGTGGTGCAGATAGCATCGGCCCCATTTTGCTTGGTTTAAAAAAACCTGTTCACGTGTTACAATTAGGAAGCTCAATCAGATCTATTTACAATATGGTGGTGATTGCTGTTGTAGATGCTCAGTCGAAAAATAAAACAAACGTAGAAGAAATAGTGAAAAAAAGTAAATGGTGGAAGCGCAAACCAAAAGCTGTTTCTTAATAACTAAATATTTCATCCGGATTTCAATATAACAAAATGAATTTTTTTTCTCACATAGGCAGATATTTAATGATGTTGAAGGGCATGTTTGGCAAGCCTGAAAACAGTAAATTATACTGGAAAGAATTTATTCACCAATGTGCCGAAATAGGAATTGGAAGCCTGGGTATCGTTTGCATCATTTCGTTTTTTATGGGCGCTGTAAGTGCGGTGCAAGCTGCTTATCAAATTGTGAATCCCCTTATTTCTAAAGTTATTATTGCACAGATTGTAAGAGACACCGTGATATTGGAATTTGCACCAACATTGATTTGCATTGTGCTCGCAGGTGTAATAGGAAGTAAAATTGCCAGTGAATTAGGTAATATGCGGGTGAGCGAGCAAATTGATGCACTTGAAATCATGGGGATCAATTCGAAAAATTATCTGATCATGCCAAAAATCGGAGCCGCTATTGTAATGATTCCGATGCTGGTTATTATAGCTATGTTTCTGGGGATTTTAGGCGGCAGAATCACGGTTGCGGCTTCAGGTGTCATCCCAACTGATGTTTACGATAAAGGATTAATGGAATACTTCAAACCTTATAACGTATTCTTTGCGATGATGAAAGCTTATACATTTGCGTTTATCATCAGCTCAGTGCCTGCTTATTTTGGTTATTATGTAAATGGAGGTTCTCTGGAAATCGGCAGAAGCAGTACAAAATCTGTTGTGGTAAGTTGTGTTTTAATTTTATTAGCCGATTATATTTTAGCTGCATTATTATTGTAATTTCTCACACTATTTTTATTTTTGAAAAGGATACATTGAAGCATTATGATTGAATTTAAAAATATCGTCAAAAGATTCGGAGACAAATTGGTGTTGGATAACGTTAGTCATAAAATGGAGGCTGGAAAAACCAATCTGATTATCGGAACCAGCGGCAGTGGAAAAACAGTTATGCAGAAGTGTCTTGTAGGATTAATTGAACCAGATTCTGGAGATATTATTTATGATGGAGTGAGCTTCACTCACATGAGTGAGGATGAAAGAAAATTGTTGCGTCAACAAATAGGAATGCTTTTTCAGGGATCTGCACTTTTTGACAGCATGACCGTAGAAGATAATATAAAGTTTCCGCTGGACATGTTTACCAAAGACAAACAACAGGTTAAATTAAAAAGAGTAAATGAGGTTTTAGAAAGAGTAAATCTAGTTGGCAGCAATAAAAAATTCCCTTCAGAAATAAGCGGGGGTATGAAAAAAAGAGTGGGCATAGCCCGAGCCATTGTACTTAACCCAAAATTTCTTTTCTGTGACGAACCCAATTCCGGTCTTGATCCTCAAACTTCAATGTTAATTGACAAATTGATTTCAGATATCACCAAAGAATTCAACATGACGACTATTATAAATACCCACGACATGAACAGTGTTATGGAAATTGGCGACAATATTATTTATCTTAAAGACGGCAAGAAAGAATGGTCTGGGAACAGTAAGGAAATTATTTTTTCTGAAAATAAAAACCTCAATCAATTCATCTTTGCTTCAGAATTTTTACAAGATGCAAAAGAGATGAGGATGATAGAATCGAGAAAAGGTTAGCCGAAAAATAGGCCGGCAAAAAATCACAAATAAACCCACTATATTCTCAACCTGTCAACCTTTGAATCAACTCCCTTATCTTTGCGAAAATTTATTCATTACCATAGCTTATAAGTAATATGTCAGTATTAGTCAACAAAAATTCAAAAATTATCGTTCAGGGATTTACGGGTACAGAAGGCACATTCCATGCCACTCAAATGATTGAGTATGGCACCAATGTTGTTGGTGGCGTAACTCCAGGCAAAGGGGGTTCTACACATCTGGAAAGACCTGTTTTCAATACAGTTGATGATGCCGTAAAAAAGGCAGGTGCTAATGTGAGCATTATATTTGTACCTCCTGCATTTGCAGCTGATGCTATTATGGAAGCTGCTGAAGCTGGAATTGCTCTTGTGGTATGCATTACCGAAGGAATCCCCGTTCAGGATATGGTGAAAGTAAAAAATTATCTGAAAGGAACAAATACCAGATTAATCGGACCCAATTGCCCGGGAGTGATTACTGCCGAAGAGTGTAAAGTGGGAATTATGCCTGGATTTATATTTAAAAAAGGGCGTATCGGAATTGTTTCAAAGTCAGGGACGCTTACTTATGAAGCTGCTGATCAGGTGGCAAAAGCGGGTTTAGGAATATCCACAGCAATTGGAATTGGCGGAGATCCTATTATTGGAACGACTACTAAAGAAGCCGTTGAATTACTGATGAACGACAACGAAACAGATGCTATTGTGATGATAGGTGAAATTGGCGGTGGTATGGAAGCTGAAGCCGCTCATTATATTAAATCAACAGGAAACAAGAAACCGGTGGTTGGTTTTATTGCCGGACAAACTGCACCTCCCGGAAGAAGGATGGGGCACGCAGGCGCTATTGTTGGCGGAGCTGATGATACTGCGGCAGCTAAAATGAAAATAATGGGTGAATGTGGAATTCATGTTGTAGCCAGCCCTGCAGATATCGGCAAAACAATGGCAGAAGCACTAAAAAAATAATTTATCAAAAAATAATTTAAACTCCGGTCGGCATGATCGGAGTTTTTTTATGCTTTTTTTTTATACTTTCGAAATATGACTAATGAACCCACATATAATATTCCACTTCGGTTTAGAAAAATGGAAAACCTTCACATCGTTTTCTGGTTGTTTAAAGATATTGCCTGGTGCATGTTATGGAAACCATTAGGTATCGCCATGATTTTTCCCACGTTGATAATTTCTATTATCATAGCCTGGAGAACAAGGTTTTATATGAGTGAATTATGTCACAATTTGGCTATTACCGTTTGGATTAGTGCCAACAGTTATTGGATGATCAGCGAATTTCTAGGCTTTGATACCCGACCGCTATTTAACGACTATACCTACAAACATTTGGCTATAATCCCATTCACAATCGGGATTTTATTACTAGCTTTCTATTATGTGATTTGGAAACCTAAACATAAAGATGAACTAGAAACCATGTAGCTCCCAACTTAAAATTTGAAAGGTTCTCTTCGGAAAGACCTGAAAGAGACTTAAAGTTTGACTTATATTTGCATACTTTTTTACTTTTTTATTTTTTACTTTTTAATTTTTACAACAAGCCATGTTCAGAACTCATACCTGCGGAGAATTAAGATTAACAGATGTAAATAAAGCCACTACCCTTTCTGGATGGGTTCAAACAATCAGAAAATTTGGAAGCATCACTTTTGTTGATTTAAGGGATCGCTATGGCATTACACAGTTACTTTTTTCTGAGACATTAAATGAAAAACTGGAAGCATCGCCACTTGGACGAGAATTTGTATTGCAGGTACATGGCACGGTTAATGAAAGAAGCAATAAGAATAATCATATGCCCACAGGAGAAATCGAAATCCTGATAAATGACTTTACTGTTTTAAATAAATCAATTACCCCTCCATTTACCATTCAGGATGATACCGATGGCGGTGATGATTTGAGAATGAAATATCGTTTTTTAGATTTGAGAAGACAAGCGGTAAGAAAAAATCTCGAATTAAGATATGCCGTTGGCAGGAGTACCAGAAATTATTTACATGAACAACAATTCATGGATATAGAAACTCCTTTTTTAATTAAATCAACACCTGAAGGTGCAAGAGATTTTGTAGTTCCGAGCAGAATGAACCCTGGTCAGTTTTATGCGTTGCCGCAATCGCCACAAACCTTTAAACAATTGCTGATGGTTAGCGGATATGATCGCTATTATCAGATTGTAAAATGCTTTCGTGATGAGGATTTGCGTTCAGACCGCCAGCCTGAATTTACACAAATAGATTGCGAAATGACTTTTGTAGATCAGGAAGACATCCTGAATATGTTTGAAAATCTGATAAAAAGAATTTTCAAAGATGTAAAAAATATCGACTACAATGACCTAGTAGAAAGAATGACTTGGGAAAATGCGATGTGGACTTACGGAAACGATAAGCCAGACATTAGGTTTGGTATGAAATTATGCAATCTCAAATTTCCAGCACATACTTTTCCTGCACAAAATGATATTTCTAATTTAATCAGCGGAGTCGACTTTAAGGTTTTTGATGAAGCCGAAACCGTTATCGCCATTGCCGCTCCTGGTTGCAGCGAATATACCCGTAAACAAACCGACGAACTTACTGAATGGCTTAAACGCCCTCAGATAGGAATGAAGGGACTGGTTTATATAAAATGTAATACCGACGGAACTTTTAAAAGCAGCGTAGATAAGTTTTATAATGAGGAGAAATTAAAAGCCATTGCTGATGCAGTAAATGCGAAAGCAGGTGATCTTATTTTAATTCTGGCTGGTGCTGAAGAAAGAACAAGAAAAGCAACCAGTGAACTGAGATTACATCTGGGGCAACAACTAGGCTTAAGAAAAATCGATGAATTTAAATTGCTTTGGGTGCTTGACTTTCCATTGTTTGAATATGCAGAAGAAGACAATCGATGGGTAGCACGCCATCATCCTTTTACTTCTCCAAAGCCAAGTGATATTGCAACGATGATAAACAATAATCCAGTTATTGAAAATGCTGCTGAATATTTAAAGCATCCTTATGCCAATATCAAGGCCAATGCTTACGATATGGTTTTGAATGGCAATGAAATTGGTGGCGGTAGTATTAGGATTTTTCAGAAGGAATTGCAACAAAAAATGTTTGCCGCTTTGGGAATGGATGAGCATGAACAGCAGCATAAATTCGGGTTTCTGTTAGGGGCATTTGAATATGGCGCTCCTCCTCATGGTGGCATTGCTTTCGGGTTCGACAGACTTTGTTCAATTTTAGGTGGCTCTGAAAGCATAAGAGATTTCATCGCCTTCCCAAAAAACAATAGCGGCCGAGATGTAATGATTGACGCTCCTTCAAGCATTGATGAAAAACAATTTGAGGAGCTACAAATTAAATTAGACTTGAAGGATTAATTATAACTATCATCTGGTCATTTTGATTTTTTCACGGTCTAGCTAAAAGGTTTTTCTCCTGAAATTTTGTTTTTTAAACTGATTTTTTTGAAATTTATTTTACTTCTTTGTTTAACCCAGATTTTGCAGTTGAAATCTATTATCATCAAACAAAGTCAGAAGGACTGACATTATTCTTATGAGCATCCAACCACTCGCAGAAAGACTTCGCCCAAAAACACTGGACGAGTTAGTGGGTCAACAGCACCTAACCGGCAAAGGGAGTATCCTTCGTACTGCTATAGAAAACAAAAAAATACCTTCCATTATTTTATGGGGTCCGCCTGGAGTTGGAAAAACGACCATTGCAGGAATCATTGCCCATGAATTAGACAAGCCTTTTTATAATATTAGCGCTATCTCGTCCGGAGTAAAGGATATAAGAGAAATAATCGAAGATGCCCGTTCAAAAAATGGAGCCATTCTTTTTATAGATGAAATTCATCGTTTCAATAAGGGGCAACAAGATGCGCTTTTAAGTGCCGTTGAAAAAGGAATTATTTCTTTAATTGGCGCTACTACAGAAAACCCTTCTTTCGAAGTAAACAGCGCCTTACTCAGCAGATGTCAGGTATATGTATTAAAAGCTTTAGATGAAAATGACTTATTGCAATTGCTAAAAACGGCTCTTGAAAAAGATGAAACCCTTTTATCTAAAAAAATACATTTAAAAGAAACCGCGTCGTTGATTAGAATATCAGGTGGCGATGCAAGAAAACTATTGAATCTGCTGGAAATCGTTTGCGACAATATAAGTAATGAAGGAATTATTACTGATGAAATCGTCATGCAAATTGCTCAGAACAAAATTGCTTTATACGATAAAAAAGGCGAGCAACATTATGACATCATTTCTGCATTTATAAAAAGCATGAGGGGAAGCGATCCTAACGCCACAGTATATTGGCTAGCCAGAATGATTGAAGGTGGCGAAGATGTTAAATTTATCGCACGAAGGATGCTCATCTTTGCCAGTGAAGATATTGGCAATGCCAACCCTAATGCATTATTACTAGCCAATAGTACATTTCAGGCGGTAAATATTATTGGTTATCCCGAAAGCAGAATTATTTTATCTCAATGCGCTATCTATCTTGCAACTTCTGTAAAAAGCAATGCTTCTTACATGGCTATTGAAGAAGCTTTGGATATGGTTAGAACAAAAGGAGATCTTTCTGTACCCCTGCATTTGAGAAACGCTCCTACAAAAATGATGAAGCAAATGGATTACGGAAAAGATTATAAATATGCTCATCAATATGCAGATAATTTTATCTTGCAGGAATTTCTTCCTTCAGAAATTTCTGGCACCAGATTTTATTCGCCACAAAAAAATGTAAGAGAAGAAGAAACAAGAAAGTTTTTAAAAGAACGTTGGAAAGATATTTACAGTTATTAATAACCTTTTATGCAAAATATAGATTGGGCATACAAACATTATTCCGAGTTAACAACATCAGAATTATACGATTTGCTTTGGCTGAGAAGCAAGGTTTTTGTTGTTGAACAAAATTGTGTTTATCTGGATAATGATTATAAAGATCAGAACAGTTATCATTTATTAGGTTCAATGGATAAAGTAATCGTTGCCTATGTCAGAATACTTCCTCCTGGTTTATCATACGATGAAGCCAGTATCGGAAGGGTTGTTACCAATCCTGATTTTAGAGGGAAAGGTTATGGGCTGGACTTAATGAAGTTGGCCATTGAAAAAACAGTACATCAATTTAAGGTAAAATCAATCCGCATCAGTGCCCAGTGTTACCTGATAAAATTCTATTCTTCACTTGGTTTTTCAACATCAGGAGAAGAATATCTTGAAGACAATATTCCACATATTGAAATGATATTACAATTATAATAGGCGGTTTTTTATTATCAAATTTGCTTTTGCTTAGTTTTCTTATTGATTTCTAATAAGATTCTCCATTATTTATTTAACTCGTTCTCCTTCAACTAGTTTTTTTAAAATATCTACCTTTTTTTTAAGTTTTCTACACAATAACAGCGGTAATACTTCGTTATAACTACAGCGATTATTCCGGATAATTAAAAAATCAAATACGGCAAAATTGCAAAGCATACAATCCGCTAAACTTAGAAATTAAAACTTATGAAACTCATTTACAAACACAAAGCCTCTTTGTACAAAATCATTTTGATTATCGCCTGTATGTTTTTCGTTATTTTATATAACAGCTTGCGTTACTAATAATCAAAATAATATTAAGGATTTAATTCTGCCTTAAGATATTTTGCTGTAAATCCAATTTGGGAATCAGCCATTTTTTCAGGAATTCCTTCAAACAAAACCTTTCCACCACCTTCACCCCCTTCGGGTCCGATATCAATTATATGATCAGCAACTTTAATCATGTCGAGATTGTGCTCTATTACCAATACAGTGTTGCCTCTGTCCACGAGTTTGTTCAAAACGTCAAGCAGATGGCTGATGTCTTGAAAATGCAACCCCGTCGTAGGTTCATCAAGGATATAAAAAGTTTTCCCAGTATCTCGCTTAGCTAATTCGGTTGCTAATTTTACTCTTTGCGCTTCACCTCCACTTAGAGTAACCGCACTCTGCCCTAACGTTATGTATCCCAAACCTACTTCCTGTAAAACTTTTATTTTTCGGTAGATATAAGGCACCGCATTAAAGAAATTTACAGCTTCATCAACGGTCATGTTCAATACATCACTAATTGATTTCCCTTTATACCTTATCTCAAGTGTTTCTCTGTTGTATCTTTTTCCATTACATTTTTCACAGTGCACCTGAACATCTGGAAGGAAATTCATTTCAATCACGCGCATGCCACCACCTTCACATATTTCACAACGGCCACTCTTTACATTGAATGAAAATCTGCCGGCGTTATATCCTCTTATTTTGGCTTCTGGAACTGCTGCAAATAAAGTTCGGATGTCTGTAAAAAAACCACAGTACGTTGCCGGATTACTTCTTGGCGTTCTGCCAATAGGACTTTGATCTATTTCAATAACCTTATCTATATTTTCCAGTCCTTTTATTGATTTATATTCCAGCGGTAATGCTTTTGAATGATAACAAAAATTACTTAGTATAGGATATAGTGTATCATTAATTAATGTCGACTTTCCGCTGCCACTCACTCCCGTTACTAAAATCAATTTGCCTAATGGAAATGCAACTGAAACATTTTTTAAATTATTTCCTTTCGCTCCATTTAATTCTATAAACAAACCGTTTCCCTTTCTCCTTTCTGCAGGAACAGGGATTCTTTTTTTCCCATTTAAATATTGCGCCGTTTCAGATCCAGATTCAAGTACTTCCTGCGGTGTGCCCTGTGCCACTATTTTTCCTCCATGCATGCCTGCTTTCGGACCGATATCAACCAGATAATCAGCTGCCAGCATAATGTCTTTATCATGCTCCACAACTAAAACACTGTTTCCGATATTTCTCAGATTTTGTAAAGCGGATATCAGTCGCTGATTATCTCTTTGATGCAAACCAATACTGGGCTCATCCAGAATATACGTTATGCCCTGTAACTGAGATCCGATTTGAGTTGCCAGACGAATCCGTTGATATTCTCCACCACTAAGGCTTCTGGACGGACGGTATAAGGTAAGATAAGTAAGGCCCACATCCAATAAAAATCGCAGCCGTTCTCTAATTTCTTTCAGTACATCTTTTGCAATATTATTTTGTTTTGCACTTAATCTCTTTTCAATGGTTTCAAACCATAAGCCTAATTTATCTAAGTCCATTGCACTCAATTCTGCAATATTCTTTTCGTCAATCTTAAACCAAAGACTGGATATTTTTAATCTTGTTCCACTGCAGGTATGGCAAGGCGTAAGCGACATAAATTGTTCCACCCATTCTCTTATTGCCTCACTGGTTGAACTGGAAGTAAACCATCTTTTAATCATGTTTATGACTCCTTCGTATTCGGTTTCATAAACATTTGAAATATTTTCTCCTTCCTCAATTTCATTTATCTCATCGGCATTAACTTCTTCGACTCCATACAATACCAGATTTAATGATTTTTTGGAGAGATCTTTTATGGGTTTATCCAGGCTGATTTTATTTTTCTTAGCCCATTGAACAAGTTGTTTATAAACCTGCGCTTCCCGTTCTTCTCCGAGAGGAATAATACCTCCGGCTTTTACGCTAATCGTATGATCAGGAATAACCGCATTCATGTTTATCTGATAAACAGTTCCCAAGCCCTTACAAACCGGACAAGCCCCATACGGCGAATTGAATGAAAAAGCATTTGGAGAAGGTTCTTCATAACTTATTCCGGTTTCTATACACATCAGCTGCTTGCTGTATTGAACAACATCATTGTTATCATTAATCAGCAAAAACAAAAGCTCTTTCCCTAGTTGTAATGTTTTCTGTACACTCTGACTAACCCTTAATTTCATGTCATCGGTTACCTGCATTCGGTCCACTACCACTTCAATATCATGAATCTTATAGCGATCCAACTGCATTCTTGGAACAAGATCAAGCACTTCGCCGTCTACTCTCACTTTTAAAAATCCTTTTTTTCTGATGTCTTCAAATAATTCTCTGTAATGTCCTTTCCTTCCTCTAACCAGTGGCGCGAGTAAACTTATTTTTTTTCCTTTGAATTTTTTAAAAATAGATTGTACAATTTCTTCTTCACTGAACTTTACCATTTTTTTTCCTGTATTATAACTGTACGCTTCGCCAATGCGCGCATAAAGCAATCGAAGGAAATCGTAAATTTCTGTTATGGTACCTACTGTGCTTCGGGGATTCTTGTTGGTTGTTTTTTGTTCAATTGAAATTACTGGAGAAAGCCCTGAGATTTTGTCTACATCCGGCCTTTCCATATCGCCAACAAACTGGCGTGCGTAAGCAGAAAAGCTTTCCATATACCTTCTTTGTCCTTCATTGTAAATGGTATCAAATGCAAGCGACGACTTGCCACTTCCACTGACTCCTGTAAATACAACAAGTTTGTTCTTAGGAATCCGTATGTCGATATTTTTCAGATTATGCTCACGTGCACCTATTACTTCAATAAAGTCTTTGACTGATGTTTCTTTCTTGCCTGCCATTTTTATTAATTACCATAAAGATAGGAACAAAAAAAAGCCTTTTAAAATACCTTTATAAAGGCATTAAAAAAGGCTTCCTTGAATTAAAAATAATTAATGTCCTTGTATAAAATCATTCAACTCTTCTTTACTAGAAGAAAACGAAAAGACATTATTTACCTTAAAATAGTTTTTAGGATCTGTTGTATATTTAAAAGCATGCTTTGCAAAAACTAATTTGTTTTCTTCAAAACTAAATTGATTGCAAATTTGTACAATTTGATCGCAGGTTAAACAATTAGAAGAAGCAATAGTTTTTGCTGTGGATAGTTTTGTGTCGTCAAAGCTAGATTCTTTGATTGTTGATAATGCCGATGCGAAATCAGTTGTACTCATTGGCCATCCTTTGCAATTTCCGGTGTATTGTGGCTGCTGCTGTTGTTGCTGTTGTTGCTGATGTCCTCCCGAATGAGTTGTAGTTGTTTGGTGTGTGGATGTTGTCACATGTGAGTCATTGTCAGGATCTGAAATAGAAATATTCATATTCATTCCTGGAACATTCAAACTAGCACCAATCGTATTATTGTTATTGGTTGTAGTGGTGGTAGTGGTGGTGGTGGTTTGTCTGCCTCCTCCCTGAACCTGAACAGGTTGCTGAATAATAGTTTGAGGACCAGGCTGGCCAGGCTGACCAAACTGGCGAACATACATACCAGATGGAGGAATAAAGTCAGGCTGAACAGGAATCATAGAATAATAATTCAACTTTACTTTTTTATTTTTATCTTTTTTGATTCTATAAGTAACATCCATAAATTTTGCATCAGCATCCACAATCATTAGATTATTTTTAGTTATGGACGCTAATGACTTATCTTCAAAAATTATTCTTGCACTATAATAAGGTTGATTCAATTCCTCAACTCTGATATTGGCTTGAGCTTCATCATTTTGTTTTTCCCCATTAAGAATCAAATAAAACTTATCGCCATCTTCAGAAAAGACAGTTAGATTTCCATAAGATTGCATTTGCGCCATGCAAAAAGTCGGGACCAAAAAAGCTAAGATTAAGAAGAGTTTTTTCATACTAATAAATTTTTAAATTGAGAACAAAAGTAAATAAAACTGTTTACTAAATGATGCGTATCTATATTCTATTTTATCAATGAGAAATAAAATAAGTAAATGAAGACTTTATTTTGTCGTCTGTAAATAAACCAAGCAGCTTGAGTGAATTTTTAATATCTATGGTGTGATTATATGCAGATTTTATAAATTCCAGCCTATCCGACTCGTCCAAAAGCAATTCGGCTGTTTCAAAAACCTGATCCGTTGTCAGACAATTTTTTCCTGAAAGACTTTTAGCCATTTTTAATTTCTGATTTTCTGATTTTTCAGAGGATATTTCTTTTAGCGCTATTTCATAATCGGCCTTCCACATAGGCCATTCATTTTTACAAACCCAATTTCTGGGCTCCATAATTACAAGTGCATTCACCACATTAGCATTGGTTTCACCAGTAGCTTTTTTTGAAGTTGGCAAACCGGAATGACTGAGTGAATCATTATCTCCCGGTGATTTTTTTAGTGCAGTGACTGAATTATTCTTATTCTGCTTTTCTTGACTGACATCTACTTTTTCCATTGCACTCAAATCAAAGACAAACATATTTTCAGGAGCCACATAATCAAAATTTACCTGTGTCATAGATTTGAAAACCAATTTCATTTCACTTTCATCACGGATTAAATCATAAACAAAGTCTCTCAATTCTCCTTTTTTGTTACAAACAAATAATTTGTCTTTTGTAATGGTATAATGGCTGGCATCATCATACTCTATTTTTAATGCATAGAAAACATTAAATAATTTTTCAACCCGAATGCTGGATTCGGGCTTTGAGTTAATTTTAACTCCATTTAAATACATAAAAAACTTATCGCCTCTTTCTGATGTTACGGTAAGACAGCCATATCGACTTTGTTGTGCTAAAGAAAAAAACGAGCTAAAAACAAGAATTAATAAAATAAACTGTTTCATTTGAATTTTTTATTTTGCCTTATTTTATAATCTGACACTTACTCATTTGAAATTAAAAAATGGTTATGAGTACTTATTTCTGGCTGCAACAAACCAATCGTAATTTATAAAATTACCGAATGATTGTAACGAATCCTTTTTTATATGGAAATTTTTCTCCCATATATTTATAACTGGCCATCCAAACAAAAGTTTCCAAAGCAAAAACTTTACTGTTATATTTTCCATTCCATTTTTCAAAAGGATTAGTAGTTGAAAATACCAACTGACCCCAGCGATTATAAATAAACATGGAGAATTCCCTTATTCCGCCAACATCACCAACAGGGCCAAATTCATCATTTAAATGATCCCCGTTGGGAGTAAAAGAAGAAGGAAAATAAACTCCCTTGCAATCTACAATTACATTTATTGCGCCGATAGTTTTGCATCCGGCAGTATTGGTAACCTCTACTGAATAAGCTCCCGTTTGGGTTACAAGAAATGTGGAGGCATTAGAATTATCCTGCCAAAGATAATTGGCAAAATTTCCAGGCTGTAATAAAATAGTTTGACCAGGACAAATAGTTGTATCACCACCTAAATCAATATGCGCTGGAATAATATTGTTGTTTATGGTCAGCATCCCTGTGTTTGCCGAACAATTATTGGCATCTGTAACCAGCAAATTATAAGTCCCCGCATTTAAATCAGTAATAGAAACAGTAGATTCACCATTAGACCACAAATAAATGTAAGAAGCTGTTCCACCACTAACTACAGTTTGAATGCTCCCATTATTTAAATTACAAGTCGCATCAACAATAGTATGATCAATGATAATTTGGGAAGGTTCCACCAAAGTAACAGAAGCCGAAGCCGGACAGGCATCAGTAGCCGAAATATTAACTGTATATGTATCTGCTGACAAACCTGTAATGCTTGATGTTTGCTGAATTGGATTGGTATCCCATGAATAATTATACAAACCTGTTCCACCAGTAGCGTTCGCTGTAATTGTTCCATTCTGATCCCCATTGCAAAGCAAACTTTGCGTTATAGCTGGCGTTACTCCCAATATATTTATTGTTGCTGTTTTTACAGACACAGGAATATTTGAAAAAGTTACCGTCTGTGTTACCAAATAAGAACCAGGTGCAGAAAAAGTATGAGAAGGGTTATCCAAAGTTGAAGTATTTGAAGTACCTGAAATCGGATCCCCAAAATTCCATGTAATAGCAGTTTGGCAATACGATGAATTATTTATAAAATTAACTGCATTGTTTCCTATACAATTATAATTAAAGTCGGCGCCATTAGCTGCTATTTCTTTTATGCAAATATCATCGATAGCAAATCCTTCATAATCGTTACATACCGTTCCGGCACCAAATGAAAATCTGAAAATTACTTTGTTTAGTCCGGCAAGCATATTTAGTTTATGTCTGGCTGTTAACCACTGACCGCTTCCGGATCCACTTTGGCAATTTCCAGTAGAGCCCGACAAAATACTACCCGACCATGCCGGAGTGTAATTTAAAAATCTTACAGAACCGGAATTATACCAATTAACACCGGCACAATTTGCATTTGAATTTTGAGCGCCTAGTATCGTCCAGGTATTTCCCTGATCAATTGAATATTCGAGATTTACACCATCGTAGTTGTGCTCAGTTTCCCAGATAATTTTAAATGTAATTTCCGGATTTACCAAAGAAGTAAAATCAAAACAAGGGCTTTTTAAGTTAGACGTTCCACTGCTATAATTAGCTCCGCTGAAACCTCCAATTATCCAGCATTTTTGTCCGCCACCTGCAGCAGTAATTACAGATTTGCCTCCTGGAATGATAGCACCCCAATCCCAATGCTGTGTTGATGATCTTACCCAATTTCCGTTTGTAGCTTCAAAGTTTTCATTATATGGAAATGAGTTGATAGGATTGGCGCATTGAGCAGTTATGGCATTTGGAAATAAATGCAGAATCAGTATAAAAATAATTGAAAAATAACGAACCCAAATTGACTTCAAAATAACGAATGTTTCTGACTCACAAAGCTACTACCAATAAGGCTATAATAAAAGAAATAACCCATTTTTATCTGACAAATAAATTGATATAAACAATAATTCAGTTATGAGAAATTATTGATGATTTATTATAAAACAAAACGGCTATTTCTTGTCTAATATATCTAAAACAGTACCATACAAAATTTCAGTACCCAATGCAAGATCTTCATAAGAAGAATATTCCAGTGGATTATGGCTGATTCCATCTTTACATCTAATAAAAATCATCCCATAATCACAGGCGTATGACAATGCAAGTGAATCATGAAACGGACCGCTCATTAATTCCGGAGCATCAAGTGATTGTTTTACACAATTGTCTTTAATGATACTTTTAATCCAATCCGCACAATATCGAGGCTCACTATTTGTATCTTCTTTTATAGAATAGGTTAATCCTCTTTTTTCTGTGATGGAATTTATTTTATCCATTAATTGTTTTTCATAACGGTGTCGTCTATCAAGATCTATATCTCTTAGATCAACAGTAAACTCAACTTCTTCGGCAATAATATTTCTGCTGGCCGGAAATACATTAATAGTGGCCACCGTTGCTACAGTAGGATTTCCAGGAACCTGAGTAGCAATTTCGTTTAAGGCAACAATGATTTCAGCAGCACCCAGCAAAGCATCTTTACGAAGGGGCATCGGCACTGAACCTGTATGACCTGCAACACCTTTAAGCTTTACAGTTAGCCAAAGCGGTCCCGAGATACCAGTAACAATCCCAATAGGTTTGTTGGCAATATCTAAAACTGGGCCCTGTTCTATATGAAGTTCTAAAAAGCAGTAAATACTTCCTGCTGTATATTCCGAATCTTTAAATCGGGTGATGTCACATCCGAAATCTTTCAATGCCTGTTCTCTTGTAATTCCATCTTTATCTTTGCGGCTTAATTCCCCATCTTCCAATTTTCCTAAAATACCTCTTGACCCAAACAATCCTTTATTAAAACGCCATCCTTCTTCATCAGCAAAAGAAATAATTTCTATCGAGCGATTCGGTACAATTCCATTTTCTTTTAAAGTAGTAACCACTTCAATAGCACATAAAACACCAGCAACGCCATCAAACCTTCCACCATAAGGCTGAGAGTCAAGATGTGAACCCATCATTAAAATAGGCAAAGTTGAATCTTCGCCTTCGAGCCTTCCAATAAGATTTCCAAAATTGTCTATTCGGGTTTTCATGCCAGCATCCTTCATCCATCCAGCGGCGATTGTAAAAGCTTTTTTTTCGGTATCAGTATGAGCAGGACGACAAGTACCCGTTTCTCCAATTTTTCCAATTTCACTCATTGATTCAAAATGCTGCTGAAGTCTTTTTGTATTTATTTTCACTTTAAATAATTTCAGTAAATATATTGAAATAGTTAAATTCAGCGATAATAATTATAATATTCGGTTGTTGCTATATACTAACTTTGCTCTGATTAAAATTTGATAAATGAAAAATTTGATTTCAATATTGACATTGCTAATATATTTTAATTACTCATTTGCTCAACATGAAAATGAATGTGCTAAAAAACGCATTAATACATTACACAACAATTATACGCAGCGAGTTCAATATTATCAGTATGAATCAATGAATAAATACGATGTAAAATATCTGAAACTCGATATCACAGCAGAAACAGGAAGCAATTACATTTTAGGAAGCGCATTGATTAAATCTTTGGTGAAACAATCTCTTGATACTTTTATTACAGAACTAAGATCCAATATGATTGTGGATTCTATACTCATTAATGGAATCAGAAAGTTATATAATCAATCCAATGACCATATTTTCGTTCCACTTAGTCCAGCAGTAAATTCAGGAAGCACCATAACTACTTTAATATATTACCATGGCACTTCAAACTCATACGGTGTTTATTCTGGGACTACATCAAATGGTTTAAATTATGTAGCTACAGTTTCAGAAAGTTATCAGGCAAGGGAATGGTTTCCCTGTAAACAAATCCTTACGGATAAAATTGATTCTGCAGACATCTGGGTAACAACCAGCAATGTAAATAAAGTTGGATCCAATGGCGTACTTCAAGGGATAGACGCTTTGCCAAATTCAAAAGCACGATATCGCTGGAAAACAAATTATTCAATGAATTATTATATGCCCAGTATTGCTGTAGGAAATTATATGGAGTATTTAAATTACGCAAAACCTGATGCTATTGCACCTGACTCTATTTTAATTCAACATTATTTTGTTAATGATTCTGCTTATTTCAATTCAATAAGAACGGTTCTGGATATGACTCCTGCTTTCATTGAGAAACAAAGTGAACTTTATGGCTTGTACCCTTTCAGCAATGAAAAATATGGCCATTCGATGGCTACAATTGGCGGTGGTATGGAACATCAAACCATGACTACATTAACTAATTTTGGATCTGCCGTTATTGCCCATGAACTTGGTCATCAGTGGTTTGGCGACAACGTTACCTGTGCGCGTTGGAATGACATCTGGCTGAATGAAGGCTTTGCCAGTTATTCGGAATATTTGATGATAGAAAAACTTCCTGCGTTATTTCCTTTAAACAATCCTGCCAGTTACATGCAATATTTTCACAGCAGCGCAATGAGTGCGGCTAATGGTAGTGTTTATGTTCCTGACGCATCAGTATATGACGAAAACAGGATTTTCAACGGCAGATTAAGTTATGATAAAGGCGCTGCCATTATTCATAACTTAAGATTCGAAATGCAAAACGACAATCTCTTCTTCGCTACTCTTAAAAACTATCAGACGGCATTCAAAGACTCTGTGGCAACAGCAGAAGACTTCAGGCATGTTGCTGAAAATACCTGCGGAAGAAGCTTTACTGACTTCTTTAATCAATGGTATTACGGAGAAGGTTATCCAACTATTAATATTACTTATTCTAAACCTAATGCAGATACTATTTTATTGCTGGTAAATGAAACTACAAGCGCTCCAACTGTTACGTCATTTTTTAAAGGACTACTTGAATTAAAAATAAATTCATTGCAGGGAGACACAACCGTTTTGGTGAACCTATTAGCTAATAATCAGGTTTTTAAATTCGCATTCAACAAAACTCCAAACAATATTACCATTGATCCCAACAATTGGGTGTTAAATCAACCGGGCACCATTACAAATGGAATTATTCTACCCGTAAAGCTGCTTTCATTTAAAGGATATGCTGATAATAATTGTATGGTTCATTTACAATGGAAGACCACAAATGAAATGAATGTGATTAAATATGAACTCGAATTTAGTAATGACGGATTGTATTACACAAGGATTGCTTCTATATCGCCAACTTTTTTAATTAACAATAGCTATAATTACGATTACGAGAAATTCAATTCGAAGCCTGCTTACTTCAGAATAAAAATGATCGCACAAAATGGAAATTACATTTACAGTTCTTTCATTATCATCAATTCGATTTGCAAACCAAATTATACGTTGGAGATAGGTCCTAATCCAGTAGTTGACCAATTGAACATCACTTTGCAATTGGCAGAAAAAGAAGAAATAACAATCCGCATAATAAATAGTATTGGCCAAAAGATGACTAAAATGGAAAAATCTCTGGATAAGGGATTTAATACCTGGACGATATCTAATTTAAATAAACTTGCTGCTGGAACTTATCTGCTTCAGTTGGAAACAAATTCAGGAATTACCTTGAATCGAAAATTTATAAAAAAATAGTTTC
>CALQSB010000023.1 GCA_943333125.1 Chitinophaga pinensis
GAGCATTTATAATAAAAGAGGAGTTTCTGCACATAAAGAAGAGGTGTTGGCGGCAACAGAAAATTTGAGCAAAGGGTTATTTCCTAATGCTTTCTGTAAAATATATCCAGATTACCTCGGAGCTGATGAACAATTTATAAACGTAATGCATGCCGATGGAGCCGGAACGAAGAGTATCCTGGCTTATCTCTATTGGAAAGAAACGGGCGATATTAAGGTTTGGGAAGGCATTGCCCAGGACGCAATAGTGATGAATCTGGATGATTTGCTTTGTGTGGGAATTTTTGATCATATCGTTTTTAATTCCACTATCGACAGAAATAAAAATCTGATCACCGGAGAAGTTCTCGATCACATCATAAATGGCTCTCAGCAATTTTTTGATTTACTTAAATCTTATGGGGTAAATATTCATTATCTGGGAGGAGAAACTGCTGATGTTGGCGATGTAGTAAGAACGGTTGCTGTAAATGGAACGATGACTTGCAGATGGCCTAAAAACCGCATTATTACCAATGAAAAAATTGTTCCCGGCGATGTAATTGTAGGGCTGGCCAGTTATGGCAAAGCCAGTTATGAAAGTTTTTATAACAGTGGTATTGGCAGCAATGGTCTGACTTCCGCAAGACATGATGCACTTAATAAATCATATGCTGTTGATTTTAAAGAAAGCTACGATCCGGCATTGTCTAATGATGTTGTTTATATCGGAAAGAACCGGCTGACAGATCTTTATTCAGGAACAGAAGCCAGCTATGTAACAGTGGGTAAAATGTTGTTGAGCCCAACAAGAACGTATGCGCCAATTCTTATTCAGTTGTTAGAAAATCATTTTGATAAAATACATGGTTTAATTCATTGCAGTGGAGGCGGTCAAACAAAGTGCATGAAGTATATGCCCGGAAATTACAAAGTGATAAAAGATAATTTATTTGAGGCGCCAGAGATATTTCAACTGATTAAAGATAACAGCGGAAGTTCCAATCGCGAACTTTATGAGGTTTTTAATATGGGTTGCCGGATGGAGATTTATTGCAATGAAGCTGATGCGCAATCTATAATAAATGTGGCAAAGTCTTTTGAAGTGGACGCTCAGATTATCGGAAGGGTAGAAGAAGATGTTAAAAAATCACTTGAAATAAGGCTTAAAGATGAAGTAATTGTTTATTAATGATTCTGCCATTAAATTTGCTTCGAGTTTTTAAATTAATTTATTACCATTAAATATTTCTGATGTCCCAATCCATTGTAGAGTTAAAGCATGTAAATATTTACCAAAGCAACACTTTGATTTTAAGTGATGTAAATATTTCGGTTGATAAAGGCGAATTTGTTTATCTCGTGGGGAAAACCGGAACGGGTAAAAGTAGTTTACTTAAAACCATGTACGGAGACCTGGAATTGACCGAAGGTGAAGGATGGGTTGCAGGTCATAATTTAAGAGCGCTTACCTGGAAAAACGTTCCATTCTTACGCAGGAACCTGGGCGTTGTATTTCAGGATTTTCAATTATTAACAGATAGAAATGTAGTTGAAAATCTTAAATTTGTTTTAAAAGCAACAGGCTGGAAAGATGAAAAGTTGATGGAGGAAAAAATAAGCGATGTGCTTGATAAAGTAAATTTAAAAACGAAAGGATTTAAAATGCCTTTCGAATTAAGTGGTGGCGAACAACAACGTATAGATATCGCCAGAGCTTTGCTGAATTCCCCCAAATTAATATTAGCTGATGAGCCCACTGGAAATCTTGATCCTGAAACCAGCGATGAAATTATGCAGCTTTTATTTCACATCTGCAAAGATTACGATACTTGTATCATTATGGCTACTCATGATTATATGGTGATAAACAAATATCCTGCAAGAACAATTAAAACAGAAAGTGGTAAGGTGTGGGACAATGCTAGTATAACAGTGTAATGATTTGTTTTGCGTTTTCTTTATTATTGTAAAGGGTTTCAAGGATGTTTTTTCTTTTGTTTATATCTTCTTCCGTAAATGGAAGATCAAACAATACTTCAGTAAGTTTTATAAATGCTATGGGGTCTTTGGCAATACAGCAAAGTGATGCTGTTCCTGAGCCTTCAACACCTTCCTCATTCACCAGACAATGTCTTCCATTAAAAAGTGCATTCAGTAGCTTTAATTTTACTCCTGTTTTATTAAACGAAGGCAGAATATTGATCTGTGCCTTTTGTATTAAGTCATCCAGTTCGTACTCTGTAGGATTTTCAACAAGACAAGTATGGCGATTCAAATACACCATTTTTTTTAAATGAGAAGAAGGGCTTTTTCCTGCAATAACAAAAGGAATCTTAAGTGTATTAAATACTTCTTCAAGCAACCACAATGCAGCCTTTTCATTTTCATTCACAGAAAGATTGCCGTGATACAAACAGAAGCTTCCGGATCCGGTTTGACATTTTATTTTATTCCAGGGGATGAAAACAGGCAGGAATTGTAATTTATTTGCATTGAATTCTCTTCGGTATAATGTCTCATCTGTTTTGCTAACGGTTAAGAATGTAGCCAACTTAGAAAGTTTCCTCTCGTATTTTTTTAACAACAAAGATTCTATGTAAAAATATATTTTTTTGAATATGCCAGTTTCCAGTTTGAATAAATGTTTGTAATAATTGTATTCTGCATTGTGCAATCGAACAATAACTTTTTTGTTGTTTAATTTCCCTTTAAAAAGATGGTATGTGCAATGGATGCCTTCCAGTAAAACCGGGTAATCGTCTTTTAATAAATCTTTCAATAAAGCATCGTCGCTTCTGGATAGTACTATATAAGGGATGGAGTAAGGAAGGATAGATAATTTTTTCTTTCTTGAATAATAAGTAACCGATTCGCAATATCTGTTGAGCAAAGGTTGTTCTGCTCTTTTGCTGGTAAAACAATGTAGGTGAATTTTAATTCCTTCCTGATGCAGCGATTTGATTTTGTAAAATAAATCTACAACACCTCCAAAATCGGCAGGCCACGGAACATCGTGAGTTACAATATGTAGATGTTTATCCAAAGATGGAGTTATAAAAAGCAATCAATTTATTTTCTTCGTTTTGCCAGCACAATTCGCGTGCAGCCATTTTGCAGTTCTCATGTAAGGATTCCCATTTCCCTTCATTCATCAGTAATTCGTTTAAGACTTTTCCAATGGATTCAGGTTTAAGGTCATTAATTAATATACCAATATCGTATTTATTATTCAATTCTTTGTAAACGGGGTAATTTACACAAATTTGAGGTGTGCCCGAATGAATATAATCAAAGAATCTGTTGGCCAGAGAAAAGTAATTGCTTTTTGAATCTTTTTCAAATAAGGTGATTCCAATGTAGGATTTATCTGTTAACTTCTTTAAATCAGCAGGCGCAAGCATTCCTTTGAATGTGATCTTATTTGCTAATCCATATTGATTAACCAGATCTTTTGCCTGTTGCATAAAATTTCCATCCCCGCAAATAATGAGCGGGCAATCCACTTGCTGCATTGCAGGAATCAGCGTTTCGAAGCTTCTGCCTTCATTTACTGCACCTTGATAAAGAATGAACTTTTCTTTTGAAACTGCAGAGGGCGCTCTGTATACGGATATGCTTCTGATGATTTCGAAGTCAATGTGGTAATTTTTTTTAAATTCATCAGCAATAGGCTTATTTACGGTGTAAGCATATTTAAATTTAGGGACGCTGTATTTTTCAATTTTTTTCCAAAAAGAATATATTTTCGGCCGTGTAGAAATTTCTTTCATTTCGCAGAACAGCTCATGAGCATCATAAACTCTGGGGATTTTTCTAAGATAAGAAATCCAAAGACAGGGGAGTATCGTGTCTAAATCAATAGCACAAATACCATTCATCTTTTTAAAAAATAAGTAAAAGAATAATCTAATGTTGTATTCGATATAAAAAAACTTTCCTTTTTGAAAAAAACAGTAAAGTCGTTTTTGAAAAAAAGGCATACTGTTTAATGCGACAGATTTCTTTGTCTTTCTTCCAATCAAAGTAATGTCAAATCCGGCTTCAGACAATGAAGTGCAAATACGGATCATTCGCTGATCGTAAGTTAAATCGTTCGTAACAGTGAAAAATAATTTTGACAAATGGGTTAATAAATTGGGTTAATAAAAATCAACTGACGCTTCCTGCAGATGCATAAATCATTTCAATTATTTCAACAGATTTCATTCCTTCAAATGCGCTGGCAAATTTTGATTCGTTATCATCAAGTGCAGCAATTAGATTGGAATAAACTTTGTCGTGATTACTCATACTGCCTTGATAAAAACCATAGTCATTTGAAGGATTGCCAAAATCGTTCAAATGAATTTGCTGTCCTTCCAGAGACTGATATTCAATGGTGTTTAAATATTGTCCTCCAATTTTAACGGTGCCTTTTTCTCCAAATAACGTAAACGATCCTTCCATGTTTTTCCGGAATGCATTTACATTATAGTTTAAAGTTCCTATAGCCCCACTTCTCATTTTAAATAAAACTATACCAGCATCTTCAATTTCTATTTCGGGATGAAGATAATTTTGAGTAGTGGCAACAACAGAATTTACATCTCCCAGTAACCAGTATAGCAAGTCTATGAAATGACTGAATTGAGTAAATAAAGTTCCGCCGTCCAATTTTTTATTTCCTTTCCAGGTATCAGTATAATAATTAGAAGGCCTGTTCCAAAAGCAATTAATCTGGAACGAGGTAATTTGGCCCAGGCGATTATTATTAAGCAATGATTTTACTGCTTCAACCGGGGGATTGTATCTGTTTTGTTTAACTACAAATAATTTGCGATTGAATTTATTTGCCGTATCAATCATTTTTTTTGCATCCTGAATATCAATTGATAGTGGCTTTTCGCATAAAACATGCTTGCCTGATGTTAAAGATATTATAGTGTGATTGGCATGAAGATAATTAGGTGTACAGATACTAACCACTTCAATTTCCGGACAACGAATGAGCATTTCTTCAAGAGAAAAATAAGCAGTAGTATTGAATTCGGCAGCAAATGCAGAAGCCTTGATAGGATCAATATCGCAAACGGCTACAAGATTAGCCAATAGAGTAATCTGTAGAGCATGCCTACTGGCTATTCTTCCGCAACCCACAATTGCAAAATTTTTCTTCATTATGCAAATTTGCATAATTTCAATCGAGTAACTGAATATCTTTTGGGTTTAAATAATGTAAATCTGCTTTTTGAGTGATGAAAACTTGGAATATGAGTGGCTGATTTTTCAAAAATGGGAATAATAAAACAAGAAATTCTATAATTATTGAATAATCTTGTTGATTTTCGAATGTATTTATTAACTTCGCACCCGATAAAAAAAGATATAAAACACAGCGTTTTAAAAAAAAACTAAAGAAATGTCTCATTTAACAAGCGAAAGAAAAGCGACCATATTTACAACTTATGGCGGCAAGATTACAAACACCGGTTCAATTGAAGGACAGGTAGCGATGCTTACAGAACGCATCAACCATATTTCTAACCACCTGAAAGTGAATAAGAAAGACTTCTCTTCACAAAGAGGTTTGATGATGATGGTAGGTAAGCGTAAGCGATTATTGACTTATTTAAGCAAGCACGACCTTACTGGTTACAGAGCATTGATTGAGAAATTAGGTCTCCGTAAATAATTTATATTCATGCATGTCATTTGAATTATTCCCAACTGTTTTAGCTGTTGGGAATTGTTCTTTGTACATGATTAATTTTAACCACCAGCGATATTTTTATCTGTTGGAACAAATCATTACAAATGTCATTTTTAGAATCAAAATCAGTTAAATTCGATATAGGTGGTGGCCGTATGGTAACCATAGAAACTGGTAAAATGGCTCGTCAGGCCGACGGAGCTGTAACAGTAAGACAAGGCAATTGCATTATTTTAGCGACGGTTGTAGCCAACAAAGATCCAAAAGATGGCCAGAGCTTTTTCCCGCTATCAGTAGATTATCAGGAAAAATTTGCTTCCGCAGGTCGTGTTCCAGGTTCTTTCTTCAAGAGAGAAGCTCGTTTGAACGATTATGAAATACTCACCTCAAGACTAATTGACAGAGCTTTACGTCCATTGTTTCCAGAAGATTATTTATGTGATGTTCAGGTTTTGGTATCTCTGATTTCTTCAGATAATGAGGTTATGCCCGATGCATTAGCTTGTTTGGCTGCATCTGCGGCTTTGGCTGTTTCTGATATACCTGTTCAGGAAATTATCTCTGAAGTTCGTATTGGTCGTGTAAATGGAGAGATGATTGTAAACCCTACGCGTTCTCAATTAAAAGAATCCGATTTCGAATTTATTATAGCAGCTACCAGCAAAAATATTATGATGGTAGAGGGAGAAAGTAATGAGTGTCAGGAAGAAGATTTGGTAAAAGCATTGGAAATTGCTCATGATGCCATCAGAATTCAGGTGAAAGCTCAGGAAGAACTGAGAGATTTGCTAGGAATAAAAGGCAAAAGAGATTACAAGAAGCCTTACCGCAATGAAGAATTAAACGAAAAAATAAAAACTTTTGCTAAGGATAGAATGTACACGATTTCTGCTTCTGCTTCTGCAAAGCACGAAAGAAGTGATGCCTACAAGGCTTTGCATGTTGAGCTCGTTGCACATCTTGGCACAGAGCTGGCAAGTGAAGACAAGGCTTTAATTGGTCATTATTTTGGCGAACTTCAATATTATGTTGTTCGTGATATGATATTAAATGACCGTAAGCGTTTGGATGGAAGAGGAACCGAAGACATTCGTCAGTTGGAAATGGAAATAGATTTACTGCCAACTCCACACGGATCAGCTTTATTTACAAGAGGTGAAACACAATCACTTACAACAGTTACCTTAGGAACTCCATTAGATGAGCTATTGATTGAAAGTGCTCATTCATCTGAATACAGTAAGTTTATTCTTCATTATAATTTCCCTCCATTCAGTACTGGCGAAGTTAAAATGATGAGAGGTGTAGGCAGAAGAGAAGTAGGACATGGTAATCTGGCCATGCGTTCTTTGAAAAAAATGATGCCTGGTTCTGAATATCCATATACGGTAAGAGTGGTAAGTGATATTCTTGAAAGCAACGGATCTTCATCTATGGCTACAGTTTGTGCAGGTTCACTGGCGTTAATGGATGCAGGTGTTCCACTGAAAAAACATGTAAGTGGTGTAGCTATGGGATTGATCACAAAAGGAACTCAATATGCTATTCTTACTGATATACTTGGAGATGAAGATCATTTAGGCGACATGGATTTTAAAGTTACAGGAACCCGAGATGGGATATGCGGCGTTCAAATGGATATCAAAGTGGATGGTTTGAGTATGGATGTAATGCGCGAAGCTTTGGCTCAGGCTAAAAAAGGTCGTATGCATATTCTTGAAGCCATGCACAAATGTACAGAAGCACCAAGATCAGATGTTAAGCCACATGCACCAAGAATGGTTAAGGTAATTATTGATAAAGAATATATTGGAGCAGTAATCGGACCCGGAGGAAAAGTTATTCAGGAAATTCAACGTGAAACTGGAGCTACAATTAATATTGAAGAAGTAGATAACCATGGCGAAGTAAGTATCTTTTCAAAAGAAAGAGCTGGTTTGGAAAAAGCATTGGCGTGGATTAATGGCATCACTGCAGTTCCTGAAGTTGGCCAGACTTACGAAGGCACGGTTAAAAGTATAAAAGAATTTGGCGCTTTTGTTGAATTCCTGCCAAAGAAAGAAGGCTTACTTCACATCAGTGAAATTAGCTGGAAACGCCTTGAAACTATGGATGGGATTTTCAGAGAAGGCGACAAAGTAAAAGTAAAATTACTTGAAGTGGATCCAAGAACAGGCAAATTCAAATTGAGCAGAAAGGCGCTAATGCCTAAGCCTGAGGCTCCAGCTAAACCACAACCTGATAATAATTAATTGAAAAAATAAATAGACCTAAAATGCAGCTTTACTTTGAGCTGCATTTTTTATTAAAAATATACGCTAAAGTAATGAACATGCCGAGCTGAAGGATTGTATCCAGAATTGACAATGAAATCCTGTACATTTTTTAATAGTATAAACAAAAACACATGTCTTATATTGAATTTACTTTTCCAACAAAAAATAATGAAGAAGCAGAGTTGATTATTGCTTTGTTAAGCGAAATTAATTTTGATGGATTTCAGGAAAATGAAATGGAGTTGAAAGCCTATATTAAAGAACCGGATTTTAATAAATCATTGTTTGATGATGTTGCAGAAACGAATCAGTTGAAGTATACTCAATCTTACATCAAAGAAGAAAACTGGAACGCGAAGTGGGAGAGTGGATTTGAGCCTATCACCGTATTTCATGCAGAAACCAAACAGCCCTTTGCTTTTGTGAGAGCAAATTTTCACGATAAAAATAATGCGGTTAATTATGATTTACTGATTACCCCAAAAATGAGTTTTGGTACCGGACATCATGCTACTACACTTCAGATGATGGAGCAAATGAGTGTGATTGATTTTAACAACAAGAAAGTTATTGACTTTGGAACGGGCACTGGCTTACTGGCTATATTAGCTGAAAAATTAGGGGCTCAAATTATCGAAGCTATAGATTACGATGACTGGAGTATAAACAACACTATTGAAAATGTGGAGGCCAATGATTGCAAAAAAATAAAAATCGTAAAAGCCGACAGTTGTATTAGTTCGATTGGGGAAGCAGATATCTTACTTGCCAATATCAATTTGAATGTAATCGTAGATAATATTGAGAAAATAAGGAAGGCTTCAAAGCCCGGAGCTATTGTGCTTTTTAGTGGCATATTAATCAACGATAAGGAAAGCATCAGCCAAACTTTAATGAGCAATAAATTCAGCATTATAAAAATGGAGCATCAAAGCAACTGGCTAATCATCAAAACGATTTTACAATAGTTGCATTGCCCATATTAATTTAATGTTAACTAAATGGTTTTTTTATTATCTTTATCCCGAAACATACAAGAAATTAATGAAGGAATTGTTGCTGATTATATTGGCTTACTTGATAGGATCTGTTCCAACGGCACTTATAATAAGTAAAAAGTTTTTCGGAATTGATATCCGGGAATATGGCAGCGGCAATATGGGTGCAACAAATGCATTCCGAATTTTAGGCCCTAAATACGGCATCATAATAATGGTTCTTGATATATTAAAAGGATTGATTGCCGTAGGATTATTTTATTTTCTCCCTTATTATTTAACGAATGAACTGGAACGTACCAATTTTATGATGGGTTTAGGTTTGGCTGCAGTTTTGGGGCATATTTTTCCTGTATTTGCCAACTTTAAAGGAGGAAAAGGAGTGGCTACTTTATTAGGTATGCTTATCGCCGTTCAACCTGTTGTAGCGGTTTGTTGTGCTGGTGTTTTCTTTGTGGTGTTATTTATTACAAGATATGTATCATTAAGTTCAATACTGGGCGCAATTATGTTGCCCATTTCGGTAATATGGATCTGGAATGAGCATGAATTGTCCTACAGGATTTTTGCTTTATTAGTGGCTTTTATGGTGATTATAACTCATCAAAAAAATATAGTACGGCTATTGAATGGTGTTGAACGAAGAATGCCAATTCTAAAACACCGTGATAAGAAGAAAGAACACAATAAAAATCAATCAGAAGACTAATCTCCTTTTTTACCTCTCTCTACATACTCAGTAATTACTCCCATTTCAGATAGATTTCTTAATTGTTTATTTGATAAGAAAATGAATTATTACATAATAATACCGATTAGACATCTGTAATGGTCCAATGAAATTGTCCCAAACAGCTGTCATATCGGCATTATACCAGAAAAAATAGAACTAAAAAGTAATTATAATTGGTATAACTTGCCCTTTTCCTTGAACAAACCAAAATAAAATCGTAACTTTGCGTTCCCCTCTGAATGCTCATGTTTTAATTGAATTGATCTTATTTGATCATTTTGATTAACCATTAATGATTAATCAATAAAATTAGTTCCTCATTATGGCATTACAAACAGTATTAGAAAAATTACAGTACAACAACGAGAAGAACCTTTTAATTCAAGGTTTGCCTTCTTCAGTAGAAAAACAATTCATAAAATTAAATTTCGCTAAAAGTGTAACTCCTTTATTAAGGGTTAAAAAAATCGAGTTCGCTTTAATATTTGCGGTAAGCAAAAAACAGCTTTCCGACATACTTAATGATATTGTTCCCGCTTTACATTCTGAGGCCAGACTTTGGGTTTCTTATCCTAAACTTACCGCAAAAATTGCCAGTGATCTTTGTCGTGATCCACATTGGCAGGCTATTGAAGATCACCAATTAGAAGCAATGGAACAAGTTGAACTGGATAATGTTTGGTGTGCTACAAATTTTAAATTATCTGGGAAGCCGCACGATACCAATAATAGCGTACCCCGTTATATGCTTCTTGCAAAAGAAGAAGAAGAATTGGTTTTTTAATTTTTTAGTGTACTCGAAAATTTTATTCGCAATAATTCTCGTTAATCTGAAATCAGATTTGACCCTATTTATTTGTAGATAACTGTACCGGATTTTGAAGTAATCTCTGATTCCATTTTCTTTAGCAGCTGATGCGTTTGCATAAACAGAATTTGCTGATCCTGATCGGTAGCTTTTTCCAACGCCTGCTGATTCTCATTCATCAGTCTTTTTATTTTTCTTAGCTGAAGATAATTGAAAGTGGAAATCACCTCTTCTTTATAAAGTTCTTCACGTGTTGAAATATGTCCCTTATAATGACCTTTCCAGTTAGGACTGATATCCGTATTAACATCCATAACCTTGATAATAAAATTGCTTACTTCTGCATCGTCGTGGTATAAAAAACTTTTAGCTGTTGGCTGATTACCCGCCGAATACCATTCTCTGTATATGCTGATAATGTTGGTGATTTTGGGATTGTCTATCATTTCATGTAGGTCGAGATCATCAAGCTGTCCAAGAATATGATCAGCTACTAATTTACCATCTTCCCAATCCTTTAATCCAAATTCAATCAAACTCCTTACCATGGCCTGTTCATGTAAATCATCTTTATTAAATAAAGAATCTGTATCTGGATTAGGCTCCACAAAGCTTTCAGGAGGTAAATTCAATTCGTCTTTGAAATTTTTCGACTCTTCTTTGACGATTTTATCTCTGATGATTTTATTTACAAGTGCATTAAATCCGCTTTCTTCAATCCTCAGCATCTCTGCAACTTGTTTGATATAATCTTGCCTTCTGGTAAATTCTTCTGTTTTGTTTATTCTGGAAATGGTATCTGCAATTTGATTTACCACTACAGATTTTTTTGAAGAATCATTGCCCGCATCCTGTAGAGCAATTTCTAATTGAAATAGAATAAAGTCTTTTTTATTCTTTTTTACAAAATCAATAAATGCGGCAGCACCAATTTTATTTACATAACTGTCTGGATCTTCCTTATCGGGAATGAGCACTAGTTTTACATCCAGTCCTTCCTCCAGTGCTAAGTCTAGTCCTCTGAGCGCAGCTTTTATTCCGGCACTATCGCCGTCATAAATAATAGTGAGATTCTTAGTGTATTTTTTTATTAACCGCAGCTGATCTGGTGTTAATGATGTACCTCCGCTGGCTACCACATTTTCAATACCGGCCTGATGCAGACTAACCACATCCGTATAGCCTTCTACCAATAAACATTCATCTGATTTATCAATTGCTGTTCTGGCAAAATAAGATCCGTAAAGAATTTTACTTTTTACATAAATTTCATTTTCGGGCGTATTTATATACTTGGGCGACTTATCGTTTGATTTGATAATCCGGGCACCGAATCCTAGAATTTTTCCACTTTGATTATGAATGGGAAAAATAATACGGCCACGATAATTGTCCTGTAATTTTTCATCACGGCTAACAACGAGTCCTGTTTTTAAAAGGAGATCGTTATTGTACTGACCTACAATCGCCGCCTTGGCAAAATCATCTTTAGCAGACGGATTATATCCCAGCTGAAATTTATCAATGATATCTTGTCTGAAACCGCGTTCCTTTAAATAACTTAATGCAATATCATTCCCTTCATCAGTATTCATCAATACATTTCTGAAAAAATCTTTTGCAAAATTGTTGATGATAAAAAGACTGTCGGATGTAAGCTGAATGGCTTTAAACTCTGGACTGGTTTCGGTTTCTTCTAATTCAATATTATACTTATTGGCTAGCCAGCGAAGAGATTCTACATAACTGTACTTTTCGTGTTCCATCAAAAAACTGATGGTATTGCCACTTTTGCCACAACCAAAACATTTGTAAATTTCTTTGGTAGGAGAAACTGTAAATGAAGGTGACTTTTCATTATGAAAAGGGCAGTTGCCCAAATAATTGGCGCCGCGTTTCTTTAGTTTAATAAAGGTGCCGATGATATCGATTATGTCGATACGGCTTTGAATGACTTGTATGGATTGCTGACTAATCAAGAGGGTAAAATTATGTAAAAGGATTCAGATGTTCAATCAGATGTTCAAAATGTTCCAAATGTTCAAAAGGTTCCAAATGTTCAAAAGGTTTTTCAAATTACTAACGATCCGTCTTTATTCAGCACTATCCAGTATCCAGCATCTATTATCTAGCTTATCCATCTCTATCCATTCCCTTTCTACTTTTTTTTAATAAAATCTCAATAATCCAATATCTTTAACCTCAAATTAAAAAAATAACCAAATGATACGAATTTCTATTTTTTCTGCACTTATGTTTTTAAGCACATTCGGATTCTCTCAGAGCCTGGATGATATCAATGATATGATGGGAAAGCTTCAATACAAAGAAGCGAGAACAGGGATTGATAAATATTTATCTAATCCCAAAAAAGTGAATGATGCGGATGCCTATTATTATAAAGGCAGGATTTACAACTCTCTTTCACATGATAGCACTGTTCCTCAACCCGAACAATTGATTTTAAAAAATGATGCTTTTGATGCGTTTAAAAAAAATCAGGAATTAGATTCCAAAGATGTTTATTTAAGCCTGGAAACACATACCAGTTATCTGGATTTATATTATGGATTGTATGATTTAGGGGCAAGATCATACAACAGTAATAATTACGAAAATGCCATTAGTTCATTTAAAAAAGCAATTGAAGTAGAAACTTTTATTATAGACAAAAAATACGAATTCCCTCAAACCAATCTAAATAGACTTGATACCGCTTTGGTATTGAATATTGCAGCTTGTGCCATCCAGATTAAAAATGTTCCGCTGGCAATAGAGTATTATACAAAAATTACAAACGCAAATGCTTCTGGGCCCGATTTCAAAGAAGTATATCAATATTTAGTTGATCATTACAGCAAAAATGGCGATGAAGCCAATTTTAATGCGATACTACAGAAAGCAAAACGTATTTATCCCAACGAGGAATACTGGGTTGACGCAGAATTAAAAGCAGTAAGTAAAAAAGGAGATAAAGCTTCTTTGTTTTCAAAATACGAAGAACTGATTCAGCAGGATCCATCAAGTTTTGTGATGCCTTACAATTATGCTGTTGAGATATATAATAGTTTATACGGAAAAGAGGCCTCCAATCAAGGAGATATTGTTATGTCGCAAAAGCTTACCGAAATAATAAAAAAAGCAATTGCTAATGAAGACAAGGCTGATATAACTGCAACTATGCTCATGTCGAACCATTTGTATAATATGTCTGCTGATCTATTTAATAGCGCCAACATGATTAAAAGCACCAAGCCCGAAGATGTAAAGAAGAAAAATGACATGAAAGCAGTAGCTAATAAATCTATGGATGAATGCATCACTTATTCAGAACTGGCATTAAAATATTACGAAGCTATTCCAAGTAAAACTCCAATACAGAAAGCCAATTATAAAATTGTACTGGGTTATATGGCCGATATTTATGGATTAAAAAAGAATCCGGTAAAAGCTGCAGAATATGAAAAAAAGAGTGCTGCTGCCGATAAGTTGTAATAAAAATTAAACTGAATTGAAATAAAAATCCCGCTGATGTAAATCACGGGATTTTTTAGCCCCCTCAATCCCCCAAGGGGGAAGTTGATTATGTTTTATTCGGTTGCCACGAATGCACGAATTGGTTTACCGCGTAGAAATTGAGTAAAATGAGTTTTCGCAGCGTTATTTCAAATTGGAAATTGCAATTGCTCGGAGATTTCGCCACTTCCTTATTCCTTATTTTTACTTCCTTATTAATTATTTTTTCTGCCACTAAGGCTCTAAGGCACAAAGTAGCACGAAGGTAGACTGCTAATTACCAACAACCTTAAACCTTTAAACAAGCATAGCGTATTAAACCGTTAAACCCACTTCCGCCACCAAGGCACAAAGTGACACTTCATGAGAAAATGATAATTTCATTTCCCAAATCTCCACTTTTACATTTTACATTCAATATTCTACATTTTACATTTCGTTAATCCCTCCCTCTCATAAACCCACCACCACCGCCACCGCCTCTGCCAAACATATTCTGCATTTCGCTCATTGGCTTAATTTCTATGTCTTTGGGAATGTCGAATTCTTTGGTTTCCACTTCTTTTGTTAAGTCCACTTTGGTTACTTCAACTTCCATTCTTCTGTTGCGGCGCATCTTCATTTCGTAACGCATAACAAAGCCATCAATTTTATCCAGCCCATTTAATGTTGGAAACATATTTCCTATTCCAGGAATACTGTTCATTCCGCCGGTAGATAAAACATTATTTAATTTAAATTCGGAGGTAAACCATACAACAGCAGTGTCTTTTGATCCTAGAAAACGGGAAGTTATTAGGTATGCTTTTTTGCAATCATAACCTGCAATTTTTTTAGTTTCTGCAGTCAAACTTATTTCAACTGGAGCATTGTTTTTTTCAGGAGGTGGCATTCTTCTTGTAGAATTGGTATCTGATTTTCTTCTTTCAGCCATCATGCTGTCTCTTCTTTTTTGCATTTGGGCCTGATCTTCATCTGTAGCAAAAAAGCCTGATTTGTTACCCATCATTTCCATAATAATCGTAGTGAGCTTTTTTGAGTTATCACGAAAAATGGTCGATTTGCCCATTTCTGACTTCATATTCGTTTTAACCAGGTCGTTTTTAAGATAGGTAACAAACTTCGTTTCGCCATCCATCATATTTCTGAAATTCATGCCTCCACGGGGATCTTGTTGAATACTTTCAACGTTTTCCTCTTCCGGTGCAATAATATTGGTAGTAGTATTGATGATAGCCTGATTGTATGCTTTAGGCTGAGCAAAGGCTATGAAGCCTGTTAATAGGAGTAGAATAGATAGAGATAATTTCATGATATTTTTATTTTGTAAGCGAAAGTAAGATTGTAAATGAAACTATTACTTTTTTTTGTTCATTTTTAAAGGAATTAACAAATATGATTTCTGTGAAAAAACTGTGTATAATTAAAGGGCTTGTGAATTCAATGATCCATTTATATCGTTTGTAAAGGGTTAAATTTATCCTTCACATTTTATAGAATTTTCAAATCAGGGATAAACTTATCAACAACTCAGCGGATCCTTGTTTTTTATAAAAAAAATCAATCTTTTTCACGTAGGTTTGCTGCCTAAAAATCATATCAACAGTGCGTTTAAAGAGTCTAGAAATCAAAGGGTTTAAAAGTTTTGCCGACAAAACTGTATTGAACTTCGACGCAGGTATTACTGGCGTAATTGGGCCCAATGGCTGCGGAAAAAGTAATATTATCGATAGTATAAGATGGGTTATTGGCGAACATAAAATCAGCAATCTCAGAAGTGAAAATCTGGAAAGCCTGGTATTTAACGGCAGCAAAACCAGAAGTGCCAGTGGATTAGCAGAAGTTAGTCTCACTTTCGAAAACACCAAAAATCTCCTTCCAACAGAATTTAATACGGTAACTATTTCCCGCAAATATTACAAAAGCGGAGAAAGCGAGTACCGCCTGAATGATGTTACCTGCAGGCTAAAGGATATTCATAATCTGTTTATGGATACTGGTGTGAGTACCGATAGTTATGCAATCATTGAGCTGGGAATGGTGGATGATATTATTAAGGATAAGGAAAACAGCCGTAGAAAAATGCTGGAGCAGGCGGCTGGTATCACTATTTATAAAACAAGAAAGAAAGAAGCAAAATTAAAATTAGATGCCGCCGAACAGGATCTGGCTCGCATAGAAGATTTATTATTCGAAATCAATAATCAGCTAAAAAGCCTCGAAAGTCAGGCAAAAAAAGCAGAGAAGTATTTCGAGATTAAAAAAGATTACAAAGAAGTTAGTATAGAGCTGGCAAAAGCGGCATTGGAAGGTTTCAATGTTACTTATCGTGATTTAAACCAGCAACAACAACAGGAAGTGGATAAGCGTATTGAATTAGAAACATCTATTTCAAAAGAAGAAGCAGCTATTGAACAGGAGAAACTCAGTTTTATTGAAAAAGAAAAAGCATTACAAATAATGCAACACGATTTCAATGAAATGCTGGATAAGGTTCGTGGAAAAGAAAGTGAAAAAAGTTTAACCGCACAAAAGCTGCAACATCTTAAAGAACGCAAAGCCTCTCTTGATGAATTTCTTGATAAAGCGAATGGTCAGCAAAGTGGATTGGAAGAAAGTATTGCATTTACTGCCAATCAAATTGTTGAAGAACAGGCAAAGTATTCGGAATTAGAAGCTAATCTGGAAAACCTGAAATTAACAGTTGAAGAGAAAAGAAAAGTTTTTGATGATCAGCGTTCAGCAATAGATTCATTAAGAAAAGAAAACCAAACTATACAAAGAAATCAATTTGATGCCGAAAAAAAGGTAGCCGTAGCTGATACTTCAATACAAAATCTTCAGCGTTCTATACATCAGTTTCAGGATGAAAAAACACATCGTATTGAACAAATAAAACAACTGGAAGAAGATAAGAAACAAAAAGAAGCGGAATTGATTGAAAGTCAAACCAGTCTTCAGCAACTTCAGGATCAGCATGAGTTTACTAAAGAACAAATTTTTCAGACTCAAAGTGTGCTCGAGAATTTACGTAATAATCTTGCAGAGGAGAACCGGAAATTTGATTCCAAGAAAAACGAACACGATCTCTTAAAGAGCCTGGTAGATTCATTGGAAGGATATCCTGAAAGTGTGAAATTTCTGCATAAAAATACAGACTGGAATCATAAAGCACCATTGCTTTCTGATATCATCTATGTAAAAGAAGAATACAGAGCCGCTGTTGAAAATGTGCTAGATCCTTATTTAAATTATTATGTAGTAAATAATTTGGAAGAAGGTCTTCAGGCCATTCACTTGCTGGATCATAATAAAAAGGGTAAAGCAAATTTCTTTCTTCTGGATAAATTCAAAGATATCGCTGCCGGACATCAGCCAGAGGGCACTTTAAAAGCGCTGGATGTTGTTGAAATCGACAGTCAATATGCCGCATTGGCTCAGCATCTACTCGGCAACGTATTCATTGCTGAAAATGAAGAGGCACTAAAAGAAAGTAATGGCTCAGTAATTTTAGAAAAAACAGGAAAGTACGTTAAAGGAAAATACTCACTTACAGGTGGAAGTGTGGGATTGTTTGAAGGAAAGAAAATCGGGCGTGCAAAGAATCTCGAAAAATTAGTAAAAGCTATAGAATCTCAGGGGAAAATCGTAACAGAATTAAAAGCGGAGATTCAACAAAAGCACAATGAAGTGATTGCATTCAATACTCAATTGAAAGAAAATGCAATCAAGCAAACAGAACAGACAATTAATACATTGACCAATCAGGTTTTTGCTTTACAAAACAAAGTGGAAAACCTGAATCATCAGGAAGGTATTGCAACAAATAAACTGGGAGAATTAAATACTCAGTTAAAATTCAATCAAGATTCTATAGCGTCAACCAGAGATGAATTTGAAGCACTTAATATAGCTCTTGAAGCCATGCAGCAGAAAATTTATCTGGTAGAGCAGGATTACACATCTGCAGAATTGGGATATAATACTGCAGTGGGTACGTTCAATGAAGGGAATTTGCAATTTACCCGTCAGCAAAGTAAAATAGGGGCCATTCATCAGGAGCTTGAATTTAAAAATAATCAGTTGAGTGATTTAATCATTCAGGTGGAAAACAGCAAGAGTCAATTAAATGAAGCCATTGCCAACATAGATGAAACAGCAACGCTTTTAAAAGTTGTAGACGATACTGTTGTTGAATTAATGCGTAATAAAGATGAAGAAGAGAAAAAATTAAATCAGGCTGATCAGGAATATTACAATCTTAGAAATGTACTTACTGAAAAAGAAAGTGCGTTAAGATTGAAACAAAAATCAAAAGAAGGCATAGATCATTTATTAAATGAAATCAAAGATCGCTTGACTGATTTGAAATTGCAATTGGCGGGAATGAAAGAGCGGTTGAGTGTAGAATTCAAAGTGGATCTGGATGCTATTATTGACGAACCAAGAACCACAGAAACTCCTCTGGAAGAATTACAGGAAAAAAATGAACGCATGAGAAAGAGGCTGGAGAATATGGGAGAGGTTAATCCCACAGCCATAGAAGCATACACAGAAATGAAAAAGCGTTATGAATTTATTCTGGAACAAAAAAATGACTTAGTAACGGCAAAAGATAGCCTAATGCAAACTATTCAGGAAGTAGAGGCTACAGCGAATCAACAATTTCTGGATACATTCAATAAAACAAGAGAGAATTTCCAGAAAGTATTTAAAGCTTTATTTACAGAAGAAGATACTGCCGACATGATTTTGGTTGATCCCGAAAATCTTGCAGAAACAGGAATTGATATTGTAGCTAAACCAAAAGGTAAAAGACCAAGCAGTATTGGACAGTTGAGTGGAGGAGAAAAAACATTAACAGCAACAGCATTGTTATTTGCAATTTACTTAATTAAGCCAGCACCTTTCTGTATTTTGGATGAGGTGGATGCTCCGCTTGATGATGCCAATGTGGGCAAGTTTACCAATATGATCAAACAATTCAGTGAGAACTCGCAGTTTATTATTGTTACCCATAATAAAATGACGATGAGTGCTGTGGATGTAATTTATGGAGTTACCATGCAGGAAGCTGGGGTAAGCAAGCTGGTGCCAGTGGATTTCAGAAGCTTAAATTAAATCGAAAATGATTTTTAATAAATTAACCCTGGTTCTAAAAACCGGGGTTTTTTATTTCGGTCAACTTATTTCAGAAAAACTCTGGGTTTAAGGAATAGTCTTCTTTCTTAACGATATATTCAATTTCCTATAAATAACTTATCTTAGTTAACTAAAAAAATAATCCAGATGATTAAATATTTACTATCAATAAAATTCTTCATTATTTTTCTTTCATTTTCTTTTTTTTCATTTACCGCATTTGCACAGCCTCCAGTTAACGACAATTGTGGAAATGCGATAAGTTTATCTGTAAATAGCTCTTGTATTTTTTCTCAATACACCAATGATCAGGCTACAGAAATCGCCACTGATCCTACACCTTCTTGTGGAGGTACATTTTATGGCGGTGATGTGTGGTTTAAATTCATCGCACCAACCGGTGGAAACGTTGATATTAATACTAATATAGGTGTAGTTACTGATGGAGTGATGGCCTTATACAGTGGCACTTGTGGAGCACTTACAGAATTGGCCTGTGATGATGATGGAGGCACAAATGGTTTGATGCCTTTTATCAGCAGAACAAGTTTAACACCAGGGGCAACCTATTACATTCGATTCTGGGAATATGGAAATGATAACAATGGAACTTTTTCAATTTGCGTGAGCTACTCCAGTATTTGTTCAAATGGAAATCCAAGTGGATGTGGCTGCCCGACTGCTGGAGCCACAGATTGTTATCTTCTTCCTGATATTCTAGCAGGCAAAAGCACCTTAAATGCAAACAGAGGCTGGTCAGAATATGACCAATTGGTAACTGGCGTGAATAAAGGTCTGGTGAGATTAGATGTGGCTACCCCAAATATTGGATATGGCCCAATGGAAATTACTCCTACCAATGATTATATCTGTGGCGGTGATACGCTAAGAGATTTCTTTCCTTCCGCTTCTTTTCTTTGTCCTGATGGATCTTTTCCTAAAAGATTAATTAATCAGAGGATTTATCACAAGGTTGGAAATACATTTGAATATTTATTAAGACCTGCAGGTTTTATGCAATACCATCCGGCTCATGGCCATATTCACCTCGATAGCTGGGGCCTTTATACATTGAGATTAAGAGATGCATCAATCGCAGATACTTTAAAATGGCCTATTGTAAATAGTGGCATCAAAGTAAGTTTCTGTTTGATTGATTTAACTACATGCACAGGAGCTCTTGGGGATTGTGTTGATTTGAATGGTAATATATTAAACAACACCAACGTAAGAAATTATGGACTGGGTGGAGGTTATAGTTGTGGTAACACGATTCAGGGAATCAGTGTTGGGAAAGTAGATATTTATGGTCAATACCTGGATGAGAGTTTTGTAAAAGTGCCGTATGAGGCTTGCAATGGAGATTACCATGTTGTAGTTCAGATTGATCCGGATAATCATTTTATGGAAATGAGTGATGATAATAACTGGCTCGAAGCTAAAACCACTCTTACGCATCAACGCACTTCTAACACAGGGCCTTATTCTTACATCTTCAGCAATAAAGGAAATATCATCTGTAACGGCGACAGTTTGAATTTTCATGCAAATGGAGCTTCTGATTATTTATGGAGTACTGGAGCCAAATCACAAGACATAACGGTAAGGCAAGCCGGAAGATATTGGGTGAAAACAACCACTCCTTGCGGAACCGCAACCAGCGATACTTTAGATGTTTTTACTGCAGGAGCAAGTTCATATCCATCTGATACCAGACAGGATACGGTTTGTATTGGCGGTACAGCACATTTATATGCCAGCGGTAATGCTCATTGGTTTGATGCTCCTACAGGAGGAAATTTCCTTCACGTGGGTAATGATTTCCAAACTGGAACACTTAATGTTTCTACTACTTTTTATGTAGCAGATCAGCCACCCGTTTTTGCTGATTCAATCGGCGCGTTAAACAGCAGTTTTACTCCAACAGGTAATTACACAGCAACCAGAGAAGATTATTTAATCTTCAATGCTTTTCAACCTTTCAAACTAAAAAGAGTAACAGTAAATGCCAGTGTTGCAGGGATAAGATATTTTCAACTGAGAGATATTTACGGAAAAGTGCTTATTGAAAAAGCACTGGTACTTCAGGCTGGAATTCAGGATGTAGAACTTGGTTTTTATGTTCCATCAGGATTAAATCTTCAGTTAGGATTCAGTGTAATACAGGGTGTGCCATCAATTTATTCAAATACAACTACAAATGCCAATATTGGATATCCGTTTAAATTGAATTCGGTTTTGAATATCGTTGGCTCTTCGGCAGGTGATCAATTATATCCTTTCTTTTACAACTGGCAAGTAGAAGGTATGCCTCAAACTTGTAATGATGGATCCAGAATGCCTGTTACCGCAGTAGTTGCTCCTAACATAACGCCAAGCATTACTGGCGTGGATCCTTTATATCTTCATACAGATAACCCTGTACTTGTTGTACTGAACCCTCCAGGTGGTGTACTTACAGGAGATGGTGTTTTAGGAAATACTTTTAATCCTTCAACAGCAGGAATAGGAGTACATACGCTAACTTACACTTATTCTTTTGGCTCATGTGCAAAACAAACTACCATTCAAACCGAAGTGAAATTTGATAGTGCCTCTATACAATACGAAACTATGGTTCAGCTTTATGGAAATCCTGGAGCTCACCCGAAATTATATGTAGTTTCAAATAATAATTCCAATATTGAAATCAGTATTCATAACAGTATTGGACAGTTGGTGAAGTCTGTAAAATATGGAGTTTCCCGAGGAACAAATATGTTTGATCTGGAAATGGAAAATCTTGCAAAAGGCGTTTATATTCTTAATGTACTTTACGAATCCGGCGGACTGAATAAAGTATTTAAGGTGGTCAGATAATAATAAATAAAAATCCGGGTTAAAGGTTTGCAAGTTGCAGACCTTTTTTTTATCAATAAATAAGCTTCCCTATTTTTCCTTTACCACCTGCGAAATAAACGGCATTTCCGTTTTTTGCTTTTCTGCAAGCATTAAAGCTTTCTTCAGAAATATTTCGAAAATGCATACCATCATCCTCAGTAACATCAACACCATTTAATCCACAAGTAACCCAATTTGATCTTTCAAGAAACTCTACACAACTTCTGTATCCTGATGGTGGGTGCTTAGTAGGTATCCAGGTTTTTCCTCTGTCTTTTGTAAAACAATAATTTCCTGTAATTGAATCTTTATTCAAAAAATCTCCGCCAACAATCATAAATATTTTGGGGTCTTTAATGGCAATTGAATTCGCTCCTGTACTTTCTTTTCCCTGAAGCATGGGCAGTTTAATTTTTTTATTATCGATTAATAAATTGGAATGAACTCCGCCGGAAATAGCTACCATATTGTGTTTATCAAGAGTTCTGATATTTGTGCCACTGCTGGCAAAGAATGCTTCCCCACTATCCAAATTTGGTCTCCGTTCTAGGGTATTTGGCTTCCATGCATTATCAGTCAGTTTAGCAATGAAAGCTTTTCCTGCAATTGGATCTCCGATAACAACGCCAGAATTCTCATTTTGAAATTCCATCGCATCTAAGAACATTCCTTTGGTGGTATCTTCAAACATTATTGTCCAGGTTTCGCCTCCATTGGTGGTTTTTAAAATTCTTGCCGGACAATCAATTCCCATTATAATTGCCGTTTTTTCATCAAAGGCCTCGATGTCTCTGAAATCAGTTTTTTCGAAACCTTTTACCGTCATGAATTTCCAGGTAATGCCACTATCTATACTTTTCCCCACAATGCCATTGCTGCCACTCACCCAAACAGTTTTGTTGTCAACCACACTCAACCCTCTGAAAGATGATTTCGCTTCAGAAGAAACTATTTTTATCTGCTGTGCCTGAATGTTTGATGTGAGGAAAAAGATAATAAGGAAAGAAAGTTTGTGCATTTTAATTGGTTTAATTTGAAAAGATGAGTGGCGCTAAATGGCTATAAATCTTAACAGAACAGCATTTTTTTATTACTTTTGACTAAGTTAAAATTTAATGGTGAATAACCCAATTTATAAATGAGCCCATCTCTATCCAAAATAGACGAAATGATAGCTGATTTGCAGCAAGCTATCCAAGTGCTAACCTCAGATCAATTATCTGTAAGCACTACTGCTGAAGAGAAAATAAATAAATGCAGGAAATATCTTGATGATAAAATGTCGAAGTCGGATGAACTTTTCTATGGAATTAATACCGGCTTTGGGTATCTCCAGAATGTAAGAATTGATAATGATCAACTGGAAATTTTACAGGACAATTTGATTAAATCTCATGCTTGCGGAATGGGCGATGAGGTGCCTTCTGAAATTGTAAAACTGATGTTGGCATTAAAAATTAAATCTCTTTGTTATGGTCATTCTGGGGTACAACTAAAAACAGTATCGCGTTTACTGGAAATGTATAATAACAATATTCTTCCGGTAATATATACTCAGGGTTCATTAGGCGCCTCAGGCGATCTGGCCCCACTCAGTCATTTGTGTTTACCATTAATAGGGTTGGGGGAAGTGTATTTTAAAGGAATGAAAACGCCATCATCCGAAGTCTTAAATCATTTCAGATGGGAAATTATTCATCTGCAAAGCAAAGAAGGATTGGCTTTAATTAATGGAACACAATTCATGAGTTCTTATGGAATGCATTGCCTAATAAAGTCAGAACGTTTATTAAAATGGGCTAATATTATTGCAGCCATTAGTTTTGAAGGTTTTGATGGAGTGAGCTTTCCATTTAATGAACATATACATGAGATACGGGCTCATTCCGGACAAGTACGTGTAGCCGCAGAAATGAGAAGCTTATTAAAAGGAAGCGAAATCGCCGTACAGAATAAATCACAAGTTCAGGATCCTTATTCTTTCAGATGTATTCCACAGGTTCATGGCGCAACTCTCGATACTTTCAATCATGTATTGTCTGTATTTATGAGAGAAATCAATTCGGTTACCGACAACCCCAATATTTTTCCTGATGAAGATTTAATTGTGAGTGGTGGAAACTTTCATGGTCAGCCTTTGGCCCTTTCCTTAGATTTTCTTGCCATTTCGATGAGTGAAATAGCCAACATCAGTGAAAGAAGAACTTATCAGCTGATCAGTGGTTTAAGAAACTTACCCCCGTTTTTAGTGAAAGATGCAGGATTGAATTCGGGATTTATGATTCCACAATATACCGCCGCTGGCATTGTGAGTGAAAACAAACAATTATCTACACCAAGCAGTGTTGATTCTATTCCGTCTAGTATCAATCAGGAAGATCATGTGAGTATGGGTGCAAATGGCGCCGTTAAATGCAAACGGGTTATCGATAACGTAGAAAAAGTTTTAGCTATTGAACTACTCACAGCTGTTCAGGCTATAGAATTTAGAAGACCTCTTAAAACTTCTGAACAATTAGAAAAAATAATTGTTGCTTTCAGGAAGGAAGTGTCTTTCAATGATGCCGATAGGATATTGCATGAGGATATGATAAAGTCGGTTGACTTTTTAAAAAATTACATTTTTGAATAATTAAAAATACTTTTCGAGATGACATCAACAGGATATGATTACAAAAAATACAAAACGCCAACAGGAACTCAACTGAATTGCAAAGGCTGGATTCAGGAAGCGGCTTTAAGAATGTTATTGAACAATCTTGATCCGGAAGTAGCCGAAAGGCCAGAGGATTTAATTGTTTACGGTGGCCGGGGAAAAGCTGCCCGTAATATAGAATCACTCGATTTGATTATTAAAGGATTGAAAGATCTTGAAAATGATGAAACTTTATTGATACAAAGTGGCAAACCCGTTGGTATTTTAAAAACACATAAAGATGCGCCTCGAGTTTTAATCAGCAACTCTCAGCTGGTTCCTAACTGGGCCAATTGGAAACATTTTGATGAGTTGGAAAAAAAAGGACTGATGATGTATGGGCAAATGACTGCAGGAAGCTGGATATACATTGGAAGCCAAGGAATCGTTCAGGGCACTTATGAAACTTATGGATCTGCAGCTACAAAACATTTTGGTGGCACCTTAAAAGGAACATTGAATGTTACGGCCGGGTTAGGTGGAATGGGCGGAGCTCAGCCTCTGGCGATTACCATGAATGAAGGAGTGGCATTAGTTGCGGAAGTGGAAGAATGGAGAATTGATAAAAGAATTGAAACAAGATATTTGGATGAGAAATTTCTCAATATTGATGAAGCTATAGATAAGTCTTTACAATATAAAGCAGAAGGTAAGGCTGCCAGCATTGGTGTACTTTGCAACGCAGTAAATCTACTTGAAAGATTAATTGAAAGAAATATTGTTCCAGATACGCTTACAGATCAAACCAGTGCTCATGATCCTTTAATTGGTTACATTCCTCATCATTTAACTAACGAAGAAGCCAATGTTCTTCGTAAAGAAAATCCGGATGAGTATATTAATCTCAGTTACGACAGTATGCGCAAGCACGTAGAACTCATGCTTGAATTACAGAAGATGGGGGCTATAACTTTTGATTATGGAAATAATATCCGTGCAAGAGCAAAAGAACGTGGGTTATTAAATGCTTTTGATTTCCCAGGCTTTGTGCCTGCATATATCAGGCCTTTATTTTGTGAAGGGAAAGGCCCTTTCAGATGGGCTGCGTTAAGTGGAGATCCGGATGATATCAGAGTAACAGATGAATTGATGATGGAATTATTTCCTGAAAATACAGGCATGATTCGTTGGATGAAGATGGCGAAAGAAAAAATTGCTTTTCAGGGATTACCTGCGCGTATCTGCTGGATTGGCCAGGGAGAAAGAGAAAAAGCAGGTTTGGCTTTTAATGAATTGGTAAGAACAGGAAAAGTAAAAGCGCCTATAGTCATTGGCCGCGATCATTTAGATACGGGATCTGTGGCCAGCCCTAACCGTGAGACAGAAGCAATGCTAGATGGAAGTGATGCTGTTGCAGACTGGCCAATTCTAAACGCGTTGGTTAATACTGCAGGTGGAGCCAGTTGGGTATCATTACATCACGGAGGTGGAGTAGGTATGGGTTATAGTATTCATGCAGGAATGGTAATCGTTGCTGATGGAACTGATGATGCTGCTGCAAGATTAAGCCGGGTATTAAGAAACGATCCGGGTATGGGAGTTATCAGACATGCAGATGCGGGGTATGAACTTGCCATTAAAACTGCAGAAAAATATAATCTTGATATAAAAAGTAGATTGAAATAAATAAAAAAAGTGTTCTAAAAAGAACACTTTTTTTTATTTTGATATTTTGCCTCGTTCAAAAATCTTGATGCATTATTTATTTTAGAAATTATATCCAAAGCCGAGGTTGAAATCAAAGACTCCCATGTTTTTTTCAACACTACCATTCACCAACTTCCAAACAGGTTTCGTGTGATTATAATAAATGTTTGAAAAAAAGCAAACATTAGGATTGAAATTGTAACGAATATCTGTACCATATTGATACACGAAAGCATCAGACCATTTTTCATTAGATATTACACCGCTATCCGATTTGATTACAGGTGCATTAGCAGAAGCTACTCCAGCCAGAAATTTAAAATCGAGTAACACTTTCTTAGATAGATTAACGGTAGCCATTGGGCCTAATAAAACTCCCCAATATTGATAGTGGTCGGCCTTGGCATTTGTAAAATCAGGTAATTTTTTTAGTTCATCAATGTTAAGTACGTGTTGAGCATAAATTACAGAACTTGCTAGCCCAAAATGCTTTTCAAGCTGATAAGCAAAATTCAAATTTAAATTAAATCCAAATTTTGCAAAACCAGACTCCTGATGATTTAGATTCATTAAGCCATATTGTCCTACTGGAAACGATGGGCCGGCTGTTAATGCAATTACAAACTTTTTAGAAACTTCATCTTTAGAAACTTCCTGAGAAAAACTACTAAGACCAATAAGAATTAATAGTTGAATGATAGCTAATTTTTTTTTCATTTTATTTGTTTTAATAGTGTGTGAATAATTTACTGGTGTAAAACTAAAATGATTTAACAAATTTATAAATGACGGTTATTTTATTTTTTATTGACTCACATCAGTTACTTGAAATATCATCTTTTGGGTGATGCGAGTCATTAAAATAATACATCTAAATCATTTTACAGAGAAGCGTAAACGATAATCTTTGTGTAGTTGATAATTCAATTACTATAACTTATAATTTATGACTTACCTCAATTCTTACTATCTCGTAGACAAGCAAAAGCAATTAATGAGAATGGTAAATTTTTACGAAAAACAAATAGATGTATTGGATAAAATGCTTGAAGAATTTACACACAAGCATAATACTTTAAATGAAGAAAAAGAAAGTAATTATTTCCATGAAAGATTTGTAGAAAAACAAAATTTAATAAATGAATTGAAACATGATTTAAATGTCAATAATTTTTTGTTAACCAGAGATTTGGCTCAAAATCAAGGAAAAATGTCGGATGTGTATGTAACCGAAAATAAGCACATAGAAGAGAATGTGGTAAGTTTTGAAAAAGATGTAAATGAATTAAGCAAAGATTTTAAGTTGTATATACTGGATAAAATATAAAAAAATTACACCCCCGAAAACTAAAATAGTCGTCTTTAAAAAGACGACTATTTATTTTATCAGCCAAAATTATTTATTGCAATTTAGCCAGCCATAAAGAAGCATTCATAAATTGAGCAACATGCGAATTGGTACTAAGCCCCCAACTTAAATAAAGTGTATTCCCAGCAGCGCCAGTTCCATCATCCATAGGAGAACTGTCTGTTACACAATAAACTCTTCCTGTTCCATAAGTAGAAGCTGCAGCCATTACCTTGGTAGTTGAAGTTTGAGCTGTGCTGTTTTGCCAGAATAATGCCTGTACCGTTGGATTTACAGTTGGTTGCAAAGTTAATGTAGCACCATTGTGAAAATCAAGTTTTGAAACCACACCCTGAGAACCGTTTATTAATGGATTGGTACTGCTGTTGCCACGAACATTAGTACTCAATTGAGTAATATTAGTTAAATCAAAACTGAATCCAAATGGGTTGGTTACTACTCCATTATTAGTCATCAAGTCATTCCAAATTGCAGGGGAATCCCATCCATCATTATTTCTGTCTGAAATGGTATGATCTCCAATCATAAATAATCCGCCTCCATTCTGTACAAAACTTAATATAGCTTGTTTTTCGGCAGTAGTAAATCTGATATTAGGCTCGTCTACAACAAAAACATTATAATTTTTTAAATCCTGAGCATTAGTGGTAACACCATAAGTAATTAAACCTGTTGATGGCAAAGTTTCTACAGTTTGGCCCAATTTAGCTAAAGCAATTCCCCAGCTTGATAAAGCACCTGTCCAATAAGAAACCGCAGTTGTTGCAGTAACTGTAGATTGCAGTGGAGTAGGTATTCTTTGAGGATTGCTATTGTCTTCATCAATTACCCAATCAGCGTTTCCGGCAGTTTCTGCCTGAGAAGCATCAAATAAATATTTTTTTACAGCCAGAACGTTTGAACTTGTTTGTCCTTTAACGGGAACAGGAGCCACATTTATTGAAGCATCTGTATTGGTGTATTGATTTTCTTTTGAACAAGAAAAGAATAAGGTAGTTACCAGTAAAATTGCAGTTAGTTTTTTAACCTTCATAGATTTATTTTTAGGTCGTAAAAGTATTGAATATTCTAGCAAAATCCTTGTTTTTAGTAAATAATATTTGACCTAATTAAAAACATAGTTTTATATTAGAATTTAAGCTATTATCGCAAATTGATTTTCGTATTGTTTAACTATAAAAGGTAACCGTTGGGCTTAATTACAACAAATATTTCCACTGGACTAAATGATAATCAGGCTATTGAGAGTCGGAATAAAAACGGAAGCAACTCTTTAAAGCTTAATGAAGAGCGAGTGTTTTTGAATATCATCAAAGAGATTTTATTGGAACCTATGTTTCTTTTGTTACTAACCACTTGCATTATTTATTTTTCTGTAGGAAAAAACAGAGAAGGAATCATCATGATTATTGCCATTTTTATTGTTGCTGGAATTTCTCTATTTCAGGAATTCAGGAGCAGAAATGCGATTTTGGCACTTAAGAAATTGTCCGCTTCAAAAGCAAGGGTTAGCAGAAATGGATTAATAATAGATTTACCTATTGATGAAATTGTAGTTGATGATGTAATGCATTTAAAAGAAGGAGAGATGATTGCTGCTGACGGAAAAATAATATCGTCCAACGACTTTTCTTTAAATGAATCGATACTAACCGGAGAAACTTTTACAGTAAATAAATCAGCAGATGGCGTGAGTGAAGTTTATCGTGGCACAATGGTGTCCGGAGGAAGTGCTGATATTTTAATAACTGCTGTTGGGATAAATACCATGTTTGGAAAAATAGGATTATCACTTCAAACAGTAACCGTTTCCAAAACACCGTTGCAGATTCAGATTCGTGATTTTGTGAGATACATGATCTGGATTGGACTCGCCGTATTTATACTAATTGTTTTTATTAGTTTTTATCATACAGGAAATATAATACAATCCTTATTACAAGGAATGACTTTAGCAATGAGTATTTTACCTGAAGAAATTCCTGTGGCTTTTAGTACGTTTCAGGCATTAGGAGCATATCGGCTTTTGAAAAATAATAATATTGTTGTTAAGCAACCGCAGTTCGTTGAAACGTTAGGATCTGCTACCGTAATTTGTTCTGATAAAACAGGAACCATCACTCAAAATAAAATGAGTGTGGCGTTTATTTATGATGCAGCCGAAAGAAAATCTTATAATATTGAAACGGATATTCATTTGCCGAATCAACTTATTGAGTTTGCTATGTGGAGCAGTGAAATTGATCCCTTCGACCCTATGGAAAAAGCGATACATGAGCTTTACGAAAAAAATGCTATTCAAGACAAGAGAAAAAAATTCAAACAGATTCACGAATATCCATTGGGTGGAAATCCTCCCATGATGACTCATATTTTTTCTGACGATCTTAACGAAATTATTATCGCTGTAAAAGGAGCTCCGGAAGCCATTCTCCGGCAATCTGATTTATCAGAACATCAACAAAAGGAAATGATGAATTATTCAAAAGAATATGCAGGTTTGGGTTATCGGGTATTAGGAGTGGGCAAAGGAAAATGGAATGAAAAAAACTGGCCCTTTTCACAAGAAGAATTTGTGTTTCAATTTATTGGCTTAATTGCATTCTATGATCCGCCAAAAGAAAATATCATTTCAACTATTCAAACTTTTTATAAAGCAGGCATTTCTTTTAAAATGATTACTGGAGATTATCCCGAAACAGCTTTAGCAATAGCCAGGCAAATTAAATTAATACATAATAATGAAGTATTAACCGGACAGGATATTTTGAAATTAGATAAAGAGACCTTAAGAAATAAAGTAAAATCAGTGGACATCTATGCAAGAATGTTTCCTGAAGCCAAGTTGAAAGTAATCAATGCGCTTAAAGAAAATGGAGAAGTAGTAGCCATGACAGGAGACGGTGTAAATGACGGACCTGCATTAAAAGCAGCACATATTGGCATTGCCATGGGACTCAGAGGAAGTGAGGTCGCTAAAAATGCATCATCATTGATTCTTACCGATGATGATCTCTCACACATGACAGATGCCATCGCATTAGGAAGAAAAATTTATGGAAATCTGAAAAAAGCAATTCAGTATATAGTTTCTATTCACATCCCCATTATTCTTATTGTAACCTTGCCGCTATTGCTAATGTGGCGGTTCACCAATATTTTTTCACCTGTTCATGTTATTTTTTTGGAGCTGATTATGGGGCCAACTTGTTCTATAATTTATGAGAACGAACCCATGGAATATGGCACTATGTTGAGAAAACCTTTGAAAATGGGAACTACATTCTTATCATTTAAACAATTATCTATTAGTATTATACAAGGACTGATCATTACTGCCGGTTGCTTATCAATAGGATTCTACTATATGAATTCAGGAGCACAGGACGAACTAATAAGGGCTGTTATTTTTATAACTTTATTATTTAGCAATATTTTACTTACGCTCATCAACCGCTCATTTGTATATTCTGTTTTTAAAACTATTTTTTATAAAAACAACATGATTGGCTTTATTGTTTCTGCTTCTTTATTGATGATTTTGTTATTTAATTACGTGCCATTTTTCAGGAATCTATTTGGGTTGTCTGAATTAACTTTTTATCAACTTGGTTTGTGTTTTTTCACTTCGGTATTAAGTACCTGTTGGTTTGAATTATTTAAGTTGTTAAAAAACAAAAATAATAAATCAAATTTTCCTCAGTAATTATTCTGCTACATTTGCATCACATTAATAATTATTAAATTGATGGTGATGAATGAGGATACCGCATTATTGAAAATCGAAAATCTTTCCAAACAAAAAAACGGAAATATTGCCGTTGATGATATTAGTATCATTCTTTACAAAAAATTAAGAACTTCAATAATAGGGGAGACCGGTTCAGGTAAAAGTACTTTTCTAAAATTATTAGCCGGGTTGGAGCAACCTGACAATGGCAATATTCATTTTAATGACGTTAGGGTTTTGGGTGCAAATGAAAAACTAATTGCTGGTCACAGTGAAATCGCATATCTCAGTCAGCATTTTGAATTACGCAATAATTACAAAGTTTCAGAAGTGCTTTCTTATGTCAATAAACTAAATGAGCAGGACTCAAATAAAATATATCAGTTGTGCCGGATTGATCATTTATTTAAAAGATGGACTGATGAACTTTCGGGAGGAGAGAAACAACGAATTGCTTTGGCTTCATTATTAACTACTTCGCCTTCTTTATTATTATTAGATGAACCCTATTCCAATCTTGATCAAATTCATAAAAATGAAATCCGCAGTTTAATTCACGAAATCAGCAAGCTCATCAATATTACCTGCATACTGGTTTCTCATGATGTTCAGGATGTACTTTCCTGGTCTGATTATTTAATCATTTTCAAAGACGGAAAAATTATACAGCAGGGTAGTCCCGAATCAATTTATCATCAGCCAGTAAATGAATATTGTGCAGCTTTGCTTGGAGATTATCAATTGATAGAGGCTTCCAGTACTTTTTTGAAAAACATATTCCCGAATTCACCTAATTCGAAAAAGAAACTTTTTATACGTCCTGGTTATTTTGAAATTAATGACACTCAAAATAATACAGGTACTGGAATTGTAACAGAAATATCTTTTTTTGGCAATTATACATTAGCTACAATACAAACCGGAGATGTTTATTTGAAAATGACTGTAATTCGAAATGAAGTTAAATTAGGAGAGCAGGTTGAATTTTCTTTCAATAGAGATGAATATTGGTTCATTTAGGCGTTTTGATTTCTGAAAAGTACATTTTACGTATTGCTACTTACTGATAAAATGCATATTTACTCAAGTTTTTAAATAATACTCCATTATCATTTAAATCAACGAAGATCATTTATATATTTAATTCCGCTTTACACAATATCCATTAATGTCCAATTTTAAAGTAAGTATTAATCCTATTCTAACGATAACTAATGGTTTTTTGTTTTGCTGTTGAACTCGATAAAAATATTTTAAAGAAACCATTTAAAAGTCACAACGAAAATTGTGACTTTTTTTATTAAAAGCAAACTAAGTGAAATTACTTATGTAATTTCTATTTAATTACTCGATTTTGAAATCATTGAGGTTCTTACAAAATATAACGTTGTCTTTTTCGATTAAGTAGATATAAAGGCGTTATCCATTATCCATGAAATCCAAGGCCTGAGTAACCTATGAAAACTAAATTATCCAATCCAATGAAAAGATGCATGGTTTCCATAACCTGTGAAAAGTAAAAAATTACTAATCAAAATGGAACCATAACAGAACCCCGGACTTATCCCCGGGGTTTTTTGATTTTGTAATTTTCTGATGCAGAAATATTATTTTTTAATTTTTATAAAACAAGGATGTGATTATAATGTTTTAATAAGTATCGTGAATTTACTAAGTGTAATTACATACCACTTCATGTTTAATTACTTGTTTGTGAAAATAAATTCAGAACTGGATAATATTATTCAGGTTTGTTCGTATAATAGATGTGCTTCAAAACACAAGGTTCGTTTTTAATCCGTACTCAAAACTAAGTTATCCAATTTTATCCAATGAAAAGATCAATGGTTTCCAAATCCTAATGAAAAGTAAATTATACTAATCAAAACTGGAACCATACTAAGAACCCCGGGCATTATCCGGGGTTTTTATTTTGAACCATTTCTTATTCTTTATTGTAATAAAAATAATAATGCGAATGAGTATATTTGCAAATGCCTTCTATTATCTGCATTGGTTCTGTATTGATTGATGAATTATTTTTTTGTAACGAAGAAGTAATCATGGGTACCTCAAATCCTGCACATTCAAAAATAAATATTGGTGGCGTGATGAGTAACATAGCTCAGCATTTATCATTACTGGGTAACGATGTGGAGCTGATTGCTGTACTTGGAAATGATAAAGATGCAGATTGGGTTAAAACATCTTTCTCGAGTATAGGATTAAAAACAAATCATGCTATTTCTGTACATGAAAATACCGGAAAATATATTTCAATTTTAAATCCCGATGGGAGTTTGTATACTGCCGCTTGTGCAGATCAATGCTCAAAATATTTAACTCCTGAATTTTTACAATCAAAATCCGAATTTCTGATTTCAGGTGAATTAATCATTGCTGATACTAATCTGGAAATAGTTACATTGGAATGGCTGATTCAATTTGCATTGAAAAATAATAAAAAGTTATTTATCGAACCTGTTTCTGTTGCAAAGGCAAGAAAATTATCTGCTCTTAATCTGAATGGGGTATATATGATTACTCCTAATAAAGATGAACTTATTTCGATTATCAATAAAGAGGAAAGAGGTGAACAGGAAATGATTGTTGAGTTATTAAATCGCGGTGTCGAAAATATTTGGTTGAGAAAAGAGGCCTTAGGATCCCAAATGTTTGATAAAAATGGAAGCTTAAGTTTATCAGTACCTGAAATAAAGATTATTGACAGCACTGGTGCCGGAGATGCGGCATTGGCTGGATGGATTACTGCTTATATAGACAATCTGCCTGTTATAGATTGTTTGAAAAATGGTCACACTATGGCCATGGAAACCCTTCAGGTTGAAGGAGCCGTTAACTATAATATTACTAAAGAAAAATTAATTTCAGCATCAAGAAAATATTATCATGATTAATCAGAATTACCTTGTTATACATCCGGAAGTTCTGGAAGCTTTACAAACAAATAAGCCTGTTGTAGCGCTTGAATCTACGATTATCTCTCATGGTATGCCTTATCCAAAAAATGTGGAAACGGCTTTAAGCGTAGAGTCGGCAGTAAGAAAAGAAGGCGCTGTTCCCGCAACTATCGCCATTAAAGAGGGTAAATGCTATATCGGCTTAAGTCAGGATGAAATAGAATTTTTCGGAAAAGAAAAAAACGTCTGGAAAGTTAGTTTACGTGATATGCCTTATGTGCTGATTCAAAAACTTCCAGGCGCTACAACTGTTGCTGCTACAATGCGCATTGCTTCAATGTGTGGGATTAAAATATTTGCTACTGGAGGAATTGGAGGCGTGCACAGGGGAGGAGCGTCTAATATGGATATTTCGGCAGACCTTACCGAGATGTCACAAACAAATGTTGCAGTTGTTTCCGCAGGTGTAAAATCAATTTTAGATATTGGTCTTACCCTTGAATATCTGGAAACAAAAGGCATTCCTGTAATTACATTTGGTCAAAATGAATTCCCTAGTTTTTATTCAAGAGCAAGCGGTTTTACTTCTCCATTGAGAATTGATCATACGCATCAAATTGCAGCATTACTGAAAACAAAATGGGATATGGAATTAAAAGGGTCAGTACTTATTGCAAATCCTATTCCTGAAGAACTTGAAGTAGATCCGGCAACTATTGAATCTTACATTCAGCTGGCTTTATCAGAAGCATCTAAGCATCAAATTTCAGGAAAAGAAGTAACGCCTTTTTTATTGAAATATATTGCCAATCATTCGAAAGGGGAGAGTCTTGAAGCAAACATTGCATTGATTCATCATAATGCAAAACTTGCCGCCCAGATAGCCGTTGCTTATTATTCGTGAAATTTATTTTAACCGGTAATCAACTTTTAAAGTAATAGATGCCGTTTTTAATTTACTGCTGGTGTTAAAAGCGCCACCATAACTGTAATCTTCATTTTCATTTTTTCCGGTAATCTGAAATACACCCATTGTAGCTTTATTGATTCCTTTAATTGAAGAACCTCCATTATTGGCAATAGTTTCGGCTCTGTTCTTTGCGTCGGCACTGGCTTTTGCGAGTAAATCAATTTTTAATTCATTTAGTTTGGTATAGAAATATTCTGGTGCATTTGAATTTAACTCAATGTCTTTCTCCAGCAATTCTGTAATTTCTCTGGAAAGTTTTTCTACTTTATCAATTTCCCGAGATTCCACTCTTACATTTTCAGATAATGTGTATCCACTGAAATCTGAACTGATTTCATTTCCTTTATCATCATATTTCCTTTGAAAATTTTTATTCATTGTTACAGAAGTGAAAATAATTTCAGTATTTGAAATCCCTTTTGACTGAAGATAATTTCTGATTGTATTTTCATCTTGTTTTAAACTGGCATAAGCTTCCTTAAGGGTAAAAGCATCTCTTGTAAAAGATCCACCCCACACAATTAAATCGCTGGTAAAATCTTTCTCAGACATTCCTGTAACAGAAATAGTTTCATTGGCTTTGAACTTGTATTTATAAGATTCGCCAAGGATAACCAGGCCGATAATGATTGAGACACAAATGGCAGCGGTATTAATAAATGACTTCATTTTTATTTTTTTTTTACAATTATAATGCAATTATTCTAAAAAAATAAAATATAATAACCCAAAAAAGCTAATTATTATACAATAAAGTTTGTTAAGATGCGTTTTATCATAACAAATCCTATGTATATGAAAACAACTAAAACAATTTTATCAGTATTTGTCGCAGCAACAATTATTTTAAGTTCTTGTGCTACCAATAAGATAGCTAAAGTTCAAATAAGCAGTGAAATCAAAGAATCCAAAGAATCGACAACGTCGACGTTTGTAAAAATGAAAGATGGTTCTATAGTATATTATACATCTCTTAAGCTGGTTAAAGGCGTATTTTCTGCACCACATTTATTGGCCGATGGAAAAATAAAAATTATGCCCAGCGAAATTGTCGCTTATCAGAGTGAAGATCATTATTCCGTATCTCAATCAACTTTCAGTAGTGGAAGAAAAAGTTTTGTAGCAGTAGAAACTTTGCCTGGTTTTGCAGTAAGGGTTGTAAAAGGGAAATTGAATATCTATTGTAAAAAATTCTTTAATGGTCGTGCTGCAATAAATGAATTTTATATTCAGTCGGGAAACGATGGTAAAATATTTACTTATTCACCTGAGTTAATGAAAAAAATGATACAGGATAATCAAGTTGCACTGACTTATTTTAATGATGATAAAAAAGATTCAGATATTTCAAAGAAATTACAAACAACAGCAGAAATGTACAACAGTACTTTACTGATGTCTAAAAATTAGTTATAGGATAAATTAAGTGTGTTTTTTTAATTGCATCATCAATCCCAGGTTTACGTCTGTAATGCCTGGATTTGGTGTTTTTATAACTGACGGTGATTTGTTTGTTTGAAGAATAAATGCATTAAATTTATTTAAAAAAAAACAATGAACAGGCTATTTTACTATTCACCAGTTGTTATAATCTTATCCTTATTTTTTTTGAGTTGCAATGATGCAAATACAAAGCCGTCTTCTTCTGGCCAGCATTCAAATTATTCACAAAACATTGTAGACATCAGCATTCCAGGTAGTTTCAATCCTGAATCAAAAACGATATTTGACAGTCTTTTCTTAAATGAATTTATTGATAGCTTTCCCCAATTTAGGGTTCTGAAAAAGGATTTACAGGAATTTTATAAAAAAAGAAATTTCTCTTATGCTTGGTATGATGAATCAGGAATTATAGAGCCTGCATTAAATTTATATAGCAGAGTATTGAATTTAAAAGAAGAAGGTTTGCCAGATAAAGTTTTATATAAAAACGAATTGATCGCTTTAATGGAGTCCAATGAAAATAACAAACAAGCTTTCCCTCAACTTGAATTAATGCTCACATCTCAATATCTCTGTTATGCAAAATTTGCATGGTCGGGATTAAGCAAAGAAAAACTGGTGTCTATGGATTGGTTTTTACCCAGGAAAGAAACCAGTTCAAGCTCAATGCTTGATTCTATTTTAAATGGGAAAGATCTTCTAACAGATGTCCCTGTTTTTTATCAATACGAATTATTAAAAAAATACCTGAAAAAATATTTCGAAATACAATCAAAAGGAGGATGGGATAAAATCCCTGAGGATAAAATAAATTACATAGAAGGCGATACCTCATCAGCAATCAAGGCAATCAAAAAACATCTTTATTTAACAGGGGATCTTGAACAAGATTATTCAAATAAAATATTTGATACCTCACTGACCGTCGCAATAAAAAACTTCCAATCAAGATCTGGGCTAATGGAATCAGGGCTAATTAATGCTGATTTAATAAAAGAATTGAACATTCCTGTTGAAAAAAGAATTGAACAACTTATCGTTAACATGGAAAGATGCCGATGGATACCTGTTTCAGTTCAGCGTAATTTTATTTTGATCAATATCCCGGATTTCAAATTGCATATATACGAAAATGATACATTGGCCTGGAGTATGAAAATTGTAGTGGGAAAAAATCAAACCCAAACTGCAATATTCAGTGGCGATTTGAAATATGTTGTTTTTAGTCCTTACTGGAATGTTCCATACAGCATATTGAAGAATGAAATCCTTCCTGCAATTAAAAAAAATCCCAACTATTTAGCCAAACATAACATGGAATGGAATGAAGGTTCGGTAAGGCAGTTGCCCGGAACTTCTAATTCTTTAGGATTAGTGAAATTTTTATTCCCTAATTCTCACAGCATTTATTTACATGACACTCCTTCTAAATCTTTATTTGAAAAAGAAAAAAGGGCTTTCAGCCATGGTTGTATAAGACTTGCAGAGCCTAAAAAACTTGCCATGTATTTATTAAGAGATGATCCGGAATGGACATCATCGAAAATTAATGAAGCTATGAACAGGGGAGTAGAAAAATTTGTTGCGTTAAAAAAGTCTGTTCCGGTTTATATCAGTTATTTTACTTGCTGGGTTGATAAGAAAGGCAATTTACAATTCAGAGATGATGTGTATAAAAGAGATGAACGTTTGTTGAAAATGATTTTGGATAAACCTTCTTTATGATTTTAATTTGATTAATAATTATCCACTTAAAACCAAAGTAGAATTATCTTCTTCTGTCATTAAAACCACCCCTGTCGTTGTTGTATCCACCTCCGCTGTTATTATTTCTGTTGAAACCACCGCCACTTCCACCTGAACGAGGAGGCCCACTTCTTTCTTCTGCTTCCTTAACTACTAAAGGCTTTTTACCTAATGAAATATCATTTAAACTTTCTACAGCCTCGAGACCTTCTTCTCTATTTTGCATTTCAACAAAAGCAAATCCTTTGCTTTTACCAGTTTCTTTATCCAATGCAACTTTTGCAGATACTACTGGTCCAAATTTTTCAAATATTTCTTCCAGTTCAGCATCGTCTAAATCATAAGGAAGGCCTGCAACAAAAATCTTCATAAATCTATTTTTTTGTGAAAGTACATAACTTATTTGGCTACTTAAAAAAATTAATTGATTATTTATGAGAAATAAACAATTCAGATTTAGTGAAAATTATTTTCATAAGTTTTGCAGTAAAAAAAGTAGATGATTTGGTTACATGATTTATTGAACAACTTGAAAAACTTCTTGTTGATCTCCCATGATAAACTGGTAAAAACCTACTTTCAGTCCTATAATTCGCATTTGAAAACCAAAGAGGTTGTTAGATATGGATCCTTTTCTAATGATATTTCCAGACTCATTTTTGATGACATATCCGGTATTCTGAAAAGTTCCTTCAGCATTTTTTACTGTTAATAAATCGTCCTGACATATCAGGGTAGGGTTTAGGATGAGGTGTGGAGTTTTAGTCATAGGTAAGAATTTAAAGCGGTTACAAATCTAATACTGTAAGAAAAATTTCGAGAAATTTTCTTATTTGGTTTCTACGGAATTTGAATTGTGCTTAATTGGACAACGGTTTCATTAAACATTGGATGTTTGGATGATCTTGGTCTTTCTAAGGATGATGAACTGTCTTTTAATGGATACTAGAATCTGTTGGGTATTGGATGTTCGGATTACCTGGTCTTTCTAAGGATGATGAACTGTCTTTTAATGGATACTGGAATCTGTTGGTTATTGGATGTTAGGATTACCTGGTCTTTCTAAGGATGATGAATTGTCTTTTAATGAATCGTTGGATCTTTGTCTTTTAATAGGATTCTGGATTATAAGAATCTGTTTTTGTGTAAGTGAGAGAGGTTAGGGTACTCTTTCGCCTGATATATTTCAATAAGCGTGCCAAACTATTTTAAAATTCCTTTTTTTATTTTTTTTTGCTCAAATATTTTGAAATAATTATTCAATTATTGCGTTTATAAGATAGCAACATCAATCCGTAATTGCTGATAATAAACCCATTAACGTACCAATTCCCTTAATGTAAACTATTATTCAATTGCCCCCTGCGGGAAAGCTTTTACCAAATTAATGATTTGTTGTTACCATCATGATCTCCACGGATATCCTGATGTTAAATACATCGCCGTTGCTAACGTAAAAAGGCTAATGCCTTTAAAACTTACAGATCACCTACTGTAAGTTTTTTTATTTTTACTACCTGCTTTTAATTTAAATTTGCCGTATTAAACTATAAATATGAGCGAAATATTACTTACAAAAGGCAAAATGCAAACAAGCAAGGGGCTAATCACATTTGAACTTTATGATGATGATGCACCTGTTACCGTAGAGAATTTTAAAAAATTGATTACCTCTGGTTATTATAATGGCCTGAGTTTCCATAGAGTAATTCCAGATTTTGTTGTTCAGGGCGGTTGTCCAGATGGAACAGGCTCGGGTGGCCCCGGATATTCTATTATCTGTGAAACAAATGGTAAAAAGCAGATTCATGACAAGGGGATTTTTTCTATGGCACACCGTGGTCTTAATACGGGTGGCTCTCAGTTTTTCATATGTCACAACAGATCAAATACCAAACATCTCGATGGTGTTCATACCTGCTTTGGCAAAGTTATTGATGGTATAGATATCATTGATGCTATTAAAGCTGGGGACTTAATTGAATCGGTGACATTAATTAATTAAGCTGCTGAAGTACCTAGTAATTATACTGAGTAATTGTTTTTAAACTGATGTAAATCAAAGTTTTGTAAGTGCAAAATAATATTTTTTAAAAACTTTTTCTTAATAAGTATGGAATTTCTTTTTCCAATGAGTATCTTAGTATTTTATTTTAGTATAAAAAATAACCTTATAAAAATGCTAACCAACCTAAGTATCCGTAAACTAGCCATTATTCTATTTTTTTTGAATGGAATCAGCCAATTTTCATTTGCACAAAATAGCCTCAAACATAAGTTTCAGGGTGCCAGTGTGTATGCCGGAATAGAAGTGGGCTCCAAAGGTGTAAAAATGAGTCTCATTGAAATTTCCGGAAGCGGTTTAAAGAATGGTAATTTCAAAATCATCAAAGACACTTCTGTTAATACTGACTTCATTTCATTTACTCAGGAAACATTCAGCGCTACATTAAAAGGCTTATCTGGGTTATTTAATACAGCTAATTTGAATTTTCAAATCCCGACAGAAAGAATTTTTACTGTTTTTAGTAGTGGTGTAAAAGTAGTGGCCGAAAGAGAAAATAAAACTCCATGGATTAGCAATCTCGCCGATTCTTTTAGAAAAGTTATCAATGAACCCAAAAGAAGCATGAGTCCCATTGACGTAGTGGACGAAGCTCGTCTTTCTCATCTGGGTATTGTTCCTGCTTCAAAAAGATATACCACTTTTCTTATCGATATAGGAAGTGGAAATACAAAAGGCGGTTATTTCCCTTCTGGCAATACTAAAGATTTTAAATTATTTCAATTAACCTGGGGAACAAAAAGTATATCAAATTCAACAGAGAAAAGGCTTGATGAAGATAAGTCTATAACAAATTTCAACAGACAAATGAACCGAGTGCTTGCTGGTCAGGCTGAAGATGAGATTACCTACGCTGTAAATGCCAGTGGCGCTTACAATATGAGTGATAATGTAGCTTTCAGTGGCGGTATCGCTTGGGCCATCGCAACGCTTTCTTACCCTGAGCTTGCCGACAATCCAGTAGTGCCCATTACTTACGACGATGTTGTAAAACTGAGCGAAAGAATATATACAGACTATCCATCATTATGGGATTCGGCCATCGTGAAAAAAATAACTGATAAAACGCTCGATAAAGCATTTATTGGCGGAGAAGTAAAAAAGGTAAATAAAGTATTTGACCAAAAAGCATTAATGTCTGGAACTGGCTTATTATTAAAAATCATGAGACAGTTTGAAGGCGTTTACGAAAAGAAACAATTCTTCTTCGTAAAAAATGGTCAAGTAGGGTGGATCAGTGCATATGTAAATCAGTTATTATCTCAATAGATTTATTAACTTGCAGTACAACCTATTTTTCTAACTTTTCATGAAAGACTCAAAATCATTACTGCTACTTATACTTTCATTGTTGCTTGCAGTGGTGTCCCTTGCCTTATTATGGACTTGGGGTTATAATTACGGCAGACAAAACAATTATTCTTTTTTTGAAAGTAAAGTAAATTCTACCAGCAAATTCCCCAACAAGGACTCCTTAAATCAATTATACAATAAAGCGTTACAAAATCTGAGTAACCTTGATTCTGCTGTTTCCAGAGCCGATTCTTTTAAATTTGATATAGGTGGCAAACTTGATGAGTTTTATCACTTAAGAGATGAAATCGCTTCACTGCTTAATAGCCCGGATGGCAGTGCAGGTTTAGTAAGCGCTCAAAGTAAAATCGGAGAATTACAAACCAAAGTAGACGAGCTTCGAGATCAGAACAAATTTATCATCAAAGAAAATAAAAGATTATCAGCATTACTTAATCAACTTGCCAGTTATCAAAAGCAGGACAACAATACTCCAGATACACAAAATCAAACACAGAATTCGATTTCCACTCCAGCTACAAATCCTGTTCAACCCAAAAAAGTAAAGAACAAGAAGGAGAGCAATATGATTTTTTCAGTTTCTGATATTTCTGTCGCAGGAGTTATAGAGGACGAAAATAATAATATTACCGAATCAGATCAAGCCGACTTGATAACCAGAATAAAAGGAAATTTCGATTTAAATAATAATCAATCGGTAAATAATACCGGAGATATTGTAATCGTAATTCAACAACCAGACGGTAAAGTTTTAAAATCAGCTACTTGGGAAACCGGAACATTTGAAACCAAAGAAGGAAAAAGGGTTTATTCATCTAAAGTCGGTTTCGAATGCAATAAAGGAGAAACAAAAAAACTCTCCTTTTCTTTAGCAGCAAATGAGTACCCCAAGGGAAATTACACCATTCAATTCTTTCAAAATGGGAATCTGATTGGAAAGACCAATAAAATCCTCAACTGATAAGTTATCCACTATCCGAAAAAAAAGTTTCTTTTTTTATTTAAACATTATTTTATTCTCTATATTTGTTTTGCTTGAAAAAGCCACCTCTTTAGAAATCTTGCAAGAAGAAATACGTCTGCTAAAAGCGGGCCGTTGCTAGATCTATAAAGGGTAAATCCTTGGAAGACCTTCGAAAGAAGGTTTTTTTTATTCTCACACCTTGAGCCTATCTTCATAACAAAATACAAAATCAGTTTCCAACAGGATTATTATGAAAGCGGCAACGGTAAAAGAAATTAAATTATCTCTTGAATCACTTTCTCCAAGCGAGTTGATTGCTATTTGTCAAAGACTGGCTCGTTTTAAAAAAGAAAACAAGGAACTTCTCACTTATTTGTTATTTGAAGAATACGATGAAGCAAACTATATTTTGTCTGTTAAAAATGAAATAGACACTGGCTTTGATTCAATGAATAAAACCAGTATGTATATTGCCAAGAAAAATCTCAGAAAAATCATCCGGACTACCGCTAAATTTATTCGCTATAGTGGCAAAGAAACGACTGAAGCAGAATTGATGATTTACGTTTGTTTTAAAATAAATGAATCAGGTTTGGACTTTAAAAAAAGTACAGCGCTCACAAATATTTATTCGGCATTGTTGAAAAAAGTTAAAAAGACCATCGAAACGATGCATGAAGATCTTCAATATGATTATAAAAAACAACTTGAGATTTTGTAATTTCATTTACTGAAAGATGAAGGGGTGATATTAATTTTTGTTTCTAATAATCCTCCGCACCATTTATATATTTGTAAATTCGCGTAGTGCTGAAAAAACTATATTAATTTAAAAAGAAAGTTGAAACAAATGATCAGTTCAATTGATGAATTTGAAAATGTATTTTTTATAGGTGTTGCAGGTACAGGAATGAGCGCTATTGCTCAATATTTATCGGGCGTAGGAAAATATACCGGAGGAAGTGACCGATACTTCATATCAGGTGAATTTAATGATACCAGAGATAAACTGGAAAAAGAAGGAGTACATTGTTTTTTACAGGATGGTTCGGGAATTAATTCCAATACAGATCTTGTAGTTGTTTCTACAGCGATTGAAGATTCTGTTCCGGAAGTTCAAAAAGCAAAATCTTTATCCATCCCCATAATTAAAAGAAGTGAGTTACTCGCCATTATCGCTAAAAGCAAGAAAACAATTGCTGTAGGTGGAACATCAGGAAAGAGTACAACAAGTGCCATGCTTTTTGATATTTTGAAACAAGCAGGAACAGATCCCAGTATAATAAGTGGAGCCGGATTGGTGAGCATTATTAAAGAAGGCAAGATTGGCAACGCTCATGTAGGTAAAGGCGAATGGTTAATTATAGAAGCGGATGAAAGTGATGGATCAATTGTACAATACACTCCTGAAATTGGATTACTGCTGAATATTGATAAAGATCATCAGGAAATAGAAGAACTCATTTCTATTTTTACCACTTTTAAAAAAAATACAAAAGAAATTTTTATCGTCAACCGTTGCAATAAACTAACCGCAGGATTATCCGCTAATACTGCTGTTGATTTTTCTACTGATCAAAACATATTAGCCGGATTTATAGCAGAAAATTTCCAGCAGACTGGTTTGAATATTTCATTCAAAATAAAAGAACAGCATTTTGAAATGAATACAGTTGGTCGTCATAATATGGAGAATGCCGTTGCTGCAGTTTCTGTGGCCTCCCAACTCGGAATTAACCTTGACACCAGTGCAAAAGCCCTAAATAAATATGAAGGCATTTATCGCAGACATCAACTGCTGGGCAAAAAAAATGGCGTATATGTCATAGATGATTATGCACACAACCCGGTTAAATGTGCAGCATCTATAGAAGCTTGTCAGTACATTGCCCCAAAAGTAATTGCCTGGTTTCAACCTCATGGTTATGGCCCAACACGATTTTTGAAAAATGATTTTATACATGAGTTTGTAAAAGTATTAAGAGATGATGATGAGCTCTGGATGAGTGAAATATTTTATGCAGGAGGGACTGCAACAAAAGATATCTCTGCCAATGATTTAATAAAAGAAATTGCAGCTTCAGGTAAAAAAGCTTTTTTCATAGAAGACAGAAACGATTTACTGAAAGCAGTCAGACCACATTTGACGGATAATTGTGTGTTATTATTAATGGGGGCCCGCGACCCCGGACTTGAATTTTTCAGCAAGCAATTGTGGGAACAACTGTAAAGTATATATCAAATTAAATCAAGTGAATCATTGATGACGATCTTAATAAAAAATATTGCCTGTCTGGTTAATGTTCGAAGTAAAAACGAATTATTGAGGGGTGCCAGTTTATCCATGCTTCCTTGCATTGAAAATGCGTATTTAATTATTGAGGATGGAATTATTACAGACATAGGAAAAATGACGGATTTGATCAATGATAAAATTACCAGTCCGGAAAATGAAATTGATGCAACCGGGCAATTTGTGTTACCAACCTGGTGCGACAGTCATACACATCTGGTGTTTTCCGGCAGTAGAGAAAGCGAATTCGTTGATAAAATTAATGGGTTGAGTTATGCTGAAATTGCGGCTAAAGGTGGGGGTATTTTAAATTCTGCTAATAAATTAAATAATACCAGTGAGGATCAACTTTTCAATGATGCATGGAAAAGATTGAATGAATTATCACATTTAGGAACAGGAGCGATAGAAATAAAAAGCGGCTATGGCTTAACGGTTGAATCAGAACTGAAGATGCTGAGGGTGATAAAGAAATTAAAAGAGAAATCTTCGATAACGATCAAATCTACTTTTCTGGGTGCACATACTTATCCGATGTATTATAAAGAAGATCATGAAGGATACATTAATGCTATTATCAACGATATGCTCCCCGTAATTGCGAATGAAAATCTCGCTGATTATATTGATGTATTTTGTGAAACGGGATTCTTTTCAGCAGAGGAAATGATCCGAATTTGTAAAGCAGGCCAACAATTAGGGTTAAAGCCAAAGTTGCATATAAATCAACTTAACAGCATTGGCGGAATTCAGGCGGCAATTAACTTGAATGCCATTTCTGTAGATCATCTGGAAACTATGACAGAAAAAGATATTGCTGATCTGTCGGGCTCTGATACTATAGGAACCTTGCTTCCAACAGCCGCTTTCTTTTTAAGGATGCCATTTCAGCCAGCAAGAAAATTAATTGATTCGGGCTGTGCGATTGCAATTGCCAGTGATTTCAATCCGGGTTCATCTCCAAGTGGTAATATGAATTTTGTGGTTTCATTAAGTTGTATACAAATGAAAATGCTGCCTGAAGAAGCAATTAATGCCGCAACAATCAATGCCGCTTATGCGATGGAAGTGGAAAAAGAATTGGGAAGTATTATGATCGGTAAGAAAGCTAATTTTATTTTTACAAAACCGATTTCTTCATTGGCTTATTTGCCTTATGCCTTTGCACATAATAATATTGAAAAGGTAATGATTAATGGAGTGATTATTTAAATTTATAAGTATTAAAAAAGGAGTTATGCAACAGTTAATTGAATGTGTTCCAAATTTTTCTGAAGGCAATGATCTGAATATTATCAAGCAGATTACCGATCAGATCGAATCCGTTGAAGGCGTAAGACTATTAAATGTTGATCCCGGAAAAGCTACAAACAGAACGGTGGTTACAATGATAGGAGAACCTAGTGCTGTAATTGAAGCCTCATTCAGAGCCATTAAAAAAGCAGGTGAATTAATTGATATGTCTAAGCATAAAGGTGAGCACCCAAGAATGGGTGCCACTGATGTTTGCCCATTTATTCCAATTGCAAATATCACCATGGAAGAAACGGCTGCCTTTGCTCAACAATTAGCGCTTAGAGTAGGAAACGAATTGAACATTCCTGTTTATTTATATGAATCCGCGCAACCCAATAAAGAGCGAAGTAATCTTTCCATCATTAGAACAGGAGAGTATGAAGGGTTTGCAAAAAAAATTACCCTTCCAGAATGGAAACCCGATTTTGGGCCTGCTGTATTTGATGCTAAAAGAGGCGCAACGGTCATTGGTGCTCGGGATTTTTTAGTAGCTTATAATGTAAATCTCAATACCACATCCACCCGAAGAGCAAATGCTGTTGCTTTTGATATCAGAGAAGCCGGGAGAGTAAAAAAGGTTAATGGAAAAATAGTAAATGATGAAAATGGAAAACCAATAAACATTCCAGGTAGTTTGAAAAGTGTAAAAGCAATCGGCTGGTTTATCGAAGAATATGGTATTGCTCAGATTTCAATCAATCTTACAAACATCAATGTAACACCTGTTCACATTGCTTTTGATGAAGCCTGCAAAAAAGCAGATCAAAGAGGAATAAGAGTTACCGGAAGTGAATTGGTTGGGCTCATTCCTTTGAAAGCAATGACTGACGCTGGAAAATATTTTTTACAAAAACAACAACGATCAATCGGAGTAAGTGAAAAAGAACTTATTAAAATTGCCATCAAATCAATGAGCCTGGATGAATTAAGTCCTTTCAATCCTGAAGAAAGAATCATCGAATACATGCTTGCCGATAACAAAAATAAAAAATTAGTGCATTTGTCGTTAGCTGATTTTGCTGATGAAACGGCAAGCGAAAGTCCGGCACCCGGTGGAGGTTCTATAGCGGCATATTCAGGTGCCCTGGGAATTTCTTTGGCTACAATGGTGGCCAATTTATCTTCTCATAAACAAGGCTGGGATGAAAGATGGGAAGAGTTCAGTACATGGGCAGAAAAAGGTCAGAAAATCAAAGATCAATTACTGGGACTTGTAGACGAAGACACGAATGCTTTTAATAAAATCATGACGGCCTTTGGTTTACCAAAAGGAAACGAAGCAGAAAAAGCCTCAAGAAAACTGGCTATTCAGGAGGCTACAAAATATGCAATTGAAATTCCATTCAAAGTAATGAGTCTTTCTTTGGAAAGTATGGAAGTAATAAAAGCTATGGCAGAAACAGGTAATCCTAATTCTGTTTCAGATGCTGGTGTAGGTGCTTTATGTGCAAGATCCGCTGTAATGGGAGCTTTTATGAATGTTCGGATAAATGCAGCTGGTTATGATGACAAAGTATTTGTATCTACAATAGTTAAGAAAGGCCATGAGATAGAAAACAGCGCAATTGAAACGGAAGCCCTTATTCTTAAAATTGTGAATGAGAAAATTGGATTGTGATTTTTTATTGAATTGACTTAATTTGCTTTTTATCATGATCATATTCAATTAACAAAACTGCATTTTCATTCAGATTGCTGCTGGAATGGATTTCGAATCTTTTTTTGCCAGCTGTAACTACAATCAGCGCTGTGTTTGGAGCGATAGAACCCAGATTGTCGGCAAACATAATGAGCTCGTTAATTTTAGCAGTGTCTTCTATTTTGATATTTAAAACAATAGGCTCTTCGGTTAGTCTTTGCTTATATTTAAGCAGCTTGCCATTAAAAAATATACTTACCGTGTCGTTATCTATACTGCCATTATCATAGAGTTTAATTTGAATATTTTTGTCATCAATTTTTAATGTTGACACCGTATTTTTCTTTCGGGTATTCATTTCCGAAATTAATTCAGAATCAGAATAATTGTTGTCTGCTGATTCAATTGAAGAAACAGGATTTTTGTTATCTATAATTAATTTTGCAGAATCGAGTTTGACCGAAGGTTTATTTAAAGATTTTTTTGGAATGTCTTTTTTTAAATGGGGCTTTGTTACTGACTTAATAGGTTCTTTTTTCAAAGTTGGTTCAGGATTAACATTAAAACAAGTTGGGCTATTTCCTGGAAGTTTCTCTGGAATATTTGAAACTTTGCGCAGCCAGAAATTGTCCCCGGTTTCTAATCCAAAAAGGTCGGTAAAAGCTGAGCTGGTAGAAACATTGCCACGCAGAATATTGTTTTCAGTGTTTCCTACCCGCCAAAGCCTGATGGTCATTAACACATGATCTCCGCTGTTTTCAATAAAATGTGTGCCTGTAATTACCCACATTTTTGAGGATTTATTGTATTTACCCAGAAAATAAGATTTGCAATGACTTTTTCTGCTATCTAAAACAACATCATAAGTATAACCACAAAGTTCATTTTTGCTTTGAACTACATTCATCTTAAAATATTCATCAATCATAATTCCCTCCCAGCTACCGGTAATATTTTGAGCTTGCAACATCAAATTCAGAAAAATAAGTAATAGCGTAGAGTTAAGTGCTTTTTTCATAGGCAAATAAAATTAATATAATTATCGCCACTTTTTTAATAATTAAAGTATAACGAATTGTTATTAGAAAACGTCAGATGCACTAAAAAATTGATTTGATCAACAGATTTAAGCAATATATACCAATTTTGGAAACAAATGTGTAGTTTTGGAACCTGCTTTTGCAGTTGCTCATTTTGAGATAAACAAAAAAAAATGTTATGATAAAAAACAGTTTAACGTATTTACTTTTAGTAACAGTAGTTTTATTTTCTTCTTGTTCTAAAGACAGTATCTTAGTTCAAACAACAAATCCTGTTGACAACCCTGTAATTGTTCCTCCCGTTGCACCACCAACAAGTGCTACAGACAGTACATTAGTAATGGGAAACCCCAGTAATGCGACTACAAATGTGGCTGATTTCGGAAATTATCTTTTAAAAGAAAACTATTATTCCGTTTCATATAACAGAGACAGAGGTATTTCTAATTGGGTGAGCTGGCATGTAGCCGCAACTGATTTTGGTTCAGTAAGCAGACAAGATGATTTTAGAGGAAACCCTAACTTGCCATCAGACTGGTATAAAGTAGAAAACACCAGTTATACCGGTTCAGGTTTCGACAGAGGACATATGTGTCCGTCATCAGACAGAACTTCTTCAATCGCAGCAAATTCTTCAACTTTTCTAATGACAAATATTATACCTCAGGCACCTCAGAATAATCAGGTTACCTGGGCAGGTTTGGAGAATTATTGCAGATCATTAGTTCAGTCTGGAAGTGAATTGTATATTATCGCTGGTTCTTATGGAGAAGGTGGAACCACAACATCAGGTGGTTTATCAACGATAATTGATAATGGCAGAATTACCGTTCCTTCAACACTTTGGAAAGTTATTGTAGTATTGTCAAATGGATCCAATGATTTAAACAGAGTAACAAGCAACACAAGAGTAATCAGTATAGTAATTCCTAATAATGATAATGTAAACAGCGATTGGAAGACTTACAGAAATTCAGTTGATTTTATTGAACAAGAAACTGGATATGATATTTTGTCGAAAGTATCAGCTGGAACTCAAGCTGTAATTGAATCAAGAATTGATAATCTGTAATAATAACTTTTAAAATTTTTGAAATGAAAAATAAAATTCTTTTTACCAGTGCATTTTTTTTACTGATGAGTAGTTCATTCGCTCAGACAAATACAAGTAAAAAAAATAAAACGCAGCAATCAAGTGAGTCAATTAAAACCAGTTCAAAAACACCTGCAGTAGAGACTTTGGAGTATTCTAATACAGAAACAATTACAGAAAATATTGTTGTATCAGAAAGTCAAATTAAAGAAGAAAAATTAAATTCTCTGATTAAGTATAATCTTACTAAAATAACAGAAATCGAAAATGCAGTAGGAGAGAAGGAGAAATATATTTCAAGTGATGATAAATCAACTCAGGCAGCGAGAAAAAAAGATTTAGAATCTTTAAAATCAACAATGCTGATAGATTTATTAGGAAAAGATGGATATGATTATTATATAAATAAATATAAAAACAAGAAATAAGAATACTTTATTTTCTTTAATTAAATAGCCTTGTTTTACGAGGCTATTTTTTTGTCATAAAGACTTAAACAATAATTTTAAAATCAATTCGTTTTAAAAAATACTGATTTTAAATAAATATTACATATCAATAAAATGACTAAAAAAAGTCATTTATTAAATGCTTTTAGACCACTTTATACGTAACCTTACTAAGGTTATTTACGTATTTAAAGCGCGAAATCCCTCAATTTTTTATTCTGTAAAATAAATTATAACATCCGGCGTTATAATAATATCCTATAACCCGACCTGCTTAATGGTCGAATCCTAAACGCCGATGAAACAACTTTTACCCATCCTGATACTTTTGCTTGGCCAATTTGCGTCAGGACAAAATACAAATCCAAGAAGGATTCTTTCTGAGCAATCAGCACGAATCATCAATAATTCTCCATGGGATGAGACGGAACCAGCAATCAATGGATTTTCAAGAGTTTTAAAAGGAAATAAATTCACATTTATCAATAATTCAGGTACATCTATCTCTAATCCTGTATTTGATGGGGCAAGAAATTTCTCGAATCATCTGGCCGCTGTTGAAAAAGACGATAAATGGGGATTTGTCAATGAAAGAGGTTTGGTTGTAATCCCAATGAATTATGAAATCGTTTATGATTTCGTTGAAGATTTTACTATAGTTTATCAAAATAAAAAATGGTTTAAAATAAATAAAACAGGAATCAACTTAACAGAGTTGAATATTGATATTTGTTATGGTATTAAAAATGGAGTCATCCTTATTTCTAAAAATGGAAAAAAAGGACACATACAATCGGATGGCCGTATAATGTATGATCAAATTACTGCTGATTCCACAGCCACAACTTTCCAAAGAACTAATCCCATTCAAAATAATAACGTAACGGCGAATTGCCCTGACAATTTAACTTTTGAATTTGGGAATTTTACAAACTGGAGATGTTATACGGGAACGGTAGATTCTGTTGGAAATACTAACGTAGTTACAGTAGCATTGTCCGGACCAGTTGCAAACAGACATAGAATTGTTACAAGGGCAATTCCTTCTGCGGTTGACTTCTTTGGATTATTCCCAACCAACCCTCCTGATGGAAGCAATTTTGCTGTAAAATTAGGCAACACAAATATCGGTGCACAGGCAGAACGTATTTCATATACTATCCGTGTTCCGCAAAATGACAGTAATTTTTCTATTAAATACGATTATGCTGTGGTATTTCAGGATCCTGGTCATACTACCTGGTCTCAGCCACGTTTTACGGCTAAGTTGTTTGACTCTGCGTCTAACCGATACGTTGATTGCGCTTCCTTTGAATATATTTCAACGTCTAATCTTCCTGGTTTTGCCAGATCTACTGTTGATACTTCTGTAATATATAAACCATGGGCATCAGCTTTTATAAGCCTCAGGGCTTATGCCGGCAGAACTATGTATTTAGAATTCACTACCGCAGATTGTGTGAGAAGAGGTCATTGGGGGTATGCTTACTTAGATGTTGAAAATACTTGTGGTCAGTCAATTGGAGTACAATACAATTGTAACTATCCAAATATTACCACACTTGATGGCCCTCCAGGA
>CALQSB010000024.1 GCA_943333125.1 Chitinophaga pinensis
AATAAAATTGAAAATAAAAAAATACAATTACTGGAGTGGCCAGATACTAAAAAAATGGCATGGGGAATACTTATTTTATTTGGTGGTGGTATTGCTTTGGCAAAATCTCTTGAAGATGCAAAGCTCATGGAACAATTTGGAAATTATCTGGCTTCGTACTCTACAGGAAATACTTTAATAATGATTTTTATTGTAACAACAGCATCCGTATTTTTAAGTGAAGTAATGAGTAATGTGGCTCAGGTTATTGTAATGGCGCCAGTAATATCTTCTGTTGCGATTTCATTACATATGGATCCTTTGTTGTTAGGTATTCCAATGACTTTGGGAGCCAGTTGCGCCAGCATGTTGCCCATGGGTACACCACCCAACGCCATCGTATTTGCAAGCGGTCATATCAAAATGAAAGACATGATTAAAACCGGATTTGTGCTGAACTGGGTTTGTATTATTCTGATTACCTTATTCTGTTATTTTCTGCAACCTATGATTATGAGATTGGTGTAATTTAATGTTACAAAGGTTCAAGAGGTTCAATTAGTTCAAGAGGTTTATTTTAAAATCGAGAAACCTGTTAGTAATCAACCCTTTTGAACTTTTAAACTTATTGAACCTTTTGAACGGCCTATTGTTTGCACTGATTCAAAAAATCCTTCAGCCCTTCCACAATTTTACCTACCATCTTATCCTGAAAATCATCATCCAGTATTTTCATCTCTTCTTCAGGACTACTCAAAAACAAAGTTTCTATCAGCGCATTGGGGTATTCGGTTGGACTATTCAACATAAAATTGAAAGAACCATTATTTCCATATTCATTCAAATCCAACTCGAGCATTCTTTTATATATCGCATGACTTAAAGGCCTAAAGCCTTCATAACGGTAAAAAGTACTTGTTCCATCTACTCTTAAAGGATCAGCCGATGAATTTAAATGAATACTTAATAATAAATCCGGAGTACTGTCTCTGTAAAACAAAATACGTTCTTTATTATCAACAAACTCTTCTTGCATTCTGGTCATGATTATATTTGCTCCCAGCTTTTCCAGTGCTCTCATTAATTTTAAACTCAGCTGCATCGTAATATCTTTTTCCGCAACACCGGTAGCGCCTCCAGCTCCTGTGTTTGAGCCTCCATGTCCAGCATCAATGGCAATAGTTAATTCCTTCAGCGATAAACTTTCAGGCTGCTGTTTGATTTTTATAATAAGATTATTCCCTTCATAATAAATACGATGACCCCAATGCTGATGATGTTTTAAAGAAATTGTTATTCTGAAAATATCATCCGCAATTTGTTCATATTCTAATTTCTTTACTTCTTCGGCTGTTTCAAGCTGATCTATCCAATTGGTATTATTAGTGGCACCAAAAACATCTACTACAATTTTTGAAGGATCCGTTTGTTGAAACGACTGATATGGCAATCTGGAAAATAATTGTAGTTGTACATAATCATATTCCGCATTCCCAAACAGCTTTAGTTTTCCTGTAAGTGAAGATGGAGCGAAAGTACCAATGGGCATTTCTGTAACCAACTCATCCGGAATATATGCTGTTCTTGATGGGGAAAGCCTTACTTTATAATGAGTGCCTACTTTGCCAACAACTTTTAATGGAATCAAACTATCTATATATCCAATCTTTGCGCCTCCCAGTCTGTCATCTCCCAATCCATATTCCAAATGTGCCAGTCTTCCTTTTGTCATTATTATATCAGGGACTAAAGCAGACATCACAGAAAATGAACTATTGGTTTCTTTAATAACGGTTGTTCCATCAACTGCGGTGAGTATAACCGATATTTTTTTATTATTAAACACATCTGTTGGTTGAATAATATATTTTCCCTGATAAATACCACTCATCCCTTTGGTAACAGAATCAGGCATTTCATAAAGCGGAGTGTTGCCAATAACTCTAAGCGCACAACCTGTGAGTGCTTTTACTCTAAATGAAATAGCGTCTCCGGGTTTTAATAATAAATCTCCTTCGGGAAGAGTTTGTATGCGCTCAATGGAAATTGATCTTACTGGTTCTTCGCGTTTGGGAGGAGTATAGGTGTATTGGATTTTTTTTATTGCAGTACTTCCGGATGGCGAATAGGCTTTAATTGTAAATTCATTCACCCCTTCAGATAATTTTAATTCAAAGACAAATGCTCCTGTTGCATAAACCCTTGCTCCTTGTTCATTAATATTAATCATACATGATTTGCAGGTGCTGCCAATAATAAACTTCTGAGCTGTTGTTGATGTATTGAATTCGTCCAATGGATCTGTTAATCTGATGAATGCGGTTTCATTTTGAGAAAATGATAGTTTCGAGAATGAAAGCATCAACGTAAGAAAGAAAATTTTTTTGATCATGTATTTTTTTGAAAGATTAAAAACAATAATGGTTTTCGGTAATTAATTTGTCTGCAATTCTTCTTCTGGCTTCTTTGCTATTAAATGGTGGTGTTTTGGTAAATCTTTTTAAACCCAGTAACATCATACGTAATTCATCCCCTTCTGCAAATCCATTCAACGCTTCTTTACCCGCCTTGTTTAATTGATCAATGGCATCAGACAAATAACAATTAAAAATATCGCTTTCTATCTGAGTATGTTCCACTCCTTTTGATTTTGATATTTTAATTAATCTGAGCAATGAGCTTTCGGCATTAAAAGTAAGCAAAGCCATATCTGCTATGTTCATAATAATTTCCTGTTCCTGCTGTAATTGCATCATGAGTTTTTGAACAGCAGCGCCTGCAACCATCAACACCGATTTTTTCATATTCAGAACGGCCTTCTTTTCAGCAGCAAAAGGCGCTTCCTCTTCATTTCCAAATTCCGGAATACTCATCAGCTCTTTTGAAACGTTCATTGCCGGTGTCATCAAATCCAGCTTTCCTTTCATGGCTCGTTTGAGCATCATATCTACAGTGAGTAATCGATTGATCTCATTGGTTCCTTCAAATATTCTGTTGATACGACTGTCTCTGTATGCGCGACTGATCATATAATCATCGCTGAAACCATTTCCACCGTGAATCTGCACACCTTCGTCAACAACATAATCTACCACCTCGCTGCCTTCTACTTTGAGCATCGCGCATTCTATTGCATATTCTTCGGCTGCCCCAAGCAATGATTCGCTGAAAGGTTTTCCTGATGCCGATAATTCTTTCTCTTTATCATCAATCCATTTTGCTGTTCTGAATAACGAACTATCGCATACCCAAATTCGTATAGCCATCTCAGCGAGTTTGTATTTAATTGCTCCAAAACTGGCAATAGGCATTTTGAATTGTTCTCTTGCCTTTGCATATTCTATAGAAGCATTCAACGACATTTTGCCTGCACCCAAAACGGCTGCACATAATTTCAATCGACCAATATTTAAAATATTAAAAGCAATGATGTGCCCTTTTCCAATTTCACCCAATACATTTTCTACCGGCACTTTACAATCCTGAAAATATAATTGTACCGTTGATGATCCTTTAATTCCCATTTTATGTTCTTCTGGACCTTGTGTAAAACCTTCCAGTCCTTTCTCTAAAATAAATGCCGTAAACTTATCGCCGTCAATTTTTGCAAAAACAGTAAACACATCAGCAAATCCGCCATTAGTAATCCAGCATTTCTGTCCGTTTAAAATATAATTTTTCCCATCTGCCGAAAGTACTGCCGAAGACTTTGCACTCAGTGCATCGCTTCCACTATTGGGTTCTGTTAATCCGTATGAAGCTTTCCATTCGCCCGAAGCCAGTTTTGGAATATATTTTTGCTTTTGTGCTTCTGTACCAAAATATAATATGGGTAAAGTGCCAATGCCTGTGTGAGCAGCAACAGCAACACTAAATGAAAATCCGCCACCCAATCCTTCGTTCACCAGCGTAGATGTAATAAAATCTTTTCCCGATCCTCCATATTGCTCAGGAACCGAAATACCCAGCAACCCTTGCTCCCCGGCTTTTGTAATCAATAAAGACATTAAACCAGTTTCCATATTATCTATTCTGTTTACAACAGGAATAACTTCTGTATTCAGAAACTGAGCACACATATCCCTCACCATCAGTTGCTCTTCATTAAAATCTTCTGGAGTAAATATTTCTGCAGTATAACTTTCCTTGATAAGCCATTCGCCTCCATTAATTGGCTGAGTGGTTTTAGCGTCGGTGTTCATGATACGAAATTTGTATTTGTAGAATTTTATCCGGGATAAATATGTTGCTTTATAAAGTTAGTTAATTGATTCATTGGTAAATAATTATTTTTGTTTTAGATAACAGTAAAGTTTAAGAAAATTTGCTTTAGCTTGTCATCATTTATTATGGTATTGATTATTTTAATTTTTACTGCTTTCCTTATTTTTTGTTATTGCTGCCTTTTGATTTATTATCGAATCGGATGGAAAGCAATATCAGACTTTGTTCCCGTTACGAAAGGTGATGAGCATTTTAATACCTTCATCACCGTAATTGTTCCTGTAAGAAATGAAGCACAAAATATTTTATCAATAATAAACGCTATTCAAAATCAGGAATATCCTTCTCATTTATTTGAGATTATTATTGTGGATGATCACTCAACAGATGATACTATAAAGTTAGCGTCGCCGTTTGTCAGCGAGCATTTACAGCTGATTTCAATTAATGAACAAAGTGATGAGAATAATTTTGTTGCCTATAAAAAAAGGGCAATTGAAATGGGAATTGAAATGGCTAAAGGAGCCCTTATAATTACTACAGATGCAGATTGCACAATGAAAACGACATGGTTGAAAACAATCGCAGCTTATTATGAACTTTATCATCCCGAAATGATTGTAATGCCCGTATCTATTAAAAAAAATGATTCTTTTTTAGGAACATTTCAAGCCCTAGATTTTATGAGCTTGCAAGGAATAACGGCAGCGGCTGTATATAAAAAAATACATGGGATGTGTAATGGCGCAAATTTAGCTTACACCAAAAAAGTTTTTTATGAAGTGAATCGTTTTAAAGGCATTGACCATATTGCTAGCGGAGACGACATGTTGCTGATGCATAAGATTTCGAAAAAATATAAAGACCGAATTCTTTATTTAAAATCAAAAGAGGTAATTGTAGAAACACAGGCAGAAAAAAGCATTTCTGATTTTATCAATCAGCGAATTCGCTGGGCCAGCAAAGCTGATAAGTATGAAGACAAGTCGTTATTTCCTGTGTTGTTTCTTGTTTATCTTGTAAATGTCATTTTGCTTTTTTTATTAGGTTCTCTTTTTTTTGGCAGATTTATATTTAATATTCAACATTCAACATTCAACATTTCAAAAATATTTTTGATTTTTCTTTTCGTCAAAACCGCCGCCGAACTTTTATTTCTCTACCCTGTTTCCCGTTTTTTCGGTAATCAGCAAATGTTATGGTTGTTTCCATTATTTCAACCTTTTCATATTTTATATACAGTAATTGCCGGGTGGTTTGGAAAATTTGGTACTTATCACTGGAAGGGAAGAAAACTAAAATAATAAATCATTGAATAATTGTAACTTTCAACATGTCGCAAAATGAAACTACATTTTGGAAAGATATCTGGAGACGTTTTAAAAAAAACAAACCTTCTCTCTTTGGTTTGTTTGTAATAATCTTTTCGATTCTGATTGCCATTTTCGGTTACTTTATTGCGCCCGACAGCAGTCCGTATGCAGATTTACAGACTTTGGAAATACAGGCAAAAGCACCAGGATACGAACAGTTGTTTTTGAAACTGAAGAATGCTAACTACTCCGAAACAAGTTTTATTAATACCCTTCTTTATGGTTCAGTATCACCATTTGTTTTTATTCCCATTAAAAATTATCGGGTTAAACAAAATGATTTGATGGTTGAAAAATATGTTGATGAAGACACTTCCCTCCTACAGCATTATGATATAAATTTTATTACCGAAAACAAACCATTGGAGTTAAGTAAATATATCGTCATCAAAAAGTATCGATTGGGAACCGACGCTTTTGGCAGGGATATTTTAAGCAGAATGATTATTGGAACCAGGGTAAGCTTGGCAGTAGGATTTATTGCCGTTCTGGTTGCGCTGCTTATTGGCATTACACTCGGTGCATTAGCCGGTTACTATCGTGGTTATACAGACGAAGCAATCATGTGGCTGATAAATGTAATCTGGAGTATTCCAACACTGTTATTAGTATTTGCTTTTACTATCGCATTTGGTAAAGGATTTTGGCAGATTTTTATGGCCGTTGGACTAACCATGTGGATCAGTGTGGCAAGATTGGTTCGTGGTCAGGTAATGTCGTTAAGAGATCTTGAATATGTTCAGGCAGCGAGAACAATGGGATTCAGTGATGCGAGAATTATTATTAAACATATTCTGCCAAACATCATCGGCCCGCTTATGGTTATCGCTGCAAGTATTTTTGCATCAGCAATTATTATAGAAGCCGGGCTTAGTTTTTTAGGAATCGGAATTCAGCCACCACAGCCAAGCTGGGGATTAATCATTAAAGAAAACTATACTTTTATTATTTCAAATAAACCAATGCTCGCGTTAATACCAGGCATTGCTATCATGCTGCTGGTACTTGCCTTCAATTTATTAGGCAATGGTTTAAGAGATGCCTTTGATGTTAAAGCAGAATAATGAATTATGATTTAGGAGCCACAGGAACATTTCTGTTGAAACCTTCTTCAAGAGAAATAAAAGTTTCTGTTCTTTCAATTCCTTTTATTTTTTGAAGTTCATCATGTAAGACAAATCTAAGTTGTGTAATGTCTTTACAAACTATTTCAAGAAACATGCTATAATTTCCGGTGATATAATTCAATCTTACAATTTCTGGAATTTTCATCAACTCTTTTGCTACGCTATCATATAAAGAACTCTTTTCTAAATAAATTCCAATAAATGCAGTGATATCATAACCCAAAAGCTTCAAGTCTACATTCAGTCTTGTGCCTTTAACAATCTTAAATTCCTGCAGTTTTTTGATTCTCACGTGTATGGTGCCGCCACTTACAAAAAGTTTCTTTCCCAGTTCGGCGTAAGAAATTTCTGCATTGTCCATCATAGCTTCTATGATTTGCAGATCGAGTTTGTCAAGATTTAATTTAGAGGCCATTTTTATTTCTTATTTTAGTAATGTTTTAAATTAATGTGCAAATATTTCGATTTTTTCTATAATTTCAAAATTTATTTTAAATTATTATCAAATTATTCTTGTTTTAATTAGTTTTAGGACATTAAGTTCTTAACGATAGCTTTTATATCGTAAATATTGTGGGGTGATGAAATTCTTGGCAGACATGCCCCCTTGTCTCGGGGGTGAGGACAACAGGATAAACGTAACATAGAGCCACTTTGTTGGAAACAATAAAGTGACCGGGGTCGACCACCGAAACTTTGTGTTATAGCTAACTGCCTCGTGAAGGTTCGATCCCTTCCCCTACAGCAGGTTTTTATTTTACAGAAGCCCTTGCAGCGTGAGTTGTGAGGGTTTTTTGTTGGTATAACCACGAATGCACGAAATTTTTTCGGCTACGAAGTTATATTTTTAGTTTTTCAAACGATTGTTAGTGCTTCCCGTAATAATAAGTGAGTACCTCAATGTTGGTATTGAAATAAACTCATCTTTCATAACTCACTTGTCAGCTTTGACCTGACGATACAGTTACAAATAGTAATTTAAGTACTTCGGTTAGACTCATTTTCACATCAGTAATCATCATTTTTAGCAAAAATTATATCCCCTAAATTTTTCCATACATTTTTTAATGAAATATTTTTGGATTGTTGCTTTTGTGATCGATTTTAAAAATAAGTGGTGTTGAAAAAATCTCTCTGGATAAATTATCCATAAACTTCATTCATGGCAAAAAACAGCGCTAACAAAAATCCTGCTACCGTTGGGAGTACTGCTTTTGAACCGCCTTCATGAATAGCTTCGGGAATCATGGTATGAGAAACCAGCGCCAACACCGCACCTCCGGCAACGGCTTCAAAAAAAACAGCAAGGAGAGAATCCGAATTGCCGATAAATTGTTTTCCGGCAACCGCAGCTAACATTCCAACAATCAATACCAAGGACCAAACGCCGAAAATAAATTTCTTATTATAACCCGCTTTTGTAAGCATAGAAGCACTCACCGCGGCTTCGGGTATCCCTCCCAAAAACATACCCAGCATTAAAGTAACAGACATGTTGCCAAAACCATGAAACCCTGCTCCAATGACCAAACAACCCGGAATGGTATCCAAAATATTTCCAAGAACAATCGCCATACCAGCACCTTTTGAATTAGCTGCATCTACCAGCATTTTATTGCTTTCTGATTTGGTAATGTGTTCAAGGTTATGCATGGCTACTTTTGCCCAAGCAGAAGAGTTGATTCCTTCTATGCTTAAATTTTGAATGGAACGTTCATGACTTAAATGCAAAGCTGCCTTTTCTATGTTGTGGTCTGAGGCAACTAGTTTTTTAAAATCTTCGCTTCCAATTTCCAACAAATCTGCTCCTTCCTTACTGCTGATGGTAGCAGTTCGGTTTCCTCCACTAAGCAAACCCATCTCACCAAAAGTTGCACCCGATTCAAGGTTGGCAATTATTTTACCGGATTCGGATTGAAGATCTGTTGAATCGGCAATTACTTCCAACTTTCCGCGAACAACAATGTATAGTGCTTTTGAAGGATCTCCAGCTTTAAACAAAACTTCACCAGGCTTAATCGATTTTTCCTTTACCATAGGTAAAATGTTTTCAATGGCTTCTACAGGAAGGTGATGTAATAATTCACAATTAGAAAGCAAACCAACCATTTCCTTTGTTTTTTCAAATTTCAGCGCCATCGCAAATTCCTTGAATTGGGTAGGTCGTCTGACAGCAGCACCTCTTTTTTCAAGATACAAGGAAGAGAATAAATAAATGACAGAACCTAAACCAAATCCAGATGCAATAAACAACCAGGCATGATTTAGTTTGAATCCCTTGTGGTGCAATTCAATGGCACCTTTATAAGCAAGGTCAATCACCAAAGAACCGATTAGCGAACCAGCAGCAAATGCCAATATTCCTGCAATCAATTTTTTAGATAAAGACGTATATAATCCGATCGCTGCACCAAGCATGGATGATGATGTGGTGAAAAGCCCAACAAGCAAAACACTAAAAAGCTCTAAATAATTTGGCATAAAATGATAACAGTAGATTGTAAAAGTAAACCAAATGAAAATATGTAGCAAGTGAAAGCCCCCTCAATCCCCCAAGGGGGAAGCTGATTGTGTTTTGATGTTTATCCTTATTTATTATCTATACGAAACTACGCAACGTCCCTTGCAGGAGACATTGCTGAGAACTAAAGCCCCCTCAATCCCCCAAGGGGGGAAGCTGATTGTGTTTTGTTGGTCTATCCAGCCTATCTATCTTATCCAGTATCCACCATCCAGCATCTACCTACCCTCTTTTCTTCTACCTTTGCGGCCGTATGGGACAAAAAAAACTTCTTCGTTTTTCACAGATAAAAGAACTGTCAAATGTTTTTGAATATCCGAAAGAAATTGCCGGTACATGGAAGGTGATTTTCGAAAATGAAAATCCGATTGTGCTGGAATTGGCTTGCGGTAGAGGAGAATATGCTGTTGGGTTAGCGCAGCAGTTTCCCGGTCAAAATTTTATTGGTGTAGATGTGAAAGGAAATCGAATGTATCTGGGTGCAAAAAAAGCTTTGGAATTGCCTTTACCTAATGCGAAATTTCTACGCTCTCAAATCGAAATGTTGCCTGAATATTTTAATCCAAATGAAGTGAAAGAAATCTGGATTACATTTCCCGATCCTCAATTGCGAACATCACGCGCTAAGAAAAGATTGACACATCCAAGATTTTTGAGGCTCTATCAAAAAGTTCTTGCAAAAAATGGTAGTATTCATTTAAAAACCGATTCTCCAGATTTATACCATTTCACACTTAAAGTGGCGAATATGTATGGACTTATTTTACATGAATCATGCGATGATGTATATGCTCAATCTGTAATTGACGAGCGCCTTAAAATAAAAACTCATTACGAAAACCTGGATATTGCTGGAAGCAATAAAATATTTTATCTTCGGTTTTCTTTGCCGGATGTAATTGTAGACAAAGATGATGAGTTGCAGGAATTGCTGAAAGAGACTGAACAAAGGGAGGGATAATATGTTTATAGTTTGGCGTTTGGTCGCTTCGCTTGTTTGGCGTTCTTAGCAATGTCTCCGTAAAGGGACGTTGCGTTGAATCAAAAACATATCTACATAATTTTTGAATTTTTACTTTTTAATTTTCTTTTTCTACTATGAACAATAAGCTTACAGAAGGTGTGGATTTTTATTACAATGATGAAGGCTTTATTGTACTCACAGAAGTATATCATTTGAATAAAGGTTTCTGCTGCGGCAATGGTTGTAAGCATTGTCCGTATAATTACGAGGCTGTACCTGAACCGAAAAAAAGTTTGCTTTTAGAAAATAAAATATGGAATCAAAAATAAAATCAACAGCTCCAAAAGAATATAGTTTTTTTGAAGACGTTTTTGATGTGGTTAGACAGATTCCGAAAGGTCGTGTTAGTTCTTATGGCGCCATTGCTAATTACCTCGGCACAAAACTTAGCGCAAGAATGGTTGGCTGGGCGATGAATGCTTCTCACAGCGCTACCATCAAAGTTCCTGCTCAGCGTGTGGTAAACAGAAATGGCATGTTAACCGGTAAGGCACATTTTGCTACGCCTACATTAATGGAAGAATTATTAAGGAAAGATGGTATTGAAGTAAAAAACGAAACTGTAGTAGATTTTAAAAAAAGATTTTGGGATCCGGCTAAAGAAATCAGTTTGTAGTTTGGCCTTTGGTCGCTTCGCTTGTTTGGTGTTTTTTGTTTGTGGTTTATTGTTTATTGTTGGATGAAAGCCACCTCTGCGGAAACTCAATTAACTCCCTTCTCTGCGGTGAAACAAATTCGTGAATTCGTTTTTTTTTTCACCAAACGTTCCGATGGAACGAATCCAAACAATTAACACCTCGGGCTAAAGACAAGATGTTCCTATGGAACATTCCGAAAAAAATAAAATTTGCGACCTTGCTCCTTTGCGAGCCTTGCGTAAAACAATTCGTGAATTCGTGGCTAAACAATCCAACAATATAATTTCTTTGTGGTACTTTGTGCCTTAGCGCCTTAGTGGCAAATAACCAATCATGTCAGAAAAATATTTCAGAGGAAAAATAACCCACATCAATAACGATAAGCAGCGTGCAACTATTGAGTATGTGAATCAGAATAAAATCAAAACTATTCAGGCCGTTATTGATGATAAACAGCAGGAGAAATATGTACAACTCAAACTCATCAAAAAACCACATCGTTTTCTGGTAGGGGATAACGTGAAATTCATCATTAAAAAGTCGAGTGCGAATGTATTTTTTGCTGACCATATTTTATATGAATACAATAATGCACTTGAGGTGTTAATAGAAAAGGCTTCGGTACTCAATAAATTTTTAGGGTATATAAAAATTGTCGATGATAAATATTTTATTAAAGAAATTGAGAGTTATCTTTTTTTTCCGTTACTGATTTCTAAATTTGAAATTGCACCTACTGTTGAAGAAACAGAACATACCGTTACTTTTAAATTGATTAATATTGAAAAGCCTGATAAGATATCAGCGGAACTATATAATCATAATTATGCTCCTGGATTTAAAATTGCAGTAAAGCAATCCAAAAAAGAAGAAACTATAGAAGCGGTTGTAAATAAAATTACGCCTTATGGTGTGTTCGTCATTTTATCCGAAAGCAAGCTGGAAGCCAAACTAGTTATTGATGATAACATCACAGCCAAAATAAATAATGGAGAAATTGCAGTAGAAAATTCGATTCAAGTAAAAATTAAACATTTAACAGCAGACAGAATTGTGATTGAGACAGCCCCCTAAATCCCCCAAAGAGGGAAATGAAAGGCAGTCTCTGCGTTAACTCTTTAACCCTATTCTCTGCGGTGAAAAAAAATTCTTGAATTCGTGGTTATCCCAGCATAACACAATAAAAGTCCCCCCTTGGGGGATTTAGGGGGCTAGATATAATAAGGACTTATCATCCAATATACAATCACACCCGTAACCGCCACATAAAACCAAATCGGCCATGTGATTCGAGTTAGTTTTTTATGTTGCTCATATTCACCAATCAAAGCACGATAAGCGGTAAATAAAATAAACGGAAGAACGATTCCTGCTAAAGGAATGTGTGTGAATAAAATTACATAGTAAATGGTTTTCATCATTCCCTCTCCGCCAAATTTAGTTTCACCGGCAAATAAATGATGTGCGATATAGCTTAATAAAAACAACACCGACCACCCAATGGCTGTCATCATTATTTTTTTATGCAACTCATATTTTTTTTGCTTAACAGTAATTAATCCGGCTAATAATAAAACAGCCACTATTGAATTTATAGAAGCGCTTATACTTGCAAACATATGTGGATTGAATGGCAAATCAACCTTCAATTGAATTCTGCTCAATATCACCACAGCAGCAAATACAATTATTGAAACTGCGTAAATAAACAGTTTCGCTTTTTGATCATTTTTTTTAAATGTTGGTTGCAGCATTGTCTTTATTTTTAATTCTGTTTAATAATGTTACCGCTAAAATCGTTAATCCTATTCCTATAAAAATTACGGGTAAATAAGGAATAAATTCTCTAAGTAAAGATGGGCTTTTTTTGTCTCTCTCGAGCATTATCGTTGGAATATCCATTACCAGTCGGGCCTGTTTAACAGTATCAAAACCATTATACCAGCCTCTTACTACTCTATTCGAATCGAGCAGAAAAATGTTTTCTGTATGAATAAAAGCGGTATCAATATTAGTATCTGCGATGCTTGCTTTAATTTCATTAAAGGCAAAATCATAAATTTCTTTTTTATCTCCTGTAACAAACCACCAGGTGTCATGATTGATATTTAGCTTATCGGCAAATTTTCTTAATTGAGGAACGCTGTCATGTTCAGGATCTACGCTGATGCTGATAAATTGTACAATTTCCGGATTTTGTTCAAACGACTTTTGAAGTTTTTTCATTGCCTTTGCCATGCCCGGACATATAGTTGGGCAATGGGTAAAGAAAAAATCAAGTACAATGATTTTTCCTTTTAAATCATCAAGAGAAACTTTTTTTCCTAATTGATTGGTGAATGAGATGTTTTTAACCTGATGCCAATTTGTATCAGATACTTTTTTTCCTCTGATGCTTTTTTCAACAACGCTATCATAAAAATAATGATTAGGCATGTGAACAGCGTCCTTACTATAATATTTAACTAACCAATATCCCGTTAAAGGCAAGAGGATAGCCAGCAATAATGCCAGTATTTTATTTTTTTTCAACTAATGTTTGTTTATGCTGTTTTCGATATTATAAAAAAACCATCGTTCGCTAATGGCAAACGATGGTTAATTATTTAAAATAATAAATTAATTAATGCTCTGCCTTTTCGTTTGTTTCTTTTTGAATCTGTTCGGTTTGATTTGGTTTGCTTCCTGCATTTGTATTGCGAAGATTCTTCCAGCTATTCCCGTCTGCAAGAAAAGCAATAATAAACCATACAAATAATACTAACGGAACAACGATAGTCATAATCAGGTTTCTTACTTCATCACCGAGATGCATAAATACGGATACGATATAATAAGCTTTGGCAAGGGTTAAAATAGCAATTGCACATTTTGTAGATAACACTGTGACATACCCTAAATCGCCATGCTTGGCATACAGAAAAAATCCTAACGCTAATTCTATGATGGTCAGAAGTGATAATACCCAGAATATTTTCCAGATCTTTCCGGTTCCACCTGAATGATCAGGTTGAAAGGTAATTTCAGGATTGTCGAAATGCTGTGCTGACATAATATTTTACTTTTAAATTTTAAATTAAACCAGATAGAAACAAAGGAATACAAACACCCAAACTAAATCCACAAAATGCCAGTATAATCCTGCTTTTTCAATCATTTCATAATGACCTCTCTGATCGAAATGACCCAGCTTTGTTTTCAAGTACATTACAATATTAATAATCACTCCGCTGAATACGTGAAAACCATGAAAACCGGTGATTCCAAAGAAGTAACCACCAAAGGCGATTGGACCACTATGCGTTGCGTGCAATAATTCTGAATTTGAAATCTGATTAATTAATTCCTGGTTAGATAAAGCACTTACATTATGAGCTACAGCCTGAGTGCCATGATGCAATGTTGAAGCTATTTCTACCAGCTGCTCGTGTGTTGACTTTTGCAAGGCGGCGAGAATTTCTGTATGAGAAAGATCCGCACCCCAAGGATTTGCTTTAACCGTAGTAGGTAGAACACCCAAAGATCCATCGCTCAACATAGCCACATGTTCTCCGGTTAGTAAGTGAGTCCACTCCCAAGCCTGACAGCTTAAAAAAGCAATACCACCCAGAATGGTCATAAACATATACTTTTCCACGCCCTTGCGATTCATGTGATGTCCTTCATGAACAGCAAGAACCATAGTAACTGAACTAAAGATCAGAATAAAAGTCATCAGACTCACAAATGCCAGAGGAAGATTTGCATGACCTGCAAATGGAAAGGCGTTGAAAACATGGTTGGGATCTGCCCAATGATTTACGCTGAAACGTATGGTTCCATAACTGATAAGAAATGCGCCAAATGTAAAAGCATCACTCATCAAAAAGTACCACATCATTACTTTGCCGTAACTGACATTGAATGGGCTTTTACCTCCACTCCACCATTTTGTTCCCGACGGAATTGCTGTTGTTGACATAATCGTTTATTCTAGTGTCTTAAAAAATCTTTATTCTATCTTATTTAGTTGACGCTGGACTTATCCGTTGTCTTTTATTTTTTATTCTTTTGCTGTTATCGACAGTTCTTTCTGATTTTATTTAATCATGATTATAAAAATCAATAAGTAAATCCAAAGCACATCTACAAAATGCCAGTAGGTACAAATAAGATCTATAGGAACCATACTGTAAATTCTTGTTTTAGTACTGAATGCTTTCAGAAACATCACTATCAATGTAATTATACCTCCTATTACATGAGCAGCATGCAATAAAACAATCACCCAAAAAAAGGAAACCGAAACATGTGATTTCCAGTCTAACCCTTGATTATACAGGTTTTTAAAGCCCATAAATTGTAACACTATAAAAAGAACTCCTAATATTAAAGTTGACAATATCAGCATTCTGTATTTAGACATTGCTCTTTCTTTAAATGCCTTAGCGGAAAGTTGCAATGTAATACTGCTGAGTAAAATTATCAAAGTACTGTACCAAAAAGCCTTGGGTAAATCATAAGTCACCCATCCTGCTTGATTGCGTTTAACAATATAAGCACTTGTTAGTCCGGCAAACATCATTACAATGCTTCCGATGCCAACCCACAAAGTAAATTTGTGTGGATGAATTCTATTTTTTGGTTTTATCACCTCTGTTTCCATACCTCTTATTAAAAGAACTTTACAATATTTTTTACCCTCTTAGTTTATCTGCATATAAACTTATAAAAACAATCATCAGATAAAAGTAAGAACTGAACATTACTTTTCTTGCCGATGGAATATCCATTCTGATAAACAACATCACACTTACATAGACCATAAACAAGTTACATAACAACAAAATCCACATGCTGATTATTCCGCTAATGTGAAACATAAATGGCAACAATCCAACCGGTATCATCAAGGCGCTATACATAATTGTTTGAATAGCCGTGAATTTAGTTGGTCCTTTATCACTGGGTAATAATTTAAATCCTGCTGCACTATAATCTTTATGTGCTACCCAGGCTATTGCCCAGAAATGAGGAAACTGCCACAAAAACTGAATCGCAAATAATATCCATCCTCCAGTCCAGTTGTTATCATTTCCTTCGCCAAAACTTGCTACCCATCCAATCAAACAAGGCAGCGCTCCGGGGATTGCACCAACCAGTACTGCAATAGAATTTATTTTTTTTAATGGTGTATAAATGAAACCATACAACACCAAACTTGCTAAACTCAACCATGCGGCTTCAACACTGAATGTATACATTATATATACACCCAATGCTCCTGATATACCTGCAAAAGACCAAGCTTCTCCAGAAGACATTCTTCCGCTGGCAACAGGTCTTTTTGCTGTTCGTTTCATCAACGCATCAGTATCCTTTTCAAGAATCTGATTAATCGTGTTTGCAGATCCGGTAACTAACATTCCGCCTGCAAAAAGTAAAAGAACTTGTATCAGATTAAAACTGATATTAGGTGCAAGTAAGTAACTGATTACGGTACTAAACACCACCATAAAACTCAAAGTGAACTTTATCAATAAAAAATAATCCTTCACTTTGCTCGCCAATACAAACGAAGTTGAATTGGGTATGGTTTTATTATCCTGCACTACTGTTTTTTAATGTTTGCTTTCATCAGCACCAACCGGTACATCCTGCGGAATAAATTCTTTTCCGTCTTTTGCATAATCATAAGGCCAGCGATGTACTTCTGGAATTTCTCCGGGCCAGTTGCCATGACCTGGTCTAATTGGAGCGGTCCACTCTAAAGTATTCGCACCCCAAGGGTTTTGATTGGTTACTTTTCTTCCTTTCCAGATGCTGTAAAAGAAGTTGATAACAAACATTAACTGTGCAGCGAAAACGATTAAAGCTATAATACTAATAAACTGATTTAATCCTCCAAAATTTTTGAATGATTCCCAGTTAGAAAAATCATAATAACGACGTGGCATACCTGCTAAACCTTCGTAGTGCATAGGCCAGAAAATTAAATACGCCCCAACAATTGTAACCCAGAAATGTATATATGCTAAGGTGTTATTTAAATAACGACCAAACATTTTAGGATACCAGTGATAAACACCAGCAAACATTCCGAAGAAAGATGCTACGCCCATTACTATATGAAAGTGAGCGATAACAAAATAAGTATCATGAAGATGAATGTCCAATGCAGAGTTTCCAAGGAAGATGCCTGTTAAACCTCCGCTGATAAACAAACTCACAAATCCAATGGCAAATAACATTCCTGGAGTAAAGCGAATGTTTCCTCTCCATAAAGTAGTTAACCAGTTAAATACTTTTATCGCCGAAGGAACGGCAATCAATAATGTAAGTAAAACAAATACAGATCCCAGGAATGGGTTCAGTCCGGTTACAAACATGTGATGCGCCCATACCAAAAATGCCAGAATGGTAATGGCAAATAAAGATCCTACCATCGCCATATAACCAAATATAGGCTTGCGGCTGTTTACAGAAAGTATTTCAGAAGACATTCCCATTGCAGGAAGCAAAATGATATATACTTCAGGATGACCTAAGAACCAAAATAAATGCTGGAACAGAATTGCACTTCCGCCTTCGTTAGGCATTATTTTTCCAGCAACAACGATATCACTTAAGAAAAAGCTGGTTCCTAAATTTCTGTCAAATAATAATAAAATAGCCCCGGATAATAACACAGGGAAAGACAATACCCCAAGAACAGCTGTAAAGAACAATGCCCAAATGGTTAATGGCAAACGTGTCATGCTCATTCCTTTGGTACGCATGTTTAAGATTGTAGTGATGTAGTTTAATCCGCCTAACAATGACGATACGACAAACATAGCCATACTCACCAACCATAAATCCATACCAATTTTACTTCCTGATGAGGCATCGCCCAAAGCACTTAATGGAGGATAAACGGTCCAGCCTCCACTTGCTGGTCCTGTTTGAACAAATAAAGATCCCATCATGATTACAGAAGCCAGAAAGAAAAACCAATAGCTTAACATATTCAGCATAGGAGACGCCATGTCTCTTGCACCAATCTGAAGTGGTATTAAGAAATTAGCAAAGGTACCGCTTAAGCCTGCAGTCAATACAAAGAATACTAATATTGTACCGTGCATAGTTACTAAAGCATAATAAAATTCGGGTTGTAATTTTCCGCCTTTTGCCCAATGTCCCAGAAAGTCTTCCAGGAAAGGATAAGTGGCTTCTGGATTTCCCAATTGTAAACGAAAGATTACAGAAAATAATCCTCCAATAATAGCCCAGATAATACCGGTTACTAAAAATTGTTTAGCAATGGTTTTATGATCCTGACTAAATACATATTTGGTAATAAAAGTTTCATGATGGTGATGTTCCTGATGCTCATCTCCATGTGCTTCATGATGTGTGGATGCGTGTGCTGTAACTGTACTCATAGTTGTATAAAATATTTTATTCTAATATTATGGATTATTGGGCATTACCTGAGCCATAGGCTTTGAGGCGGATGCACTATCTGTTAACTGTAATGCTTTTTTTGATGGATCTTTATCCGGGAAAAAAGTAAAATATTCCGGCTTTTGTGATGCCAGCCATTTGTTATAATCTTCCTGACTTTCCACAACGATTACCCCACGCATAGAAAAGTGTCCTTTCCCGCACATCTGATCACAACTGATTTCGTAAACAAAATTGGGGTTACCGGTTCTCTTTTTCATTTGCTCGGTAGTGTATTGAGGAGTAAACCACATTGTAGTTGGAATTCCAGGAACCGCATCCATTTTCATTCTAAAATGTGATAAACCCACATCATGAATAACATCCATCGCATTAATAACCAATTTCACGGGTCTGTTTACAGGAAGGTGCATTTCTGTTGTATGTAAATCATCCCAGCTTTCTGGATCTTCAAAATCCACGGCCAGTGTATTTCCTGAAGGTTGATTGTATAATTTATAATTTTTCTTTCCTAGCTTACCATCGGTTCCTGGATAACGCATGTCCCATGCAAACTGATGTCCGGTAATTTCTACAACTACAGAGTCTTTAGGCGGATCGTTTGTCATTTTAAACCAATACTTCAAACCAAAAACTACAAGTACCGTTAAGAATATTGCAGGAACTGTTGTCCATAATAATTCCAACTTAGTATTGTGAGGAAAAAAGTAAGCTTTCTTACCGTCTTGTTCCTGATATTTAAAGGCAAACCAAAACAACAGAACTTGTGTGATAATAAATACTAAACCTGTTACTGCTATAGTAATATAGAGCATCAAATCAATTTTTTCTCCTTCTACAGATGCAGAGCCCTGAGGGAAAAGAGTTTTTCCATAATAAAGTTCGTTGCAATACCAGGCTCCCAATAAACCAAGGATCAAAAAAGTAATGAGCAAAAAGCCATTGATTTTGTTGTTTTGTTTACGGGATTTTTCTTCTCCTTTCAAAACACTAACGTACTCGCTTGCTTTAGCAATTTGAAAGATCACCACAAAAATCATTACGACGATTGCAATAAAATAAAACTCATTCATTGGTAAAAATTTTTCTTTTTTTAAAAGTAAAGACCCCGACTTTTAAATATTTTAAATTGGTATTTTAATATTCTATGTGTGATGTATCATACTTTCTTTTAAGAAAGGATGATTTTTTGCTGTCAGTGGATTGCTCGTTAAATATTTTCCTACACCCCATAAAATCAATCCAATAAATAAAGCTGCAATTCCAAATTCGAAAGGCATCATTTCTGCATGATCTTTCATTGTGCCTGGCATTACCATCTGATAAAAATCAATCCAGTGACCAAAGATGATAAGTACCGCCATAATAGAAACCGAAGTCCAGTTACGCTTAACGCCTCTTCTCATCAATATTAATAATGGACAAAGGAAATTCAAAACAAGATTTAAGAAAAACAATCCATGATAAGGGCCAGATTTTTCTGCAGTACCGATTCTTTCAATAAAATATTTTGTTTCTTCTGGTTGATTGCTATACCAGATCAGCATGTATTGTGAGAACCATAAATAAGTCCAGAATACAGAAAAGGCGAACATGAATTTACCGACATCATGCAAATGTTCTTCAGTAACATATTCTAATTGGCCTTTGTTTTTTAGAAATATTACAAATAAAGCAACCAAAGACATTCCTGAAACAAACGTACTTGCAAAAGTGTACCAACTATACATGGTACTGTACCAATGCGCATCAATGCTCATTAACCAAAGCCAGGGTGCTGTTGATGCCACAGAAAGACCGAAGAATACAGTATATAATGAAGCCCAAACGGTATTTTTCCAAATCCATTTTTTTCCTGTTTCATAATCCATCGTTCCGTTCTTATCTGTTTCCAAACTCAGGCTTCTCATTTTGCGACCTAAAATCCACCACATGAAAATGCACACACCAGACCATATCGTATAGAACTTAGGATTAAGAAATCCGCTTTTACCATTTAATATTGCATCTTTTGCCACTACAGATTTGTCCAGCCAAGGATAAATATCTGTTCTTCCGCCCCAAACAATTGCCATTAAAATTAAAAAAGTAATAATCCCTAAAATAGGAACCACACTTGAAATGGCTTCTGGAACTCTTCTCAAGGCTATTTGCCAGCCACCCATTGCCATGGTTGTAACACAAATAAAGAACATTGAGGCATTAACTACCAATAACCAATAAACGCTATTTTGAAGTAAGACTGCCCAAAAGCGGGTGCTGCTATAATTTCCACTACCATGCTCTGCGGGAGCAAAAGGATGAAACATTATAATACCATACAACAAGGCTAATACTCCTGCTATGATTAATCCCCATGTCCACTTTTTGTAGCTGGCCGGTAATTCAAATTGATTGTTCATCTAAATAATCTTTATTTTTTATAAACACCGAAACAAATCGGTTTTTTATTTCTTTATTCTGTTTCTACTATTTTGCTTTCATTGTACTATCGGCAACAACTGCCACTGCTGCTTTAGGCTGAAGTGTACGAATGTATTTAACGACCATCCAGCGTTGTTTTTTAGACAACTGTGATGCGTAACTGCCCATATTATTTTTTCCATAAGTTATAGAATGGAACATGGTTCCTTCTGCCATCTTCACATACATATCCAATGTAAGATTTGCAATACCTCCAATTTTTCCTGACGTTGAAATCGGACCATTTCCCTGAGCTTTTTCTCCATGACAAATCGCGCAATTGATGTTGAATAATCTTCCGGCTTCTTTCATTTCATCTTCGGTCATGCTTTGTATTGGGTTGGGAACCATAGCACTCATTTTATAACCATTACTATCATTTGGTAATGTGTAAGGCATAAATTCACCTCTTTTTATTGATCCTGTTGCAGGCAGTGCATTGTAAAATATTTTGCTTCCGCCCCTTTCCTGTATATTCATTGAGAACGTGGAAGAGTCTCTTTCTGCGTAAGTTTCATAACTTCTGCTATAGGCCATATCGGGCATATACACTTTTCCGGGTTGGCGTTTATTATCACAGCTAATAAATACAACTGTTGATGCCAAAACCAAAATTAATATTGTCGCTATTTTTTTCATGTATAAAAACACTTTTCTGTTTTGAAACTACTTTTCTGTTTTGAAACCGATCAGCTTAATAGCCTTTCTCTTCTCTGTATAATTTTTGTTCTCTATCGTATCTTCCAATCCACCATCCCGTTTCAGCAACCTGAATATTTATTTCTTTTGCTCCAGCTTTTTGGAGGAAGCTTTGTACTTCTGCATCGTCTGTTTTGTCGGTACATTCAATAGCCATTACAAAAAGATCATCTGTAGCTCTTGCATGAAAATGATGCTTTTTAACAAATGGCGAAAGCTGACACAGGTAGCAGAATGTCAATACCATTCCAACTGCAGAAAACAATACCGTCAATTCGAAAGTAATCGGAATCCAGGCCGGTAAAGCAAAATGTGGCTTACCTCCAATGTTCAAAGGCCAGTCTTTTGTAAATACCCAGCTCATGAACGTGAGTGCGGTTGTTGTTCCTGTGATGGCATAGATAAAACCTGCGGTGTGTATACTTGTTTCTCTTAATCCCATGGCATGATCCAGTCCATGAATTGGAAATGGAGTGTACACATCATGTATTTTATATCCAGCCTTGCGAACATTTTTCACCGCGGGAAATAAAACAGCTTCATCGTCAAATGAGCCTACTACAAATTTTTTAATTCCTCCAGCCATATTTTTTATTTTAATAATTCAAAAGTCAAAATTGAAAAGTAAAAACCTGAGCTCTTATTATAAATTTTGAATTTTTATTTTTTAATTTTTTTAATGCGCATGTTCTACTTCTTCGATATAAAATTTATCTGAATCCGCTTTTTCAATATCTGTCATTTTTGCCTTGTAATTTTCGCCTGTTGTTTTTAAAATCGATTTGATTTCAGCAACAGCAATTACAGGGAAATATTTAGCAAATAAGAAGAAGCAGGTAAAGAACAATCCGAATGTTCCCAGGTAAAATCCAATCTCCCAGATACTTGGACTGTAATATGTGCTCCAGCTTGATGGCAAGAAATCACGATAGATAGAAGTAACGATAATTACAAAACGCTCGTACCACATACCTATATTAACTACAATACTCATAAAGAAAGTAACGGTAATATTTCTTCTTAATTTACGGCTCCAAAATAACTGTGGAGACACCACGTTACAGAACATCATCAACCAATAACTCCATCCGTATGGGCTGAAAAGATTTGCTCTATTCTGAGAGAATGCATACCATTCGTATGGATTCTGACCATACCAGGCAATGAATAACTCTGTAAGATATGCGCAACCCACAATACTTCCGGTAAGCACAATAACCTTATTCATTGCTTCAATGTGACCTAAAGTAATATAATCCTGAAGTCCCATTACTTTTCTTACCACAATCAACAATGTTTGCACCATGGCAAATCCGCTAAAGATCGCACCGGCAACAAAGTAAGGAGGGAAGATGGTGGTATGCCAGCCCGGAACAATTGATGTAGCAAAGTCAAAAGATACAATAGTGTGTACCGACAATACTAGCGGTGTGCTCAATCCTGCCAACACTAATGATAATGATTCATGACGTTGCCAGTGCTTGGTACTTCCTGTCCAGCCAAAAGAAGCCACGCCATATAATAATTTACGCAATTTAGTTTTTGCTCTGTCTCTTACTGTTGCCAAATCTGGCAATAAACCAGAATACCAGAACAATAATGATACCGTGAAATAAGTTGAAATCGCAAATACGTCCCAAAGTAATGGAGAATTAAAATTCACCCATAATGGTCCGCGTGAGTTAGGGTAAGGTAATACAAAAAACGCCATCCATACTCTACCCATGTGCCAGATTGGAAACTGACCGGCGCACATTACCGCAAAAATAGTCATCGCTTCTGCAGCTCTGTTCACACCTGTTCTCCATCCCTGACGGAAAAGCAAAAGTATTGCAGAAATTAGCGTTCCGGCATGACCGATACCTACCCACCAAACGAAATTGGTGATATCCCAACCCCATCCAATTGTTTTATTTAGGTTCCACTGACCAATACCATAAGTAACCTCCCTGTAAACGCTGTACGCACCAAAAAGTAATAGGCCTACACTGATGTAAAATCCGATGTACCAAAGTTTACTTGGTTTCATCTCAATAGGACTAATGATGTCTTCCGTTACCTGATGATAATTTTTATCACCACCTACTAGCGGTTCCCTTAGTTGTGATTCGTATTTGAGTAATGACATAATCTTTTTTCTCTTTTGACTATTTATACTGGCTGTTAGTCCGTTTATTATTTATTCAATTCTTTAACTGTGTGCTTCTTCATGAGCTTCTTCTGCGATACCAACATGTCTGTCGGTATTTCTGATTTTAGCCAGATAACTTACATTAGGCAAAACGTGAAGTTGTTCCAGCACATAGAAATTACGGTTTTTATCTGCTCTTGCTTTTGAAACCTCACTTTCTTTATCATTTACATTGCCAAAATTTATCGCGTTTGTTGGACAAGCCTGCATACAAGCGGTCTTCACATTACGAACCATTGTAGGATCTTGGTTTTTCTTAGCTTCTAATTTGGTGTCCTGTAAACGCTGAACGCAGAAAGAACATTTTTCAATCACACCTCTTGAACGAACGGTAACATCTGGATTCAATACCATTCTTGTTAAATCGTCATTCATCTGGAATACCACTTCATTCAATTCGGTTCCACGTAATGGCTGTTGATTGTCTTTGAAACTATCTGCGCCAGTGAAATCTAACCAGTTGAAACGACGAACTTTAAATGGACAGTTGTTTGCGCAATATCTTGTACCAATACAACGATTATAAGTCATTTGATTTAATCCTTCACTGCTATGGTTAGTAGCGGCAACCGGACAAACATTTTCGCAAGGAGCGTTATCACAATGCTGACACAACATCGGTTGAAAAACCACATCAGGGTTTTTAATATCTCCGGTGAAATAGCGGTCAATTCTCAACCAATGCATTTCGTGAGCTTTCTGAACCTGAATCTTACCAACAACACTTACGTTGTTTTCAGCTGTACAAGCTACAACGCAAGCGCTACAACCGGTACAAGTATTTAAATCGATGCTCATTCCCCATTTGATACCTGGTTTTTCATAATCAGGATAAATGGTGCCATCTTTTACGAAATCGGTTTTACCTTCTGCCATTATACCCATTCTCTCATTTCTTGGCTCTTCCAATAATGCTTCCGGGTTCTTCGTGTATGACGATAAATTTGTTTCGAAAATTACAGGTCTGCTTTCTGATGAGCCATGAACCTGTGTTTGTGCTAATGGATAAGTATTATTTGTTTTTTCTACAGTTGCTGCCGCAGAATAAATAAATGAACTGCCATCAAACCCAACCATTGGATAAGCATTCTTACCTGCACCAGTAGCCGAACGACCTACTCTTTCTAAAGAATTTGCCTGGTCAGCACTTTCTCTTCCATATCCCAATGCTACAGCTATAGTGTTGTCATTTAATCCAGGTAATATTAATACCGGTAATTCTAATGATTTGCCATTTACGGTTACTTTGATTACAGGTTTTTCAGGCGTTACTTCATAAGAATCAGCTTGGCGTTGGTTGTTCATGATATCCAAACCAACTAAAGATTTAGCTAACTCAGGACTAACCATTGCGTAGTTGTCCCAGGTAACTTTAGATATTGGATCAGGTAATTCCTGCAACCAAGGATTGTTAGCTTGGCTACCGGTTCCCATTGATACTTTTTGATATAATACCACTTCAGTTGCGCCTGATTTTGCTGCAGCGGCTTTTCCTAAAGCAGCGGTCAATGCAGCAGCATTAAATGTAGCAGCAGCTGGAGCCGTTTCCACTTCAATAACCCCATCTTGTAATGCTTTTTCAAAATCTGCTTTGCCAGACCAGAAGTCTTTGACATAATTTTCATAGTCAGCCGAAGAAACTTTAGAAGGTGTAACACCTAATACTTTTCCTGTTGAATCAACTGTTGGAATATTGACTGTTTGAGAACCCGTCCACTTCATCAATGAAGTTTGGAATGCTCTTGTTTTAAACAATGGATTAATCAACGGCTGCATGAAACTGAAATGTCCTGTCTTTGGTTCCGCATCACCCCAGCTTTCCAGCCAGTGATGAGAAGGAATTACATATTTACATTGCTCAGAAGTTTCATCCAGTGTTCCGTTAAAAGAAATGCTTACCGGAACTTTTGAAATTGCTGCGCCCAGCTTATTTCCTTCTGAGAAAGAATAAACCGGATTGCAATCGTAAACCAGCAAGGCACCTACGGATCCTGAATTAATATCAGCAACCAGAGTGCTCATTTCTGTATCTGTTCCTTTACGTGTGTTATTGGTAACAGCCCAGTTTATAGTTGTTCCGTTTGCGCCTATTATTTCATTGATGGTATTTACTACCACCTGAATGTTCATGTCATTGCTTCCACATACTACCAATGAAGCTCCTTTTGTCTTCATTAATTCTGCAGCAGCTTTATCAATACCTGCTTTTACTTTAGCATCAGCAATTGAAGGAGCAGTAACTGCGCCACCTAATTTTGCCAGTAAAGCCAAAGCAATTGCTCCTGTTTCGGAAGGCTTATGAGTAAAACGGTCATCTGCATTACTACCAGTAAGGCTTAACATACTTTCGAAATGAAAGTGACGACTAAGCTTAGGAGCATCTCCTGATACTTTTCTATTAGATGCGTATTGTCTGCTGAATTCAACCGGACTTAACCATGTTCCCAAAAAATCAGCACCTAAACTAACAATAGTTTTTGCTTTGTCGAATTGGTAGGAAGGCAATGCTTTTTTTCCGTAACAAGCTTCATTGGCCGTAATCATTCCGCTATAACTAACGGTATCATACTGTACATGACGGCTGCCTGGATATTTTGCAAGAAAATTATTAATGATTTGTAATGTAGAAGGAGAATTGATTGTAGAAGTTAATAGTACCACCGATTTCGCCCCTATCGAACTCATCTCGCCAGCAATCATACTGTCAAAAGCTTCGAATGTGCTTACTTCTTTGTAATCATTCCCTACTTTTTGTAATGGGTGACGTAAACGAGTGGTATCATAAAGATCAAGAACAGAAGCCTGAGCCTGAGCACTTGTTCCACCTTTTGTTATTGATGACAATTCGTTGCCTTCTATTTTAATAGGTCTTCCGTCTCTTTGTTTAACAACTACACTTATTGCATCACCACCATTAACATAAGTTGAAGCATAATAATTGGAAACGCCTGGAATTACATTATCGGGTCTTTGAAGATAAGGAACTGCTCTTCTTACGGGCATTTCACAGCTGGCGGCAAGTGCAGCAGCGGCTGTGCTGAATCCTAAATATTTTAGAAAATCCCTGCGAGGCGTTTTACCATCAAGAAGTCCTTCGCTGGAAATCTCTTCAATTGGTAATAATGATTCGTTAAACTCATTATCAGCAGACTGTTTAAAAGTTGCTGTCTGGTTTAGTTCTCCGAAATTCTGCCAATACTTCTTATTACTCATAGTTTGTAAATTCGATAATTCGGTAATATGCTCTTTATATTAATAGTGACATTTTTGACATTCTGTTCCACCAATCTTTTCTACAGTTACGCTATCCAGTTTGTGGTTTTTAATGTCTTCATGAAATTTCTCATAAATGCTGTAAAACTTGTTGCCTTCTTTTGTTTCTTTATTATAGAAATCAACTTTGCTTTCGCGATGACAATTTACGCACCAACCCATACTCAATTCGGCAAACTGAAATACTTCTGGCATTTCCTGAATATTGCCATGGCAGGTCTGACACTGTTGTTTACCTACTTTTATGTGCTGACTGTGATTAAAATAAACGTGATCGGGAAGATTGTGGATTTTCACCCATGAAATAGGCTTGGCTCCGTCTGGAATTCCATCGCTGTTATTATCTGCATTATATTGTTTTGTATCTGGATTCCATCCTGCATATTGATATAGTTTTTGGATTTCCTCAGTTCCATTAACAGCAGAACCATCTTCTCTTACAATAGGATCTCCCTTGTATTCTTTAATAGCCATATGGCAATTCATACAAACATTCACTGATGGAATACCTGCATGTTTGCTATCCTGTGCACTTCCGTGACAATACAAACAACTGATTTGATTTATACCTGCATGTATTTTATGGGAATAATAAATAGGTTGAACGGGCTGATAATTTTTCATTCTGCCCAAACCAATTGCACCAGTAATGGTAAAATAACCGCCAACAATAAATAAAACCAAAATGCCAGCCATTAAATACGTTTTATTTCTATAAAAAGGAACAGGCTCACTGCGATAGATACCCTCTTTTTCATCAGACAGCTTTCTAAGGTTGCTGTTAACCTGAAGTAAAATAAGCGCAACAAGAGCTAATACTAATGTTAAAATTCCATACAACATTGAATCATCGGATGCTCCTCCGGCAGCACCAGAAGCCGAAGCGGTTGCAGGTGCAGGTGGGGTATAATCATCTACATATTTTAATATGGCATCAATCTCTTCTTTTTTGAGATTAGAGAAAGCCGTCATAACCGTTGGCTTCCATTGTTCAAAAAGCGCTTTTGCATAAGCATCAGTAGCAATCATCTGTGCAGGATTGGCTACCCACTTATAAACCCAATCGGGACTTGGAACTCTTGAACTCCAACCCTTCAAAGCCGGACCAGTATAATCCGCATCAGGTTTATGACAGTTAGAACAGTTTGCTTTGAAGAGTGCTTCTCCATCTGCTGCAAAGGCAGAATTATTTATAGAAAATAATAATACTAAAAGTAAAACAGCTAGAGTTTTGTTGATAGTTATTCGATAGCGACTCATACAGTTATCGGGGCTAATGTGGAAGAAAATCCTTTTTCGTGCACAAAAGTAAGGTACGATGTTGACATAATATCAACATTTTAAAAAAAAATTTTCTTTATCTCAAGTGAATTTCAAGCTATTGTAATTTCAAGGGTTAAGAATTGTCATAAAAATGTAAATAATTTCGCATGCTTATTTATTTAAAAAAAATAGCAAAATAATAAACAAGTTTTATGCAATTTTGTACAATGTTAAAAAAGCTGCAACAAAAATGGGGTGTGAATAGTGGAAAGATGTTTCTTATTATGATCACTTTTGCTTTAGGAGGATCTTCTTGTGCACGTCTTGCTGATCTTTTATTGCTGCTTTTTTTTGATGAAAAAAATATTTTTTGGTGGACGGCTTATTTTTTTCTAATTGTTGTTTTATGGCCAATTTGTGTCATACTCATTAGTATTCTGTTGGGTCAGTACTCTTTTTTTAAATCCTATATTTTCCGAATCTGGGGCAAAATGATTGGAAAATCAGTCAAAATCAATCAAAAAACGACCAAAATTGCCATTTTTGCCAGCGGTAAAGGATCCAATGCAAATAACATTATATCTTATTTTAAAAATATTTCTTCAGTTAAAATTGCTTTAATTCTAACCGATAACTCAGAAGCTGGGGTAATTGATGTTGCAAAAAATAATCATATCCCTTTTCATATTTTAAACAAGGAAGACAGAATTGACTATAGCAATTGTATAGAAAAACTGAGAAACAACCACATTGATTTTATTGTTTTAGCGGGTTATCTTAAAAAAATTCCGGAAAGCCTGATTCGTGCATTTCCCGAAAAAATTATAAATATTCACCCGGCTTTATTGCCTAAATATGGCGGAAAAGGAATGTATGGCAGCAATGTGCACGAATCAGTTATTGCAAAAAAAGAAACAGAAAGCGGAATTACGATTCATTTTGTTGATGAACAATACGATCATGGAGAAATTATTTTTCAGCAAAACTGCGATATCACCGCTTCAGATACCGCAGAAACCTTAGCCGAAAAAATTCATCAGCTTGAATACGCCCATTTTCCACGAGTAATTTACGAGGTCGTACAAAAGCAAAATCAACGTTAAAAGAAAAACTGTTGATTTGATTGTTTTTTATCTAATTTAATATTGCATTCAAATATTGAACTTTTGAAAGGTCTCTTTTTTACAATTTTGTTTTTTCCTTTTTTTCTGAAAGCACAATTTATTGTTAGTGGAACAGTGTATGATGTTTCAAAAATAAATTATGTAGAGGATGTAAGAGTAGTTAGTTCCTCCGGAATATTTTCTGTCACGGATAGTTTGGGCAAGTATAAAATTATGGTTAACGAAAAAGATTCATTAGTATTTTATTATAATAATAAACCCACTCAAAAATTTATTGTTTCCCAGATTCCGGATCCGCGGCATTTTGATATCTCTATTCATCTTACCGTAAAAAGTAAATACAGTGTGTTAAAAGAAGTAACGGTGTTTTCAAAATCATACAAACAGGATTCTATTGAAAACAGAATATCTTACGCAGAGATTTTTAATTATTCTGCACCTGGACTTAAATCCTCTATTTCGGCAGACGGTATGGCTGGTGCAGATTTAGATGAACTCATTAATCTTTTCAGATTCAGAAGAAATAAAAGAATGCAGGCTTTTCAAAAAAGACTGGAAGAACAAGAACAGGAAAATTATGTAAACTACCGGTTTAATAAAATATTTGTAAAAAGAATCGCAGGATTAAGTAGCCCTGATTTAGATACTTTTTTATTGTGGTACAGGCCAACTTATGAATTTACTAAAAACCGGGATGAGATTGCTTTCAATCAATATATTCTCAACGCAGCAGCACAATTTAAAAAAATTTATAGCTCTTTAAAAACAACAACTATGGAATACAATAAGTTAACTCCCGAGGAAGAATATGTTATTCTTAAAAAAGGAACAGAGGCGCCTTATACCGGGGAGTATACCAATAATAAAGCTATAGGAACTTATATCTGCCGACGCTGTAATGCACCATTATATGAATCTAAAGATAAGTTTGATTCACATTGTGGCTGGCCAAGTTTTGATGATGAAATACTTGGAGCGGTAAAGCGAGTACCCGATGCTGATGGCAGACGTATTGAAATTGTTTGTGCTAAATGTGATGGTCATTTAGGCCATGTTTTTACTGGTGAACAATTTACAAATAAAAACACGAGACATTGTGTCAATTCAATTTCGATGAAGTTTATTCCGAAAGAGATTCAATAGGTTGAAAGTGTTAATTAGTAATCGATAACCTTTTGAACCTTTGAAACTAATACTGCATCAGGCGTTCCACATACTCACCAAGTCTCGAATTCGCCATAAAGTTTTTTTCCAGATCTATATTAAAAGGAATGGGCGTGTCCAGGCTGGCACATCGCAATACCGGAGCATCAAGTAAATGAAAATGATTTTCAGTAATCCATGCAGAAATTTCACCGCCAATTCCACCCATAAGTGAATCTTCATGCAAAATCAAAACCTTTCCGGTACGCATAACCGAATTTTTAATGGCTTCATAATCTAAAGGCAACAATGTTCTTAAGTCAAGAATATCTAAAGATTGTGCAGGATTTTGTTTTTGATATTCCATAGCCCAGTGCACTCCGGCGCCATAAGTAATTATTGAAACCTCGTCTCCGGATTTTACATGTTTTGCCTTCCCGATTTCTATTTCATAATAATCATCAGGAACCAATCCGCTAACGCTTCTGTATAATGCCTTATGTTCAAAAAACAAAACAGGATTCGGGTCATTAATCGCCGCAATCAATAAGCCTTTTGCATCTATTGGAGTCGAAGGATATACTACTTTTAGTCCGGGCGTATGTACAAACCAGGCTTCATTACTCTGACTATGAAATGGACCGGCACCTACACCGCCGCCTGTTGGCATTCTTATCACCACATCCGCATTCTGCCCCCAGCGATAATGAATCTTTGCCAAGTTGTTGATGATTTGATTAAATCCAACTGTAGCAAAATCAGAAAACTGCATTTCCATCATTGATTTAATTCCGCTTAAACTCAATCCTAAAGAAGCACCCACAATCGCACTCTCGCAGATTGGTGTATTGCGAATTCTTTCTTTACCAAATTTTTCTAAAAATCCTTCTGTTACTTTAAAGGCGCCTCCGTACTCTGCAATATCCTGTCCCATCAACACTAAATTATCATATCGGGTTAATGATTGTTCCAGCGCATCACTGATAGCGTTAATGTATTTTTTATCTGATTGCAAACCTTTACTACTATTATCATTCGCAAAGCTGTTATCAATAATCATTTCTGGCGAATCAATTCTGGGTGCATAAACATCCCAGATTTCTTCTGCCGTATCGGGTATAACAGGTGCCGATTCAAAACCAATTTTTAATTCTGATTCAATATGATTTTTTGTTGTTACTCTTATTTCTGTTATTTCTCCTTCGGATAAAATATTTTCTTTTTTCAGCCACTCTTCATAATTTTTTATAGGATCTTTCTTCTCCCATTCTTCAAACAAATGTTTTGGAACATATTTTACGCCACTCGCTTCTTCGTGTCCGCGCATACGAAAGGTCATACATTCAATTAAATAAGGCTTTTGATTTTTTATACAAAATTCTCTTACTCCTTTAATGGTTTCATAAACTTCAAGAATATTATTGCCATCAATCTGAATACCTTCAATACCATAACCAATGGCTTTGTCCACCAAGTTTTTGCAGCGGTATTGCTCATTAGTTGGTGTACTTAATCCGTAGCCATTGTTTTCTATAATAAAAATCACGGGTAAATCCCAAACGGCAGCTACATTCAGTGCTTCATGAAAATCTCCTTCACTGGTGCCGCCATCGCCTGTAAAAGCAACAGATACTTTTTGTTCTTTTTTTAATTTATGTGCTAAAGCCACGCCATCGGCGATAGCCATTTGCGGACCCAGATGAGAAATCATTCCACAGATATGATCCGAAGCACTGCCAAAATGAAAACTTCTTTCTCTGCCCTTACTGTACCCGTCTTTGTTGCCTTGCCATTGTTTGAATAATTTACTTAACGACATATTTCTTGATGTAAAGACACCCAGATTTCTGTGTAAAGGCATTACCCACTCATCGCTGTCAAGTGCTTTTGTAACACCTACAGCAATTGCTTCCTGGCCAATTCCGCTGAACCATTTGGAGATTTTTCCCTGACGCAAGAGTACCAGCATCTTTTCTTCAATCATTCTGGGAAAGAGAATAGACTTGTACAAATCAATCAATTCTTCGTTAGTGAGTTCTTTTCTTGAAAATTGCATGGGCGAATTTCTCAATTATTGGTGAAACGACAAAGGGAATGAAGGTTTTAATTTGGCAACTTGAAAATTTGAGTAAGAAATAGCCTGATGGTTGTGAGTGCATTTTACATTTTTGTGAATTAAACGAGCCCGGCTTCTTTTGAAAATTTCCAAATAAATAAAAATGCCTTAAATGTTAAAAAGATGATAATGGTTTGATTTCTCTTTACAAGGCTTATGGAATTTCACCAACAGTACAATCTGCGGAACAAAATTTTATATTATGCAAAACAAAAAACTTTTATTATCCGCCACTGTTTTTTTATTATTAATTTCTTCTTCCTGTGTTCAAGCCGATCATCATACAAATATACCGGCAGCAGTTACCGAACAACCTAATTTAAATCCCAAAATTCAAGCAGCCATTTTACTCGATGTAAGCAATAGCATGGACGGACTTATTGACCAGGCAAAAGCACAATTATGGAATATGGTGAGTACAATGGGAAAAGCAACCTGTAAAGGCGTGGCTCCAAAAATAGAAATTGCTTTATACGAATATGGAAGAACTACGAATAGTATTAGTGCCGGGTATGTAAAACAATTAAGTGCCTTCACAACAGACCTCGACAAATTATCCGACATTCTTTTTTCACTTAATACAGATGGCGGCGATGAATATTGTGGTCAGGTTATTTTTACATCATTAAATAATCTGAATTGGGATCCTTCCCCCGAGAGTTATAAAGTAATTTTTATCGCCGGGAACGAGAATTTTTTACAAGGCAAGTTGCAATATAAAAAAGCCTGTGCACTTGCAAAACAAAAAGGTGTTATTGTAAATACTATTTATTGCGGCGAAAGAATGCAAGGCATCCGTGAACACTGGAGCGTTAATGATGAATGTGGTGGTGGAAGTTTTACCAATATTAATCAGAATGAAAAGATCAATGAAATACCAACACCTTATGATGACGACATTATAACACTAAATGAAAAACTGAATGGTACTTATATCGCGTATGGTACAGATGGTTTTACAAAATCAGCTTCGCAAAAACAACTGGATGTTAAAAATCGCAACATCAACAAATCGGTTGAGGTAAAAAGAATAACAGTAAAAAGCAATAAGTCTTTATATAAAAACGAAAGCTGGGATATGGTTGATAAGTTTGAAGACGACAAAGAAATTGTCTCTAAAATTGATAAGTCTTCTTTGACAGACAGTCTGAAAAATAAATCCAATGCAGAGATTCAAAAAATTGTAATCGAAAAGAAAAAAGAAAGAGGAGACATACAAAAACAAATCTCAGAAAAAAACACAATGAGAGAAAAATATATCGCTACAGAAAAATTAAAAAATAACAATCGAAACAACACTGCAACACTGGAATCAGAAATAGAAAAGATAATTAGAAAACAAGCAAAGCAATTTAAAATGGAGATACAGTAAAATAATTATTGGGCTGGCTTTAATAGAATAGGTGATTGTTTAAAACAATCACCTATTCTATTTTGATACTTATGTTTTAACCCGGATTTTGCAGTTGGAATCGTGATGAAAGGAAAAAAGGCAATAAAGACGAGTGTTTGAGCCGATATTTTGGACGAAAGCATAATGAATTATGTGGAGATCAACATATCAAGCAAACGCTTGTCTTTGCAGCATTTTTTTCTTGTAATAGATTTCATCTGCAAAATCTGGGTTTAAGGAATTAAAAAACTAATTAACTTCTTTGATTAATTGTTTCAACAGAATTTCATTCACTTTTACAGGATATTTTCTACGCAGCTCTTCAATCCAATTCTTTTCCACTACATTCTGGTAATCATTAATCACCATTCCCTTTGAATCTTCAAAACTACGCTGGTCGCCATTAGGATATGATTTAAAGTACTTTAAAAATGTAACCGTTCCGTCCGAATTTTTTGCAATGGCAGAATATCCGCCTGAACTCGCATCTGAAGTTCCATTAATTTGTGAAAGTTCAAAACGTCCGCTATCCCCTTGTAATTCTCCTTGTTTCACTTCTACTAATTCTTTCCAGGACTTTCCTGCCTTCAAACTATCCAGCGCCTGCTGTGCAACGGTTTCACTTACTGCATTAAAAATCAGCACATCTGCACTTGTAGCCCATGTGTATTGTTTTTTATTGGCTTCGTAATATTTTTTTAATCCAATACTATCGGCAGAAGCTTTTGACCAAACTTGTTTTTCCATTACTTCAAACAACAGGTTTCCCTCTTTGAATTCCTGTATCTGATATTCAAATTCTTTGCTGTAATCTTCCAGATGTTTACGATAATAATCCATTGCAGAAATAGTCTTATACTTTTCCCAGATTTCTGCATTAGACTCTCCCATATATAATTCAGGATTTGATTTATACTCACGGGCAAACTCAATCCAATTTTGTCCCTTTAGATTTCCCTTTGTAAAATTGATAATAATTTTATTGTTGATGGGTGTCTGAGTGCCATTTCCAAAAGCATCCGGATTCAACATTACACTATCCGAAAATCTGAATAAATCATTCTGAGAAACAGCAGCATTTTGTTTAAATCCAATTTTTGAAATAATAACTTTTGAGAATTTTTCTTTAGCAATTTTAATTCTGTCGTCCTGCATTATTTTTTGCTTCAGTTCAAATTGCATGGCGTCATCATCTTTGGTGGTAGCAACCGGAGTAAGGCCTGCTCTTTTGATGATGTGAATACCAAACGATGTGGTAAAAGGCGCGGAGAAATCATTGTCTTTTTTTAACTTCACTACTTCGTTCTCAAATGATAAATCAAATTTACCTGTTCCAAATTCCGGCATTTCTCCACCGGTTAAATAAGTCAGTTTATCATCGCTGTAATTGCGGGCCATTGTTGCAAATTCGGCACCGTTTTGTAGTAATTTATAAACCGAGTCTGCCAGGCTTTTTGCCCTTATCTTAGTAGCGTCATCAGCGTTTTCGGGAGAGGTAAATAATATCTGTGCTATTTTCCATCTGCCGATACTTTTGCGGATGTCTGCAATCTGAAAAATATGCCAGGCTTTTTTAGAACGATACAGTGCAGATACTTCTCCCTGTTTAAGATTGTAAACAATATTTTCATACTGATAAGGAATTGAAAATGCAGTCATGTATCCCATATCGGTATATTTCACATCCGGAAGATTTGTTAAGTCTGGCTTTGTATTATTTAATTTAAGCTGATCATAAACAGATTGTATACCCATGTATCTTTTTAAAGTATCTGCAGGATCGGCCGTTTCATCAATGGTAACAGAATAGTGAAGTACATGTAAATCAGACTGGCTTCTGATAAAGGCTTCGTCCATCAATGAGTTGAAAGTTTTCTCGTCACTGAGATAATTTTCTTCAATCTGCTGGCGAAAATTATTTAAATCAGTTTTCAATTGTTCGGAAGTATCCAGCTTTGACTCTTGTGCAGATTTTACTTTTAATTTGAAATTCGTGTACAGCTCAACGTAATCTCTTATAGATTTATCCTTATCGGTAATCGGAGTTTTGTTTTTATTGTATGCCTTTAGAAATTCATCTTTGCTCACATTGTATTTACCATAAGTAATTAATGGCTGTGCAAATCCGATAGTTACGGCAAATACCGATACCACCAGCAAGTAAACCTTTTTCATTTCTGAATTATTTTATAATCGTTAGTTTTTCTTTTCGTTCCACTTCGTTTTAAGGAAATCATTAAGTTGTTCCCAGCTTAGTTTCTTTCCTATAATACGCTTTTCTTTATCAAGCAATAAAATGGTTGGAGTTTGAGTTACGTCATATAATTGTCGGAAGCCAGGGCGTTGTGCATCCGTAACTGCTTTTTCCATTTCTTTGGTTTCATATACATTGGTCCAATCGCCAATCTTCTTTTCTTTTAAATAATCAACCCATTCTTTCTTTTTGTCGTTATCGGATAAAACAGAATAAATCCTTAACCCATGTGCCTTCCAGGTAGCTCTGTAAATCGAATCTATTCTGGGCACTTCTTCTTTACAATGTCCACAGGTTGGATCCCAGAAAATAACCAGGGTATAGTCTGCAACGAGGTCGTATAGCGGCTTCATTTTTCCTGTAGAATCTACCATTTCCAGATTAGATGCTTTTACACCAATCAGATTACTCATTTGCATATACGCTCTTCTCGAAATGGTTTCCTGTTGTTTTTCATTAAGCCATGGACTTAACCCTTTGCTATGATATTTTTCAAATAAATGAACGAACACCGCATCCTGCCCCATATACTTTGGATTGATATACTCATCAGTAAACCAGTTCAGCAAAAATTTATACATATCCGGACTAACCCTGGCCAGTAATAATTTATAATCAAGGTCTTTAATTATACTGTCGGAAGACTGTTGAACTACTTCTCTGTAGTAACGTTCGAGTTTGGGTAAAAAGAAAGGCGTTCTGATTACGCGATCATCTGTGAAACTAACGCCATCCCAATAATGTGTCTTGTAATTATTATAGTTATCCAGGGTGTCTTGTCTGGACTTAGGTTTAGTGAATAATAAGTCAGGCTCTTTCATCGCATTCAGCATCACAGCCATCATTGATGCTGGATTATTTTTCAGGATGCTATCTCTGAAATTAATCAAATCCTTATTGTATTTATTATAGTTTTCCTGATGTAAGTTAGAATCAGCCAGGTTTCTGGAGTTATTGTAGGCTATTCTTTCGGTTTGCATCAACCCGCCTTTTACGGCAACAAACTTCTGATACTGCTGAAATAATTCATTTTCCTTTGATCCTTTGATGACAACATTTTGAAGATCGGCGCTATCGGCAAAAATGGTTATCTCTTTTTCTTTGTCCACAAAAAAATCGAATGTTATGTTTTTACCTGGAAACACAATTGCATAAATACCTCCGGGCATGCTGCTTTCGCCTTTGAAAACGGCAACGCCCTGATTATTGATAACGGTAGAATCCTGGATGTTTAAATTTTTACCCATGTGATAACACAAATAGGTAATTCCTGATTTATAGCTCGGTGTTTTCAGTGTTACTAAAAAAGAATCCTCTTTTTTTGGTGTTTCCGTTCCTTTGATTTCTTCTGTCTGAGCTTTGGTTTTTTCAACAGATGCGCTGGTTTTTTTTTGAGTTTTTCCGCTTTCTTGAGCGTTTGAAAAGTTTACTGATAAAAGTAAAATCGCAGAAATAAGTAATATTTTCTTCATAATGTTAAAAAAAGTAGTCAAATGTATTGAAAATTATGTGTTTCATAAAGCATTGAGATAATCGTTTTCTCAAAATTACAAATCATTAACAAATGTATTTCTTAACATAAAGGTTATTTTTGCATGGTGAGGAAAAAAAACAAGAGAATTATTCTCAACAATGTAAGCATTACCGATTATGCAGCCGAGGGGAAATCTCTGGTTCGGGTCGATGGAAAAGTAATTTTTGTTTCCGGAGCCATACCCGGTGATACCGTTGATATACAAATTGGAAAAAGTAAAAAAGACTGGGCCGAAGGAAGAGCCATAAATATTATTGAGCCTTCTACTGACCGTGTCGTCCCTTTTTGCAAACATTTTGGTACTTGTGGTGGTTGTAAATGGCAGATGCTCCCTTATCATAAGCAACTTCAGTTTAAACAGCAGGAGGCCGAACAAAACCTAATAAGAATTGGCAAAACAGCAATCCCTGATCTTCTCCCCATAATCGGCTCAGAAAAAACTACCGCTTATCGGAATAAACTGGAATTTACTTTCAGCAACAAACGCTTTCTTACCAATGAAGAAATCGGCTCAGAAGAAAGCATTATCCAGCAGAATGCGCTGGGCTATCATGCCCCCAGAATTTTCGACAAGGTTATAGATATTCAGGAATGTCATTTACTTGATCCTGTAAATAATGAAATCAGAAATACCATTCGTGATTTTGCAAAAGAAAAAGGGTTTGCCTTCTACGACATTAAAGAACATACAGGCTGGCTTCGTAATATTATTATCAGATATACTTCTACTGGAGAGCTGATGGTAAATATCTGTATGAATCATGACGAGGAAACAGACCGAATTTTACTGCTAGATCATTTGCTGAAAAAAGTACCCGTCATTTCTACTTTACTTTATACTATCAATCCGAAATGGAATGATACCATATACGACCTCACGCCTCAGGTATATTTCGGTAAGGGTTACGTGACCGAGAAGCTGGGAAATCTTGAATTTATTATCAGCCCGAAATCTTTTTTTCAAACCAATACCAAACAAGCCGAAAATTTATATGCAGTTGCAAAAGATTTTGCAGGATTAACTGGAAATGAAGTGGTTTATGATTTGTATTGCGGCACCGGAAGCATCGGCATATTTGTAAGTGATAAAGCAAAAAAAATAATTGGTGTTGAAGTTATTGAGGATGCGATTGAGGATGCAAAGAAAAACGCCGCACTCAATAATATCGATCATGCCCATTTTTTTGCCGGCGATGTAATTAAAATTTGTAACGATGATTTTTTTAAAACACATGGCAAGCCTGATGTAGTAATAACAGATCCCCCACGAGTAGGCATGCACGAAAAATTAGTGATAAAACTTTTAGAAATGGAGTCGCCTAAAATTGTTTATGTAAGTTGCAATACAGCCACACAAGCCAGAGATATAGCCCTGCTTTCAGAAAAATATACCGTAGAAAAAGTTCAGCCTGTAGATATGTTTCCACATACACATCATATTGAATGTGTGGCTTTGTTAATATTAAAATCAAACAATTAACCCTTAACTTTATTTGATGGAATTTAGAAATAGTTTACAGCGAACAAGTCCGATAGTTTTAAATCTGATCATAATAAATTCATTGGTGTTTTTTGCGCAATCTGTTTTTGGTGGCCTGAACGATGTGTCCAAAGTAACAGATCTGTTTGCATTACATCATTACAAGTCCCGCTCATTTGAACCTTATCAACTGGTCACCCACATGTTCATGCACGGAGGTTTTATGCATCTTTTATTCAACATGCTTGCTTTATGGATGTTTGGCAGCCTGATGGAAAAAGTATGGGGACCTAAACGATTTTTGACCTTTTATTTGATTTGCGGATTGGTGGCAGGATTGGCGCAAATGGGAAGTTATGCTTTTACTTACTGGGGTGTTGATCATTCAATACTTTCCCCTGAAGAGTTTACTATGTACCAGGATATTTTGCTGCGAAACGCCACTGTTGGTGCATCAGGTGCTATTATGGGAATTCTTGTAGCATATGGATATACCTTTCCGAATACGCAATTATTTATCATGCCTATTCCATTCCCAATAAAAGCCAAATGGGCAATTATCGGAATCATCGCGATGGATATTTTCGGTGGAATTTCAAATTCTGCAAGTGATAATATTGCTCACTTTGCACACTTAGGAGGCGCGTTAGCAGGATTTATAATTGTATTATTCTGGAATAAAAATAACAGACAACAATTTTTTTAATATGGGCGAATCAGACAGATATCAGGAATACAAACATCTGAAGAAAAAAAGATTTCTTCTGGGCGGCGACAATAACGCTTTAACTGCCTTGTTTATTCTCAACACCATTTTTTTTCTCTTGCTGCTTACCATGCAAGTTGTTTATTTTTTTTACCAGCAGACCGCTGAATCATACAACTCAGGTATTCTGCAGTGGTTCGAACTACCGTCTAACCTTACCCGATTAAGTGATAGGCCATGGACGTTCCTAACTTATATGTTTAGTGATAACAGCAGTGGTTTGATGCGTATCATCAGCAACATGCTTTGGCTTTGGGCGTTTGGATTTTCATTGCAGCGTATGACCGGTAACGATAAAATAATACCCATTTATCTTTATGGCGGATTTGCAGGTGCGGTTTTTTTTATTGGTGCGCATTATGCAATTCCGAATTTACATAACAATGGCTTTCAAAATTCCATGATAGGTGCCAATGCTGCAGTAATGGCCGTTGCCACTGCTACAACCGTTCTCGATCCCGATCAGCGCTTTTTTACACATATCAGAAAAGGAATTCCAATCTGGGTTTTATTTACTGTTTATATTATAATTGATTTTGCCGGAGTGGCTTCGATGAATGCCGCCTATGCGCTATCTCACCTTGGAGGAATAATTGCAGGTTTTCTGTTTGTATATTTTTTGAAGAAAGGAAAAGACGGAAGTATCTGGATGAATAAAGGATATCACCGAATGGCTAATTTATTCAATCCTGATAAACCCAAAAACAAACAAACTTTAAAAAATAAAGTATTTTATAATACAGGAAACAGAACGCCTTTCAGTAAAACATCAATGGTAAATCAAAATCGAATTGATGAGATTTTGGATAAAATCAATTCGAGCGGCTATCAGTTTCTTACCGAAGAAGAAAAAGAAGTTCTCAGAAAAGCCTCGGAAGATAATAATAAGTAATTCCTTATTTAATCAACATTTTATTTTATTAAAAGTCAATCAATAGATGCTTAACTTTAAGCATGGCTAATCATTTTATAAAAAAGGCAGCAAAAACCGTTTTAATAATTTGCAATATTGTCTTTTCTGTTTGTTTAATTTTAGCTTGTTATGGCAGTCGTTTAAGCAATGGAGACTACTGGATTTTCGGTCTATTAAATCTTGCTGTTTTATATTTTTTACTCTTTGATTTATTCTTTATTATTTTTTGGTTATTCTTAAAACCACGGCTGACGCTCATCGGTCTGATTTCTATTTTAATTTGCTGGTCACCGATACAAAATTTATTTCAGTTTCGTTTTGATGTTTCATTTGAACATAAAAAAAACAGAGGGGTGTTGCGGGTCATGAGCTGGAATGTGGAACACTTTGATATTCTGGAGCACAAAACTCATCCCGAAAAAAAACAGGAAATGCTTGATCTTATTAATGAGTACAATCCCGATATAGCCTGTTTTCAAGAGATGGTAGCCAGTGACAGTGTTTCAAACGCCATTAATTACATTCCGGATTTTAAGAAGAAAATAAAAATGCTCGACTATCATTTTTCATATAATAAAAGACTGGATTTTGACCAGAATCACCATTTTGGTATTATCATATTCAGCAAGTATCCCATCATCAATAAAGAAACCATCATTCCCGAATCTCATTGTTACAATTCTATTTTTCAATTTATAGACATAGTAAGAAACAATGATACTTTTCGGGTATTCAATTTGCATTTACAATCGTTAAAACTGTCTCCCGAAAACAGAGATTATTTAAATGAACCTTCTATTAAAAACGAGGAAGACATTAAAGAAACGAAAACTATTATCAGTAAATTTAAAACCGGTTTTTTCAAACATCGCTGGCAAAGTGATAATGTAAAACGTGAGATAGATAAAAGCCCTTATCCGGTGATTATTTGCGGTGATTTTAATGATGTGCCTAATTCTTATGCCTATAATGCCATTGGAGAAGGGCTAAATAATGCCTTTACCATAAAAGGTTCTGCAATAGGCAACACTTATGATGGTATTTCTCCAACATTAAGAATTGATAATATTTTTTTGGATAAAAAATTCAGCGTAGAACAATTTATCCGAATCAAAAAGAAACTCAGTGATCACTTTCCGATCGTGTCTGATTTTATATTTCACAAACAATAATTTCTTTAATTAAACATCACCCTGATTAGTATCAGCTATCTGATTTATCTTTGTTGCTAATCACTTTTTTTATCCCGAATTTATTTAATCAGCAATGGCACTAAGTATATACAACTCATTTTCGCGTAAAAAAGAATTGTTCGAACCCATCACAGCGGGCTATGCGGGCATGTACGTTTGTGGGCCAACAGTAAGTGGCGAAAGCCATCTTGGTCATGCAAGACCTTATATTACTTTTGATATTGTAAATCGTTATCTGCAATTTAAAAAATTGAAAGTTCGTTATGTTCGCAATATTACCGATGCCGGACATTTTGAAGAAGAAGGAAGAGAAGCCGAAGATAAAGTAAGCAAGAAGGCACAGCTTGAAAGAATGGAGCCCATGGAACTGGTACAGAAATATACCAATCTTTTTCATTGGGCTATGAAACAATTCAATTGTATTGAGCCCAGCATTGAGCCCACCGCAACAGGCCATATTGTAGAACAAATAGGAATGATTGAAGACATTATTGCCAAAGGTTATGCTTACGCTATAAATGGATCTGTTTATTTTGATGTGAAAAAATATGCCGCCAATTATGATTATGGCAAACTAAGCGGAAGGGTTCTTGAGGATTTAATTGATGCCGGAAATCGCGAAGTTGTTACCCGTGATCTTGAAGGACAAAGCGAAAAAAGAGACACTGCAGATTTTGCATTATGGAAATCAGCACCTCCAGAACACATTATGCGATGGAAAAGCCCATGGGGAGAAGGTTTTCCGGGTTGGCATATCGAATGTTCTGCAATGGCCACAAAATATCTGGGCGCTAATTTTGATATTCATGGCGGTGGTATGGATTTGCTTTTTCCTCATCATGAAAGTGAAATTGCACAAAGCACCATTTGCAATCATTCTGCTCCGGCAAAATACTGGATGCACAATAACATGATTACCATCAATGGAAGAAAGATGGGAAAGAGCTATAATAATGTTATCAAACTAACGGAATTGTTCAGCGGCAGTCATCCTCTGCTTAGTCAGCCTTTTCATCCAATGACCATTCGTTTTTTTATTTTACAAAGCCATTACAGAAGTCCGCTGGATTTTAGTAATGATGCTTTGCTGGCAAGCGAAAAAGCGTTTAAACGACTTTGGGAAGCTTTTGAAGTGTTAAAAAATTTATCTTCGGAAAATAATGAAATTGCTTCTGATAAAGAGCTTGATGAAAAAATAAACAACTGGCTTAATGAATTCGAATTGTTTATGGATGACGATTTCAGCAGTCCTAAAGTAATTGCCAACATGTTTGAATTAAGCCCTTTAATCAATTCATTTAAAGATGGGATTATTCCAGTAAAATCAATAAGTCACCACACGCTTCATTTGCTGAAAGAAAAGTTTAAATTTTTTCTTGAAGATATTTTCGGATTAATTTCTATTGATAGTAATAATAATCAAATACTCAATCCTGTTATGGAATTGCTTCTCGATTTGAGAAAAGAAGCCAAATTAAAAAAAGACTTTGCTACTTCTGATAAAATCCGAAATCAATTAACCGCAATGGGAATTGTGATTAAAGATGAGAAAGATGGGGGAACGAGTTGGGGGATAGGCTAGATACTGGATACTAAATTCTCAGCAATGTCTCCTAAAAGGGACGTTGCGTTTGCAGAAGATTAGTTCAAAAGGTTTAATAGGTTCAACATGTTCTAGAGTTTAACAAACGAAAAACCACAAACGATTAACGATAAACCACAAACAATTCTTAACATCCAATGAGCCCCATTCAACACTTGAGTAAAGATAAACTCCTGGCTAAAATTATAGACAAAAAAAATCCCATTAAATTAACAACAGAAAAAAACATTTACCTGACTCTCTGCTTTTCTATCATGAGTCAGCAATTAAGTACAAAGGTTGCTGCTATTATTCATGAAAGATTTTTAGCGTTATATAAAAATAAAAAACCTTCTCTCCAACAAATAACGTCTACCCCATTTTCGGTATTAAAAAGTATCGGGCTTTCAGATTCTAAAACAAATTACCTTCTTAATGTGTGTGATTATTTTATTGCTAACAAGCTTACCGATTCAAAGCTTCATAAAATATCCGATGAAAATATAATCGAAATGCTGACGCAAATTAAAGGCGTGGGCAGATGGACTTCGGAAATGGTGCTGATGTTTTCGATGGGCAGAGAAGATATTTTTGCTGTTGACGATCTGGGTATTCAGCAACAAATGTGTAAGTTATATAAGATTGATATGGCTTCTAAAAAAGAAATGAAATTAAAAATGCAACAGGTTGCCGAAAACTGGAAACCTTACAGAACTTATGCTTGCAGGTATCTTTGGGGCTGGAAAGATGCGAATTGATAATTGATTTAACCCAGATTTTGCAGTTGAAATCTATTACAAGAAAAAAATGCTGCAAAGACAAGCGTTTGCTTGAAATTTTTGATCTCCACATAATTCATTATGCTTTCGTCTTTATTGCCTTTTTTCCTTTCATCACGATTCCAACTGCAAAATCCGGGTTTAAAATGGGGTTTTGTTAAACGTTGTATTCGCTTAAAATGCCTAGTAATTACAATTGGCTCCTTTGAATATACCATTCATGCCGTTTTTTGCATTGTTCACCCTGTAGAGCTTATCTTTTCTGAGAATTCCTTGTTTAATAATCAAACAAAATTTATTAAACATGAAACTTTTTAGAAAACAAACATCATTGATCTTAATTGCATTAGGAATCTTCAGTACAGCGCTTTTCAGCTCTTGTAAAAAAGATGATCCTGTAACGCCAACCGCTAAAAACATTGCTGAAATTGTGGCATCTGATCCCAACTTTTCGCTGCTTAATCAGGCTGTAATAAAAGCAGGACTTGTATCAGCTTTATCAAGTGGATCTCTAACAGTATTTGCTCCTGATAATGCAGCTTTTGCAGCATCTGGCATTACTAGCGCAACTATCACTTCTCTCACAGTTGCACAGGTTGCGGATATTTTAACTTACCATGTAATTGGCTCAAAAATCATGTCAACAGGCGTTCCTGCAAGTGATACAGTTAAGACTTTACAAGGAAAAAATCTCTACGCTTCTAAAAACGCCAATGGTGTATTTGTAAACGGGAGTAAAGTAAAAATTGCTGATGTTGAGGCATCAAATGGAGTTATTCACGTCATTTCTACTGTCTTAACTGCCCCAACACAAACAATCGCTGAAATTGCTAGCGGAGAACCCAACCTTTCTCTTTTGTTGGCTGCAGTTGTAAGGGCGGGACTTGCAGGTGCAGTAAGTGCTCCTGGAAAATATACAGTATTCGCACCTACAAATGATGCATTTATTGCTGCAGGATTTCCTGATGAGGCAACTATCAATGCCGCACCCGTTGCTGCGGTAGCTACTATAGTGCAAGCGCATGTACTGTCAACTAGTGTTTTTGCAAGCGATTTAATTCAGGGTCAGACAGTTGGAACCCTTCAAACAGGTGTTTCACTGTTAATTGGCACTACCCCACCTTCAGTGAAAATAACCACAAGCGCGAATCCGGCATCCAATATTTTGGCACCTACAGGAGTTAATATCGTTGCCACCAACGGTGTTGTACATCTTATAGATAGAGTTCTCCTTTAATCATCAATTATACCCAAAACAAGCATCAACACCGAACAAATTTCATAATTTGGTGTTGATGCTTTTTAATTGTTATGTTTAATTACAAATACAGATATTATTTCGCTCTGCTGCTTTCGGTGTACACTTACCTGAACACGGAATTTTGTGATTTGTATGAACATTTCAATATTGTAATAGACTGGTATTTTGCGCTGATTACAATCACTTTAATCAGTTTTATCATATTGGAAGTAAATCGATTTCTAGAATCAAGAATTCGTAAAATTTCTACTTTAAAAATCAAAAAAGTCAAGTTTACGATAGTTTTTTTTCTTGTGAGCGGATTGGCAGCGACCATCATCACTACCTCCATTGTGTTGTTTATGGGTATGTACGTGCACAATTATTCATTCAATGAAAACCTCATTCCTCTTAAACTCAATTTGACTTATGCCTGGCTGGTAAATTTGCTGTATCATCTCATCAACACAGTAATTTTTTATTTCAAAGAATACAAAATTTCGCAACATCAGGCTGAAACATTGCTTAAGCTGAACGCCCAAGCAGAATTACAAATAGTCAAAAATCAAATCAATCCTCATTTTTTGTTCAACAACCTAAATGTATTGTCTACCTTGGTTTTACAAAACAACGATGAAGCCAATAAATTTATAGAAGAATTTTCAAAAGTTTATCGCTATATATTATCGAATCAGGAAAAAGAACTCGTCGAGCTAAAAACAGAATTATATTTTATTAGGCCTTATATTTTTCTACTGGAGAAAAGATTCGGTAAAGGACTGATGGTTGAAATTGATGTCAATGAAATCAATCATCACAAATACATCATTCCGGCAGCATTGCAGATGTTGATTGAGAATGCGATAAAACACAACGTCATCAATAAACAGAAACCACTGAAAATAAAGATAAGTATCATGAAGGACAATAATATAGTAGTGACCAACAATCTTCAGTTGAGACAATCTTCAGAACAATCTTCACATATAGGTCTTAAAAATATCATCAAACGATATCAGTTGGTTGCTGAAGAAAAAGTGATCGTCAAAGAGGCTATGGATTTTTTTAGCGTCACCATTCCATTGATTAACGTTGCAAAAAAAGATTATGAATATAATTATAATTGAAGACGAGCAACTTGCCGCAGATCGATTAAAGATATTGATAAAAAAATATGATGCTTCGATAAATGTCATTGGCTGTTTGGAAACAATAGATGAAACTATTCATTGGTTCAAAACAAATCAGGAGCCTGATTTGATATTGATGGACATCCATCTTTCGGATGGTCATTCATTTGAGATTTTCAAAAAAATAAATATCGTCAGGCCACTTATTTTTACTACCGCATATGACCAATATGCCATCGAGGCATTTCAGCATTTCAGCATTGATTATCTCCTAAAACCGATTTCATTAGAAATGATTTCAAATGCATTTGAAAAATACAAATCAATCGTAAATAGCTTTACTCCTCCCGATTATAAATCCTGGCAGAAATTTCTCGGCTCTTCCATACAAA
>CALQSB010000025.1 GCA_943333125.1 Chitinophaga pinensis
TAAGGCTGCCAGCCATATTTTTTATAAATGAAAAGATACCTCACAAAATTGAAAACAAAAATGGCAATCAGATTTGAAAAAGCGGCGCCAATTATTCCAAAGTTTTTTATCATTATAAAATTCAATGGGAATGCAATAATCGTGAGCAAAACATTGGTATAAAAATCAAATTTCCAATTGATGGAAGTAGAAATAATCTGGCCATTTACGCCTGTTCCAAGGTCAACTAGTTTGGCTATTCCCATAATCAAAACGATACCGGGAACTTCTGCATATGCTGTTCCCAGGAATTTTGTAAGGTTATTAATATTCAACAGTGCCATCAGATACACAAAGAGTCCGGCTATCAATAAGGTTACGGTGCTCTTGTGGTAAATCATTGAAATATTAGCGTAATTCTTTTCTTTCCATGACTCGGAAATGATTGGTGTGGCAATGGAATGCAAACTTCTTACCGGCAGATCCATAAAAGTTACCAGGTAAGTGGCGATAACAAATATTGCGGTTTGGTCAAGCCCTTTTAAACCGATAATCATAAATGAATCCACTGTTTTGGATGCGATGTTTAAAAAAGTGGCGCCAAATACATACAACCCGAATGTAAACATTTTGGTCTTAAATCTTCGGGTAACATTGCTGATGGTAAAATTTATTTTCCATTCTTTTGATCTGATCAGCACCATTAATAAAATTACAGCAGGCAATAAAAATGTCAGACTTAGCATTTTCATGAACTGCATGGTATCAATAATTTTTAACCATACCAGAAACAGTAATGCCGTGGCAAATAATCGTGTAAATGTTTCCCTTAAGAAATTGGTAAGTACTGTTTTTTTTAAAGCCCATCCAAACCCTTCCATCCATAAATAGGCCAGCATAAAAAAAGCAAAAGGATAAACCAGATTAAAATTTTCGGCAAATAACGGAGACTTGCCAAGTTTGCGGATGATGAAATCCTTAAAAATATATCCTAACACGCAAATAATGATAAACCCGCACAGACTAATCAGTCCGGTTATAAATGGGAGGTCATTTTTTTTAGGTGTAGTTAACGACTTATAATAAGGATAGAACTTGTAAATAACCGGTGTTGTGCCTAAAGTGGCCAGTACAGAAAGTATAGTGGCGGTGTCGATTAATGCACGGGTTAGTCCATATTCTGTTTGTGAAAAAATCTTAGGAAAAAGAAAAACGGTATTGATGCCACCAATAAAAAAACCAATGAGTAAAAATATAGAAGATCGGGTGCCTTGTTTTTGTATTATTCCCATTATCGATTAAAGTATCGTTAGGTATTGTATTTTTGTGGCCTAAAAGTAACTATTTAAATCATCTTTTCGAAAATAAAGAAATCGGTTTTGTTATGCATGATGAAAAAATTAAAGTCGGAACGGTGAGCTATTTAAATGCAAAGCCACTTATTTATGGTTTTGAAACAGGGATGATGAATGAGCAGATTGAATTAATTGCAGATTACCCTTCAGCAATTGCTGCACTATTGCTGGAAAATAAAATTGATATAGGATTGGTGCCTGTTGCGGTAATTCCCCAGCTTTCTGAATACTATATCATTGGCAATTTTTGCATTGGTGCTGTAGGAGAAGTGGCTAGTGTATGTTTGTTCAGCGATGTTCCGATACATGAAATCCAAAGCGTATTTCTTGATTATCAAAGTAAAACGTCTATTGCCTTACTCAAAATTCTATTAAAACATCATTGGAAAATAAATCCTGTTTTCATTGAAGGGCAGGAGGGTTATGAAAATAAAATAAATGGGAACACTGCAGGTTTGGTTATTGGCGACAGGGCAATGATGCAAAAGAAGACCTCACCTTATATCTACGATCTTTCATCAGCCTGGATGGAAATGACCGGGCTTCCTTTTGTATTTGCCGCTTGGATCAGCAACAAACCGCTATCTCCCGAATTTATTGAAATGTTCGATAAGGCCAACCAGCTAGGGTTTTCAAATCTGGATAAAGTGATTGCCAATTTTCCGGAAGCAGGCTTTGATTTACAGAAATATTATACCCAATTCATCAGTTACAACCTCGATAATGCCAAAAAAGAGGGCTTGTCACGTTTTTTAAGCCTCTTATCTTAAGAGATTTGCTATTCATACACTTTTAATTAATATTTTTGCCAGCGAATTTAATATATGGCAGAAACCTTAGGAATGCTTTGCGATAAATTGACCATTGTAAAGCTGAAGCAATATCACAGTGAAGACGAATCAAGATTGAAAAGCCTTGAAATTCAGGCAACGCAATTGCAGCATGAAATTAACGAGTATGTTAGTGATGCAGTTACCGGAAATATCGAACCGTCAAAAATGACTTTTGCTGCTAATAAAGTGTTTAAAAAAGAAGGCAATACTGTTGCTGAGATAAAGGGAAATATGGGTGAGGTGTTTTATCAACTGGCAGATGTGAATTGCAGACTTTGGCATGAACAAGAAAAAGTGTATGAATTTGAGCAGGTGCCTGTTGACGAAAAAGATAAGGTAGTAAAACAACTGGCTTTACTGAATTTGGAACGCAATAAATGTATTGATGCCATTAATGAATTGCTGGTTAATTTAATTTCTGAAAATAAATAAAAATAGATAATGCATATTCGTAAAAGAACGACCTGCCGTGTTTGTGGGTCTCCTTCATTAAAAAAAGTAATCGACCTTGGTCCTCAATATTTACAGGGGAGTTTTGTTAAACCCGGAAAAGAAATGCCAAGTGAGCGCAAGATTGACTGTTCTCTGGTACGCTGTAATCCTGAAGTGGATGAAAATGCCTGTGGTTTATTGCAAATGGAACATTCAGTGCCTTCCGAAATTTTATATGCCGCATATTGGTATCGCAGTGGAACCAACAATACCATGCGCAATCACTTAAAAGATATTGTAGATTCTGTTACAGATACCATTGCTGGAATAAAGCATCCTTCTGTTTTAGACATCGGTTGTAATGATGGCACATTACTCGGCTATTATCCGAAGCATTTTATTAAATATGGTTGTGATCCCAGTGATGTGGCTCAGGAAGTAAAAGAAGCTACTGTAGTTCAGGATATTTTTCCTTCCGAAGAATTGTTTAAAACACTGGAAGGAAAAAAACTGGATGTGATTACTTCTATCGCCATGTTTTATGATCTCGAAGATCCCGTAAGTTTTGTAAAAGGCATCAGCCGATTCCTTTCTTCTCAGGGCGTTTGGGTTTTTGAAATGAGCTATATGCCTCAAATGCTCGAACTCGATAGTTATGATACCATTTGCCATGAACACCTCGAATTTTATAGCCTTGCCGTGTTAGAAAAAATCCTGGCAAAAGGAGGGATGAAGGTTTTTAAAATTTCATTTAATGACATAAATGGCGGAAGTATCCGTTGTTATGCTACTCACAAAGACAGCAGCAAACACGACAGGAAAGAAAATTATCAATTGATTAATGAAATCAGACATAAAGAATTTGATCTCGAACTGGATACAGATAAGCCATATGTTTCTTTTCAGCAACGAATAGAAAAATTAAAAGTGGAGCTGCATGACTTACTGGTGAATTTGAAAAAAGAAGGAAAGCGTGTACACGTTTACGGTGCTTCCACTAAAGGGAATACTATTTTGCAATGGTGTGATATCGATAAAAATCTGGTAGAATGTGCTGCAGAAAGAAATCCTGATAAATACGGAGCCAGAACTTTAGGAACAGATATTCCTATCATCAGTGAGGCCGATAGTCGCGCTATGAATCCTGATTATTATCTGGTGCTGCCATGGCATTTTAAACCCGAATTTCTGGAAAGAGAAAAAGAAGCTTTGGATAAAGGAACCGGATTTATTTTCCCTGTTCCTAAAATTGAAATTTATAAAAAATAAGTATGAACAACACCATATTGTTTGTAACCCACAGAAAAAAACAGTGTGGCGTTTATGAATTTGGAATCAATACATACAATGCTATAAAGACTTCGGCAAAGTATAAATTTATTCATGTGGAATGCGAAAGTCTTAATGAATTAAAGGCTGCCGTTTCAGGTCATACGCCTGGAGTTATTATCTATAATTATCACCCCTCAGTAATGCCTTGGCTATGCACAAAAGTTTCTAAGGGTTTGTATAGAAATAATATTTCTTCTGTGTCGGCAATACAAGTAGGGATTATTCATGAAGTAACTCAGGAAGTTGCGGATACCGCTACCGATTACATGAATCATTTTGTACTTGGTGGTTCCTCTAAAAAGCTGAATTCATTATTCAATTTTTATATCGCATCAGATCCAACCTTGCTGTTGAAAAATCCATTTGTTTATAAAACGGGAAGATTAATTCCTGAATATACAAAGCCAGCTGTTCATCCCGAAATAATGACCATAGGTAGTTTCGGATTTGCTACACCCAATAAAGGGTTCGAGTATCTTGTTGAAAAAGTTAAATCCGAATTTGATCAAGCGGTTATAAGATTGAATATGCCATTTGCCACTTATGGTGATGCAGATGGAGCCAATGCAAAAAAAGTTGCAGAGCATTGCAGGCAGATGCTAAATGGCACAAAAATAAAACTCGAAATCTCGCACGAATTTTTAAACAACGAACAAGTACTTGATTTTCTGGCAGGCAATAGCATGAACGTGTTTATGTACCAGGAAAAGAGTGGAAGAGGCATTTCCAGTGCAGTAGATTTTGCTCTGGCTGTAAAAAAACCAATTGCCCTTTCTGATTGTCCCATGTTCAGGCATGTATTAAAATCAAATCCCGAAGTTTGTTGTGATAAAGATTCTTTGAAAAATATTTTTTCCCGTGGTTTTCAGCCTCTTGAAAAAACAATTGCAGGTTGGGATGCTGCAAATTTAAAATGGGAATTTGAAAGAATTGTTCATTCTATTATTATTAATAAGACCAATTTTTTTGAAGCACCTAAACTTGGAATCAAAAGAACCATACAAGCTAAGATTAATAAGATCCTTACAAAACCTGGAAGAGCTTTTACCTGGCTTGGAAATACAAAGGCTGCAACAGATGATAATTTGAACCGGGATGAAAAGGCTTCATATCATCCACTGATGTTATCCGAAACCGATGGGTTTAACAGGATTCTGGATGATAAGGCAAGAGCTTTATATGCTCCTGCAATCAACAAACTCATAGAATTCGCTCCTGCAACTATGGCTAAGAAAATTGCTGAAGCCAACGTACAACAAGCGTTTATTTTTGATACCGTTTATCGCCATTTGAAAAATTATTCAAATCCAAAATTGCTATGTGTCGGAAGTTATGAGGATACGGCATCTATGGGTTTGCAGAAATTAGGTTATACTGTTGAAGAAATTGATCCAATGATAAATTATTTTCTTCAGGACTACATCACAAAACCTACAACATTAAAAAATACCTACGACATTGTTTTTTCCACTTCGGTGATTGAACATGATCCTGATGATAAATCATTTCTTGAATGTATAGAGCAGCTATTGGCGCCTGGCGGGTTGGCTGTGATTACCTGCGATTATAAAGATGGCTGGAAGCCCGGACAACCAAAACCTGAAGTTGATGCGAGATTCTATACAAAAAACGATATGGAACAAAGGATGCTTTCTTATATTCCTCAATGCGAACTGGTAGATAAAGGAGAATGGGATTGCCCTAAACCGGATTTTTATTATTTAGGAAAATATAATTACACGTTTGCGACATTCACGGTGAGAAAAAAGAAGTAAGTTGGTTAATACATAACGGAATTTTGCCACAAAGGCTCAAAGGTACAAAGTGACACGAAGGTTTGATTTTTTTTACCTCGGGGAATGGAGTGGTAGTGATTATGAAGAGCTATTTAAAAAAAAGAATTCGACTAACGTGGTTTTTGTTCCATAGGAACATGTCGTCTTTAGCCCGATATGATATTTTATTAATCGTTCCGTAGGAACGTTTCGTGAAAAAAGATTGCCACGAATTCACGAATTTTATTGTGGTTAATTGAATTTGTGAATTATTTTTAAAAGAGATTAAATAATGAAAGCCATAATTTTCGGCGCTAACGGACAAGATGGATTCTTTCTTTCCAAACTACTTGAAGAGAAGGGGATTGCTGTAATTGGGGTAAGTCGTTCAGGAAATTTTAATAAAACCAATATTGCCAGTTGTACAGAAGTGGCTGAATTAATCAAATCAACAGTCCCTGATTTTATTTTTCACCTGGCAGCCAATTCCACCACCCGACATGATGCACTGTTTGAAAATCATGAAACAATTTCAACAGGAACCTTTAATATTCTTGAAGCAGTAAGGATACATGCTCCCAACACAAAAGTTTTTATTTCCGGAAGTGGGTTGCAATTTGAAAACAAGAATCTTCCCATAAAAGAAACCGATCCTTTTGAAGCCAGAGATGCATATTCTGTAAGTCGGATTCAATCGGTATATGCTGCGCGTTATTTTAGAACACTGGGATTGAAAGTTTATGTTGGCTATTTTTTCAATCACGACAGTCCCAGAAGATCTGAAAGACATATGGCTCAGAAGATAGCCGCAACAGCAAGAAATGTGGCCAAAGGTGTTGCAGAGAAACTGGAAATAGGGGATATGTCGGTAATTAAAGAATGGACTTATGCAGGCGATGTGGTGGAAGGGATTTGGTTGCTTGTAAATCAGGATGAGATATTTGAAAGCAATATCAGTTCAGGTATCGGCTATTCTATTTTAGATTGGGTGAAAGTTTGTTTTGTATTGATTGGAAAAGATTATCAGGATTATATATCAGAGAAAAATAGTTTTACCGCGGAGTATCGTCAATTAGTTTCAGATGCTGGATTAATTAAATCGCTTGGATTTAATCCCAAAGTTTCTTTTGAAGATCTGGCAAAAATGATGATCGATGAATAAAGCAGTAAAAAAAATATTGCTGGTTCAATTGTTTTCAAATGGAGATTGTTTATATGCGACTACTGTTGCCCGTCAGATAAAAAATGATTACCCGAATTGTGAGCTTACCTGGGCTATTGCGGGGTTTTGTAAAGATATCATTTCCTTAAATCCTTATGTAGATCATATCAGAGTAGTGAATGATGTGCCTAAGAATGATAATAAAAGTTTTCGCAAATTCAAGAAAAAAGTTTTTTCCGAAAAAGCGGAAGGTATCTGGGATGAAGTTTTTGTTACCTCTAATATGGATAACAATCAGGCGCTTTACGATGGTACAATCAGAGGTATGGTTTTGCGGGCTTATCCTCATAAAATTACAGTTCCATTGCAGTCGGTTTTAGTATTGAGTGAAAAAGAAATAAATAATGTAGCTGCATTTTCCCAAAAAAATAATCTAAGCAATTTTAAAAATGTGATCCTTTGGGAATATGCGCCCCAAAGCGGACAGTCGCAGTTAAGTTTCGATTTAGTAATGAGATTGTCGAAGCAATTGATTTTAATTCCTTCTACCTGTGTGATTTTATCTTCTGCTAATGCGTTTCAGTCAACAGATCAAATAATTGATGCCAGTGTGCTTTCTGTAAGAGAAAATGCTGCATTGTCTCATTACTGCAGTCTGTTAATTGGCTGCAGCAGTGGCATTACATGGCTTTGTGCCAGTAGCGCAGGTAAAATGCTGCCAATGATTCAATTGCTGAATCCGTACACGGCCTTTATTAATGCCCCTTCTGTTGATTTTACCCGATATGATATTAATACAAAACATTTAATTGAAATGACTTCTATAGATGAGGAAAAGATTTATGAATGTGTAAAAATAGTTATTGAAAAAAGTTTCTCTACTGCCAGAGAAAAGTACAATCAACCATTGCCATTGCAATTCAATACCACAAGAAAAGTGGTGTACAATATGCTGTGTTACTTGCAGTTTGGGGCAATCCTTAAACATGCAAAAATCATGTTGTCGATTTATGGATTTAATTTGGAGTTTTTGAAACAATTGATTCTTGCAATAATAACAGCCCCATTCAAACTCATTTCAAATTTATATACAAAAAAGGCGATCAAATTATGATCGCCTTTTTTTATTTTTTCGACTGAAACTTCAGTTCTTCTTCCATCATCTCAGTAACCATCATTTGCAGATCGTATTTTGGTTTCCAGCCTAAAATGGTATTTGCTTTTGTAGCATCACCGATAAGTAATTCTACTTCGGCAGGGCGGAAATAACGCGGATGAATACCCACCACCTGCTTGCCAATCGGTAATTGAAATGCTTCATTGCTGCAGGATTCCACAAAAGCTTTTTCTTCAATGCCTTCGCCTTGGAATGAAAGCTTAACGCCTACATGGTCAAATGCCATGATGATAAAATCGCGTACAGAAGTAGTTACATTAGTTGCTAATACAAAGTCGTCAGGTGTATCTTGTTGTAGCATAAGCCACATGCCTTCTACATAATCTTTTGCATGACCCCAGTCTCTTTTAGCGTCAAGGTTTCCCAACAATAACATCTCATCCAGTCCCAATGCAATTCGGGACACGCCGATGGTGATTTTCCGGGTTACGAAACTTTCGCCACGCAAAGGACTTTCATGGTTAAATAAAATACCATTCACGGCAAACAGATTGTACGCCTCTCTGTAATTGACGGTAATCCAGTATCCATATAATTTAGCAACACCATAAGGAGAGCGAGGATAAAAAGGAGTCGTTTCCTTTTGAGGAATCTCTTGAACTTTACCATACAACTCAGAAGTAGAGGCCTGATAGAATTTGGTTTTCTTTTCAAGTCCAAGAATTCTGATGGCTTCCAGTATTCTCAAAACGCCCATTGCATCTGAATTGGCAGTATATTCAGGGGTTTCGAAACTTACCTGAACATGACTTTGCGCAGCCAAATTATATATTTCGTCGGGCTGGGTTTGTTGCACAATTCTAATCAAATTGCTGGAATCTGTCAGATCACCGTAATGAAGATGAAATCTTTCGGCAATAGATTTGTCGAAAAATAAATGATCAATACGATCTGTATTCATCAGAGAACTTCTTCTTTTGATGCCATGTACATTGTATCCTTTTTTTAAAAGGAACTCCGCTAAGTAAGCGCCGTCTTGTCCGGTAATTCCGGTTATTAATGCTGTCTTCATATTTTCTTTTTATGAAAGTGAGCAAAAATAACATTAAAACTTTAAGTTTGAGTGATTTAAAGAAAGAATAGGGCAGTAAAAAGCGAGATTTTTTTTAAAAATAGAAAATAACTATAAAAATTTGAAATTAACGATCATAATTGTAAATTATAAAACAGCCAATCTGGTTCTGGACTGTCTGAAATCTTTGTATCAATACGATACTCATGATTTTGAAATCATTGTGGTAGACAATTTTTCTTTGGATTTCCTAGAAGATAAATTGAACTCGTTATATCCTTCAGTGAAATTTATTCAAATGGGCTACAATGCAGGTTTTGCCAGAGCAAATAATGTGGGAATAGAAATCGCCGAAGGCAATGCCGTGTTGTTACTAAACTCAGATACTATCATCAGAAACAATGCAGTTAATTTTTGTTTTAAAGATTTTATGCAATCAGAATATGTGGCTTGCGGTGTTCAGTTATTAAATGAAGATGAATCTCCTCAGATTTCAGGAAATTATGTGATGAAGGGCGGACTTAATTATTTATTACCACTCCCATACATGGGAAGCATTTTAAAGTCGATAGCTGATTTAATGAAACTTAAAAAACCCAGTGTTTCCGAAACAAAAACTGTTCTTGAAGTTGATTGGATTAATGGGGCATTTTTAATGGTAAAAAAACCGGCTATAGAAAAAGCAGGAATGCTGGATAACGATTTCTTTTTATATGCAGAAGAAGCAGAGTGGTGCAGCCGGTTAAAAAAACAAGGAAAATTATGTTTATTTGGTGAATATAATGTGTTGCATTTGCAGGGAGAATCTTCAAAAGAAGCGTTTAATTCTGCAGGTAAAGGATATTTTAATTTATTTGACAGAAAAGGATTCCAAATTATGCTCAGCAATTTTGTTAGAGTGAGAAAGGAGTTTGGGATAGGCTGGTTTTTGATTCATTTATTTTTTTATTTGCTTACGATCCCTTTTTTTGGCGTCGCATTAATTTACAACAAACTCTTTCGGTCATCAAAGAAGGAGTATGATTTTTCTCAGTTTTTGGATTTCACTAAGAATGTTTTTAATCTCTTAAAATTTGTTTGGAAGATAATCAGCAACAAGCCGTATTTCTATAAAGTACTTTAGGAAGAAGTGTTAGTTAAAATGGCATTCGCTGCTTTTTTCGCAATCTGCTCCCAGTAAAAATGGTTAAAAAAATCGGCTCCAATCTGCCCTGTTTTAGCATCGATCGTAATGATCTGTTGCGCAAATAATTCCCAATTTTTTTCAATAACAACTTTTAGTTTATTTCCTGTAATGCCTATGGGTACTCCAATTGCACCTTCGGTAGTACTGATGCAGGCTAGGTTGTATCCAAGGGCTTCTACCAGTTTTGTTTTTATTCCGCCACCTTCAATTACAGGGTTGATGAAAATATCGGCACCTTTAAAATAAAGGGTGATGTCATCTACAAATCCTGCGTAAACAATGTTGTTTTTTTGTTCATCTTTTAATTCATTAAATGATGTGGGGATGTTTTTCCCGCAAATGATAATGGTGTAATGGAAATGATTGTTTGATTTTAAAACAGGATTTATTTTACTGATAATTATTTTCAATGCATCCAGGTTAGGCGCGTAATCCAGTGTTCCATTAAATAATAAAATTTTATTTTCGGATGGGATCTGATGTGTGATCTGTAATATTTTTTTTGCTGCTGATTTTTCTTCTGCTGATGGAGCGTTACTAAAATCAAAGCCATAAGTTATGGTAAAACATTTTTCTGTCATTAATTTAAACTTATCGATTGCAAAAATTCTATCCTCGTCAGAAATAAAAAAATTAATATCCGCTCTGCGATGAGTAAATCTTTCATAGTGCCACAATATGCCCCACCACCATTTGCCTGTAGATTTAAACCGCAGTGATTCGATGTTGTGAGAATGGATAACAAGTTTTACCCGTAAAAACCATTTTGCCAGTATACCCAGCCAGCCATAATAAGGATGCTCTATAATAAGATGGGTGGATTTCCTTTCTTTTAAAATGTTACGGAGGGTGAAAAATAAAAAGGGATTAACATATCTGCTTTTCGAGTTGCTTAATATGGGCAACACTTCAGCTGTGAAATCGGAAGGCACATCATTTTTCTTTACTGAAATCAGTGTAGTCGGTAATTGTTTCGAAAATGATTTATAAAACGAAGCGATACCTTTCTGGCCGCCCATCTTTGCAGGAAAGATAGCGTAGGAGGCGATGGCTGTTATATGAATATTCTTGTTTTCGATGACAACCGATTTTATAATCAGAATGAATTTAGATTACTCCAGTTCTTTTTTCTTTTTAATTTCCATGAAGATCGATCCCAGTAATATTAACATCATCAGCCATGTAGCAATATTGCTGATATTTCTACCGGTATAAAAAACTGCAGGTTCGAATTTGAAATCAATTTTATGTTTTCCGGCGGGTATCACCATTGCCCTTAACACATAATTCGCTTTCACATAATCAGCAGGTTTACTGTCGATATAGGCTTTCCAGTCTTTATAATAGATTTCACTGAACACCGCTAAATGGGCAGCTGTACTATTGCTTTCATAAGTGATTGCATCATTATCAAATGTGGTCATTTTTATAGAAGCTGCACTGTCTCTTGGAGAGAAGCTGTTTAGTTTAGCCTTAAAGCTTTCATCAACTACCGCACTGTCGGAAGGATTTAATGTGTTCAGTGCTTTCATTTCCTGAACAGGGCCTTTTGCAAACTTTACGCCATTTACAAACCAGCAATTTCCCAAAGCCGATGGGTTTAATGATGCCACTTTGTTATCTCCTTGCTGCTGAATAAAATATTTGGTATTCAGCATGTTGATTACATTCATGTTTGGAGTGCCGCTTAATTGATACGCCATCAAATCATCATAAATGCCAATTTTTGCAGGATGATATCCGCCGATAGATTTATGATAATAAGAAGTTTTGGATTCTTCCAAACTTGAAGTATTCATTACTCTGAAGTTGGGGTCTTTATCATTTTCAATGGTGAGATTTGCATTGCTTTTAGGAAATTCGGAGGACTCATAAGCATCTTTGTTGTCGAAACTTTTATCGTTTAGATAATGTAGACCAAATTGAATTAAGTCGATTGCTGAGAAAAGAGTAACACCAGCAATCATAATAATGGCATTAATTTTCTTTTTAAGAAATAGGGCAATCAATAAAGCCGCAATCAAAACAAATATCAAAGAACGAATAATGTCAGACAGGAAAAATGCAGCTCTGTCTTCACGAAGTGCCGTAACGAATGATCTTGCTTTTTTAGGCGCATCAATATTGGGATCCTGGCTCATATTGGATGCCATGCCCTCCAGAATCTGATTGTCGATTTGAGGCTTATATTTTTCATTAAGCTGATTCAGCTTCTGATTCATATCCGGTCCTTTTGCGGAATAAATAGCATTAAAAGCAGCTGTTCTCTCTTTGTTTTCTTTGCTGTAATCGCTACTGATATAGATAAAGAAAGCCAATGCAAAAATGGCGATGGTGGTCATTCCTGCCCAACTGAATTTTTTCCAGCCTTCTTCATCATCATTGCTAATTAATTTATTTAAAGTGAGTGCCGCAATGATAGGGAATAATAATTGTGGAATCACTAGCGTCATGGTTGGTACTCTAAATTTATTATAAAGAGGGAAGTGGTCGAACATAAAATAATTCAAGCCCGGCAGGTGCTCGCCCCATGATAACAGGATAGCGAAAACGCTGGCTGTAAGTATCCACCACTTATGTTTTCCATCGAGGTAAAACATACCGAAAAGAAATAAGAAACAAATAATGGCACCAAGGTACACAGGGCCGTTAGTAAATGGCTGATCTCCCCAATACAAAGCTCCGTTCATCTGACCCAGCACTTGCTCCGCGGGAAACTGTGGAAGTTCATTACTTAGAAATTTTGCCAGATGTCCATCGTCTTTAATTTGAGGGAAAATGTAAACATCTCCGTCTCGCTCTGCCTGATGAGAACCATAGCCCATTACGCCCGGAAACAGTAAACTCCAGGTTTCTGTTTTGCCATAACTCCACATGAATGCATAGTCTTTTGTAAGTCCGGTTGTTTTACCATCTTTCACATTATCTTTTGAAAATGACTTTTCATCCATTACTAATTGTCCACCTCTTTTTGAGTCTTTTGAGTAATCATAAGTGGTCATTAATACCAGCGCATTGGCTGCAACACCAATAATGCCGGCTATAATGATAAGGCCAATACTTTTGATAAAATGAGCCGCTTGGTTTGTTTTAATGAAATAAATTAAATAAGAAACGGTCATGAATCCCAGCACTAAAAAGAGGTAATAACTGATTTGTTGGTGTCCTTGTCCAATTTGTAACGCAGTAAGTAAAGCAGTTAAGGCAAAGCCGATCCAGTATTTTTTATCAAAGATCAGCACAATGGCTCCTATAACGGCAGGGGCGTAAGCAAGTGCCAGCATTTGGGTGTTATGACCAGCTGTTACAATTATAGGAGAGAAACTACAATAAGCAAATCCTAAAGCGCCTATTATTGCAGCGTACGTTCTGATGCCAAGGCAAATGCAAAGAAAATAAAAACAAATACAGGCAAGGAAAAAGAAGTTCATAGGCTGAGGTAAGCCCAATTGAATGACTTTGTCTATTATTGAAAGTGGCGACCAGTTTCCTTCCAATGCAATCTGATAACCAGGCATGCCTCCAAACATATTGGTAACCCATAATGGGAAATGGCCATGCTGTTCTTTATATTCGAAAGACTGATGACTCATTCCCTGCCATCCTGCCACATCGCCTTGTTTAAGTACAACACCAGACTCTAGAGCTGGTTTGCAAAAAATAATGGTTACAAAAAGGAAAATAATTATCGCAATAATATGCGGTATTAATTTTTTAAAATGGAATGATTTCATATTGTTGATATTACATTGGCAAAATAAAGCTAATTATTTTAAATTGCCGATATTAGTGGCCCCAAGATTAATTTATTAGCTTTTGAAAATAGTTGCATATCTCTTCTTTATTGGTTTTTTATTCTTTTTCTGCGAAGTGTCAATTGCGCAGGACTTTGCTTATAAGCAATACACGATAAAAGAGGGTTTAGCGGGTAATCATGTGTATCATGCCGTGCAGGATCATGAAGGATATATTTGGTTTGCCACAGAAACCGGGGTGAGCAGGTTTGATGGAAATGATTTTTTGAATTTTACGGTAGCGGATGGATTGCCTAGTAATGATATAATTAAACTTTTTTTGGATAGTAAAGGAAGGCTTTGGATGATGCCATTCTCAAATAAATTATGTTATTATTTTAAAGGTAAAATTTATAACAGCGACAATGACAGTACGTTGAAGTCATTTAAAATGCTTGACTTTGTTTCTAATATTAATGAAGATTTGGATCATAATTTATATTTCATTGAACAGAAGAATAATTTATTTGTGCTGAAGGCAAACAATAAACTGATTCGGTTTAGCGACCCCAATTTTGATTTTTACCAAATTGGAATTGGAAAAAATAATGTTTCCCAAATAATTGCAAGCCGAAATTCCGGGACTCTAATTCCTATTGAGTGTAGCTTATATAAAATTAATTTCGACGATAATAATTTATACTTAACACCTATAGTTAAAGAAATGGGTTTCTTTGGGGATAAGCCCAGCCAGATTTATATTTCTAAGGATTTGTTGGTTACTCCAAATCGGGATTTTTATTTAAAAATGACTAAGTCAATAAATTTTAATGTAAATAATAAAAAAACAATTATTAGTATTTCTAATGGGTTGAATTCTATTTTTATCATTAATGATAGTCTTTGTAATATAAATTCAACTTTAGGATCATCCCAAATTAATTATAAAACAGGAGAAAGGATTTGTGAATTTCTCAAAAATGAATCCGTGACCTCAAGTATGATTGACAATGAAGGGAATTCATGGTTTACCACAGAGCTAAATGGAATTTTCAGACTTTATTCAAAGGGGATTATTAATTGGTCAAATAAGGAACAAATCATTAGAAATAATTCAATAAAGTCGGTGGGTGGTTTTGGTAATACGATTTTATTTGGAAATTCATTAGGGGAGTTTTTCTCTATAACAAGAGAAAAAACTAAGGTGTGGACAAAAAAGGTATTTAATGTTGAAGGAATAAAAGGGATGACTCAGAAAATAAAATCAGCAAATAACAAACTATTTATTTTCGATCAGATGAATTTTACTATAATCGATTTGAAAAACAAAATGATTAGAAGTGAAATGACCGCTTCGGATTATTTTTCTATTAAAGATTTTGCAGTAACACCCAATGAAGATATTTATCTGGCATTTCATAGTGGTCTTTGTTTTTTGAGTAATCAAGAAATTAATAATGCAAATAAAAAAAAGAAGTTTAATTTTTTTTACAATTCAAGAGCAACTTCATTAGCTAAGGTGGACTCCGGATGTTATTTTGGAACGATTGATGGCTTAAAATATTTTAACTGGAATAAGGAATTCACTGATATAGCAGCAAGGTTCCCTGATTTAAAAGTCAATGTAAGTACCTTGTTTTTTAATAACGGATTGCTTTGGGTGGGAACGAATGATGGAGGACTGATTTGCTTTGATGGAAAAAAGGTGTTGAAAATCATTACTATTAAAGACGGGTTGCCCGAAAATTCAATCCGATGCATTTATGCTAATCATGATTATTTATGGGTAGGAACCACTAAAGGGCTTGCAGAAATAGACCTTAAGACCAGCGATTTTAAAGTAGTAAAAACGGTTAGTAATTTGGAAGGGTTGGTTTCTAATATTATTAATGATGTGTATTATTATAAGGATACCCTTTATGCAGCCACCAATGAAGGCATTTCTATCATAGATGTAAAGAACCTGGATTATTTTTCCCAATGTGTACTAACAGATCCTTACATAAAAATTTCGGGGGGAAATATCAAGGATAAAAAAAATAATTTATTACTGAAGCCAGGGCAGAGTATTGGTTTTGAATTCAATGCAATTTCTTTCAAATCGGAAGGAGGAATTAATTATTATTATAGGTTGGTTGGTTTGGACTCTAATTGGAAAATATACAATCGAAATGTCATTGAATTTCTTTATTTGCCGAATGGGAGCTATCAGTTTGAACTTTTTGCGGTCAATAGATTTGGGGCGAAGAGTAAAACAATAAGTATTCCATTTGCGGTAGAAAAAATATACTATCAAAAAACAGGGTTCATTTTTTCTATGATTTTATTTCTGGTTGTTCTTGTTGGTTTGTTGATTTATTTTATTGTATCAAAACAAAAAAAATCAATGAATCAAAAAATATTCATTTCTCAAAAATTAAATAAGCTTGAACAGGATGCTTTGAAAGCGCAAATGAATCCCCATTTCATTTTTAACTGCTTGAATGCTATTCAGTATTTTATTTTAGAAAAAGATATTTTAAGCGCGAATAATTTTATTACTTCCTTTTCATCCATTATCAGACATTCATTAGATCATTCGTCTCTAAATCAAATATCAGTAAAGAAAGAAATTGATTTTTTGGAATCATACCTTCAATTAGAGCAAATGCGTTTTGAAGATAAATTCACTTTCGAAATAGTTGTTGGGGATAATATAGATATCGAAAATCATTTTATTCCACCTATGCTGCTTCAGCCTTTAATTGAAAATTCAATAAATCATGGAATATTAAACAAACAGAACGGAATGGGTTTTATCAGGATTGAAATCAATAGTCAAGGTGGTTTGTTAGTATGTCGAATCACCGACAATGGAATTGGCAGAGAAAAAGCGGCGAGGTTTATTTCTGAAGGCCATCAATCAAAAGGGATTAATTTAATTGAAAAAAGAATTCTATTGTTAAATAAATCTAACCCGGATATAATAGGTTTGAGATTTGAAGATATACTTAACAATGAAAATAAAGTTTCGGGTACAATGGTTGTTCTCTCTGTTTTATATAATTTTTATAAGTAGTAGAAATTTATTTATTGTCATTCGGTTTAATTACTATCTTCATTACCGATTCAAAATTCAACACAAAAAATAGACTTTTTATTTTCTGGAAACAATGCAGCGTTATTGATTTCAAATTGTATAAGTAACGCGGCAATTGCTGTTTATTCGTTTCGCTTCTTTTATTTAACATAATTGAACAGAATAAGCTTTCAATTAATGTTCAAAAATCAAATCTAATATTTATGGTTAGTTGTTATATCGTGGATGATGAAAAAAATAATATCAAACTCCTCGAAAAAATTATTATTGAATATTGTCCTCAATTAAATGTAATTGGGAATTCAACAGATGTTCAAATCGCATACAATCAAATAAGTCAATTGAGGCCCGATTTGGTTTTTCTTGATGTAGTAATGCCTTTGGGAAATTCATTTAGTTTATTGGATAAGTTATCGCCTCTTAATTTTGAAGTAATTATGGTTACAGCTCATGAAAAATTTGCGATTAAAGCAATACATTATGATGTTTTGGGTTATTTATTGAAACCGCTAAACATCAAGGATCTACAGGATTTAGCTAAAAAAGTTTTTCATAAAATATCTAATAAAAAAAGTGCTGAAAATTTTAATATTTTAGTTTCAAGCATTAATAATTCATCATTCATTCAACCCAATATTGCAGTTCCTACCGTTGATGGCTTAATGTTTATTGATCTAGAAAATATCATCAGACTAGAAGCCGGAGGTTCTTATACTAACATATTTACAATAGACAAAAAAAAGATAACATCCTCAAAAAATATAAAAGAGTATGAAGATATTTTGCCTAAAAATAAATTTTTCAGAGTTCATAATTCCCATATCATAAACATCAATAAGCTTTCTAAATACGAAAAAGGCAGAGGTGGTTTTGTGATTTTGATCGACGGGATAAAAATCGAAGTGGCCTCCAGAAGAAAGAATGATTTCCTTAATATATTTAAATAATTACTTCATTTCAATTTTCCTTTCAATTACTTGTTATTAATCTTCTTGTATTTGATAAATAAGCAGCATCTACACGCATTTGTTATTTTTTAACACACTTATTAATTTAAGTATGAATTTTTCAAAAGTTTATTGTTTTTTGCATTAGATTTTATTTTTTGTATTTATAAATTCTCAATAGTAGAACCTTTTTTAATTAATGCTGTTTATCCCTTTACAATGTTTAAAACAATTATAGTCGAAGACAACGAAGAACATGTTCTCGGTATCAAAAAAATAGTAATTAATAATTGTCCGCAATTAGAATTAGTTGGAGTGGCGAATGATATTGATTCTGCATATAATTTAATTGTCGATAAAAAACCGGATCTTGTTCTTTTAGATATCGTTTTACAAAAAAACACTGCTTTTGAATTATTAGATAAATTAATGCCAATAGATTTTGAGATTATTTTCATAACAACTTATGATAAATATTCTCTTAAGGCAATAAAATACGCAACACTGGATTATTTAATAAAACCCGTTGATCCCAATGAGCTGGAGCTGGCCACAAAAAAAGCTATAAAAAAAATAATTGCTAAACATGCTAATAATCAGTTAGATATTTTGATGTCTAATGTTAAGGCCTTTCAGTATAGTGTTAATCTGAAAATTGCGGTTCCTACACTTGAAGGATATGTGTTTATTGAAATTATGGATATTATCAGGTGCGAAGCTAATGGCGCATATACCTATATTTTTCTTAATAACAAATCAACAATAATAGCTTCCAAAAATATCAAGGAATACGAAGATCTATTGCCTAAAAGGTTTTTCTTTAGGATTCACAATTCACATTTGGTAAACATAAACAGGATGCAGCGTTATACCAAAGGCCGTGGAGGTACTGTAACGATGGAAGACGGTTCGCAAATAGAGGTGGCGAGTAGAAGAAGGGATGATTTCCTGAAAATGTTTCAATAATCTATCCTAATTAGTTGGGTTTTATATAATCTATCATACAATTTCGCAGATTTCTGTTTTTATTCTTTCATAAATTGAAATATTGTTTTGTAAGCGACGAGAATTTAATTATTTTTGCTTCCCAATTCAAATGGTGGTTGTAGCTCAGCTGGTTAGAGCACCAGATTGTGATTCTGGGGGTCGTGGGTTCGAGCCCCATCATCCACCCTAAAAAATCTCCTTTATTAAGGAGATTTTTTTATTTAATGTTAAGGTAAAAACTCTATTTTCAACAACATAAACTTTTGTTTAACAAAACATTATTCGTAAACCTTCGTTTATATACTGCGGAAGAGTAGATTTTTCCGTTATTTTTACATTATGCACAAAATTGCAGCTTTTATTATGAGTAAGAAATTTATCCCGGTTATAATAGCACTCACTGCTGTTGGCTTATTTTTCACCTATCAATCCCAGGGCAGAAATGATGGAGATGACGATCCCAAAACTAGACATACTAAAATTCTTAAAAATGTAGGGATAATGCTCGAGCAAGGTCATTTTAGTCCCAGAAAAATAGATAATGCTTTCAGCGCTGCCGTACTCAAAAAATTCACCGAAGACCTGGATGATGAAAAAACAACATTCCTGAAATCAGATATTGATGGGTTTAAAAAATATCAATACGTAATTGACGACGAAATTCATGATTCTCCGCTGGTTTCGTTTTATGATATTAGTGAGGTTTACTTGAAAAGAATGAATGAAGTTTCAGTGATTCCAAAAGAAATTCTCATAAAACCAATGGATTTTACCCTAGAAGAAAGAGTGCAACTCGATGCGGATAAGATGGATTTTCCAAAAAATGAAGCGGAACGTTATGACACCTGGAGAAAAAGACTAAAATACGCTGTATTAGGCAAGTATGTTGATCTTCAAGATGATCGAGAAAAAAATAAAAACAAAAAAGATTTTGTAATTAAAGCGGATTCAACACTGGAAAGAGAAGCCAGAGAGCAGGTGCTCAAACAAATGGATCGGTATTTCGCAACCAAAAAAACCAGAGAAACTGAAGAAAATAATTTCAGTGTTTTCATAAATACAATAACAGGATTGATGGATCCACATACCAGTTATTTACCACCTATTGATCTTCGTTCTTTTAATGAATCTATGAGTGGCAGATTTTTTGGAATTGGGGCTCAGTTAAAAGAAGAAGATGGAAAAATAAAAATTTCAAGTTTAGTAGGCGGAGGCCCAGCTTGGAAAAGTGGAGAACTTAAAGAGAATGACGAAATCATCAAGGTTGCCCAAGGAGATAAAGAGCCAGTGGATGTAACCGGATATGCCGTAACGGATGCCGTTAAACTTATTAGAGGCGCAGATAAAGGCTCTGAAGTTAGACTTACCGTAAAAAGACCCGATGGTACAATTAAAGTAATAGCGCTGATCAGAGATGACATAAAATTAGAAGATACTTTTGCTAAGTCTGCAATTATAAATGGAGTAAACAAAATTGGTTACATCTATCTACCCGAATTTTATGCCGATTTTGAACGGCCTAATGGCGCGCGTTGTTCGGTGGATGTGGCCAAAGAGGTGGAGAAATTAAAAGCAGAAAAAGTGGATGGGATTATTTTGGATTTAAGAGGAAATGGCGGCGGATCGTTATACGACGTGGTACAAATGGCAGGATTGTTTATCAATGGCGGCCCTATTTGTCAAGTGAAAGGCAGAGATGAAAAAGCAAATATTCTTCGCGACAGAGACGATAATTTACAATACGACGGACCTCTAGCGGTAATGGTAGATGGAACCAGTGCTTCGGCTTCCGAGATTTTTGCAGCAGCCATACAGGATTACAAAAGAGGCTTGATTATTGGAGCCAGCTCAACTTATGGAAAAGGGACAGTTCAACGCAACATTTCATTGAATCCAGATAATGATTTGCCTATACCCGCTTCTAAAAAAACAGAAGATCTTGGAACCATTAAATTAACCCTCCAGAAATTTTACAGGATTAATGGTGGAGCTACCCAGTTAAGAGGGGTAACCCCTGATGTGGTACTTCCAGGCAGATATGACTATTTGAAATTCAGAGAAAAAGACAATCCCAGCGCATTGAAATGGGATGAAATACCATACGCTGATTATCAAAGATGGAGCAAAGGTGCAGAGGTGGATCATGTGGCAGTAAATATAAATGAGGAGGTAGCTAAAAATGCAACTTTCGCAGGGATAAAAACAAATGTGCAGTGGCTCGCCAAATACAGCGATAAAGATTATGCTTTAAATATTACTAAATACAAAGAAGAACAAAAACAACTGAAATCAATTTTTAAAAAAATGGACGATCTGAATAAATTACCACAACCACTTGAATTCAGAAATCTTTATGCAGATACTACTTTCATCAATAGTGCAGAAGATAAAGTTGAAAAAAACAAGCAATGGATAAAGTTCAGAAATACGGATATTTATATTGATGAATCTGTGAAAGCAATGAACAAATTAATAGAGCAGGAGAATATCGCCAAAAGAGACAATTAAAATTGAGAATTATTTAGAGGATTAACCACAACATAATTCGATAAATATTTCGAAAGTTCAACGCTCAGTCATTGAAAAATTTTTAAGGCCCAGGTTCTAAACCTGGGTTTTTTTATATCGATTGGATCGTTCATTATTATTTCATTGAGATAGCTGGTATAACATCCAAGCCAGTCAGATTAAGTGATAAAAAATGAAGTTGTGAAGGTTAGTCTTTTGGAATAAGCGTGGACAATCTTAAGAAATAGATTTCAATTTCAAAATCCGGGTTGAATGGTATTATAAAAAATGCGCCTCAATTTGAGACGCATTTTTTTATTGATTTTATTTTTTTAATGGTTTATTTATTTGCCTTTAGTTTTGCTTTTTACTGGCGGCTTTGCTGTTTTAATAGTAACAGCGACACTCATTGCATCAGCCATTTTTATTGCTTCGTATGCATTTACAAAACCACCGGTTCTGGAAAGATCGTTCAGATTTACTTTTGTATCAGCGCCAGGTTTATTTACCATTTCGGTACATACTACTGCTGATTTTTCAATAATTTCTTTCAATTGTTTAGCGGTCAATTTTGGATAATACTCAAGAATTAATGCAGAGATTCCTGCAACCACCGGGCAAGCCATGCTGGTTCCAGATGCATTTCCATAAGTATTTCCTCCAGGAATTGTAGAATAAATATTTACACCAGGAGCAAAGACATCGACTTCTGCTTTTCCATAATTGCTGAAAGAAGCGGTAAGTCCACCATTTTTTTCGTCGCCACTTGCACCTACTGTAATTACATTTCCAGCTCTTCCGCTGCCATCTTCAAAAACAGGATTAGGGAAATTATCTGAGGAGTCAATGTTCTTAGCATCATTACCCGCAGCATGCACAAGTAAAACGCCTTTTTTATCTGCATATTTAAAAGCGTCATCCACCCAGCGTTTCTCTGGAGAAAAATCTTTGCCAAAGCTCATACTGATAATCTTAGCGCCATTGTCAACAGCATAACGTATGGCATTGGCAATGTCTTTATCATGTTCATCGCCATCAGGTACAGCACGCACCATCATAACTGAAACATTGTCTGCAATGCCATCAATGCCTTTGCTGTTGTTTCTTGCAGCTCCAATAATACCTGAGCAATGAGTGCCATGGAATGGGGTAGAAGCCATAATATCATTATTGCCATAATTTCTGTCGTTGATGTTGGATTCGTCATCTTTCACCACATCATTCCGGTAAGCCGTAGGAGCAGTTATTGCGGCATCAGCTTTGCGTAACTGGCCACCAATTTCATCCAATAATTGAGTGTTGGTGATTTCGTAACTGTTGTTGGCCTTGCTGATATTTAAAATTAAACTTTTGGCCATTTTGCCATTGAGATCAATCGTGTTGTTGCTTTGAAGATCGGTTCCATTATATTCTTCCTTGCCTAATTCTTTTCTTAATACAGAATCGCCAGCCAGGAATTTCGGATAAAGTGTTTTCAGGTAACCTATTTCGGCTTCATTTATTTCACCTACGACTTTTTGCTTGGATTTAAGATAATTGTTGTAAGATTTCTTATCTGCTGCAGAAAGTGAATCCACGTTTACATCCTTTCCATCCCAAATCAATTTTAATTTGTGATAAACTCTTGCGCCTTCGTAACTGTCTTCCTTAACGTTTTTTCCGTCTTTACCGCCAATGAAATTCCATCCATGCACATCATCTACATAGCCGTTCTTGTCATCATCTTTGCCATTTCCAGGAATCTCCTTAGGGTTGATCCACATTACTGGTTTTAAATCTTCATGCAAAGTGTCTATTCCACTGTCGATGACAGCAACGATGACTTTTTTGCTTTTTAAATTTTTTGATTTGAGGAAATCATAAGCTTTGTTTAAGCTGATTCCGTTGAAACCTGTTTCGGTTTTATCTAATTGATGCCAGTTGTTGGGTGCCTTTTTATCAACGCCTTCTGAGGATTGGGCAAATATTGAAGAGCCTATCATCAGACCCGACAATAAAAAAGAGTAAGTTTTAATCATTATTTGATTTTTGAGTAACGAAAATATAAAGCAAAATTTGAAATTAAAAGTCTTTTATTGCATTTTGGGAATTAATTACAAATCAAATTTTATTCCCTGAGCCAATGGTAATCTATCTGTATAATTGATGGTATTTGTTTGGCGACGCATATAAACTTTCCAGGCATCGCTTCCACTTTCTCTTCCACCACCAGTTTCTTTTTCTCCACCAAATGCCCCTCCAATCTCTGCTCCAGAAGTGCCGATATTTACATTGGCGATTCCGCAATCACTTCCTGCCTGTGATAAGAATTTTTCTGCTTCAAGTAAGTTAGTGGTAATAATAGAAGACGACAGACCCTGAGGCACACCGTTTTGCAAGGCAATGGCTTCGTCCATTGTTTTATATTTCATTATATAAAGAATAGGAGCGAAGGTTTCATGTTGCACAATCTTAAAGCTGTTTTTAGCTTCAGCAATGCAAGGTTTTACATAACATCCGCTTTCAAATCCTTTTCCTTTAATTACGCCTCCCTCAACTATGAATTTGCCTCCTTCTTTATTGCATTTCTCTATTGCTTTTAAATAATGATTTACGGCATCTTTGTCTATCAAAGGCCCTACATGATTTTTTTCATTTAAAGGGTTGCCTATTTTCAATTGCTTGTATGCGTGTACTAATTTCTCTTTGAATTTATTGTAAATTTTTTCGTGAATGATTAATCGGCGAGTGGTGGTGCATCTTTGTCCGGCGGTACCTACTGCACCAAAAGTAGCAGCAATTAAGGCGATATTTAAATCTGCTTCTTTAGAAATGATTATGGCATTATTTCCACCTAATTCAAGTAGTGTTCTGCCTAGTCTTTGACCTACAACAGCGGCAACTGCTTTTCCCATTCCTGTACTGCCGGTTGCAGAAATTAATGGAATATTTTTGTCATTGCTCATCCATTCACCAACTTCACGTCCACCACTGATCAGGCAACTAACCCCTTCGGGTACATTATTTTTCTTGAAAACATTCTGAACGATTTTTTGACAAGCCACGCCGCATAATGGTGTTTTTTCACTTGGCTTCCATATAGATACATCTCCACAAACCCAGGCCAGCATACTATTCCAGCTCCATACGGCAACAGGAAAATTAAAAGCAGAGATAATGCCTACAATGCCCAGCGGATGATATTGCTCATACATTCTATGGCCAGGACGTTCGCTATGCATGGTTAAGCCATGTAACTGACGAGACAAGCCAACAGCAAAATCACAAATGTCAATCATCTCCTGAACTTCACCCAGGCCTTCCTGTAAGCTTTTGCCCATTTCATAACTCACCAGTTTTCCCAGTGGATCTTTGAATTTGCGAAGTTCATCTCCAATTTGTCTTACGATTTCACCTCTTTTGGGAGCAGGCCACAAACGCCAAACTTCAAATGCTTTCTGTGCGGTTTTAATAACTTCATGGTACGAATTCTGGTCTGCAGACATAACTGTTCCAATCAGTTTGCCATCAACAGGAGAATGCGAATTTATAAGAGCGGACTTGGTTTTTATCCAAACAGATCCGGTAGATACTCCAGCGTTGTTGCCTTGTATCTGTAATGTTTTTAGAAATTCCATTTTGGGAGTTTTTATTTTAAGCTGCAAAGTTACAAACTTATCAAGGCAAAACTAATTTGAAAGGTCTTATTTAGAAAAGAGTTGGGAACTTAATATTGTTCTTTTTCATTAGGGAAATCTCCCGTTTTGATATCAGAAATATATTTTTTTACTGCAGTGTTTATTTGTTCACTCAGGTTTAAGTATTGTCTGAGGAATCGTGGCTTAAATTCGGTATTGATTCCCAGCATATCATGCATTACCAGTACTTGTCCATCGCAGGCACCTCCGGCACCAATACCTATTGTAGGGATCAGTAAACTTTCAGATACTTCTTTTGCGAGAGATGCAGGAATTTTCTCCAGCACAATGGCAAAACAACCAGCCTCTTGTAGTAAAAGTGCATCTCGTTTTAATTTCAATGCTTCCTGTTCTTCCCTTGCACGAACGTTATAAGTGCCAAATTTATAGATACTCTGCGGAGTCAGGCCAAGATGTCCCATAACAGGGATACCGGTGCTTACAATTCTTTTGATAGATTCGACAACCTCTTCGCCACCTTCAAGCTTTACGGAATGACCGCCGGTTTCTTTCATAATTCGGATGGCAGAGTTTAGGGCTTCTTTTGAATTTCCCTGATAAGATCCGAAAGGCATATCTACAACCACCAGGCATCTTTCTATTCCACGCACAACGCTTTGTGCATGATAAATCATCTGATCCAGTGTTATAGGCAATGTGGTTTCATGTCCTGCCATAACATTACTGGCGCTGTCTCCAACCAGAATAATATCTATAGCCGCATGATCAAATAGTTTAGCAAAAGAAAAATCGTATGCGGTGATCATCGATATTTTTTCACCTTTGTCTTTCATTAATTGCAAGGTGCGGGTAGTGATTTTTTTCACTTCTTTGTTTACTGACATAATAAAATTTGATTTTAAAATGCGAAGAAGGAAATGGCTCTGCGTTAGAATAAAACAAATCCGGGGAATTCGCCTGAGGGTGTAAATGTAAGAAGTTATTTGGAAAAGTTGTGTGTGTTGTAGGGATGTTTCAAAGGATTTAGAAGTTTCAGGGGTTTGTTTTGCTCGAGCTGTTTAATATCTAAAATTCATTAAACCCGGATTTTGCAGTTTAAATCGTGATGAAAGGAAAAAAGGGAATAAAGAAAGGTGTTTGAGCTGATATTTTGGACGAAAGCATAATGAATTATGTGGAGATCAAAATATCAAGCAAACGCTTGTCTTTGCAGCATTTTTTTTTGTAATAGATTTCAACTGCAAAATCTGGGTTAAACTAAAATCAGGGCTTAAACATGTTGAATACATCATCTTTTTCTTTTTTCCAGAATCTCTTCCCATAGGTGATGAATCAGGCCATCAGCTAATCCTATTTTGGGTACATAAATTTCTTCCGACCCGGCCCAGCGCATCACATTAATATAAATTTGTAATGCAGGAACAATTACATCGGCTCTGTCTTCACGGAGGTTGTAATAAGTGATTCTGTCTTCAATAGAAAATGCATTCAGTTCTTTATAATAGTCGCGAAGCAATTCGATATTTAAAGGTTTTCCATCTTTTTTCTTGCTCATCGAAAATATCTTATTAATATTCCCGCCGCTTCCTATCGCAACAATATCTTTATGCGTTCGAGTGGCCTGCTTAATTTCATCTTTCATAAAATCCCATTCATTGTCACTGACCAGTTTCTTTAACATACGAATAGTGCCAATGTTGAATGATTTTTTAAAGCTCAGTTTCCCGTTGCCGAAAATAGAAACCTCTGTACTTCCTCCACCTACATCAATGTACATATAGCTGTGGTCCTTATCCATGTTTTCAGCAATATGGTTTTCGTATATAATATTGGCTTCCGATTCTCCGCTGATAATTTCAATCTCCAGTCCGGTATCTTTTTTTACTAGGGATAAGATTTTATCTGCGTTTTTGGCATCACGCATGGCACTGGTAGCGCAGGCCTTTATAGCACTCACCTCATAGGCATTGATCAAATGACGAAATGCTTTTAGTGTTTGTATCAGCATGTCTGTTTTTTCGGCGGAGATCATGCCGGTTTCAAAAACATCAAAGCCCAGCCTTAGGGGGATTCTGAATAAATTAAGCTTATTGAATGAGACGTCTTCTTTTTCAATAACTTCTGTAATTAATAATCGGGCGGCGTTACTTCCAATATCTATAGCTGCAAGTTTCAATAGCGTTACTTTGATAAATTTGAATAATCAAAGTACAAATGTCAGATAAAATAATTTATGACAATTAAGAAACTATCCACTAATTTATTTAATCCGAGTTTAAGCAAAATAAAAGTCGGGGACCACAGATTTGCCTCTCTTTTTAAATAAATAATTATAGGTTTCAACCTGAGAGCGGATTTTTTTGGTATTTCTCGGATTTACATAATTATTATTTTGCTCATTATTGAGGATTCTTGCTTTGATATTGTCTTTCAGCTGAATGTTCAATATGTCTTTAATCTCCTCTTTTATTTTTTCATCCAAAATAGGGCAGGCCGCTTCAACACGATGATCGATGTTGCGAACCATCCAGTCGGAAGAAGAGATGAATATTTTTTCTTGACCATTATTATAAAAGATCATTACCCGGGCATGTTCTAAATATTCATCCACAATACTGATTGACTGTATCGCCGTTTTGAATTTATTGTTTTCAGTATACATGCAGCAAATTCCTCTGATAATCATTTTGATTTCAACGCCGGCTTTTGCGGCTTCATATAGTTTTTCTATCAGCATCTCGTCACTGATAGAATTGAGTTTGATTGTTATTGCTGCTTTTTTCTTCTGCAATGCGTGCCTGGTTTCCCTTTGTATTAAGTCTATTAACTGTTTTCTCATACCAGTAGGACTTACCATTAACGTTTTACAAGTCTTCAGAAACGAAAATTTTAAATCTGGATTCTGAAGGTAATTAAAGATTCTGTTCACATCTGCCATGATGTTTGGATTGGCAGTAAGTAAACAATGATCACTATAAGCCAGCGCAGTTTTTTCATTTAGGTTTCCGGTGCTTACAAAACCGTAATGAGTAGTGGTGTTTTTAATTCGTTTTTTTATTAAACATAACTTGGCGTGAACTTTCATTCTAGGTACACCCAGAAGTACATGAACACCGGCATCTTCCAGCTCTTTTTTCCAGATCAGATTGGCCTCTTCATCAAACCTTGCCCGCAGCTCAATAACAACGGTAACTTCTTTGCCATTTCTTGCGGCATTAATAATGGCGTTGATGATTTTTGAACGTGGTGCTAAGCGGTAGCAGGTGATTTTTATACTGAGTACATCAGGATCAATGGCAGCCTCCCTAAGCATATCAATAATGCTGTTGAAAGAATGATAAGGAAAGTGAAGCATGATGTCTTTCTCAAGCACTACTTTGGTTACGCTGTTTGCACTTCTCAGTTGGGGATGAGTAAAGGGCTGTTTCCTTAAACTAGTCTGCTGGAAAACGGATTCCGGAAAGTCCATGAAGTCTTTAAAATTATGTATTCGTCCTCCGGGAATAAGATTGTCTTTGTGAGACAAGCCCAGTCTTCTGATTAAATAACTTAGCAAGGTTGGAGGAATTTCTTTGTCAAACACCAGTCTAACGGGTTTGCCTTTCTTTCTATTCTTTAATCCTTTTTCTATTTTTTGAATAAGGGAAGTAGAAATGTCATTGTCGATGTCTATCTCTGCGTCACGCGTGACTTTGATAGCATGAGCAGAGAAGTTATCATAGCCGAAAAAGGAAAAGATATTAGGCAAGCAATATCTAATCACATCCTCCAATAAGATGATATTTTGTTCGTTATTTTTTGAAGGTAAAATCAGAAATCTCGGTAGACTTCTTGCGGGAACGGGTATTAAGGCGAATTTTTGTGGGATGGTTTTGTCTTTCTTTGCGAGTATGCATGCCAGATAGATGTACTTATCATTAAGTGCCGGGAAGCTTGGAATGCTTTCAATCATCAACGGTACGATGTGCCCGCGTACCTGTTCGTTGAAATATTTCAAAATGAATTTTTGCTGAATAACATTCAGTTTTTTTTCATTAACCAGAAATATTTTTTTCTTCTTGAGGTCGCGAAGTATTTCATTCCATATTTGTTCGAAATCAAGTTGAAGGCTCAGTACTTTTTCCTGGATTTCTTCTAAAATTCTATCAGGGTCAATTTCTAAATGCATTCTCGATCTGCCCCCCATTTGAATCATTCTTTTTAAAGTAGCCACTCTTACTCTGAAAAACTCATCAAGGTTATTGGAGAATATTCCTAAAAAACGAATTCTTTCTTTTAATGGCACAGAAGGATCTGCCGCTTCCTGAAGCACACGCTCGTTGAATGAAAGCCAGCTAATGTCTCTGACAATTGTTTTTCTTTTAATCAAAATCAAAATTTAAAATGCGAGTGAAATTAAAATATTAAATTTTAAAAGTAAGGGTTCCAATATTAATTTATTGAAAAAAGGGGATTAGTCAAGGGGCGTTTCGGATTTGACTAAGCTGTTTTTATTCAGAGAGGGGAGTGCGATAAGTGAAATCAATCCTACCACAACAATAAGGCCGGTAGACACACCCCACATTACCCAGCCAAAAGCCTTTCCAAGTGGAGCATGAATCCCATAAATCAGAAGTGTTTGCATTACGAAAATAGGAAACGAGCCTATACCTCCAGGGGTAATAATCATGGATAATGTGGCCAGCGTTAACACAGAAAATGCGGCATTAATGTGTAAACCGGAAGTGCCTTCAAGTCCACTGAATCCGGCATAGATTTGTAATAAATACATCGCCCAGATAAAAATGGTGTGCATTAAAAATTGTTTCCGTTTTTTTAATTGTTTAATTGTTCGGAATCCTTCTAAAACACCTTTTATGAAAGTATTCAGTAAAACAATCAGTTTGTTTTTTGGAAATTTTCTAACCAGCCATTTCATGGTTAGGGTAAAAAAAGCCAGTAACAAAAAGATGATGGTAAACTTGATGAGTAATGAACTTCCTTTATTAACAGTAAGGGCCGTGAACTTAGATTCGAAGTATCCACCAATCAGATTTATCTGAATGAGAATCGTTATGCCAATAAATACAACATAACAAATCAAATCAAAACTCCGCTCTACGATAATGGTGCCTACCAGTTTGTCTACTTTTAATTTTTCATACTTTGCAAGAAAAGTGCATTTCAGCAATTCGCCTAACCGTGGAATTGCGGCATTGGCCAGATATCCAATCATAGTTACGCCAAATACATTTATCAGTCTGGGTTTATAGCCCAATGGCTCCATAAGAATTTTCCATCTCATCGATCTGCTCACATGGCTTAAAATGCTCATTAAAGCTATAGGAATTACTATCCAGTAATTGGCATGTGAAATGGATTCGTAGAATTCTTTCTTTTCGGGAGCAGTCATGGATTTCAATTGCCACCATACCAAAAATAATCCTCCTCCCAGAAAAATGATATATTGAAGTATAGATGTTAGCCGTCTCTGCATAAAGGTCTACAAGTTACAATTGATTTTTAAAAACATGCATTATTTTATTCGTCAATATTTGTGAGTATCATATTGTCGATCAGCCTTATACTGTTTATAGTGGCAGCAATCAGACCTACCAAGGTGTTACTTGAATTCAGGTTTTCAACAGAGCCAAGATGCTGATCCGTAATATCAATGTAATCAACTTCGAAGCCGCTTTCTTCAAGCATTTGATAAGCATTATTTTTCAGGTCATCAAGGCTCTTGTTTTTGAGATTTGACTTCATGTAAATTAATGCTTGATAAATTATTGTGGCAGCCGTTCTTTCCGAATTGCTAAGTCTGCTGTTTCTGCTGCTCATGGCAAGGCCATCTTTTTCTCTGATGGTAGGGGAGATTTTTATAGAACAATTGATATTACGAAGCTGAGTCATCTTTTCGATGATCATACATTGTTGGTAATCTTTTTGTCCCAGGTATAAAATGTCGCAGGGGATAATGTTTAATAATCTTTCTACCACCAGGCAAACGCCCTGAAAGTGACCTTGTCTGTAGCTCCCTTCCAGAATGTTTTCTAGACCGCCAAGTTCATAATGAGTTTTTATGAATCCAGGAGGATACACTTCTTCCCGCTGAGGCAGAAACAAAATATCGCATCCTGCCGCTTCAAGTATTTCAATATCAGACTCGATGGTAATGGGGTATTTTTTAAAATCATCAGGGTTATTGAACTGGGTTGGATTTACGAATATACTGCAGACCGTTAATAGGTTATCAGTTTTGCTTTTACTTATCAATGAGATATGACCCTGATGTAATGCCCCCATTGTAGGCACAAAGCCAATGCTGATGTTTTCCTTTTTTTTGTCCAAGATATAATGGTTTATTTCAGCGACTTTCCGGTAAATAATCATGTTTCAGAAATTGTGCTGCAGAAGTAGTTTGCCGATTTATTTCAATTAATTATCAGTACTTTTGCAGACGGTTTTAAAAATATTGCGCAATTAATATAGCACAAATGTCTACAAAGAAAAGAATATTATTCATTGCAAACGAGATTTCACCTTATTTGGAGCTAACTGAATTTGCGGAAGTTGTGAATAAACTTGCTGTTTTGTCTAACGACAACAACTTCGAAGTAAGATGTATAATGCCCAAATTTGGAGTCATAAATGAGCGCAGACATCGTTTACATGAAGTAGTAAGGCTTTCTGGAATAAATGTAACCATAGATAATGATGATTATCCTCTTGTGATAAAAGTGGCGTCACTTCCTAATGCTCGTCTTCAGGTATATTTTCTTGATAACGAAGATTTTTTCAAGCGCAAATCTATTTTTACAGATGAAAAAGACAAGTGGTTTGGTGATAACGGGTTGAGAACAGTGTTGTTTTGTAAAGGAGCTTTAGAAACAGTAAAGAAATTTGGATGGCCTCCCGACATTATTCACTGTAGTGGCTGGATGACGGGTTTGATTCCAATGTTTATTAAATCAGCGTATAAAAAAGAACCCGTTTTCAGTAACAGTAAAGTTATTTATACCATTGGGCATAATACTTTCAAAGAAAAGCTCGGAGCTGATTTTCCAAAGTTGTCTACCATAAATGATTATGTAACTAAAAAAGAGCTGGAGTTTTTTAAAGACAATAACAATGTTGGTTTATTTAGAGGCGGAGCTCAGTTCGCTGATGCTATAACTTTTGGAGCGGCCAATGTAGATAAAAAACTTGTAGAAGAATTTTCAAAAGTGAAAGGAAAAAAAGTATTAAAGTTCAATCCTGAAAGTGATTTAACAGAGTATTTACAATTGTATAGCGATCTTGCGCAGTAGATAAAATTAACCCATCATTAAAATATTATTTGTGTTTAAAAGAATTCTATCGGAACCACTATTTGTAGTGTTTTTTCTTTTGTTCTTTGTTTTTGGTTGTACAAAATTAGATACCACAACAATAGGTAGTGAACTAATTCCAGAGGTAGATAATATCAATACTTTTGCCGATACTCTTGATGTAATAACAACTCTTAAGGCTTCCGAAGGTATATATCTGGATACTACAAAATTAAATTACGTAGAAAATTATGTTATAGGGAAGGTCAATGATCCCTTAATGGGCGCCACAAATGCCAGTCTTTTCTTTCAGATGAAACCGCCTTTCTATCCTTATTATATTGGTAAAGTATTAAAAGATACAATTGTGCAGGCAGATTCAGTTGTTTTATGCCTGAGCTATAAATATTTTTGGGGAGATTCCGCACAACCAATGCAGCTTCAGGTTTATAAAGTTGCAGAAGCCGCACATGGTGAATGGGATTCGGTATATTCATATAGAAACATAAATTATGCACCAGATATGGGCGCTGCAATCAGCGATCCCAAAACTATTGATGTTAGAACTTTGGGTAATTATGTAAAGGTGGGTATTCATGATTCTTCAATTAACCAGATAAGAATCAAGCTTTCTAATGCTTTTAGAGATTCGCTGTTTTCGAGGGATACCATTCGCAATAAGGCGTTTTTAAATGATTCTATTTTTAGGATGTTTAATAATGGATTTGCAGTAGTGGCCAACAGCGGAAACGCTCAGGTGTATTTCAATTTATTGGATTACGAAACAAGGCTAGAGATGCATTACAAAAGAAAAAATGGAGGAGCTGTAGATACAACCTATTCGAATTTTTATTTTAATTCGGGGCAACATGGAGAATTTCTTAGAAGATCAGCCGTTTCAAATAAAATCATTCGTACAAGAAATACGTTGCCAATTGGAGACCAGGAACTTTATTTACAAACCAACCCAGGAACTTTTGCAAATCTTGAAATTCCCCGGCTGACTAATTACGGCAATAAAATTATTCATAGAGCAGAGCTGCAGATTCAGCAAATACCTGATGCCATCAATGATAGAATTTATACAGAACCAAGTTATGTTTATCTTGATCTAATAGATTCCGGCACCAATAAATGGAAGCCTATTTACTTCGATTTAAACCCCAGTGTATATTACGATCCTGATTATAAAATACCCGGGTTTCCTTTTTTTCCTTCCAATGGACAAGTTGATTTAGCATACTATGGCGGCTTCCTTAAAAAGAGAACCACTGCAATGGGAGAGCAGGGATATTATAATATCAACATAAGCAAGTACGTGCAGCAAATAGCCACAAAAAATACTACAAATTATAAAATGCGTTTGTTTCCCGCTCATAGTTTTTCTTATTCTCAGTATACTCCCGCAATTATTCCTTATCTCAATCCCATTGCATATGGTAGGGTAAGAGTGGGGGGAGGAAGTAATCCTAATCCAGAATATAGAATGCGACTCAGAATTATTTATTCGAAAGTAAAATAAAAATAAAGCCTTAATGTTTTCATTAAGGCTTTGTTCTTTTATATTTCAACCCTTATCTTTGCAATCTTAAAAACAAATCATATTATGTCATATTTATTTACTTCAGAATCAGTTAGTGAAGGTCACCCAGATAAAGTGGCCGATCAGATAAGCGATGCGCTTATTGATAATTTCTTAGCGTTTGATCCTTCCAGCAAGGTAGCCTGCGAAACTTTAGTAACTACTGGTCAGGTAATTTTGGCTGGGGAAGTGAAAAGCAAAGCCTATCTGGATGTTCAGGAAATAGCAAGAGGGGTGATTCGTAAAATCGGATATACCAAAAGCGAATATATGTTTGAAGCCAATTCTTGCGGAATTCTTTCGGCTATTCACGAGCAATCAAGTGATATTAATCAAGGCGTTGACAGAAAAAAGAAAGAAGAACAAGGTGCCGGTGATCAGGGAATGATGTTTGGTTATGCAACCAATGAAACCGAAGATTATATGCCTTTAGCATTAAATCTTGCACATAAATTACTTGAAGAGCTTGCGGTACTAAGAAGAGAAAACAAGCAAATAAAATACCTTCGCCCGGATGCTAAAAGTCAGGTTACTCTTGAATATGATGACAATAACGTACCGGTACGTATAGATGCTATTGTAGTGTCAACTCAGCATGACGATTTTGGAAAAGATGAGTCTATGCTCGCAAAAATCAAAAAGGATGTCATTAATATTCTGATACCAAGAGTAAAAGATAAGTATCCAAAATATGCTCATCTTTTTAATAACAAAATTAAATATCACGTAAACCCCACCGGTAAATTTGTAATCGGAGGTCCTCATGGCGATACTGGGTTAACTGGCCGTAAGATTATTGTTGACACTTATGGTGGCAAAGGTGCTCATGGTGGTGGAGCATTCAGTGGAAAAGATCCAAGCAAGGTAGATCGTTCTGCAGCTTATGCTACAAGGCATATCGCAAAAAATCTTGTTGCAGCCGGACTTTGCAGCGAAGTGCTTGTACAGGTTTCTTATGCTATTGGAGTTGCACAGCCTACAAGTATAAATGTGGTTACATATGGAACTGCAAAAGTGTCTATTACTGATGGTCAGATTGCAGACAAAATCATGAAAATGTCTTGCTTTGATATGCGTCCATATTTCATTGAGCAACGCTTAAAATTACGTAATCCAATGTACAGCGAAACTGCAGCGTATGGTCACATGGGTCGTAAGAATGAAGTGGTTGAAAAAACATTTACTTCCCCTGATGGTAAAAAACTCACTAAAAAAGTTGAATTATTTACCTGGGAGAAATTAGATGCAGTAAAAGAAGTAAAGAAGGCATTCGGATTGAAATAATATAAATAAATCAACTGCTTATAATAAGAACCATAAGTTTAGTCTTATGGTTTTTTTTGTTTGTATAATTAAAGCATAAATTTGAACCGTGAAAAATTTCAGACATCAGCATCAGCGCCCCAAAAAAAACACATTGATTATCGGAAGAGAAGCCGTAATCAAAGCCATGCAGGAAGGTAAGCAGCTTGATCGCATTTATTTGCAATCGAATGTCCATGGCCCTATTATAGATGAAATAAGGGTGTTGGCTGCTGCGGGTTTAGTGCCCATAAATAAAGTGCCGGTAGAAAAACTCAACAGCTATAATGTAAGCAATCATGAAGGTTGTATTGCACAGATTTCTAAAATTCAATATCAGGACTTACAACAAATCATTTCTTTTATCGTAGATAATGGCGAAGTACCTTTGTTTATTGTATTGGATGGGGTAACGGATATCAGAAATATTGGAGCCATCGCCAGAAGTGCATTTTGCTTTGGGGTAAATGCAATTATAATTCCAGAAAAAGGCGTGGGGTCATTAAATGAAGATGCAATACTTACATCTGCCGGAGCCCTCGAAAAAATTGCTGTTTGCAGAGTAGGTAGTTTGATGAAAGCCGTTGATGACCTTCATTTGAATGGGATAAAAGTTTTCGCCAGTGAAATGACTGCAGAGAAAAATATTGGAGCTATTGATTTAACCGAACCTTGTGCAATAATAATGGGTGGGGAAGAGCATGGCGTTTATCCCGCACTGATGAAAATATGCGACGACAGATTTTCTATTCCAATGTCGGGTGAGTTTGATTCATTGAATGTATCGGTGGCTACGGGTATTATTTTGTATGAGGTGTCGAGGCAAAGGTTATAAATGTTTAAAAGGTTCAATAAGTTCAAAATGCTGAATTAACCTTTTGAACTTATTGAACCCCTGCCTACCGGCAGGCAGGGCTGGAACTTTTTGAACTAAATTATCCTATTAAGCAGATAATTTTTTTTCTTTTGTAATATGGATTTTCAACATAAAATAAAACTCATCGAATGCCCGCGTGATGCCATGCAGGGATGGGCACATCTTATTCCGACTGAAAAAAAAATAGAGTATATCAATTCATTGCTTGCTGTAGGATTTGATACTATTGACTTTGGCAGTTTTGTGTCGCCAAAAGCTATTCCTCAAATGGCAGACACTAAAGAGGTAATAAATGGTTTGGATCTTTCAAATACACATACAAAATTACTGGCTATCATTGCTAATCAAAGAGGCGCAGCAGATGCAGTTGCTTATGATGCTATTTCTTATCTCGGATTTCCATTTTCGGTTTCTGAAACATTTCAACAGAGAAATACTCATTCTTCAATAATCAATTCTTTCACAAATGTGGAAGCCATTCAGAATTTATGTGTGAAGCACAACAAAAAAATGGTGGTATATATTTCTATGGGTTTTGGTAATCCTTACGGAGATTTATATAACGAAGAAATTGTTTTTGAATGGGTTGACAAACTAACGGCATTGGACATTGGAATTATTTCATTGGCTGATACAGTTGGATTAGCAACTCCCATGCAGGTTGAAAGTGTGGCTGGATATTTAATAAAACAGTTGCCTCAGACTGAAATTGGTGTTCATTTGCATTCAACGTCATTCAGCTGGAAAGAAAAGGCTGATGCTGCTCTTAAAGCGGGCTGCACCAGATTTGATGGCGCTTTAAAAGGAATTGGCGGATGCCCGATGGCTGGTGATGATTTGGTAGGAAATATGAATACGGAATTGATGATTCCCTACTTTCAAAAACTGGGTTTAATAAACGACATCAACGAAGATGCATTAATCAAATCTTTGCAAATGGCCAGTGAGATTTTTATTTAAAATCAAGTTTGAATTATGGAATTCAGAATGGAATTTTCTCCTAAATCTTTTGAAACAAAATTAAAGCACAGCGATAAACTGTTTTTGGCAGGTTCTTGTTTTACCGAACAAATTGGTTTGAAATTATCACATCATAAATTTCGGACACTCGAAAATCCTAATGGTATTCTTTTTAATCCTGTAAGTATAGCTCGTTCTGTGTCTTCTTATATTGCCAACAAAAAATATACTGCGGATGATCTGTTTTTTAACAATGAACGCTGGGGTAGCTGGGATCATCATACAAGGTTTTCAAATCCTGAGCAGGCAGCTTGTTTGCAAAATATAAATCAATCACAATCCAGGGCTCACGATTTCTTGAAAAATAGTAATTGGTTGTTATTGACTTTAGGCTCGTCCTTTGTTTATGAATTAAAAAATGAAAGGGTGGTTGCTAATTGTCATAAAGTGCCAACAGATAAGTTTAACAAAAAACTACTGTCATCAGATGAAGTTGCATCTTGTCTAAAATCAATGATTGAAGAGTTGATTGTTTTTAATCCTGAAATTAAAATTATTTTCACCATCAGTCCTGTGCGGCATCTGCGTGATGGCTTCGTCGAAAATAACCGGAGCAAAGCAAATCTCATCAACGCAGTACATGCTCTGGTTGACAGCAATTCTGCTTTGTATTATTTTCCTGCTTATGAATTAGTGATTGACGATTTAAGAGATTATCGTTTTTTTGCAGAAGATATGGTTCATCCTAATTATCAGGCAACGAATTATGTTTGGGAGAAGTTTAAAAACGGATGTATTGAGGAGTCTTCATTACAATTGATGAAAGAAATTTCAATAATTAATTCGGCAAGAAATCATAAGCCATTTAATGCGCAATCCAATCAGCATAAGGAGTTCCTGAAGACGAATTTGGAAAGGGCTAAAGTTTTAATCAGTCATCACAGCTATTTAGATTTGTCTGAGGAAATCGGTTATTTCGGAATTTAGAAGAATATTTAATTTAGAAATAAACATCAATCAAAAAAAACTTATCTTTCCTATCCTAAAATCAGTATAGAAAACCATGATGTTTCTTTAAGATTAGCCTCTTGAAAATCGGGCATGATAATAAAGGATTTCTTAACTGGTCAAAAAAACGCTTTTAACGTATGAAAAAAATTATTTTATTTTCAGCTTTTTCAATAGCAACTTTATTTGCATTCAGCCAGCGTGTAAACAAAGTCGTATTTACCAATAATGGAGCGAATACTTCATTTGGATTTTTATTAAATGAAGATGTAGTGATCAATCTTTCTCAGGAAGGCACAATGGAAACCTGGGGCGTTGATTTATATGCATCAAGAACTGCAGATTATATACAAAGGCCATTAAAGCCTTATGACGGAAGGGTAGAGTATTACACAGAAAGAGACAATGAAGCATTCAGAGGCAAAATCAAATACATCGGTGGTACTTTAATTACTTACTATGCTAATTATGATGAAAAGTTTTTAATTGGAAAAATAAAAGCGATTGGCCCCATCAATATTTCTTATTATTCAAGATATGATGATCCTTCATCTGAAGGGAAATTGAAAAGCATTGGTCAGATGAATTTGACTTATTATACCAGTTTTGATAATGATGCGTATAAAGGAAAAATAAAATCTTTGGGTACCGTTGGAATAACTTATTATAATGCTTTTGATGATAAATCATTCGCAGGCAAAATTAAAAATTTAGGAGGTACGCCATACACGTATTATTCATCAATGGATCAACAATATTTGAGAGGGGCTTTGAAAACAGGCAATATGATTCAGGTGATAAATGGAATTACTTTTTATATCAGATAATTTAATGAATTCTGTCGCCTCTTACTTCAGCGCTGTTCATTAATTCCTTTTCATATTTTAGCCATTCGTTCCATCTTTTTCTTACTGTTTTTTTATCGATATAATATTCGGCCAGGTTTATAAAAAGCGTGTAGTGTCCGGCTTCGCTTTCCATAAATTTCCTGTAGAATTTTCTCATATAGTTATCGTCTAAACCTTCACTGAGTCTTTTAAATCGTTCACAGCTTCTGGCTTCTATTAGCGCCATAATCAACATCTGATCAAGAAATCTTTCATCGGGGCTTCCTCCCTTCACCTGGAAATCAAGTAATTTATTTACATAAACATCTTTTCTTTGGCGGCCCAGAACGAGACCTCTTTTCTTTAATTCGGCAAGCACCATTCTGAAATGGCCCCATTCTTCAGTTACAATTGGGCTTAATTCTTCAACCATGTGCATTTTTTCTGAATTCTTCTGAATCAGTGAAATGCAGGTTGTCGCTGCTTTTTGCTCACAATAGGCGTGGTCGGTCAACATTTCTTCGAGTTGTATTTCAGCAAGATTTACCCATCGTGGATCTGTAGGGAGTTTTAATCCTAATATATTTCTGGTATGCTCGCTTATATTCGTATTCATAATCAAAATTATTAAATCAAATTTTATTTATGAGCATTTTTTTAACATAGGTAAAACCATGTTTCTGCATTAGACTATTTTAATTTACTTTACACGATATTCAATAAGTATGCGTTTTGTTTTCTTTTTTATTACAGCAATTGTTTCTGCAGCATTTTGTTATCTCTTGGATACCAAAGTTTTACTTAAAATTCCCTTAGGCAAGTTGTTGTCGCCACAGGAAGGTATCTGGCAGAATGCCGAGCCAGTTGATCAGCAGTATTCGGCTGATCTCCATTTCGGAAATCTTACAGGTAAAACGGAGGTTTACTTTGATGCCAGATTGGTGCCTCATGTTTTTGCTGAAAATGAAAATGACGCATATTTTGTTCAGGGTTTTTTACATGCCAAATTCAGATTGTGGCAAATGGAATTACAAACCCTTGCCGCTGCAGGAAGATTAAGTGAAGTGCTTGGTGAAGTGGCTATTAACCACGACAGAGAGTTCAGGAGATTGGGAATGAATTATGCGGCAGAAAATGCTTTGCAGGAAATGGAAAAAGATGAGCAAACTAAATCTGCTTGTGATGCTTACACCGCAGGAGTTAACGCATATATGACTAAACTTACGAATAGTACATTGTCTGTGGAATATAAATTATTAGGGATAAAGCCAGAGCGCTGGACGAATTTCAAATCGGCACTTTTTTTAAAGTATATGTCCTATAATTTATCAGGATTTGAAAATGATTTTGAAATGACCAACGCAAAATCTTATTTTAATAAAAATGATTTCGATAAGTTGTTTCCTGTACATCAGGATTCTGTTGATCCTGTAATACCTAAAGGGACAGCAGTTATTGAACCTAAAGTTCATCCGGTTACACCTGCATTTGCTGATTCTTTGTATTTTAATTTTATAAAAGACAGTGCAATCAATGTGGTAGAATCGGAAAAGCCTAATCCCAATAATGGCAGCAATAACTGGGCAGTTAGCGGAATGAAAACAAAGTCCGGTGCACCTATTTTATGCAACGATCCTCACTTAGGTTTAAATCTTCCATCAATTTGGTTTGAGATGCAGATTTCTGTCCCTGAATTCAATGCTTATGGGGTAAGTTTTCCTGGAACTCCCGGAATTATTATTGGATTTAATGACCATTGCGCTTTTGGATTTACTAACAGCGAAAGAGATGTGCGCGATTATTATGAAATAAAATTTAAAGACAATTCAAAAAGAGAATATTGGTTCGATAGCAGCTGGAAAAAAACGACACTTAGAATTGAACGCATTAAAATAGCAGGAAAGTCCGACTTGTTGGATACCGTGGCTTACACTGTTTTTGGCCCGGTAATGTATGATCATTCTTTTAACAGCAAGAAAGGCTTAAATAAAAATTATGCGGTAAGCTGGACCGCTTACGAAAAAAGCAATGAGTTTAAAACATTTTATCTTCTGGACAGGGCAAGAAATTACGATGATTATCTTGAGGCCGTCAATTATTTAAATACGCCTGGACAGAATTGTGTTTTTGCCTGTAAAACTGGCGACATTGCTATTAGAGCTGCAGGTGATTTCCCGGCTAAATGGAATGGCCAGGGAGATTTTATTATGCCGGGAACGGATAGTGGCTATATGTGGCAGGGGATGATTCCTAAAGAGGAAACTCCATTTCAATACAATCCCGAAAGAGGTTTTGTAAGTAGCGCTAATCAGCTTCCTGTGGATACCCCTTATCCTTATTATCTGGGAAGAAATTATCCATTGTATCGAGCAAGATATTTAAATAGTCAGCTTACTGCCATGCAAAATATTACCCCACAAAATATGATGGCTTTGCAAACCAATAATCATGATTTATATGCAGAGATGGCGGTTCCTGTACTTTTAAAAAATATCCAAACAGAAAAATTAAATTCACAGGAAAAAAAATATTTTGATAAACTGAAGTACTGGAATTTTGATAATGACGCAAAATCTGTTGGTGCCATTGTGTTTGATTTAACCTGGCATAATCTTTATGATACTGTTTATAATGACAACTATACTCATGCGCCAAAAAATTCAGCAATGCCATCGGAAAGCAGTTTTTTAGAGTCATTACTTAAAGACAGCGCTTATAAATTTGTGGATATGGTTTCAACTCCATGGGTAGAAACATTGCAAGAAATGTCGACATCCGCATTGAAAAAAGCAGTGACTGCTATGGAACAACTTGAATCTGATGGTAATCTGGAATGGTCGAAATATAAGGATACTCACATAGATTATTTATTGAAATTTCCTTCTTTCAGTCGCTTCCATTTGCCAATAGGAGGTGGCGAAAATTCAATCAATGCCACTACTTCCAATCATGGGCCATCCTGGAGAATGATTGTTAGTCTTACTGAAAAAACGGAGGCCTACGGAATTTATCCTGGCGGGCAAAGCGGGAATCCGGGAAGTAAATTCTATGATGATGCAATTGATAATTGGGTTTCAGGAAATTACTACGAACTTTGGCTGATGAAAAAAGAGGAAGAAAAAGATAAACGCATCAAGTGGAAAATGAGTTTTAGCAAGAGTTAACCAATCAGAAAAAAAAAGTTCAAAATTTATATTCTTTACTATTATGAGATTTTTTGTTTCAGTATTTTTAATGGCCTTTCTCAGTTTCGCATCCTGTTTGTTTTTTCCCTGGTGGAGTATTGCTGTGGTGTGTTTTGTAGTTTCATTTTTAATTCCCAATCAATATGGGAAAGCTTTTTTAATTGGGTTTGTAGCACTATTTTTACTTTGGTTTGGTTTAAGTTTTTGGCTGAGTTTCAAAAATAATCATATTCTGGCTCAAAGGATTTCGGTGTTAATTTTGAACATGAATAGCCCGTTTTTACTGGTATTATTAACCGCTTTTATAGGCGCTGTTGTAGGTGGCTTTTCTTCGTTATCGGGTTCATTACTTAGAGGTAAACCTAAAAACTAATCTGTAAATTTTCTTTTGAATATATTTTTATGAAGAAATTTGTTTTATTTATTTCTGTTCAGTGTATTGTAATTCTTGGTGTTGCACAAAAAATTTCCGGAACTGTATACAACGAAAAAGGCGAGTTGCTTCCATTCTCTTCGTTAACGATTAAGGGGACATCAAATGGCAGTACCGCAAATAATCAGGCCTTTTATAGTTTTAATGCTCGTCCTGGAAAATCAACAATTGTTTGCCAGCATATTGGTTACGAGGCGTTAGAAAAAACGATTGATGTAAACGAGGACAAGGAACTTGATTTTATTTTAAAAGTACAATACCTCAATATGAAAGAGGTAGTGATAAATAATAAAGGAGAAAATCCTGCATATGAAATTATTCGTCAGGCTATAAAGAAAAGAAATTATTACAATAATCAGGTGAAAGGTTTTCACTGTGAATTGTACAGCAAGGATCTTATTAAATTGAGAAGCCTCCCTGATAAAGTTATGGGGCAGAAGGTTCCTGATGAAGATCGTCGCTCAATGCTTTTGGATTCTTCTGGCAAAGGAATTATTTACCTTTCAGAAGCGATGTCAAAATTGAACAGTCAGGATCCTGATAAATTCAAAATGGAAGTGATGAGCAGCAGAGTCAGTGGTAGCAATGGTTTTGGGTTTACGTTTCCTGTCTTTGTAAATTTATATTCAAATAATGTTACCGTATTTAAACAAGGTTTCAATCAAAGAGGATTTGTATCCCCAATAGCCGACAATGCGTTGCGGTTTTATAAATATAAAATCCTGGGTACGTTTATTGAAAATGGAAAAACAATCAACAGTATTAAAGTTACACCCAGACGTAAGTACGAGCCGCTTTTTTCTGGCATCATAAATATTACGGATGATGACTGGCGTATCCATAGCGTTGACTTAATGGTAACCAAAGAAAATCAATTGGAAGTTCTGGATACTTTAAAAATTACGCAGCTACATATTCCTGTTGGAGATGATATCTGGAGAGTAAAAAATCAAATGTTGTATTTCAATTTTAATAAGTTTAAAATTGATGTGATTGGGAATTTCCTTTCTGTTTATTCTGATTATAAAATAAATCCTGTTTTTGATAAAAAAACTTTTGATCGCGTGGTTATTAAATATGATACAGGCGTGAGTAACAGATCAAAAACATTCTGGGATACATCGAGACCTGTTCCTCTGGAATTTGATGAGCAAATGGACTATAAAATAAAAGACAGTGTATTACAATTGCAAAATGATTCTGCTTCAATTTATAATAATATAGATTCACTAAAAAAGAGACAAGGGAAAGTGAAATTATTGAGTGTTTTTTTTCCGGGAATCAGCAGAATACATTACAGTAAGAAAGGGAATTATCGATGGGGGATTTTGCCATTAGTAAACAATATTAATTACAACACCGCCGAAGGATTAGTATGTCAGGTTGTTTCCAGTTTTCTTAAAGAAATAGGGCCGGATAAAACATACTTAAGAATTGAACCAAATGTGCGTTATGGATTTGCCAATACTCATCTTAACGCTTGGTTGAATATTTCTGTTTCTGGAAGTGAAACCGACAATGATAATAATACACATAAAATCTCTTGGTCTTTTTCTGGTGGTAAAAGAGTGTCTCAATATAATAAAGACGTCCCGATTCTTCCTTTGAGTAACACATTAAGTACACTCACTCAAGGAAACAACTTCATGAAGACCTACGAAAATGTTTTTGCAAATATTTTGTTTGGAAAGAGTTTTGATAACGGACTTAAATTTTCAATTCAAACATTGTATGAAGATAGATTTCCATTATTTAATGTCACCAATTTTACTTTTCAAAAAAAGGACGTTGTAAATATCACCGAAAATTATCCCACAGACAGAGTAAGTATAGATGAGATTGTAAGACATCAGGCATTTATTGCTTATTTTAAAATATCCATAAAGCCTGGTCAGCGTTATATACAATTACCAAATGGCAAAATTCCTATTGGCTCAGATTATCCAACTATTTCTTTAAACTATAGCAAAGGAATAAGTGGTTTGCTGGGAAGTGATGTTGATTTTGACCGGTGGAAGTTTTCTGTTTTTGGCGATAAAAATCTGAATCTTGCTGGGTTAATAAAATATCGTTTTAATACTGGCGGATTTTTAAACAATAAAAAAGTATATATACAAGACTATGTTCATTTTAAAGGAAGTGGTTTAAGCTCCGCTTCAGAATATGTAAATAGTTTCCAGCTTATTTCTTCATACAGCCATTCAACCACAGCTAAAATTTATTTTTCAGAAAA
>CALQSB010000026.1 GCA_943333125.1 Chitinophaga pinensis
AACATCCGTCTTTTATGCTACAAAAACAACTGTTTATTTATCCAATTTTTAGGGGGTCAATTTCAGCCGGAATCAGGGGGTCAATTTGAAATGGAATGAGGGGGTCAGTTTCAAATGGATTTAGGGGGTCAATTTGCGTGGATTTTCCAGTACAGCCTGTAAAGATTTATTCTAACCTTGAGAAAATCGAATTGTTTCAAAATGGCAAATGGCTTGGCGTTCAAAATACCAATAAAGGTGTTGCTGTTTGGAATGTTCCATTTGTAAATGGAAGAAACTTTTTATTCGCGAAAGGTGTGAATGAGAAAAGTGGATATGAAGATGGAATCGAAATCAATTTTGAAATTGTTCCTTTAAAATTGAATCAAAATAAAAATAAAGATTTCGAATTGGCTGTAAATGTTGGCAGCAATTGCTTTTTTATTGACCCAATAAACAACACAACTTGGTTTCCGGATCAAGAATATAAAATGGGTGGATTTGGTTATTTGGGTGGAGAAGTATATCGATCTTCAGAAATAAGAATTGGTCATCAGTCTGAAGTAAATCTCACACGCAATGTACCATTATATCAAACCTTCAGATTTGGATTGACTGATTATAAATTTGATGTAGCTGATGGGGAATATGAAGTAGAATTGCATTTTTCAGATTTAGAAAGCAAAACTCAGAAATCCATTTATGATTTGAATGACAAAGAAGATATTAGTAAAGAACTAAGTGAATTTAATGTTTCGATAAATGGTGCAAAAGTGCTTGAAGAATTTTCTCCAGCCAAACAATATGGTGCATTGAATGCCATTGTGAAAACTTTTGTTGTTACTGCAAAAGGGCTAAAAGGCTTGACTATTTCTTTTGAACATATAAAAGGGAATACATTATTAAATGCAATAAAGATTAGAAGATTGAATTAGTATAAAAAATCCATTAGTCCACTTTTTGCTGATGATTTACACATTTCAAATCTTAGTAGTTGGGGAATAAAATTTTTAGAATCACAACGATTAATCGAATCAATACAATTTCGGGATTTTAAAAAACCAGTAGTCCTGTTTTATATAATTGATTCACCGGTTTATTATCCCAGAATAGTTCAAAATCTTCAAGTTCCGCTTTTGCATAATCGTCCATGACTTCTTGAATAGTCATATGTGATTTTGTTTTTAATTTATTCAGTAATTCAAATAACCAAACGCCCTGAGCTTTGTCAACTTTGATATTTATTGAATTTGATTTTGTTTCAAAATTTAAAGAAGCCAGTTCCCATTGATTTCCTTTTTTTGATTTGGTGATAACCTCAATGGCAGGAAGGTTGCCAATGAAAATAACTTTAGAACTTGGTTGATAAGAATGAAATTCTGCTTCATCAAGTGCATCGGTGATAAAATTAGCACTAACTGTTGTTCGTGGTACTTTCATGTCAAACCATTTATGCAAAGGCTCTTCCAGTCCAACATTATGCATATAATTTAGTAATGATTTTTTTAAGCCAAAGCCAAAAATAGTATGATCGATTCCTGATAAATCGATATGCTCAACATCATTATCAGCAAAACTAATTTCAACATCATTGGCTTTTTTTACATTGAACTTTTCAGGTTCCAATCCCACCGGGCTGTGTGCTGTCATGGCAAACTGATGCCAGAATGCCGATTGTAATATTCCTGCATGAAACATTTGTCTTACCATTTCCAGACTGTCGATTGTTTCCTGTGCAGTTTGAGTAGGGAATCCATACATTAAATAAGCATGAACCATAATGCCGGCTTCAGTGAAATTGCGATTTACTTTTGCCACCTGAGATACAGTAACTCCTTTATTGATCAATTCCAATAATCTGTCGCTCGCCACTTCAAGCCCGCCAGAAACTCCAATACAACCACTTGCTTTCAATAAATAACACAGGTCTTTGGTAAAGCTTTTTTCAAAACGAATATTCGTCCACCAGCTGATAACTAATTTTCTCTTTACAATTTCAATTGCCAGTGCGCGCATAAGAGAAGGAGGAGCGGCTTCATCTACAAAATGAAATCCGGTTTCTCCAGTTTGTGCAATCATTTCTTCAATTCTGTCGCAGAGAATACTTGCTGTTAATGGCTCATATCTTTTAATATAATCCAGACTCACATCACAAAATGTACACTTGCCCCAATAGCAACCATGCGCCATAGTGAGTTTGTTCCATCTGCCATTGCTCCACAAACTATGCATTGGATTGATAATCTCAATAGCCTGAATATATTTATCTAAATGCAAATCACTATAATCCGGCGTTCCTACTTGTGTTTGTTTATAATCAGCACAAGCTGAGTTATTAAAATAAGTAACAACTCCTTCTTTAAGTAAAAAAGTCCTTTTGAGTTCGTCTTCTTTTTTATCTCCTTTGATGTATTGAATCAGATTTTCTATAGGCGCTTCGCCATCATCTAAAGTGATATAATCAAAAAATTCAAATACTCTGGGATCTTTAATGCTTCTAAGTTCTGTATTGGCAAAACCGCCACCCATGGTGATTTTTATGGAAGGAAAATTTTGTTTTACAAATTGTGCAATTCTAAAACCGGAATAAAGGTTTCCAGGAAAAGGAATTGAAATCGCTAGCATCATCGGTTTGATGGTGGTAATTCTTTTATCTATAATATTCATTAAGATGTCATCAACAAATGTTGAAGGACTATTCAGTGATTGATATAATTCGTCAAAACTGTTTGCACTTCTTCCCAATCGCTCTGCATATCTGCTGAATCCAAAATGTTCATCTACACATTCTTTTATCAGGTCACTGATATCTTCAAGATACATGGTAGCAATGTGCTTCGCCTTGTCGTGAACACCCATACTTCCAAAGGCCCATTGCAGATCATCGAGTTGAAGAAATCTGTTTGCTTCGGGTAAGAAATTTCTTTTGGAAATCAGATGTGCAAGTGTAGGTTGTTTGCCTTGCAGAAATTCAATTACAGGATCAATAGAATTAATATAATCTTCTTTCAAAGAAATTATTCTTCTCGCATTTTCAGAAATAAGACTCCATTTGCTATCATTATAACTCGGGCATGCTGAGAAAATTTTATTCAAGCCAATTTTGCTGAATATCTCGATAATCACATCAATACCTAAATCACTTTGAAATGATGAAATGTTTTTGGTATTAAGAAATCCTTTTAAATAAGCCGTTGCCGGATAAGGCGTATTTAACTGCGTAAAAGGTGGAGTTATTAAAAAAACTGTATTTGACAATAGAATGATTTATGCTGCGAAAATATTTTTTATTCTTCGAAATACAATAATTTATAGTACATAAAATCAATTTGGCATTAAATTCGGATATTTGCTTTCAAATTAACTTGAAATAAAGATGATATTGGGAAAAAAACTGGTTGTTGTGCTTCCGGCATACAATGCTTCAAAAACAATAGAGCAAACCTATAATGAAATTCCATTTGACATTGTAGATGAAATTATTTTAGTAGACGACAACAGTAAAGACAATACCGCCGAAGTAGCCGCCGCTTTGGGAATTAAACATATCATTGTTCATCCTCATAACAGGGGTTATGGCGGCAATCAAAAATCTTGTTATAATAAAGCAATAGAACTGAATGCCGATATCGTAATCATGCTTCATCCGGATTATCAATATACCCCAAAATTGATTCACAGTATGGCCTATTTAATTGCCAATGATGTTTATCCTGTAGCATTCGGTTCAAGGATTTTGAGTAAAGGCGCACTTACAGGTGGCATGCCCTGGTATAAATATATTGCTAATCGAATGTTGACTTCTTTCCAGAATATTTTATTAAACGAAAAACTATCTGAATATCATACAGGTTACAGAGCATTTTCCACTGTAGTATTAAAAAGTATTTCTTATAATTCCAATTCGGATGATTTTGTTTTCGACAATCAAATGATTGCACAGATTTTTAATAAAAAATTTCAAATCGGAGAAATCACGTGTCCTACAAAATATTTCCCAGAGGCTTCTTCTATTAATTTAAAAAGAAGTATTATTTATGGTCTGGGCGTTTTAAAAGTAAGTTTCCAGTTTCGGTTAAATAAATGGGGGTTTATAAAACCTGAATATTTAAGGTAATGGGGTTCTTTTATAAAAATAGAATCCATTTTTGTGATACAAAAAGACCGCATCGTTAATCTCTTTTTCAAATTCATCTTTGCCGTTTATTTTACAAGAAATATAAACGGTCTTGTCTAATTTTCCTTTTAACAACCAGTCCTGATTGGTGTAATTATTATTTTTCTGAGGCAACACTTCGCCATAAAAATAATTACTGTAAGATTTATATTGGTAGGTTATTTTATAGCAATCCTCTTTTGCATGTTGTTGCCAGAATTCAATGTTAGCCCGCTGGCTGATGCTTTCAATCCTATTGATAAAAAAATAAAGACCAGATTGAATAAAAAATAAACTTCCCAAAAATAAAATGCCAATGGCCAATTTGATTTTTTGTTTATTAAAATAATTGAAACACAAAAAAAGACATAAAATCAAAACAATACCCGGAAGTATTTCCCATCCTGTCCAGGAAACATTTGCCTGAATATTCTCTACAGCAAAAGGATCGCGGCTTAATAAAGGAGTTAGCAGTGATTTGTTTCTTCCAAAATAAACCAGCAGAAATGGAGCGACTGCAAAAGGTATCGACGAAATGAGTATTAGTATTTTTGTTAGTTTGTTCAGCATCCATTTGTTCTCTATTAAATTACAAATGCTGATTGCTGCAAAAAAACTGATGGGATAATAACATAGAGATGAGTAATGAACAATCTTGGTTTGAACTATTGAAAATAATATAAGCACTACCCAGAATAAGATTTTCATCCATTTTTTAAAGTTGATAAATCGAGGAGTTTCATCATTGTCTTTTTTTAACATAGCATGAATGAAAAATGCAGAAACAGGAAAGCATCCAAAAAAAAGTACTACAAAATGGTAGAAAAAAAATCCGCCGTGTCCTGCATCCTTGGTGGTAAATAATTCCCATTGGCGTATCGTGAATTCTCTGATAAACTGGCTTCCGTTTTGCAGTAAATCAATACCCAGCCACAATCCTGTGGTGATTGAGGCAACTAATGCGAATAGTAACAACTGGGTTATGCTAAAAAAGTTTCTGAAGGAATTGGTAATCAGAAAAATCAAACCTGTTATGCCAATAATAATAATTGCGGCAGGTCCCTTTGTAAGTAATGCCAATCCAGCCATTATTCCAGCAAGGCCAATCCATTTGAAAGATTTTAATTGATCATCTTTATTTTCTTTTGCTTCAATTAAACCATAAAGGGATAATAAAATAAAAAAATTAAACCAGGGATCAATAATTCCGGATTTAAAATACAGATGAGGTAAAATGGTGCAGGCATAAGCCATCGCCCAAATAAATCCGAATAAATTATTTTTAAGTTTCTTGCCTATTAAAAAAAGTAATGGTAAAACTAAAAGACCAAGAATAGCATTGGGAAGTCGGGAAGAAAATTCATTGATTCCAAAAATATTCATTGAAATGGATTGCAGCCAGAAAAAAAGAGGAGGCTTTTCGGTAAATAATTGAAAATTCATTTGTGGATGAAGATAATTTTTCGTGATTACCATTTCTCTGGAAATCTCTGCAAAGTTGATTTCATCCCAATCAAACAAGTTGGCATTTCCTAAAAAGGGAATGAAAAAAGCCAGAGAAAACAGAATCAAAAAAAACAAATAAGTGGAGTTCGCCGTTTTTTTGTTTTGCATATTGGATGGTTAATTTTTGTATGTTTCGCCGTTTTTTATTTTTAGATTATTCATTATATGAAAAACAGCCAGCGAGAAGATCGTTCCTATAATTGAACCGGCAATAACATCCAGTAAAAAATGCTGGCCCAGATATATTCTTGAATATCCTGTTAAAATGGCCATTGCTAAAAGTGGAATATTCCATTTTTTATTTTGAAGGATTAAAGCTATTATTAATGATAATGCAAAAGCTGAAGTAGAATGCCCTGAAGGGAAGCTTGCTGATGTATGAGTAACAATACCCTTAATAAAATGCTGGTATTGTTCTGCCTTGAAATAACTTATAGGCCTTGGAGCAATTACGAGATTCTTGATAATTTGTGCGGCAATTCCTGAAAGACTATACGCCAAAAAAATCATCAGAGCGTCTTTCCGTTTTTTTAAAAACAAAAAAATAATAGTAATGATAATTGCAAAAATGCCATCGCCTAAATAAGTAAAAAAAATAAAAAAATGATCAAGCCAATCTGCGTGGAATGAATTTAAATAGAGGAAGCTGTTTGCCTTTCCCAGCTTTAACAAAAATACAGTGGATAAAAAAATAAAAATAAAATATCCTATAAAGTAGCTTCGGGAATTATAATATTTATTGGCAAGGTTCATTTTGGTGCATAAAGCTAAGATTTTAAACGATGATGAACAAATGCTGAATCTTGATTTATAGACTCAATTTAACTTTATCTTTTTGATAAAAAATATACTTGTAAATTCTTTCGGATTATCTTCGTTAATCTAAAAAATCAATATGAAGCTATTCAATATTTTCCTGGGATTGGCATTTTCACTAACCTTAGCAATTTCGCTAAATGCTTGTGGGCAAAATAAATCAGCAGATAAAAATTCAGTTAAATTGACCAGCGATTTTCCTGTTTTTAAAACAAATGAGGATTGGAAAAAAGATTTGTCAATAGAACAATATAAAGTGCTCAGGGAAAAGGAAACAGAGCGTGCGTTCACTGGGAAATTATTATACAATAAAGAAAAAGGTGTTTATAAATGTGCAGGTTGCGGAAATGAGCTTTTTACTGATGAAATGAAATTTGATTCTCATTGTGGATGGCCCAGTTTTGATAAAGAAATTGCAGGAGGTAAAATTAAAACAATTGAAGATGATTCTTATGGGATGCACCGGACTGAAATTGTTTGTGCAAAATGTGGCGGCCATTTAGGGCACTTATTTGATGACGGTCCAACAGCAACGGGTATGCGCTATTGTGTTAATTCAGAATCTCTAACCTTTCAAAAAGAAATGGCTGTTGCTGAAGCAACAAAAACAAAAAACAATATTGATACTATCACTTTAGGCGGAGGTTGCTATTGGTGTGTGGAAGCGGTTTATGAAATGCTTGATGGTGTGGTAAATGTAACTTCAGGCTTCTCTGGCGGAAATGTTGTTAATCCTACTTATCGTGAAGTATGCATGGAAACTACAGGACATGCAGAAGTTGTACAAATTGTTTACGACAATAAAAAAACATCATTAGACGAAATCTTGAAAGTATTTTTTACTGTTCATGATCCTACGACCCTGAACAGACAAGGCGCTGATGAAGGTGAACAATACCGCTCTGTAATTTTTTACCGGAATAATGAACAATACAAAGTGGCCAAAAGCATTATCGATGATTTGAACAAAAACAAAGTATATGAAAATCCTGTGGTGACACAAATTGTTCCATTTAAAGTTTTCTACAAAGCTGAAGATGATCATCAGAATTATTATTTTCAAAACCAGGAAAAGCCATATTGTAAAATGGTTATTCAACCTAAATTGGAAAAATTTGAAAAGCTGTTTAAAGACAGAATAAAAAAATCGGATAAATAAAATCTATAGCTTTGGAAATAATACCATGACTTGTTAACAACACTAATTTATGAATAGAATTATTTTATTTATTTTATTCTTTATTATCAGATTTACTGCAATTTCACAGGATGCAAGAAATGTCAGCATTTCGTTTTTTCCTGAAATGAATGAGGGAATAATAGTAATCAATAAAGAAATACGCATCATTTCATCTAATGAAATTCTGAATGTCACAAAATTAAAATTCTATGTTTCTCATTTGAGTTTTTATAAAGATGAACAATTGGTATGGCAAGACAATGAACTTGCCCATTTAATGGATGCAGAAAATGAAATGAATATTAAATTTACCATCCAAAAAAATATTGAATTCAATACAATAAAATTCGGTTTAGGAATTGATAGTGTTACCAATGTCTCAGGCGCTTTGGAAGGAGATATGGATCCGTTGAAAGGAATGTACTGGACCTGGCAAAGTGGATATGTAAATTTTAAAATGGAAGGAACCTCAACTGCAATTAAAAGCGAATCGCAGAGATTTGAATATCATCTTGGAGGTTACTCAGCAGAAAATAATACCTATAATACCATTAATTTAACTGTTAGAAATTCAGAGGCAATCAATATTGCCATTGATTTTCATAAATTTCTTTCTGATTTTAATGTAGTTACTCATCTTAATGTGATGTCTCCCGGAAAAGTAGCTGTTGATCTTTCAAAATTACTTGCCTCTTGTTTCAGTATAAGATGAGAATTAAACTTATTCATATCATTTTTCTTTTTCTGTTTTTTGTAATAACAGCATTTGCAATAATAGATCACATTGAATTTCCAGCTCCAAAAGGCTGGCCTAAGCCTGTTTACGATTTCAAATCCAATCCCTATAGCAAAGAAAAAATCGAATTAGGTCGTTCGCTTTTTTATGATCCATTATTATCTGTAAATAATTCTACATCCTGCGCTTCTTGTCATTCTCCTTACAATGCCTTTTCCCATACCGATCATCAATTAAGTCATGGCGTTTTCGATAGTATTGGATCCCGCAATGCACCGGCATTAATGAATTTGGCATGGAAATCTGATTTCATGTGGGATGGTTCAATAATAAATTTGAATGAACAGGCATTAACACCATTGTCTCATACTGCAGAAATGGGAGAAAGGATTGAAAATGTTTTATTAAAACTGAACAACAAAAAATATTACAGAACTCTTTGTGCTAATGCATATGGTGATAGTTTGTTTACAAAAGACAGATTCTTAAAATCACTTGCGCAATTTGAAGTTTCGCTGGTGAGTGCGGAATCAAAATATGATAGCGTGATAAGACACCAAGCTTATTTTACAGAACAAGAAAGCAAGGGCTACAGGATTTTCAAAGCTAATTGCGCGGCTTGTCATAATGAGCCATTATTCACAAATAATAATTTTAAGAATAATGGTCTGGCTTTAAATCCAGCATTAAATGATTTTGGAAGGATGAAAATTACCCATCAATCTAAAGATTCAATGTTTTTCAAAGTACCCAGTTTGAGAAATGTAGAATACTCATTTCCTTACATGCATGATGGAAGATTTACAAAATTATCAGAAGTGATTAAGCATTACACTTCATCAATTATTAACAATCCCAACATTTCTAAAGAACTAAAAAATAGCATCGCTTTATCTTCTTCTGAAAGAGTGGATTTGATCACTTTTTTATTGACATTAAGTGACAAGAAATTTCTATTTAACCCACAACATAGCTTTCCAAAACAGCTTATAAATCCTGAATAAGCTAAATTTATAATTAACGCAACCGTTGCCGGAACTTTTCTTTTTCTTTTTTTTAAAATATTTCCTAAAAAAATTATTATTCGAAAAAAATCATTTAGTTTCGAACTACTAATAATTTCGTAGATGACTAAGGTTTCTATAAAAACCAATTAAAAATCTTTAAAGCAAACGTAATTGATGAAAAAAATAAATCAAAATCTGGTATCATTTTTAGTGATGACCATGCTTTTAGTTTCCAGTCAACAAATTTCAGCTCAGTACAATCAATTGTGGATACCTGACACTTTAAGTGGAACGACTTTCAATTTAAACATCAAGGATACATTTTCGCAAATCAGACCTGGGCAACAAACTCTTACAGCGGGTATAAACAACAAATTCTGGGGACCTACATTATTTTTCAATAAAGGAGATACGGTGCACATGAATGTGAGAAATTTTCTGAATGACTCTACAACACTTCATTGGCATGGTATGCATTTGCCGGCAGTTATGGATGGTGGACCTCATCAGATAATTCCACCGGGTACATTATGGCAACCCTATTGGAAAGTGGCTAATAATGCGGCGACATATTGGTATCATCCGCATTTGCACGAAATGACTCAAGACCAAATTACTAAAGGAATTGGCGGATTAATTATCGTAAGAGATGCGGTTGAATCAGCATTACCCCTGCCTAGAAAATATGGCGTTGATGACATACCGTTAGTTTTAACAGACAGAGATTTTACAACTGGCAATCAATTCAGTGTGGTGCCTTATGGAGATAGTTCAATGGTGAATGGTGTTTTAAGTCCACAATATACTATACCTTCTCAGGTAGTCAGATTCAGAATTTTAAATGCAGCTATTGAACGTTCTTACAATTTAGGTTTTAATGACAACAGAAATTTTTATGTAATTACTTCTGATGGAGGATTGTTAAATTCACCTGTACCGTTAACAAGGTATATATTACATGCAGGTGAAAGAATTGAGATATTAGTGAATTGTACTGGGCAGTCCGGGACAAGTTTTGATTTGAAAGCCTATAATTCTGCCTTAACACAAACAATGCCTGGTGGTGATGTATTTCCTAATGGTCCATTTGCTAATGCATTAGCAAGGATAGACTTTAATGTCTTGCATTTGAATGTTGGTTCTCAAACGAATAATTCTATTACTGCTATTCCAACTGCATTGACAACAGTAAATACAATACCGGCAGCAAATGCAAATATTACGCGTTTTCTAACCATAAGTGATACTACAGTTGCAGGTACTCCTGGAGCAACATTTCTGTTAAATCACAGGTTGTTTAATATGAATTACAATGACTATTCAGTTCCACTTGACAATACTGAAATTTGGCAAATAACTAACTCCGGAAATTTCGGACATCCCTTTCATATTCATGACGTGGAATTTAATATTCTTACTGTAAATGGAGCTGCGCCGGAAGCTGCTCAAGCCGGCTGGAAAGATGTTGTTTTTGTACCTAGTCATACAGCAGTTAAGTTCATTGCAAAATTTGATGATTATGCCGATAACGATCACCCATTTATGTTCCATTGTCATATCTCACTACATGAAGACGAAGGCATGATGGGGCAATTTGTAGTAGGTAGTTCTGCCATTTCACCAACGCTATCTACTTTATCATGTGGGACAGCAACATTTTCAGCTACTGCATTTGCAAATAGTTTATATAATGCAACTACCACTGTTCCTTATACAGGTGGTAATGGTGTGGCTTACACATCGGGAGTTGCCATTTCATCTACTGGCGTAAACGGTTTGACAGCAACTTTGCAATCGGGAACATTAGCTAGTGGCTCAGGCAATTTGATTTTCAACATTACTGGCACTCCATCGGCTTCAGGTATTGCAAATTTTGCTATTAACTTTGGTGGTCAATCATGTTCATTAAGTTTGACAGTGAATAATACAGTTCCACCACCTTCGGCTAACCGTAATGTTATGGTGATTATCGCAGATGACATGGGCACTGATTATTTAGGTTTTTATGAAAATCATCAGGATACCGTTGATGTTCCCAATTTGAGATATCTGGTGAATCATGGCATCAGATTTACCAATGCCACAGCTGATCCAGTATGTTCTGCTACTAGGGCGAGCATCATTACCGGAAGATATGGTTTCAGAACCGGAGTAGGAGGGATTATCGGCGGAATAGGAGGCTCGGGTGTTTTGGATACTACTGAAATCACCATTCCGAAATTACTTAATGGCTTTAATCCCAACATTACTAAAGCTCACATTGGAAAATGGCATTTACAACAACCTGCACCAGTAAACCTTACTGCACCTAACCGTATGGGATATGAGAGATATGAAGGACCATTCATTGGTACATTAACTCCGAGTTATACCAACTGGACTAAAACAACAGATGGTGTATCCGCCACAATGACAACATACGCTACATCAGAAGAAACGAATAATGCCAGTTCATGGATAAGAACCCATGTGGCTAATCCTTTCTATGTTTGTCTTTCTTATAATGCACCACATGATCCGTTACATTTACCTCCAGCAGGGTTACATAATTATACTAATTTAAGTGGAACCCCTGCTGACATTAACAACAATCCAAAAGACTATTACAAAGCCATGATACAGGCTATGGATCATGAAATAGGAAGATTGTTTGATTCTTTACGAGCTATCAATAAATTCGATAGCACTGATTTTATTTTTATTGGGGATAATGGAAGTATAGCCAAAGTTGCACAAACATTGGATACAAGTCGTGCCAAAGGAACTTTATATGAATATGGTATTCATGTACCAATGATCATTTCAGGACCTTCGGTAGTAAATCCAGGCAGGTTATCAGACGCGTTGGTAAATGCAGCGGATATTTTTGCTACTGTTTTAGAATTGTATGGTTATGCAAACTGGCAATCGCAAATTCCTGCCAACAAGCCTGTGGACAGTAAAAGTTTATTGCCTATTATAAAAAATCAAACGACTACGGTAAGACCTTGGGCCTTTGCTGAAATATTCAAAACGACAACAGATTCATCCGATGGTAAAGCCATGAAGAATACCAATTATAAGTTGATTCGTTTTGATGATGGTCGTGAACGTTTTTATAATTTAGCACTTGATCCTTCTGAGTTGAATAATTTATTAAACGCAACAATGACATCTATTGACAATATCAATTATACTTATTTGTGCAATCAAATGGTGAATTTGGTGGGTTCGGGAATTCCTTGTCCTGTAGTTTTAGATCCATTGGTCAATTCTATTGAATGTTCAGGCATTGCTATTTCATCATCAAATGTATATTCAGGAACTCCTTTTAGTGCAACACTTTCATTACCTTATACAAGTGGTAACGGACTGGCATACACTCAGGGAAATGCCGTCCAATCAATCGGTGTTCTTGGTTTGACTGCCACATTAATAGCTGGTACATTGGCAAATGGCAATGGCAGTTTGTTGTATGTCATTTCAGGAACGCCGGCTTCAAGCGGCAATGCTGTTTTTAATTTTGAATTTGGAGGTCAGGCTTGCAGTTTTAGTTTGCCTGTTTACAATGTGTCCGCAAGTGTTGTTTTTGGATTTGAATTACGACCTAATCCTGCTAAAGATATATTGAACGTGATATTGAATCCGGGGGTACAAGCTTATTATGTTTGGATTTATGATGCAATAGGACGTACTGTAGACATGTTGCCTCAGCCAGATTTATCAAGAAGTATTGATATATCGAAGTTGTCAAAAGGAGTTTATATGCTGAAGGTGATGAATGCCTCTAACAAGCAAGTGATCACCAAGAAATTTGTAAAAGAATAATTTATCATGATTGGTAAGGATTTTGCATTTATTGGAATTTTTATTTTTGCGATTGCAATGCAGTGTACTCGTGCTGAAAATAAAAATGAAAGCAATTGCGATTTGCAGATGTTGCATTCAAGAGATACATTATTGCCCATTAGTGTTATCGCATCAGACAAGATGAATATCATGGTTGATAATCAAAAAGAATTAATTGCTCTGCAATGGAAAGGTTTGAATCGAGAGGACAGGGATGTGATATTGACAGATAGTACCGGTAAGATTTATGATCAAAAACAAATGTATGCCGGAAGTACAATTGTTTATTTTGAAACACAAACTTTATATGAAGGCAACTATATTTTAAAAGTATCAGATAAGCCTCAATGGATTTATAAAAACATCAAAATTACAAAACCCGAATAATTGAATCTTATGAATAAAAAATTATTTCTTTTTGCATTGCTGTTTCAAGTTGTAACAGCTTTTTCACAGAGTCCGGCAGTAACATCCTGGATAAGGAATACAACAGGAATTAAAGGCCGTCATTATGTAAGTGGAAACCCTACGCCTATTCAGGATAATGATTCAGCCAATGTGCAACAGGTATTTTATTCAGCTACTTGGGCATATATCAGAACAAAAGGAATTCCTGCATTCATCACCGGTCCGTTTTTGGATGGTAATCCTTCTTTCGCAACCAATCAAAATGCGATATTCAAATTATCGCTGAATCCTACACAAAATACAGGAACCCCAACGAATACATCAGGTGGAAACATTGGTTTATTTATAAATGGTGTGGCATTGTTTGACTACCGTGACGGCGTGTCTTGGAAAAATTCAACCAGTTCATTGTGTGGTGGACCTATTATGCCTCCATGTATGGGCGATGGAGCGTGGAACAGAGATGCTGTTGTTGGTGAAAGATTAGGATTTGATTGTTCTAAAGCTCATCCTGCCATGGGCAATTATCATCATCATCAAAATCCAAGTGCTTTTAATTTGGATTTAAATGTAATCTCAACTGTTTGTAATATTTATTCATCAGATGGATTATATGCGATAGATAGTAATGCTCATTCTCCATTGATAGGTTATGCTTATGATGGCTTTCCAATTTATGGCGCCTATGCTTATAAAGATACAAATGGTACAGGAGGTATTGTGAGGATGAAATCGAGTTATACGTTAAGGAATATTACTACCCGAACAACTTATTACAATGGAACTACAGTTACAGCAGGGCCTCCGGTAAGTACAACATATCCATTGGGATATTTCAGAGAAGATTATCAATACAATATTACATCTGCGGCTACACCTGATTATCTGGATGAGCACAATGGAAGATTTTGTGTAACACCAGAATATCCTGGCGGTACCTATTGTTATTTTGCAACAGTAGATGCCAGATGGAATTCCGCTTATCCTTATGTAGTCGGGCCTACTTTTTATGGAGTTAGAACTGCTGCTAAAGTGACTGCAATAACAGAACCTGTTATTCAGTATACTGGCGGTGTTGCTGTTTCACCTGTGGTCACTTCCTTGAATTGTTCGACTGTAAGTTTTTCGGCTTTGGCATTGGTTAATAATCCATATAATGGTACCGCTACAATTCCTTATAACGGAGGAAACGGTGCTTTTTATGCGCAGGGAACCTCTATTTCTTCTACTGGTGTAACAGGTTTAACGGCTACTTTACAATCGGGAACGTTAGCTAGCGGAAATGGTAATTTAACTTACAATATAACCGGAACACCAACAACATCGGGTACAGCAAATTTCTCCATTTCTTTTGGTGGAATATCATGCACCTTCAATCTTGAAGTTGGTAATGCAGTTCCAATTAGTCCTACTGTAGGCAGTTTGGATTGTATTAATGCACAAGCGACTCCTGGAAATATAAATGTCGCTTATAATGGTGTAGTATCTATACCTTATACTTTAGGTAACGCAGCGGTATATACGCAAGGAAATGCCATTGCCTCAACAGGAGTTACAGGATTAACAGCAACTTTACAAGCAGGTACATTGACCTTTGGTGTTGGCGGTAACCTTACTTATCAAATTTCAGGAACGCCTACCACTGTAGGTAATGCAAATTTCACAATCAGTTTTGGTGGTCAAACTTGTACATTTTCAATTGTAATTACGGATTTAAATCCAAATTTTCCGGTCATTAACACTATGGATTGTGTAGGTGCCATTTTTTCTGCAACGCCTTATATAAATGTTCCTTATTTAGCAACTGTTAGTGTTGCTTATTCAGGAGGTAATGGCGCGAATTATCCTTTTGCAGGCACGCCGATTCAATCGGTTGGTGTTACAGGGCTAACCATATCATTGCAGCCAGGAACACTCGCTATGGGAAGTGGTGTTTTAATATACAATATCACAGGAACGCCTGCGGCAACTGGAACAGCTTATTTTTATTTAGATTTTGGAGGTGCCAATTGTATTCTTGCAGTTAATGTATTGCTCTTTTCCAATACAAATACTGCATTGGATTTTATCATCAAGCCCAATCCTGTTAGAGATATTTTATACATTGAATTAGCGAATCCTTTTTTGAGTGCTGCTTATGTTTGGATTTATGATGAAGCGGGAAAATTAGTTTATACTGTAACCCAGCCTGATCTTTCTGTTGGGATTTCTACAGCTAAATTGCCCAGAGGTACTTACCTGATAAAATTGATGGATAGCTATACTAAACAATATCTTACAAAGAAATTTGTAAAAGGGTAATCAAAAAAATCATTAGCGCATGAAAAAAAGTGTTTTCAAATCAGTATTATTTGCAGTTTTGATTTCACTGTCTATTTTAATAAATGCTCAAGCTCAAGGTCAGTATAACTTTTCTTTAAAAAATGTTGATGGAAAAATAATTTCATTAAATAGTTATCCTGATGCCAAGGGATTTATCATTGTATTTACCTGTAATCATTGTCCGTTTGCTAAATTATATCCAAAACGTCTTAATCAACTCAATAAAAAATACATCGCACTGGGTGTGCCATTAATCGCCGTCAGTTCTACAGATACAATTATGTATGCTGAAGATTGTTATGATAAGATGGTTGCAAAAGCCAAGTCAGGCAAATATAATTTCCCTTATTTGTACGACAGTACTCAATCTGTTGCCAGAAATTACAATGCAGAAAGAACCCCTCAGGCATTTGTGATTTGGAAAGAAAATGACAATTGGATTGTGAAATACAACGGCGCCATTGATGATAATGGCGCTGAACCTGAGTTGGTTAATGAAAATTATGTAATAAATGCTGTTGATGAATTATTAGATGGAAATCAAGTAAGACAGCCTGTTATCAAGTCTGTTGGTTGTAAAATTAATTTCCGAAAACAATAAAAATCTACTGATTAATTTAATAATCAATAGAATACATTTGCGCTCTTGGGAAGTTTCATTAATTTACAAAAATGTTTTCAGCAATTTTACATCATTACGAAACATTCTCATTGTCAGAACTGGATTCTAATGATCTCTTAATGAGCAACAGATTTGAATCAAAATATTTCTTTCATTTATCTCAGGTAGATACTATTTTAGAAGCCTGTAAAAAAAATTACAAACTCCTTAATATTGATGACCGCAGGATATTTGATTATCAGAATTGTTATTTTGATACTGCAGATTTCCAGCTATTTTTCAGTCATCATAAAGGCAAACCTTCACGAGTTAAAATTAGAAAACGAGTCTACCAAAACAGTAATCTATCTTTCTTAGAAGTAAAGCAAAAGACTTCTAAAGGAACTACCAATAAATTCAGAGAAATATCTGACAGGATAGAGAATTCTGCTGATTTTATTTTAAATCATTCAGGAATGGACCTAAAGGATTTACATCCGGCTATTAATAATCAATATAAAAGAATGACCTTTCTTCATAAAGAACGTTTAGAAAAGGTTACTATTGATATTAATCTTAATTTCGACATGTCTGGTAAAAAAGCGGGGTTTGATAATTTAGCCATTGCAGAGGTTAAGACCGAAAAGAATTCAGGAAGTGAATTTTGCTCAATTATGAAATCAATTGGGTTGAGAGAAGGAGGATTAAGTAAGTATTGTTTGGGTGTGATATCGCTGAATCCTGATATCAAGCATAATAATTTCAAGGCAATGTATAAGCAAATCAAAAAAAAGAATACCAATGAATCAAAATGAATTTTGGAGCTGGGAGATGATTACCTTTTCATTAATGTTGAGGTACCTGATTAATTTAATTACCATGTTTATTCTGATCAGATTAATCTATTTCAGGACTTATCGTAAACGTAATTTTATACCTAGTTTTTTTATTTTCAACAGTATTATATTTTTTGTGACTTTCATGTTGAATAAAGTGGAAATGACTACAGGCGCTGCTTTTGGGCTTTTTGCTGTATTTTCTATTCTGCGTTACCGAACAGAGGGAATCTCGACAAAAGATATGACTTACCTTTTTTTAAGCATAGCTATTGGCTTACTCACCTCAGTTAGTAAATGTTCTATTGCCGAAATTATTGCTATTGTACTTGTATTGTTGCTGCTGACATTCTTTCTTGAAAATAATCTTTTAGTAAGAAGAGAGGTTTCTAAAGTAATTCAATACGATAATATTAATTTCATTAGAGAGGATCGTCATGAAGAACTGATTGCAGATTTGAAAAACAAAACTGGATTAGACATCAGCAGGATTGCCATCAATGATATTGATTTTATTAAAGACTCTTGTTCTGTTACAATCTATTATGTGGAAAAAAATAGCTGATGAAAAAATATCTAATACTCTTTGCAATTATTTTTACTTTTTCAAATGGCATTTTCGCTCAAGCCAGCAAAAAAGATCCGGTTGATGTCCTTGGCTGGTATGGCGCTTCCTGTACAAAAAATCTCCCCAAAAAATGGGAAGTATATGTAAATTATCAGGCTCGTTATTACAACAATCTTAAAACCTATAATGGTTCTTACATTACAATAGGAGGGAGTAAAAAATTAAATAAATATTTAGAGTTGATGGGTGATTACCGTTTGGCTTTGGTAAATAAAGGAACGTATAATCGTTTTACAATTGGCGCCGAGGCCTCAAAGAAAGTTAATAAATTTAATTATGCTTTCCGACTTGAGATACAAAATCAATTGCAGGATTTTATAGACACCTCTAAATCTAATGATAACAGCGGTTATTGGAGAGCTCGTTTTGCTGGTAAGTATTCAATTAATAAAAAAGCAGAAGTTTATGCTTCCGTAGAACCTGTAATGAAATTTGGCGGTAATTATTTTATTGATAACATTAAAAACACGGTAGGTTTCAAGTATAAAATATTACCACAACTAAAACTGGATTTGTACTATGTATACCGTCCTGATTATGCAAAAAGCTACAACAGGCTTTATCATATTATAGGTTTCAATGCCGACTACACCATTAAAAAAAGCAAGAAAAAGCATAAAAAATAATCAATAGCATTTTACAATGCGGCTTTATGAATTCCAATTGATTTATTGATTATTATTTTTAATTCAGCAAGTATTGCAACTAATATTTCTTCCATTTCAACGAAGCTGTTATGGCAACTTAAGATTCTGAAAACACCTTTTAAAATATTTGTTGTTTTTTTGTCATTACCAGTTGAAATCAATAGATGGTGAATGAGTTGTTCAGATTGGAACTCGGAGTATAAAATGGAAGCTATTTATTCATCCACTTTTCTATTTTCTGTTCTACTTTCTGGCTAACAGCACTGGTTAATTTAGAGGCGATGGAAACAAGGTTCTCGGTAATGACCTGAGCGGCAATACTATTTTCTTTTTTTCTTTCTATAGTTTTAGAAATAACCTGACTGAGTAAATTAGCGGGTCTTAAACTATGTTTTAATTCAAACCAGTTCTTGTCTATATTCTTTTCTAATTCAACGCAACGACTCCTGAGGCGTTTTTTTTCTTCTTTAAGCTGGTTGATATTTTTGAATGTATTCATATTTATTCTTCCTCTTTGAAAAGTTGACGTAAAATAGAATTCATGATAGGGATTCTAATAATGCGATCTTTTGCTTTCCATAAAGTTAATCCTAAAATAAGATAAATAGCAGACACAATTAGAAAGCCCCAATAATTTTCTCCTGTAATTTTTCCAATTCCCAAAGCCAATGCAACACTGAAGAAAATAACAACCAATAGGAAGATAAAAATTACTAGAAAAAAAGCGATAATAGAACTCACAACGCCTGAAGTTTTTTCAGCAACTTCTATCTTTACTAATGCGATTCTGTTGTTTATATATTCTTTAATATTACCAACGACATCGTCTAGTTTATCAAAAGAATTTTCCATCGTGAATAGTTTAATTATACAAATTTAAACATACTCATTCACTTTGTCATCAATAGAATCAACTCTTTCAATAATATTTTCTTTTAAAGAGCCCAAGCCTCCTTTCATTTTAGCGAAACCATCTTTGATTCCACCCGTAATTTTAGTTCCTCTGTTTTTTATTTTATTACGCGTCTCCGAACCTTTATCAGGAGCGAATAAAATGCCTAAAATGCCTCCAACGGCTAAGCCAATACCTGCGGCAAGCAGTAATTTGTTGTTCTTTTCCATTTTGATAATTTTATAGTGATGAATAATTTCCAACGCAAACCAACTAACTGTTTAAAACCACCAAGAATAATCCAAAAACAAATCCCAAAAAAATACTTAATGCAAAGGCAAAAAATAATTTTTCTTTTACCCCGATTTCTTTTAAGTGTTTCATGTTATTATTTATTGTTTTTTATTTGTCACATAGTTCAGCCTTTATAATCCCCGAGATTTCGGGACGCGTCACTCTCTGTTGGTTTGAGATTTCTCTAGTGGCTATTTCATGTGTTAATATTTATTGTTTTTTATTTGTCATACAGCATGCCCTAATTCTCTTACACAAGTGGTATCTCGAAATTATATAGAGGCATTTCATTAGAACTAAGATACTATAGAAGTGGTTTGTCAAAAATGATGATCAGCATCATTTCAACTGATTATAATTGAAGCTTTATTTTTCTTCAATTATTTGGAGGAAAATGTTATCGGCATCAATTTTATGACACAAGTCTGTGCCTGGATTTAGTGTAGCTGCGGTTCCACAAGCAACGCCATATTTTACTGCTTCTTTTATATCAAAACCATTAGAAAGACCGTAAATAATACCTGCAACCATACTGTCTCCGGCTCCAACAGTACTTACTGATTTAACTTTGGGAGGAAGGAATCGATAGCTTTCACTTTCTGTAATCAACATAGCGCCTAATGCTCCCAGTGACACAACCATAATAACGCATTTGCCTTTTTTAATAAATGATTTTGCGACCTTTGATACATCGTTAATTTTCAACTCATCAATACCGGCAAGAAAGCTTAGCTCATTTAGATTTGCCTTAATCATATATAGACCTTCTGTTAATGATTCTTTCAAGGCCTCGCCGGAAGTGTCGAGAATGAATTTTATATTTTTTGATTTGGCTATAGTCGCCATTCTTTTGAAAATATCTGTTGGTATTCCTTCAGGTAAACTTCCGCTGGCTACAATGAAATCTAAATTATTGGAATTTTCTATTTTATCCAGAATTGATAACCATTCTGATTCTGATATTTTGGGGCCAGGCATTCCAAAACGATATTGAAGTTGTGTTGCTTTGTCAAATACAATTAAATTCTCGCGGGTATGATCGGAACATTCAACAGGTAGTACATCAATATTTTCTTTTTTAAGCAGTTGTGTAAAAAAAATCCCGGAATATCCACCCGCGAGATACATAGCTTTGGCTTCTCCACCGAGTTTCTTAATTGCCCTGGCAACATTTATACCACCACCTCCAGGTTCGAATTTCGGACTACTGCATTTTAGTTTTATTTCGGCAATAAGATTATTTATTGTTGTGCTTTTATCAATAGCTGGATTAAGTGTTATCGTTAATATTCCTGACATGCCTGTAAGTTATTAAAAAAGAGCTGAAATAAAATTCAGCTCTTTTACTTTATCCAATATCCAATCTGAAAAACCTGATTCAAAAGTAAAAGCGAAGATGGTAAGAAGAAATGATGGTCATCAGAAATAAAAATGACACTGAAAGATTATTAAATTAAAAAAATAAAGCCGGATAGAAATCCGGCTCGTTTTTTATCCAATATCCTATGTGAAAAACCTGAGTCAAAAGTAAAGGTGAAGAAGGTATAAAGAAATGATGGTCATCAGAAATAAAAATGACACTGATAGATTATTTAATTAAAAAAATAAAGCCGGATAGAAATCCGGCTCGTTTTTTTATCCAATATCCTATGTGAAAAACCTGAGTCAAAAGTAAAGGTGAAGAAGGTATAAAGAAATGATGGTCATCAGAAATAAAAATGACACTGATAGATTATTTAATTAAAAAAAATAAAGCCGGATAGAAATCCGGCTCGTTTTTTATCCAATATCCTATATGAAAAACCCAAAACAAATGTAGCATCATTAATGAGGGTATGAAATGATCTAAAGCAGAAGAGTGCATGATTATTGTTTTTGCTTTGATTTTTCTAATTTTCTGAAATATCCTCTGAAAAGAAAATTATGTTTAAGGGCATCCATGTTATCACTAAACCCTTTGCTGCCTTCTTGAATATTATCCAATGATTTATTGATCTTAATTACAATACTGGAGTCTTTCATCAAAGCATGAACCGTGCCCTCCCCATCGTTAATCATTGTATCAATGTTTAATACCGCTTTATTCAGATCACTACTCAATTTTACTATATTGACTCCAGCCTTCTTTATATTCATTACGGCTTCATCAATTGATTTTGGCAGTAAAGTATCACTTATTAATTTCCCAATCGTGCCTTTCCCATTTTTAATGTCATTGGTTATAGTACCAATGTTTTTAGAGATAATATTGATATTGGTGCTTGCCGAATTGACTTCTGCAACTGCATTGTTTATATTTTTTGCAATTGATTTATCACTGAGTAAAGTCCATAAGCCTTCACTAGTATTGAGTTTGTTTATTGTTATTTTAAGATCATTGGCAATCACAGCCACATCGTTATTTGTTTTCGATAATGTCCTTAACATTTCATCGGTGTCAATAGATTTCTTTGAAGGAAGAATATCATTTTCTTCAGCATATAATGAAGGTGATTTGACAGCTGTTATATTTACAATTTTATTACCCACCAATCCATCAGTAGTAATAGAAACTATTGCATTTTTCTTTAAAACATTTTTTACTTTTTTGTCAATGATCATTTCTACTTCCATCAATGTATCATTTATGATCTTCACTCCCTTTACGGTTCCGATATCAATTCCTGAAAACCTAATATTGTTGCCTGCTTTCAATCCCTGTACATTTTCAAATCTTGCTCTCAGATTAAAATTTGACCCAAACATGTTTCTGTTTCTTCCAATCATGTATAAAAGAAAAATTAATAATAATAATCCAGAAAGTACAAATACTCCGAGTTTTACATCTTTAAAAAAATTATTTTTCATAATTGCTACATTACTGATTATTCAAAAAATTGTTTTACTTTTTCATCTTTGCTTAAGATAAGTTCTTCATATTTTCCACTGGCGTAACATTTGCCTTCGAGTAAAATAATAACATTATCACTGGCATATTTTACACATTTAATATCGTGAGAAATGATTAGAGATGCCGTATTGTATTTGTTTTTAATCTCAACCATAAGATTAATGATTTCTTTTCCGGTAATGGGATCAAGTCCTGTAGTAGGCTCATCATAAAGGATGATTTCTGGCTTGAGAATTAATGTTCTGGCCAATGCAATTCTTTTTCTCATTCCACCCGATAATTCAACAGGCATCATATCTATTGTATGGGCTAATTGAACATCAGTCAAAGCCTGAACAACCATTTTTTGAATTTCGTCCTGTGAGTAGTTAATCCAATGTCTTCTTAAAGGAAATTCGAGATTGTCGCGAACAGTCATTGAATCATAAAGCGCATTGCTCTGAAAAAGGAATCCAATTTTAGCCCTTATTTTATCAAGTTCTTCAGTATTTAAATCGAGTGAGTTTTTATTGAATATCTCTATACTGCCAGAATCTGGTTTTAATAATCCAATAATACATTTTATTAAAACAGATTTTCCGGATCCCGATTTTCCCAGCACAACTATATTTTGATTTTTATAAAGCTCCAGATTGAAATCAGAAAGTACTTTATTATCGCCGAATGCTTTATTTAAATTTCGTATTCTTAAAACGATATTATTATCATGATCATTTTCAATCATCTCATTAGTTTTATACTAATTAAATCCTAATAAATCAGTTATTTGAACAGCCAGTAAATCAATTATAAATATTAATACAGAGGAAACTACAACTGCAGAGTTTGCACTTTTTCCCACACCCTCCGTTCCTTTATTACTGTTATACCCTTTATAACATCCGATAAGTCCAACAACAAATCCAAAGAAATATGTTTTGATAAAAGCAGGAAGTACATCATTAAATGAAAGAGAATCAAAAACCTGAATCCAAAAAAGCTGAAAACTAGTTACGTTTCTGATATTCACTCCTAGATAAGCGCCATAAAGAGAAATGGTATCGCTTAGTATGACCAGGATTGGTAACATAAATGTTGTTGCTAAAATCCTGCTGACAACAAGGTATTTAAATGGATTGGTGCCACTCACCTCCATAGCATCTATTTGTTCTGTCACCTTCATTGAGCCTAGTTCTGCGCCTATACTGGAACCAATTTTACCTGCAAAAATCAAAGCTGTGATTACAGGGCCAATCTCTCTGATAATGGCAATACCAACAATGGCGGGTATCTGCGATTCAACACCATAATCTACCATTGTAGGCCTTAGTTGCATGGTTAATACCAATCCCATAATAAAGCCCGTTAGTCCGATTAGCGGAAGAGATTTGTAACCGATAATGTAACACTGTTTTATAAATTCTTTTATTTCATATCTTGGCCTAAACCATTGGGTCAGAAATCTCCACCCAAATCCGGAGGTATCACCCACTTCTTTTAAAAAAATATTTATTGATGACGTGTTTTTCATAAAACGGCCAATTGGGTTTTGACTTCATTTGTACTGAAATTAATTTCATTTTCTGAATGAATATTATTTTCCCAGCAATATAAATTATGAAATGTGGTATTTGCAATATTAAAGATGGCTTCATCCGTCGCGAAAGCCTGATGAGGAGTAATTAAAACATTATTCAATGAAATCAATTCAAGTAATAATTTATCTTTAATGGGGTTATTTTCATGGTTAAAGAAAAAAATCCCTCTTTCAAATTCATAAACATCCATGCCATATCCTCCAATTTGTTTGGATCTTAAATGTTTGATTAAATCTGCTGTATTTACAATAGCTCCTCTGGCAGTATTAATGATGATTGCTTTGTATTTCATTTTGCTGAGTAAATGATCGTCTATCAGATATTTTGTATTAGCATTCAATGGCAGATGAATGGTAATGATATCCGATTGCTTACATAAAGACTCCAGATCTAAGTAGGTGACATTATAAAGTTGTTTTAATTCGTTATTAACTTTTAAATCATATGCCAGTAACTTAACGTCAAATCCATTTAGCAATTTGGCCATTGTGGCGCCAATTTTTCCTGTACCGATAAGGCCTATTGTTTTTCCTCTGACATTTGATCCGATGATATTGTCGAGTGAAAAATTTTGTTTTTGAATTTGAGCTTCTGTGATTTTATTTTTCTTTATCAAAGAAAGCATCATCATTATTGTATGTTCTGCAACTGCATTTGGTGAGTAATCTGGAACATTTGCAACGATGATGTTTAATTTTTTAGCAGCTTCTACATCAATATTATCATACCCAACTGCCCTTGTTGCCAGATTTTTAATACCCATCAGATGAAGCTTATTAAGCACTTCTGCAGAAACGTCATCATTTGTAAACACACAAACAGCATCATGTCCTCTTGCTAATTCTACAGTACTCATATTCAAAGGATCAGAAAATAATGATAATTTATATCCATTCTTATTGGCATTTCTTATCGGCTCAATTTCAAAGACCTTCGTGCTGTAGAATATTACTTTCATTTTTTATAATTTAGTTTATATGATTTCATTCAAATGTTCGTATTTTGAGTGATTGATATGATGATATCAGACAATGATTAAATTGATTTGAATCATTTTGCTGATGTCTTTACTTAAATTATGTTTGTAAAAATATTATTATGAAAAAAGTATTACTAGCATTTGATGGCACCCATTTTTCTGATGCTTCTTTTGATTTTGCCAAAAAACTTAACGAGTTGAACCCTATTTTATTGACTGGTGTTTTTTTACCACAAACTAACTTTGCCAATTTGTGGAGTTATGCAGACGGAGTTGGTGCGCCAATGATGATAGGCACCACTTCAGAATCCAATTCTGATATCATTGAAGAGAATGTAGATAAATTTGAAAAGCTTTGCGTGAAGCATCACATTGAATATAGAGTACATAAAGATTTTAACGACCTGGCACTTCCAGAGTTAAGAAAAGAATCAAGATTTGCAGATCTATTGATAATAGGCAGCGAAAGATTTTACGAGAATATGGGTAGTGGAGAACCCAACAATTATTTAAAAGAAGCACTTCATAATATTGAATGTGGTGTGATAGTTGTTCCCGAAAAATATACTTTTCCTACTATTAATATTCTTTGTTATGACGGTCATGAATCATCTGTATTTGCAATAAAACAATTCGCATATCTGTTGCCTGAATTCTCGGAAAATTCAACATTGATTTCATTCGCAAGTACCGAAAGTGAAGATGGAATTCCTGACGAAGCTTATATAGAAGAATTAGCCAGCCGCCATTTTTCCAATTTAACCATTTCTAAAATCGATCTTGAATCAAAGTCCTATTTCAGTACCTGGGCCAGTGAAAAAAAATCAGCGATTTTAGTGGCTGGGTCATTTTCACGTTCTACTTTTATACAAATGTTCAAAAAAAGTTTTGTTCTTGATATTATAAAAGACCACAGCATTCCTGTTTTTATCGGACATAAATAATAGTTGTCTTTTTTATCCTCGTATGTGTACCTGTAAATTTATTTTATGAATAAATACATTGCTGCATTCGATGGATTGAAGTTTTCTGAAAGTACAAATGATTATGCCATTAATCTTTCTAAATCAGAAGGGGCCTATCTTACAGGCGTTTTTTTAGATGACAAAACTTATACGAGTTATAAAATCTATGATTTAATACTAGAAGATGGAGTATCTGAACAAAAGATCAAAAGATTAAATCATGAAGATCAGTTGGCCAGGAAAATCGCATCAACAACCTTTGAAGATTCCTGTCAAAAGGCCGGTTTAAATTTCAGTATTCATCATGACGAGCAAATTGCCATTCAGGAATTGCTGAATGAAAGCATATACGCCGACTTGTTAATCATTAATAATAATGAGAACTTTGTTCATCATGAAGAGAAATATCCCTCCCGGTTTATTAAGGATTTATTAAGTAATACTCAATGCCCCGTTCTACTCACTCCTGAAAAATATAATGACATAAAAAAAATAATATTTCTATTTGATGGAGAATCTAATTCTGTGTATGCCTTAAAAATGTTTAACTATCTTTTTCCGACACTCAGAAATTTATCTATAGAAGTTTTAGTAGTAAAGACAGTAGAATCAGATGGTCATTTGCCAGAGAACAGACTGGTAAAAGAACTCATCAGAAGGCATTACGAAAATGTAACTTATACTGTTTTAAAAGGAATTCCAGAAGTGGAAATTATTAATCATCTTCAAAAAGAAAAGTTCAATTTTGTGTCTGTTCTTGGCGCTTACCGAAGAACAATGTTGTCTAAATGGTTTAAATCAAGTATGGCCGATGCGCTTGTAAAAAATTTCGATATGCCCGTATTCATTGCGCACAATAAATAAAAAATATTAGTATGGATTCGCTCACTCATATTGCTATTGGAGCTTGTGTAGGCGAGGCTTTCTTTGAAAAAGGATTTGGAAAGAAAGCAATGATATGGGGCGCTTTGGCTCAAAGTATCCCCGATATTGATTTCGTGTCTTCTTTATGGCTCAATACATCAGAATCATTATTAGCTCACAGAGGATTTACTCATTCTCTATTATTTGCAGTATTGATTGTACCCGTTTTTGCACTAGTAGCCAACAGTCTTCATCGGCCTCATAATATTTCTTTTTATAAATGGATTACTTTTTTTTTAGCAGAAGTTTTTATTCATTTATTTATTGATGCTTTCAATAATTATGGTATAGGCTGGTTTGAGCCTTTTAGTCATCATCGGTTTTCATTTAACATCATTTATGTGGCTGATCCCTTTTTTTCTATACCAGCTATAATTTCATTAGTGATGTTGATCTTTCTTGGTAAATATGATGTCAGAAGAAAAAAATGGTGGAAATTTGGAATTTATATTCCTGTTTTATATTTGAGTTATTGCTCCATCAATAAATTTAAAATTGATAATATTGTAAAACAGAATATAGACGTTCAGCATCTTTCAAAGCAAAAATATTTCACCACTCCGGCACCATTACAGAATTGGCTCTGGTATATTGTGGTGAAAGATAACGCTGGATTTCGAGTTGGGTTCTATTCTTTGTTTGATAAAGAAAATAGCATCAAATTTAATTACTTTCCTCAAAATAAATATTTATTAAAAGATGTTTCTGATCACGAAGAATTACAAAAGCTGATCCGTTTTTCCAAGAATTATTATACCATTGAAAAATGGCACGATACGCTTGTATTTAATGACTTAAGATTTGGTCAGATACTGGGATGGCATTTTCCACAAAATCATTTTGTGTTTCATTATTACCTCACACACGCCGAAGAAAGCAGTCTCGTGGTTCAACGAGGAAGATTTATGGGATGGAATAAATCTGAATTTAATTTGTTTGTTCATAGTGTATTTAACTACTGATGTTTTTGTTTAAAATAAAAAGTAAACATTTTTAATGCAGCTCTGATGAGTTGATATGAAATCCATCGTGTTAACTGCTTAAAAGGATTTTTTGATTTTTTATGTGTTTCTTTTGTAACAGGAAGACAATCCTGTTTGATCACATTTTCCATTGTGCCATAAACACTTTCTGCTAAAATATTATTTTTAACATCAAGATTAAATTCAATGCTTGCATAAGTGCTTAAGTTATTAATATTATAAGATCCAATAGTAATCCACTCTTTATCACAAACAGCTAATTTACCGTGCAACACATTATTTTGATATTCGTATAATTCTATTTTATTTCTCAGTAGCCAATCGTAAAGCCATCGCTCTGCTTTTTTTACAATCCATACATCAGAAGGACCTGCCGTAATTACTTTTATTTTAACCCCTCTTTTTGCTGTGTGAGATAATATTCTTCTGATTACTTTTCCAGGTATAAAATAACTGCAAAGTATAATTACTTCTTTTTTTGACTGGTGAAGCATTTCAATATAAGAACTTGAAATTTCATTTTTATGCCACATCCAATCGTTTCTTCTCATTCTTATTTCACAGCGATTATTTAATGGAATTAAATCTGCAAAATTATAAACAGTTTCTTTTTCAGGAAAATCTGTAAATGAAAATCCATCCCACACACTTCTGCAGTAATCATTTATCTGTGATACAATTTCTCCTTCAACAAGAATGGCATAGTCAAGCCAGGCCTTTTCTTTAGGCATATCATTGTATCGGTCTGCAATGTTGATGCCTCCAACTAATGCATATCTGTTGTCTGCAGTAATGATTTTATGATGAAGTCGCCTGCCTAAATAATATTTTTTATTTTTAAATAATGGCTCAAAAAATCTGAAGTGCACTCCTGCATTTTCTAGCGAAGAAATGAAATTGTGATTCAGAGACTTTGAAGCCACTCCATCAGCGATAATAAAAACAGATACATTTCTTTTGGCCGCAATGATGAGTTGTTCTGCAATCATTGTTCCGGTGTAATCATCACTAAAAATATACGTTTGAATGTGCAGTGTATTTTGAGCGCTGCTTATCAGTTTCTTTAGTAAATCAAAATATTCATGACCACCGCTAATCAGCTTTGCACTGTTTAATTGGGAGTAATGATTACCTGGATTCATGTTTATTGGTTATTGTCTGGGCTGTATAATTTTGTATAATAATCTTTGGCCATTCTATTACTGTCAAAATTGGGTATAATGTCTTCCATTCCAGCTTTTACAATTTCATTCCATCTGGCTGGGTAATCATAATATAAAGGCAGTAATTCAGTTTCGAGTAAATGATATAAACTTGCGGCATCTAAATCATCTTGTACATGGTCGGGTTGAGTAAGATCGCATGTAGGGATTACAAATGAGTTTACTTTGTCTTTTGCAAATTCTGGAAACCATCCATCTGGTAATCCTACATTAACAGCTCCATTCATTGCCGCGGCTATTCCGCTAGTGCCAGAAGCTTCGTGGTACATTCTGGGATTATTTAACCATATATCGGCTCCGCCTTTTAATATTTTTGACAAACTGAGTTCGTAACCAACTAATATTGAACAGTTGTTGTGAGTCTTACAGATGTCCACTATTTTATCAAAAACACCAATCCCATTATAATCCATAGGATAAGGTTTTCCAGCCCAGATAATTTGAACAGGCCTTTCTTTATTCGAAACAAGACGCTCAAATTTATCTAAGTCATGAAAAAACAAATCAGGTCTTTTATATCCTACAAATCTTTTGGCGAATACAATGGTGCAAATATTTTCATCATAAATTTCTCCGCATTGATCAGCAACAATTTCGAACAATATTCTTTTTTTTATTTTTTTGATCGTCTTAAGTTCGTTTATTGAATTACTTTTCAAACAATTGTATTGTTCTTTATCATGCCAGTAAGAAAAGCTTTGCGAATTGGTAATAGAAATGATATCGCAGATATCTTCATTTTTATCCCACATTTTATCTAATGTATTTTTATGTGTTTCAGAAACGCCGTTAGATTTTCCTGAAAGTCTTAGCGCCATAAGGGTATGATCCATTTCCTCACCTTGATTTTTTGATATGGCTCTTATTTCGGCAGTGGGTACATTACAGAAATATCCCATTTTATCTAAGAATGGAATATTTGTTTTTTTATTACCTGCTTCTTCTGGAGTATGATTAGTATATACGAGCCGCTTTTTCACCTCATTGATGTCCTTATATTTCTCGTATAGATAAAATCCTAGAGGTAAAGCGTGAGACTCATTTAAATGGTATAATTCCGGCTCCCAATTTATTTCCTCTAAAAGTCTGGCTCCCCCTTCTCCCAACAATATTGCTGCAGCGATAGCGGTTTCAGGGTTGGCATCATAAAGTTTATGAGAAATAGTTTTTGCTAGATAATCATTCTCTGGTAAATCCGTAGAAAGAAAAAAAACAGGTGCAGTGTTAAATATCTCAGGAGGTAAATAATAAGCCGTGACCCAAACATCATGCCGGGCAATTTTTATTGTGAATTTTATGTTCGTCTCAATTAGAAATCCATATTTCTTTTCTTCAAATAAAACATCCATAGTCTGATCCTGCTTTCTGTTCTGATTGTAATAACCGTATTTCCACAATATTCCAATACCAATAATATTTTGTTTCAGTTCAAATGCACTTCTCATAAAAGATCCTGCAAGAAAACCTAATCCGCCTGCATAAGTTTTCAAAGGTTGTGCAATACCAAATTCCATACAGAAGTAAGCAACACTTTTTTTGTATTGTTCGCTAATCTCATAACTATGTTTAAAGCTAAATGACAAATTGAAGTTGGCTTTAATAAACTATAATTCTTTGGTTTTTTATTTTTATTGGAGTTTCTGATTTAGGAACATGTATTTCCAGAATTCCTCCATAATAGACTGCGCTTACAAATGAGAGATCTGCATTCTCTGGTAATACAATGTGACGTTCAAAAAATTTGCAATCAAATTCGTGTAAACTAAACAATAGGTCATTTTCTGAAATTTCATTGTGTAATACAGAAACAGAAAGTATGTTGCCTGTAGCCTCAATACAAAAGTCTTCTCTGCTAACTCCTGGTACTGCTACTTCTATTTTAATTATTTGCTCATTGTTGATAATGTTCACCATGGGTTTTTTTTTACTTGAAGAAGGAAGTTTCCTGAGCTTTTCTCTGATCTTTTCTGTATTTTCTGAAGGCACAAATACTCCTGGATATACCGTCATTTCTATGTTATTTAATAAATTAACTGACATTTAAATTTTTTTAAGTGTGAAAATAATTGCTGACAAGATAGGGGAGCACAGATAAATTTAAAATGACAATCGTTCTCCTTTATATGACCAGCGTCATCAATTTATTTCAATGATTATTTTACTTTCACATATTTAAACATCATATTAAATTAACTAACGTGCGAAAAAAAATTGCTTCTTTTTATAACGAAGAACTAAACAGCTGGATAGATGCTATTAATTATATTTTCATAGAAATTGCGGAACTTGAAAAAAGACTGGAAGATATTGTTTCCAGAAACAGTATTGTTGATATAGCCGCAAAAGTAGAAGTGCATCAACTAATTCTAAATAAATCAAAAGGGAAGTGTGTTAGCTTAAAAGATGAATTCTTAAAACAAAAAGCAATGCTGATAGTAAATAAAAAGCTTTTAGCTGACAATATGGTAACAAAAGAAATTGAAAAAAGCATGCGCGATTACTCATTAAAAATCAAACAACTGGAAAAGCAGTTTATAGATGTAAAATATATTTGCAATGAATTCTTGTCGGACATGTTAAAAAAATAACTGTAAAAAAATAACAAAAAAAATATCCCACTTTATTAAGCGGGATATTTTAAAAGCAAGCTAAAACAACAAATTAGATTAGTCTTCAAAAGCATATTCAGGCTCTGCAATAACTAATTTGTTTTCTACTGTGATTACTCCTGGAGCTGACCAGACTGCATTTTCTGCGTCTTCTTTCTCAGCAAAAGATCTCACTGTTCCTCTAAGAATCACACGACTTCCCAAAACCTCTGCAGTGATTTTGGCTGCATCAATATTTGCGCTTCGTTGAAAACTTGCATTTATTTTTAATTGTAATTCATAGGGAGTAATTTTTGGCTTAACAGCAACTAAATTCGTTACAAATCTGACGCCTGTTAAATTTTCAACTGCAGTCTTTGCTTGATTGCGCTGATATTCCCACTCTACATCTCCTTCTAATTTCACATTTCCATCTTCAACGCTTACTTTAATTTTTTCATCCGGAATCATAGTGTGCCATTTAAGGGCATTCACCACTGTTTCTGCAATTTCTGTATCCGTTTTTTTGTAAACCGGCGATATGCCAACTTGAATATCCTCGGCAATAGCTTTTACTCCCGAAACTTTTTTAGTTGTTTTTTCTGCCAGAATCTTTTTTGAATAAGCATCAACCTGACCGGATAAGGTTACGATGCCATTTTTTACTGCAACGCCAATTTGAGCTGAATTCAGAAATGGTTCCCATTTCAATTGCTCAATTACGTCTTTTTGAATCTCGATGTCACTTTTCATAATTTTAAGTTTTAAATTGTTAATAAATTTGAAGATATTTTCCAAAGAAACAATTTCATTTAAGTAATAAAAATGATGAATGTCAAAACATTAATTGATTGAGGTCAATGTATTGTAACAACTATTTCTTTCTGTAAACATTTTCTTTCTGCATTCAATCAACATATGGTAAATCTATTTGTGTCAAAGCATCTTTATTAATTTCGTGCTCAGCTAATTGAGACAAACGGTCGTCAATTTGTTTCTCATTTACTTCGCACTCATGAAACAATACGGCTGTTTTAGCCATGCCTAAAGTATTTGCAAATGCTGCTGCCGTCCCGTAAGAGCTGATTTTAAAATGATTTATATTTTGTACAGCTGCCAAAATGCAGGCATCTCTAACCATCGCGTCTGCACAATTATCCATTTTTTCATCCGCTTCAGAAATAAATACTTTCATAATATTGCTGGATGTTTTCAGATAGTTGATATTCTCTTCTTCAAAAAATTTATCCATTATTTTTACATGATGCTTAATTTGATCGAAATATTTCTGCAATATGGTTTTTAATTTTACAGATCCTGCTTTCTTTATCCATTTCGGAATTGCATTTTGTAATTCAATCTCTGATATTGTAAATCTTCTCGTGTCTTCATCCAATAATTGGTGAAGTGTTTTGATATTGTGTATTTCAGTCATAATAATGAAGTTTAGTGACAAATTTATTTTCAAATGTTTTTTTAATAAATGATTTAAGTCATTTATTAAAAAAACAGTACTCATTTTTATTTTTATTTAATGTGGGTTACTTCGATTTGTTATTCAAACAATTATTTATTTCATCCTCTATAAATAATCTTTAATGAAAAAAAATAAAAGACAAAAACCAGATCTTTCCTATTCGCTACCGGAAACAAATCCAGAATTTAATCCAGACATTATTCCAGAAGATATAGAAATTACTGAAGACGTTACAGACATTATATACGACGAGAATGATGAGTTATTCATCAATGAAGATTTAGAACCTGATGAAAGTAATGATTGAAATATAGCAATCAGTAGCAACAAAACTTCAATTTGAACTTTATTGTAAAAACTATAACATGATACAATTCTTTAAGAAAAATCAAATCAAAAAATTAAATGTGCTAAGTAAAGCATTTAATAACTATGAAACTATTCCCAGGAAATACACCTGTGATGGTTTAAATGTAAGCCCTCCATTGGAAATTTCTTTTATTCCAAATGAAGCAGTAAGTATGGTGGTTATTATGGAAGATCCGGATGCTCCAATTAATACCTGGCAACATTGGCTGGTATGGAATATTCCGGTAACTCATCATATTGATGAAGATGCTATTCGGGGTATAAAAGGACTTAATGATTTTAATAAACATTTTTATTGTGGCCCTTGTCCAATGAGTGGCATACATCAATATGTGTATAAAGTTTATGTGTTGGATTGTCTTTTAGATCTCAATACAAATACAAAACGAAAAGAATTGGAAAGAGCGATGTCTGATCATATTTTAGCTTATGGCGAATTGACAGGTTATTATGGAAGACATTCTAATGATTTATTCGCCTCTAAAAATTAATCTATTGAAAACAATACTATTCATACTTATTTCATTCATTGCTGTTTCAACACTACTCACGGGTGTTTTATTAATGTCTGTGCCAGATGGAAGTTTATTGCGGCTCCCTTTATCGATATTAAATGATACGCCATTTAAGGATTTCAGGCTTCCAGGATTTCTGCTTTTTATTTTAATCGGAGGTATAAATATCATAGCTGTTTATTACAACATGATATCTCATTCTAAAAGATATAACTGGGCAATCGCCGGAAGTATAATAGTGGTTTTATGGTCATTGACTCAATATTCTTTATTAGAAACATCTTTCATCATTGATATGTTTTATTTATTTCTTGGTATTTCAATAATTCTTATTTCAATGCAACTAAAAGGAAAGTCACTGATTTAAAACAGCAGCATGAATATCAAAAATGTCCATATTGAAACTAAAGGATTTAATATTTCGATTTCTCATTCATATGATTTCTCTACGATATCGTGGCTGATGACCTATTTAATATTAGGCTTGTTTTCAAACTATTTACAAAAAATAGGTGCATTTATTTTGATAATCTTGCATCATTTATTTATTCAAGAAAAAATATAGAAAATGACTATAATGATTAAGCCCGATACAAAATTAAGTGAGATAAAAAATACTTTCAAACACGCGTATCCATTTCTGAAAATGGAGTTTTTTAGTCGTTCTCATGCCTGGCAGGAAAGTTCTTCGTTTGCTGATATACTGAGTGATAATCTTTCCGCAGAAGAAGCCAGTAGAAATAAAATAATTTCAGGATTTATAGAAATTAATTTCTGGCAAAAAACTGGTGTTGTCGAATCTATATTTAAAAATAAGTTTGACTTGTTTGTTCAGGTCTACAGAAAACATAATGATCATTGGATTCAGACTTCAGGAACAGATGAATTAACCCTGGAGCAACAAAATGAAGCTGGAAGAAACGCTACTGAAGATTCGCTTCACGGTCATTTGAAATCAATTGAATCAGAAAAAGATATTTAATATGAATAATAATTTTGAGCGTCACATAGATGGAGATTTGCCGGTGGTTGTAGATTTTTTTGCAGATTGGTGCGGCCCATGTAAGGTTATGCATCCGGTTTTATTGGAAGTAAAAAATATCGTGGGCTCAACAGCCACAGTGTTGAAAATGAATGTGGATAAAAATGCTTTTTACGCTAATTAATATAATGTTCAGTCTATTCCCACATTAATCATTTTTAAAAAAGGAAAAATTGTGTGGAGGAAATCCGGTGTTACTTCAACCAATGAAATTGTTGAGCGTCTTGCTCAGAATCTGGCTGATTAATGGATTTGTATTATTTACTTTAAAAGCTGGTTTTTCTTCGGACTTATAAATATGTTCAATAAATTTATTTACGAATGCATATAGCTCTTCGTTCTTCTCAATAATTCGGTTATGACTATTGTCAAATGATCAAATAATGATAGTCATTTATTTCTCTTTGCTATTCATATATATTTGAAACAATTAAAACCTATTATATGCATTCAGCCTTAACGGAATCTTTTGCAGAAGTCTTAACTGCTACGAAGTATCTTCCTTGTATTTCTTTGATTATGCCTTTTGAGCCTAAAATGGGCTTGAAGAAGGAGTTGGATTACAAACTAAAGATAGCCGCCGATAAAATTGAAAAAGAATTGGAAGCAAACTATCCTGCAGAAAAAACATTACCCGTTTTGAAAAAATTACATAAAGTCATCAATGAACTTAATTATAACACGCATAAAAAAACAATAGCCATATTTATTTCACCATTAATTGAAAAAGTATATTATCTGGATATGCCTGTTGAAGAAAAAATTATTATTGATGAATCATTTGAAATTAGAGATCTTATTTACAGTAAAAAAGAAATACATAAATATTTACTTGCAGTACTTAGCAGTAAATGGACTAAAATTTATTTAGGCAACACCATTCATTTTATAAGGGTTACTTCTAATGTTCCTGATAATATCGAAGCTTATAAAAATGACATTGGCGAGAAAATTGCAAATTTCAGCGATGAAAATAAAAGAAAAGAAATATTACTTGATAAATTTTTGATGCATACTGATAATGGACTCTCTTTATTATTAAATGCCTATAAGCTGCCATTGTTTGTGATGGGAACTACAAAAACACTGGGTCATTTTAAATCCATTACTCATAATTCAAAACATGTTATCGATTATATACCTGGAAATTTTGAAGAAAAAACTGAAGCTGAATTTCATAGCACAATGACTCCTTATTTGAACAATTGGAAAATTGTTTTACAAAAGAGAGTTAAGAATCAGATTGAAGATGCAATGGATCATAAAAAATTGGCTGTTGGAATTCAGGAGGTATGGAAAGCGGCGAGTCAAAAAAGAGGTAGATTATTGATTGTTGAAAAAAATTACATTTACCCTGCACAACTTGGTTCTTCTCTTGAAAATATTTCAAAAAAAGACGATGTGGTAAAAAATGCATTTTATATCAAAGATGCTGTTGATGATATTATTGAAAAGGTTTTATCAAGTGGAGGAGATGTGGAATTTGTTGATGAAGGGATTTTAAAAGACTATAATAAAATTGCGCTGATAGAATATTTTTAAAAAAGATTCAGAATTTAAAATATACAAATAGTCTTCCAAAATTTTTGCTGTCGTTTTCTATGCGATGATAAAGTGGTTTGATATGAGGTTGTTGCAGAAATCGTTCTACTTTCTTTCTTAATTGACCGCTTCCTTTTCCGGGAATGATTTCAACTTCACGAATGTGCTTTTCAATGGCATCTTCGAAAGCCTCCTTTAAAGCATTGTCTATAGCTTTGCTGTTGTTGAAAATGTGGTGAAGGTCAACTTTTATTCTTGCCATTTTAATAAGCGGTTATTTAATAAGTTTTATTCCATCCGTTTCAATGGAGATTATTCTTTGTTTATACAAATTTCCAATGGTCATTTTAAAAGTCTTTTTACTCATTTGAAAGAATTCGTAAATTTCATCCGGATTGCTTTTGTCGTTAAATGGAAGCAGGCCATTATTTTCATTCAATAATCGGATGATTTTATCAGTTTCGTCTTCTACTCTTTTGTATCCTGATTTTCCAGCAGCAACATCTATTTTATTTTCATTTGGATAAATCTTTTTAATAAATCCTTTGAAGGCATCCCCAGAAGTGATATTTCTGTAAATTTCATTATGGTGAAGAACCCCCGTATGTTTATTGTTGATGATAACCACATAGCCAATATCTGTCCTTCGGTAAACGGTAAGGTCTACTTCCTCTAATTCCTTTACGGTAAGATTATCGTTGCTGAGGTACTGATCGATTTTTTCCGAGGCGGCTAATCTCCCGGTTTGTTCGTCTAAAAAAATCTTCACTAAATACGCTCCATTGGGCATCATATTATTCAATTGCTGAGATTTGGGAACAAATAAATCTTTCATTAATCCCCAATCCAGAAATGCGCCATGAGTGGTTACACTCACACAAATCAGTTTTACGATATCTCCAAGTATTCCCTTCGGTTTTTGCGTTGTGGCTATAAGGCGATCTTCACCATCGTGATAAACAAATACATTTAATTCATCGCCTTCTTTAGCTTCTTTGGGAACAAATCTTTTAGGCAGCAAGATGCCTTCTTTTCCATCATCGAGATAAAGGCCAAATTCAACGGTTCTCAGTACTTTCAAGTCATTATATTCCCCAACTTTTACCATGTGCTTATTTTGACCGCAAGATACATCATATCGCTCCAAAGCATAAAAACACTATCTTCACACAAATAAAAAATAGTTTTGAATTTTACAGAATTTGGATTTGATGATCGACTGATGGAAGGAATTGATGCTGCTGGTTACCAGGAAGCCACTCCGGTTCAGGAACAAGTTATTCCTTATTTTCTTTCAGGAAAAGACTTGATAGCCTCTGCACAAACAGGTACAGGCAAAACGGCTGCTTTTTTGCTGCCACTGATTCATAAAATTATTACCAGTACTCCTGATCATCAAAGTATTACAGCTTTGGTAATTGTTCCTACAAGAGAACTAGCTATACAGATAGCCCAGCATCTGGAAGGATTTTCTTATTTCGCTGGAATCAGCTCCATTGCGGTTTATGGAGGAGGTGATGGAAATGCATTTGTGCAGGAAAAAAAAGCATTGAGTATGGGCGCTGATATTGTGGTATGTACTCCGGGAAAAATGATGGCGCATATTAAAATGGGCTATGTGAAATTACAAGGACTTAAGTATTTAATTCTTGATGAAGCCGACAGAATGCTTGATATGGGATTTGTAGATGACATTGATTTTATCATTAAACATTTACCGGCGAAAAGACAGAATCTTTTATTTTCTGCAACTATGCCTCCAAAAATTAGGGAACTGGCAAGGACTATTTTACATGATCCTGCAGAAATAAATATTGCAATCAGCAAGCCTCCCGAAAAAATAATTCAACTAGCTTTTTTTGTTTATGATACCCAGAAAATCCCATTGGTTACTTTTCTTTTAAAACAAAAACAATTCAGTAATACGTTGGTATTTTGTAGCAGCAAAGCCGGTGTAAAGCAATTAACAAGAGATTTAAAAAGAACTGGTTTCAAGGCAGATGAAATTCACAGTGATCTGGAACAGGAAAAAAGAGAAGAAGTGCTGAGCGATTTCAGAAGTGGCCGTTTGCCTATACTAATCGCAACAGATATATTAAGCAGAGGTATTGATATTGATAATATTGAACTGGTCATAAATTACGATGTACCTCATGATGGCGAAGATTATGTTCATAGAATTGGAAGAACAGCCCGGGCGAAAGCAGAAGGGTCTGCATATACTTTAGTGAATACAGCCGAACAATACAAATTCACGGCTATTGAAAGATTACTGGGAAATTCGGTTCCTAAAGGGGAAGTGCCTGCAGAACTGGGGCCAACTCCGGAATATATTCCTGCACAAACCAAATCAAAATCTGGCAAAAAGAAATTTCATAATAAAAATCGCAATCCCCGCAATTAAATAACTGCCGTTCCTTGGGTATCTTTGTGTAAAGTTATTTTTATCAGCAGCACTTCAAACATATTATCAAGCCCCATCGAATACCTCACAGGCGTAAGTGCAATCAGAGGCGATTTACTCAGAAAAGAATTAAGCATTTTTACTTTCAGGGATTTACTCGAACATTATCCATTAAGACATATCGATAAAACTAAAGTAGAGAAAATAGGATCACTGAGTTACAATAGTGATTATGTTCAGGTTGCCGGAAAATTATTGGACATGCAAATGCATGGCGAACGAAGGAGCAAAAGGTTAATCGTTCACTTGCAGGATAATACTGGCATCATAGAACTCGTTTGGTTTCAGGGAATAAACTGGATAGAAAAATTACTTCAGGTTGGTCATGTGTATCTGGTATTTGGAAAGGTTAGTTTTTTTATGGGCAAGCCGCAGATTTCTCATCCCGAAATCGAAGTGTACACTCCACTGAATGCAACAGGTAAATCTTTTTTAGAACCCATTTATTCTTCTACAGAAAAATTAAAATCAAAAGGACTTAATGGTAAAGCCTTCGGAAAACTGACGCAGGAACTATTCAAAAAAATCACAGAGAAAGATGTGCCCGAAAATTTGCCGGCATCTTTATTGTTGCAATATAAACTCATAAATCGGTTTGATGCTTTTCAGCAAATCCACATGCCTGCCAATGAAAATAATTATCATCAGGCGATACGTCGTTTGAAATTTGAAGAGTTTTTCTTCGCACAGTTTTCTATTCAGTTAATCAAAATAAGCCGGCACCATTTCAGTAAAGGATTGCCATTTGAAAAAGTAGGTCCCTTGTTTAATCAGTTTTATGAAAATGATTTGCCCTTTCAATTAACCAATGCACAAAAAAATGTAATCAGAGAAATAAGAAAAGATACAGCAAGCGGAAAACAGATGAACCGGCTGCTGCAAGGTGATGTCGGCAGTGGAAAAACAATGGTAGCGTTATTGTCGATATTAATTGCAATAGATAACGGTTATCAGGCTGTGCTGATGGCTCCCACAGAAATATTAGCTCAGCAGCATTATAATACGATTGCCCATCAGTTAAAAAATATTTCTGTAAATATTCAATTACTAACAGGTTCTTCAACTGCAAAAATGCGCAAGCCAATTCTTGAAGGTTGCGAGCAAGGCACAGTAGATATTTTAATCGGTACCCATGCAATTATAGAAGACAAGGTGGTATTTAAACAGCTTGGTTTTGCAGTAGTGGATGAACAACATAAATTTGGTGTTGCACAGAGAGCTAAACTCTGGAAGAAAAATTTAATTCCTCCTCATGTTTTGGTAATGACAGCTACACCAATTCCGCGAACGCTTGCCCTTACTGTTTATGGAGATCTTGATTATAGTGTGATTGATGAACTTCCTCCAGGCCGCAAACCTATCACAACTACCCATCGGTATGAAAATGCACGGCCACAAACGATGGATTTTATTAAAGAACAACTTTCATTGGGAAGACAAGCCTACATCATTTATCCATTAATAGAAGAAAGCAGCAAACTGGATTATGAAAATCTCATGAAAGGATACGAAGAAGTAAAATCTTTTTTTCCGGAACCTAAATACTGGATAAGTATGGTGCATGGAAAACAGCCTGCTAATCAAAAAGAGGCCAATATGCAAAGGTTTGTAAATGCAGATACTCATATTCTTGTGGGCACCACAGTTATTGAAGTCGGCGTGAATGTTCCTAATGCCAGTGTAATGGTTATCGAGAGTGCAGAAAAATTTGGGTTATCACAACTTCATCAGTTAAGGGGCCGGGTTGGCCGGGGCGCCGATAAAAGTTATTGCATTTTACTTACCGGTCAGAAACTTTCAGCTGATGCAAGAGAAAGACTTAAGATAATGGTAAGTACCAACGATGGATTTAAAATTGCAGAAAAAGATCTTGAAATCAGAGGGCCCGGAGAAATAGAGGGCACCCGTCAAAGTGGAGCCCTACAATTTAAATTGGCCAGTATTGTAGATGATAAACCAATGCTGGAAGTGGCCAGAAATGCAGTAGCTCAAATACTGGAAAATGATTATGAATTAAAAAATGAAGAAAATCAATCACTGAAAAGCTATATTCAATCACAAAGAGGGAAAACCGGATGGAGTAAAATTGCATGATTATTATCATCAGCAAATTCAGCAGTACATACAATTACTTATTGACTGTTTTGATTTTTATAGCTAATTTGTAAGAAAAAACATTGTTCACCATTCTTAAAATATCATTTACGTTCTTCCTTGTTTTTTTATACGGGATGGTAATTGCTCAAATGGAATTTGTAGAAAATAAAGGGCAATGGGATAATCATTTAAAATACAAAGGAGATTTTGCTTCAGGTTCTTTTTTCCTGGAAGATCAGGGATTTTCAGTGTTATTAAATAACCCACAGGACTGGAACCGCATTACATCTGCAATGCACGGAAGAAAAGACGCTTCACAAAATCTTAATGAAAAAATCACCCTTCATTCATTTGTATATCGGGTTGAGTTTTTAGGGTCATCTAGCAAGCCAAAAAGAGTTCCCGAAAAGCCAATTAACACTTACAATAATTATTTTATCGGAAATGATAAATCCAAATGGGCCGGGGGCTGTAAAATCTACCAGGCAATATCTTATAAAAATATTTATCCCAATATTGATATCCGTTATTATTCGGAAGGGGATAAACTTAAGTATGATTTTATACTGTATCCAGGTGCTGATCCATCATTAATAGCTATGAAGTATAGTGGCCCGGAAAAGTTATCTGTAAAAAATGATCAGTTAATTATTCACACTTCTATAGGAGAGGTGAAAGAACTTTATCCCTATTGTTATCAGCCCGATCAAACAGGAAAAAGAGAAGAAGTAGGGTGCACTTATGTGGTTAAAGAAAATGTAGTAAGTTTTCAGATAAAAAATTACGACAAGAAAAGAATTATGGTTATTGATCCTGCAATTATTTTTTCATCATTCACTGGAAGTGCCGTTGATAACTGGGGTTATACTGCTACTCCTGGTCCGGATGGAAGTTTCTTTGCAGGAGGAATTGCATTTGGAAATGGCTATCTTACTTCTCCCGGTGCCTATGAATCAAATTATATGGGCGGTGTAATTGAAGGCGTTTTAAAAGGCCATGATATTGCCATTTTTAAATTCAATGCCAATGGTACGGACAGGATTTATGCCACGTATCTTGGTGGTAGCGGTAACGAACAGCCGCATAGTATGATCGCAGATAATCAGGGAAATTTAATTGTTGCCGGAAGATCTTTTTCTAATGATTATCCCAAAACCATTGCTCAGATTGGCACAGGAGGGAATAATGATATTGTCATCACAAAATTTAATGCAGCAGGAACAGGTATTATTGGCTCATTAAAAATTGGAGGTTCTGGAAACGACGGAGTGAATATCAGATCCAAATATGAACTGCCTGATGGTGCTGATCGATTGCGCAGAAATTATGGCGACGATGCAAGAAGCGAAATTATCATTGATAATAATAATGATATCATTCTGGCATCCTGTACCCAGTCAGCAAATTTTCCTGCACTGGGTAATTCTTTAAATGC
>CALQSB010000027.1 GCA_943333125.1 Chitinophaga pinensis
GCACTTACATCATCACATGGAGCTAATAAACCAGTGAAAGCAGCATCAGTAAACGCAGCATTCAAAGTACCTAAACCACCAATTACCGGACGATAATCAGGAGCTGTAAAATTGTATGGACTAGTTAATACACCTGTTGTTGTTGAAGCAGAATCATTTTTAAATAATCCTACACTTGATCCAAAAATAGAATCACGCATAGCAGCATAAACTGCAGAAGTACCATTTGAGAAGGATGTAGTATCCATTGCATATATACTTCCGGCGATTAAATTGTTTTTAAATTTAGTAGCACCAGACTGAAGATTAGCACGAACAGCACTTCCATCCATGTATACGCCATATGGAGCATCCATCATGATACTGTTGAAAATTCTTAATCCAGAATTTCTACGGATACGAGCACCTCTTCTAAATTTGAAAGTAGATAAATAAGCGCTTGTCTTAGTACCTCTGAAACCAGAAATATCAGTAATGTTAGAGAATAATGCTCTTGTTTGTGGTGAGTTTGTAGAACCTGCAGCATCATTATCTGATTCAAATCCTTCTGAAGTTGAACTTGAAGATTGATCAGAAATCAATGGATCACGAACACCTAAACCAAATTGAACTGAACCAGAGAAACCATTGTCAGTATCAAAATTATCATCCAAACATCTGTAAGCTACAAGGTGAGAACAATTAACTGTACCACCAAACCATTCAAATGCATCATCATTAATAAATGAACATTGTACATAGTCAATTGAAGTACCACGACCTACTGCGCCCATAGTCAAACCATTGATTTCTTTATCTGTAGCGAATATGTATCCGCCAAATTCAATACGAACATATTTTAACGAACCAGAATTATCATCGTCATTAGGTGTTGCACCACCACCAAATTCAGTTTGAGTTGAAACTGCAATACCTTCAATGTTAGATACGCCACCTACTCCATTGTAAGAAGCTCTACCCAAAAGGATAATGCCACCCCAATCGCCTATTGATCTTGAACCTACGGCTTTACTTGAAGTAAACACAATAGCACTATCAACAGTACCTATAGCAATTAATTTTGCATTTTTCGTAACTATTAAAGAAGAGTTAGAAATTGATGCATCGCCAAGAATAACTGTACCTGGTTTAATGGTTAAAGTAACTCCAGCATTTACATAAACAAGGCCTTGTAATAAATAAGTATTTCCGGCAGTCCATGTAGTGTTAGTTGTGATATTACCACTAACCGTAACAGTTGAAGATGGATATACAGTATTAGCGGGATCAAAGTTGGTCCAACCGTCTGTCCACATTGCTGATGGAGAAGGCGCAAAAGCACCACGGTAAGTAACATCTCTTATAAATGAAGCAGAAGTAACCACGATTTTACGGTTGTTGAAAGCAGCATCATTGAAATTCACATTTGATAAAGCCAAAGAACTTGTAGCCGGACGATAATCTGGTGAAAGAAAATCGTAAGGACTTACCAACAAAGTTGCTGTAGAAGCTAAAGAATCATTTTTAAATTGTAAAGCACTAAATAAAGAATCTTTTACAGTTGAATAACCAGTTGTAGTTGGATCTACAGCCTGAATATTTCCTGCAACGATATTGTGTTTAAAAACAGTTACGCCAGTTTGTAAATTAGCACGACAAGCCGCGCCATCAATAAATACTCCATAAGGAGCATCCATCAAAATACTGTTCAAAATTTTAACACCTGAATTTCTACGTAAACGAGCACCTCTTCTGAATTTGAAAGTAGATGCATAAGGATTAGTAACTGTACCTCTGAAACCAGAGATATCAGTAACGTTACTGAACACACAAGTAGTTTGAGGAGTGTTGGTTGAACCAGTAGCATCATTATCAGATTCAAAACCTTCTGAAGTAGAACCAGAAGATTGATCTGAAATATCTGCATCACGAACGCCTAAACAAAATTGAACTGAACCAGAAAATCCATTATCAGTATCAAAATTATCATCCAAGCATCTGTACGCAACAAGGTGAGAGCAGTTTACTGTACCACCAAACCATTCGAAAGCATCGTCATTGATAAATGAGCATTGAACAAAATCGATAATTGTGTTTCTTCCAACACCACCCATAGTCAACCCATTTATTTCCTGATCGGTTGCAAAAATATATCCGCCAAATTCTATACGAACATATTTTAAGTTACCTGAATTATCATTATCATCAGGCGTAGTTGCGCCACCATATTCAGTATCACCAGAAACGGTAATTCCTTCTATATTACCTATTCCACCAACTTTATTAACAGTAGATTTTCCTAAGATAACCAAACCTCCCCAATCGCCTTTTGCTCTTAAACCGGCATCTTTGTTTGAACTAAATACAATTGGATTTGTAGAATTACCAACCGCATTAATTTTTGCACCTTTAGTAATAATCAAAGATGAATTGGCAACAGTAGCATCACCTAGGATAACAGTACCTGGTTGAATGGTTAATGTTGCACCTTTTACATACACCAAACCTGAAATTAAGTAAGTGTTGCCACTTGACCAGGTTGTGTTTGTTGTAATGTTACCTGTTACAGTAACTGTGGAAGCTGGATACACGGCATTTTGTGGATCCCAGTTAGTCCAACCGTCTGTCCAAGGAGCAGTTGGAGCTGGAGCAAAAGCTCCTCTGTAGTTAACCACCTCAAAGAAGGGGTTTTGTGCATTGATAGTAATAGCGACTATCATTAATGCAACAAGTGATAAAATTTTTTTCATATTATTTACGCCGGTTTTAATAATGGCAGTGCAAATATTGTATTCGAATGTTACGAGAATGAGAGGTAATTATTAAGGAAATGTTATGTAAATGTTAAGGAAAAATGATGTCGTTTTCATTAACGCAAGTATTAGTTTGGTAATTCAAATGGATGTAAAAAATTAAACGGCTGCGTAAACTCAAATTCCTCTTCTCTTATGCGGTAAATAAAGAATGCCCCAATAAATTGAGGCATTCTTTGCTTAATTAAATTCTTCTATTAAAACTTGTATGTAAAAACAAATGAAATCACTCTACCAAAATTCAGTGAAGATCTTGTCAAATCAACACCTTTGTCGAATTTTTTATTATCATTATAATCCTCATAGAAGAATAATTTTTGGGCTAAAATATCTTTCACATTCAACTTCAAATCGATGTTTTTATCAGGGAATGATTTAGTGATTTGAAAATCTAATTGAGTTCTTCCATTTTCCCAAAGATTTGGCTCAATAAGCGTTCCATTCTGTAAGGCATCTCCGTTGCTTGCTAAAAATATACGTTGACCATATCTGTTTACGGATATAGTTGATGTGATATTATTTTTGTCATTGTTATAGGTAACGCCTGCATTCAAGACGTATGGAGATTGCCCTTGCATCACACGACCTTTACTGTAATAAAAATTCGAAGTATCTGTAACCTGCAAATCCACTTTAGATTGTATTAAAGTTACGTTTCCAAATAAAGTAAGTTTGTTCCAGATAGAATGATCCCCCGTTTGAAATAATGTTCCCAATAAACTACGCACTTCGAATTCAGCACCTCTGATTTCTGCTGAAGGCGAATTTTTGTATGATAATGTTTTGTCCTGATTACTAACTGAAATCAACTCAATAGGATCTGTGAATTTTTTATAAAAAACAGAAGCAGATAAAATTTGTGCTTTGCCAGGATAAAATTCGTAGCGAAGATCATAATTTTCAATAGCAGCTCTTCTAAGTGTTGTATCTCCAAATACAGAATATTTGATGGTATAATCACGGAATAAGAATGGCGCTAATTCTCTGAACTCAGGTCTGTTTAATGTCTTTGAATAACACAAACGAAGATTTTGTTTTGGTGACAAAGAATAAACAATATTCAAAGATGGCAATACATCCAGTTTTGTTGTATTCACTCTTACCGGTGTAAACTGATTGTATTCTGCATTTAATTTTTGATTAAAATCTTCAACTCTAATTCCATAAATTAATCTGAGTTTTTTACCAAATCGTTGATCAGCCATGGCGTAGTATGAAAAAAGTTTTGTGCTTGCTGTATACAAATCACGGATCTCAGTGATGTCTTTTAAAATGAAACCTGTTTTACCTCCGCCAATATTTCCCATGTTGTTTTTATTAAAAATAACATCAGGAGACAACATCAATAAATTCATATTGAACTTTGATGAATTGTAATTACAGAACGCAAGTAGTCTTGGATTGAACGATCTTTCTCTTGCTTGATAGTATACACCAACTTTAAATAAAGATTGAATCTTTTCAGAGAATTTTACATTTCGTGAAAAATCTAATCTTGCATTATACACCTTTTCTTTATTGATTGAATAATAGGATAATCCTGCAGTATTATCATTATCCACTGGATTAGTATCGTATAATTTTGCATTATAACCAGGAGAACCAGCAGCGCTATCAAATACCATTCTTCTCATAGCAGGAACTTCCCTTCTGATATCAGAGTAAGATGCTACCCAGTTGATTTTGATTTTAGATGAAGGCAGATAATGCTCTCCAATTAATTGACTGGATAAGATTTTATTGCTGGTAAACCATAAAGCATATGACTTAGTAAATCTGCTTGGATCGTTGATGATGTCATCATTTCCTTCTCTCGTAATAACCCTGTCGTCAGAATTTATACTTAAAATGTTTTTAAAACTGATGTTGTTATTGTTGTTCAATTTAAATGAAAAATTAGCAATGGCTCCTAACAATGTTTGAGTATTGTAGGTAGATTCTTTGTAAACAGATATTGGCGCTTCATCATACTCTGTTGCATAAAAAGTACGATCACCATCATTGGTTGTTAAATTTTTATTGTAAGTAAGAGACAAAATCATCCCGAAAAAATCTTTTTCTTTTCTCTGATAATTTCTTCCTAAAATAAATTGAAAGTTTGAATTAGGTGCCCAGTTTCTACTCAGCAAGCCCCAGTTATTTGGTTGAAAACTTTGCGCATAACCAATTCTTTCGTTAACGCTAAGTGCTTTAAATGGAATAATATCGGGCACTGATTTTGATAATTTTCTTGTGTTATCGATTCCCAAAAAATCCCATTGACCACCATCATAGTATTTTCTTTCTCCAGAAGCGGCTAATGTGTTTACACCCAATCCAAAAGAAATTGATTGGAAGTTTTCAGTAGGAATTCCTTTTGTATTGATTACAATTTGGCCACCGGCAAACTCAGCAGGCATATCTGGTGTAGCTGTTTTGTAGATTATAAGATTATCCAGCATATTGGCCGGGAAGATATCAAATGCAAATGCTTTTCTGTCACTTTCAGAACTTGGCAATGGCGCACCATTTATATAAGCAGCGTTGTATCTGTCATTCAAACCTCTTATAACCGCAAATTTATCTTCCTGTAAACTTGCTCCACTTACTCTTTTTAAGATGTCACCGGTGTTTCGGTCAGGCGTTCTTTTAATCGTCTCTGCAGAAATTCCATCACTTACGCTTGCACTGTTTTTTTGAGCAATCAATAATGAACTTACTGTTTCTTTTGGTTTGCTTAATCCTCCACTACTTTTCACCACCACGGCACCTAAATCACCCGCTTTATCCATCACAATATCTTGTGAAACAACTTCATTTTCCTTTACATCAATTCCAGAAATAGTTTTTTTTGAGTAGGAAACATAGGTTACAGAAATCTGATAAATCCCCTTTTCTAAACCCGAAACGGAATAAAAACCATTCTGATCACTTTTCACGGTTTTCTGGGCTCCATCAAGTGTAATCGTAGCACCAATAAGGGCTTCCCCAGTTTTACTGCTCAATACTTTGCCAGTAATTTTTGCTTTCTGTGCATGTGTTTGACTAATTGAAAATAACAATACCAATAGAACGAAAATGATTTTCTTAAACATGCTGTATATTTTAAGATGCAAAAGAAAACAAAGTATGATGAAAATAATTTTTAAGAAGATTACGTGTTTGTTATCTAATTATTAAGAAATTGTTAACTAGCTTTCTGAGCTGAAAACCGTTTATCAAATATTCATGTAATTTATTTTAGACTGGAATTGTTCGTTATTCTTTGATCCAAAATTTGAAAAAAGCGTACTAATCTTTGAATGCTTTTTAACTCAAATGTAAAATTATATTCATTTTTTTCTGATTCTCTGTGTCAATAATAACCATCTTGCCCAACCCCATTTATCTTATATTTGACAACCTAATTTATTAAATTCTGATGTCATTATTTTTTACTTCTCTAAACTCAGGCAGCAATGGAAACTGCTATTATATTGGCAATAATAACGAAGCTGTACTTATAGATGCAGGCTTGTCGTGCAAGGAAACTGAAAAGCGTATGCGAATTCTAGAACTGTCTTTTGAAACAGTTAAGGCCATTTTTATTTCTCACGAACATATTGATCATATCAAAGGAGTTGAAGTGCTCTCCAAAAAATATGAAATACCTGTGTATATCTCAACTAAGACCTATGCCAATTCCCGAACACCTATAAGAAAAGATCTCATCAGAACTTTAAATAGTTTTAGTACTATAAAAATCGGAGGACTTTCTATTACCGGTTTTCCAAAAAATCATGATGCAGCAGATCCGGTTAGTTTCATTGTTGAAAATGATCAATATAAAGTCGGTGTTTTTACTGATATTGGCACTGTATGTGAAAATGTAATTAAGTATTTCAAAAAATGTCATGCGGCTTTTCTTGAAGCCAATTATGATGATAAAATGCTTGAAGAAGGACCTTATCCTTTTCATCTAAAGGAAAGAATAAAAAGCAGCCACGGGCATTTATCAAATAAGCAGGCATTTGATTTATTTATAGATCATCGTCCTGATTTTATGTCACATTTGTTGCTGTCACATTTGTCGAAAGAAAACAACGCTACAGAATTAGTGTATGATTTATTTCGATCCGTAAATTGTAATACAGAAATAATAATTGCCTCCAGACATGAAGCTACTCCTCTATTTAGATTTGATGAAATACTGCAAAAAAAAGCTGCATCAAAAAATCTGATGCAGCTCGAGTTGTTTATTTAGTTTTATTTTAATTCCTGTAAAACCTTGTCTTTGGGATATTTTATATTGTAACTAAATCTATATTTTTTGCTTTCTCCTGGTTTCAGTTTTACCTTCCATTTCAGGAATCCAGTTTCATTATCCACTTCCGCATCTCCTGAATCAGTTAGCGTTACTTCTATTTCTTTAGTTTGACTAATAGGAAACTGATCAGAAAGATTCATGTCTATAGATTGTTTTTTATTATTCTTTACGGTTATTTCATAAGTATAGAATTCGATTTTAGAATCATTTCGTTTTACCTTGTTGTATTCTTTTACTAACTTCCTGTTGATGGCAATGCGCTTGTCTCTGCCCATCGAGATGCTCAACGTATCTTCAGTTGTATTTGGATTGAGATAAGATTTACCCAGATACACATTGTCCATTATGATGCTGGCTACTCCGGGTAATAAACTTAAACTATCCCAGTTGTTTAATTTAGCAATAAGAAATGCATCTTCGTCTAGTTTGGGTACTGCAACATGCTGGTAAGTCGCAGGAATCATTTCATCTTTTATGGTTACACTATATGCCTGGCCATCACTTGGAATATCATAAGGCAGATCTATTTCGAAGTTGGTATTCAACTGACTTTCTTTAAGTGTGAGAAAATCTTTTACTTCTAATTTTCTAGTGGCATAAGCGGGTTTTTTAGCTAAGTCTTTAGCATAACCAGTTACAACAACTTCATCCAGCATCATAGGTGCCGCATATGATTCATTTGAAGCAGAAATTACTTTATCATAAATAACAGGAACGTATAGTTGTAAGTAAGTAGGGCTTAATACTGGAATCGTATTTCCCTGATTAGGATTGCTGGTGCTTAGATTAAGCTTTACACCATTCCAGTTCAATCCTGTTGTTTGAGAAACCATTGCTTTATAAACCAATTTAAATGAATTGTCGATTGTTTTTACACGAATATCGTAGGTAGGAACCCATCCAGCATTTTTCGTAAAATAATTAAAATCAAAATCAACAGGGCCTGCCATTTTAGACATAACCTGTAAAATCAATTGACCAACTGGCTTGGGTTGTTCTGTAGGTTTATTTTCTTGTGATAAACGATTCAATCTGTCTTCAATAGCTGCAATAATTTCATTTAAATTGTTTTTCTTGTCTTCTAGATCAAAAACTTGTTGTTTTAACAGGCTTATTTTATCTGTATAATAAGTGGTAAGTTTTACGAGCTCTTCACTGGTAATATTTTTTTTATCCGGTGTTGTGAAATTGTTTTCAATGAGTTTTGTTATTCTCAACATCATGTCATTTTTAATATCCTGATCATTTGTAAATACATTGATTTGTTTATGATAATTTTTAATGGAGTCGTATGATTTCTGATAAGTGGGAGGCGGAACAACAACAGGTGGTTTACTGTAAATTCTGTGGGTATAGGAAAGTATGGTTACATTTTCGGGGCAGGAAATTTGAATTGTATTCATATCCGGATATAAAGAAACATTGCTGATAATCAATTGTTGCATTCCTGATACCAGATTAGTCTTGCTGCTATGTTTCAAATCAGCACCATAACCAAAATAAACAGTGGCATTGGTAAGATTGGCATTTGCATAAACGGTGTCTTTTTTCTGAGCGGAAGCGAAGCCGGCATAAATAATTGCCAGGGAGAGCATGATTTTTTTCATCTTTTTAATTTTTTTGTTCGGCTCTTTGATGCATCTAAAAGAATGATTGCATAAGTGATTTCAAAAAAACTGAAATGTTTAACCCGGATTTTGCAGTTGGAATCTGGGTCTAACGAAGCACCATTTGTCTGTCCGCATCCAAACGAACCAATATAAAAATCAGAATGGTAAAAGTGAATAGTGAAGATCCGCCGTAACTCATCAGTGGCAATGTAATACCAATTACAGGAGCAAGTCCAATGGTCATACAAATATTAATAGCCACGTGAAAGAAAATTATTGCAGCAACTGAATACGCGTATACTCTGGTAAAAGTACTTCTTTGTCTTTCGGCTATAAAAATAATTCTGAGTAATAATCCAAGATAAAGCAACATTAAAAAAGTGCATCCGACAAAACCGAAATTTTCACCAAGTGAAGTGAAAATAAAATCCGTATGTTGTTCTGGAACGAAATCGCCCTGAGTTTGTGTGCCTTTCATAAATCCTTTTCCAAATACACCTCCCGATCCAATGGCGATTTTAGATTGCTTAACATTATAATTTTCTTTATCGGCTTTATTTGTTTTTTCAATTTGAGCACTAGGCGAAATGGTGCCGGTATTTTGCTCTATAAAAGGATTGTCTCTACCTACCATACTGAAAATTCTGTCTGCCTGATATTTTTGAAAAACATGTTTAAAAATAAAAGGCACAGCAACTCCTACAAACAAAGTGCTTAAAGCCCATGCACTGGCTATTACAACCAAAATTGTTTTTTCTCTTTTTATTTTTTTTCGGAGAAAATAACCTGTTACCAAAGCAATAGCCGATAAGGCAATGATGAGTTGAAAAGTTGGAAAAAGTAATGTAACAACGAGCAAAACACCTAATGAAGCTCCCAGTATTAAATAAACAGGGGGAAATCCTTCTCTGTACATCGGCAATAAAAACGTGAAATAAACTAAGGCTAAACCCGTTTCATTCTGAAGTAAAGAAAATAAAATAGGTAAAAAGCAAATACCAGATGCCGTTAGCTGAGCTTTAGTTTTAGTGAAATCCGTTTCTGGTCTTGATAAATATTTAGCAAGAGCCAGAGCTGTAAATATTTTACAGGTTTCGACAGGCTGTAGGTTCATGAATCCCAGTGGAATCCAGCTTCTGGAACCATTAACGGTTTTCCCCACCACAAAAGTTGCTATCATCAGCAGAATGCCAAATACGTATAGCAGATTGGGTGTGGCAGTAAAGAATTTGCTATCCATCAAAAGAATAAATGTAGCCAATACAAAACACACAATAAGATAGATGAATTGTTTGCTATAGTTTTTTTTGAATCCTACAATACTCTTAAAAAAATCATCATCTACTTTATATTCTACCGAGAAAATGCAAACAAGACCAATTAAAGCAATAATAATATATAGCCAGATTAATGCCCAGTCTTTATTATTAGTTACTAATGTTCTTTTTTCGTACATGATTATCTGACTTGAATTTAATGTGGTCTTTTGCTTTTTATGCTATCTGCTGAATTACTATTTTTTTTATCATTAAGTAAAATTGCATCTTGTTTGATTATCGAATCTTTTAGAGGCCTGTCGTTATCGGACTTGTCTTTTTTTGCTTTTTCCAATTCTTCTTTGTCAATCTGATCTTCATCTATTCCAACAGTATCTCTGATAGATTTAATAAAACCTTTCGCAAACAGATATGCAGAATCTTTGGAGTGCCTCAGTGAATCCTGTTTTCTTAATTCTACAAAAATTCTTGGTGGCATCAGATTCATTTTAGAGAGTTGATCAAGCCTATCTAATCTGGCTTTATCAGTTATAGAATCTTTAAGATATTTTTCAATCATCAACCCTACAATTGGAGCTGCATAAGTACCTCCAAAATGACCGCTATTTTCCACCACACACATGATGGCAATCCTTGGATTGTCTCTTGGAGCAAATCCACAAAAGAAAGAATGATTTTGTTGTTTTACGCCTCTGAAATAATTTTCAACCGTTCCAGTTTTTCCACAGATCACAATATCTTTTATTTTGGCTCCCGCTCCGGTACCTCTGTCCACTACTCCCTGCATACCATCATGAACGGCCTCAAAAATACTATCTGGTATAAAAGTTGGTCTGATTTTTTTCCGGTATTTATTCAACATATCAAAATGATCACCACCTTCAATTGAATCCACAACATGAGGAATATAATACCAGCCTTTATTGGCGATATAAGCCATTTCATTGGCAACCTGTAATGGCGTTACGTCAACTTCCCCCTGTCCGATACTGACGGAACGAAAATTACAAAAATTCCATTTCCCTTTACCATATACTTTATTGAAATACGCAGGAGTTGGGATATTTCCTGTTTTCTCTGAAGGCACATCAACACCAAGCCGATGGCCTAAACCAAAACCATACATGTATTGATCCCAGTGAGCAAGGGCGCTGTCGACATCAGGATACTTTGGATTATTAATAACCCGCTGCATAACATTGGCAAAATAAGTATTATCAGAAATAGTAATTGCATTTCTCAAATCAAAAGTCCCGAAATCCAGGCATTTCATTGGCCGTCCCGAGCCACATCCATAGAAAGCGCCGGAACAGGAAAATCTGGTATCGGTAGAAATTACGCTTTCGTGCAAACCAATTAACGCCTGTAATGTTTTAAAAGTTGAACCCGGAGAATAAGTTGCACTGACCGTTCTATTTAACAAAGGAAGTGCAGGATTTAAAAAAAGCTCCGAAAAACGTTTTCTTCTTTCACTTCCGGTTAAATAATTTGGGTGATACGTAGGCGCACTTACCATGGCCAAAATGCCTCCTGTTCTGGGATCAATGGCTACAATAGAACCTAATTTGTTTTGCATTAATTTTTCTCCAAGCTGCTGCAATTCTATGTCAATGGATGTAAATAGATTTTGGCCGGCAATGGCCATTGTATCATAGGTCCCTTTTTCTAGTCTTTCTGTTAATCTGTTTTTATTGTCTCTTTTCCAGTATTCAATACCTCTCTGCCCCATCAGAATTTTCTCATAAGTTCTTTCTAATCCTGTCATCCCTGCATAGTCTCCTGCAACGTATCCTTCAGCAGGATGTTTCTTAAGAAAATTGGTATCCACTTCTGCGGTATAACCCAAAACGTTAGCCGCTGCATCAAAAGGAAAACTTCTCACTGATCTTTCCTGAAGATAAAATGCCGGAGCAAATTTATATAATGACTCATTAAGCTTGGCCATCTTCTCCTCACTCAGCAAGGCTTCAAACACTGCAGGCCTTGATCTTCCATTTTTAATAATGAGTTCTATAATTTTCTTTTTGAACTGTAACGTGTCAATGTTAAGTATTTTACATAATTCCATGGTGTCTATACCCTTGAGCTTATTGGGCGTTACCATCAAATCAGAGATATTGGTATTTTGAAGTATCGCATTTTTTTTTCGGTCGTAAATAATTCCCCGATCTGGATAAACTACTTTTCTAAACATCCCCTGATCTTCTGCAAGAATTTTATATTTGGAGGTTATCACCTGAAGTGTAAAAAGTCTGATGATGATGATTACAAATAATGCAATAAAGATTAGCCTGATGATGTTTTTTCTGGATTCATTATAAACAGGCACTTGACTGAGAATTTTTTGTTAGGCTAATAAAAATATCTGGAATCTGTATTGTGTAAATTTCTAAAAAAATATTGACAAAATCTAAATAGTATTTGTTTTGAATTTTTGATTTCTGGAAAAAAGTAATTCTGTAATTAAAACCAAAAGCAAACTTATTGCAGTGGAGAAAATTGTTTTAACTAAAAAGTACCAGCCATCAGCAAATTGCCAGGCTTCCAATAAAAATAACCAGGCATTATGCATGAAAATTAAAAGGCTGGCATAAATCAGATATGGAAGCATTCCTCCCATACTTCTGAATGACGGTTCTTCATAATTTGTTTCTGCACCTTCCTGAGGTATAAGTAAATTAATAATAAAAGGTCGCACATAGGCCATTAAAACGCAAGCTGCAGCATGAAAACCAGGGTGATGTCTGAAACTGTCAATGGTGAATCCTAAAATGAAAGAAAGTAACATGAGCATTGTTCGGCTAATTTTAAAAGGCAGCCATAAAATAAAAATGATATAAATGTATGGCGTTACCAATTGATGCAGCCTTACTTTATCAAGTACATAAACCTGAAAAAGAATCAGAACGATAAACCGGACAATATTTTTTACAATGGTACTCATTTTGAAGAAATCAGGGTTGTGTTTTTACTTTTTCCAAAATATCGTGAACAGCTTGCTGATCTGCATTTTCTATAACATAAACATATTGCAGATTATAGAAATTAGCCGTAGTTCTAAATTTTATTCTGAAATAATTTGTGCTGGTTTCTTTATAAACGGCTTCTACCCGGCCAATTTTCATTCCTTTAGGAAAAGCCGTGCTGAAACCACTGCTTATGATAGAATCCCCTTTAGCGATTTTTGCACTTTTAGGAATACCATTCAGAGTTATGATATTGGGTAAATCTCCATCCCAGTTTAAAGTACCTGTTTCACCGCCTTTTAAAAGCTTTCCACTGATATGACTGTCTTTGTGCAATAATGACATCACCACGGCATATTTTTCATTGACTTCAGTAACAATGCCAACAACAGAATTATTGGGATCTACAACGCCCATACCTTCTTTGATATTATCAGAACTTCCTTTTGATAATACCATAAAATTACTTTGCGAAGTCACAGAATTCGAAATAACTTTTGCTGATATATATCTGAATTTCCGGTACTGCAGTATGGAATCAACTTTAATTGAATCAATAACCAACTTCACACTGCTGTCTGGTAAAGAGTAATCTGATTTTAATTTATTGTAAAGCTCCTGATTGGCTTTTAACAAGGAGTCATTTGTTTTTTTGAGGTAGAAATACTGCTGTATATTAAAATAGCGGCTATTTATTTTTCCTGTAACATTATTGGATATATTTCCAAAAGCTGCATGATGGTATTTACTGTATTCTACAATAAAATAAATAGACATCCCCTGTAAGAAAAGGAATAATAAAAAATTAAAATGACGACTAATGAAAAGGAAAATATTTCTCAACTGCTGCTTATATTTTTAAAAAAATACTCAACTGCCAGGCAGGAAAGTGGCAATTAGTGTTTATAAAACTTATCTCATTACAAAAGGAAATCTGTCATAATTTTTCAAAGCGATTCCTGTTCCTCTTACCACGCTTTTCAATGGATCATCTGCTATGTGAACAGGAAGTTTAATTTTATTCATGAGACGTTTATCCAAACCTCTCAATAAAGAACCACCACCGGTGATGTATAATCCTCTTCTGTAAATATCTGCAGCAAGTTCGGGAGGTGTTGTTTCGAGCGCTTTTAAAATAGCTTCTTCAATTTTGAATATACTTTTATCAAGAGCTTCTGCAACTTCCTGATAACTCACCATTACTTGTTTAGGGATACCTGTTACCAGATCACGGCCGTTTACAGGAATATCGTCAGGAGGATTTTCTAAATCTTTTAATGCAGCTCCTATTTGAATTTTTATTTGTTCGGCAGTACGCTCACCAATTAACAAGCTATGATAACGGCGTAAGGCTTCCATAATATCGGCAGTAAATTCATCTCCTGCAATACGGATACTCTGATCGCAAACAATACCGGCAAGGGCAATTACCGTAATACCGGTTGTACCGCCACCAATATCAATAATCATGTTTCCCACAGGTTCTTCAACATCAATTCCTATACCTAAAGCCGCAGCCATAGGTTCATGTATAAGATAAACTTCTTTTGCACCTGCTTGTTCAGCACTGTCTCTTACCGCTCTCTTCTCTACTTCGGTAATGCTGCTGGGAATACAAATCATCATTCTCCAGCTTGGTGCGAATAAAGGCTTTTTGGGATAAACCAGCTTGATGAGTTCTCTGATCATTAATTCTGCAGCGTTAAAATCTGCAATCACACCATCTCTAAGGGGGCGAACCGTACGGATACTTTCATGGGTCTTTTCATGCATCATCAATGCCTTCTTTCCTACGGCCAATAAAAGTTTAGGATTATTTCGGTCTAACGCAACGATTGAAGGTTCATTTACCACCACCTCATCATTGTGTATAATCAGCGTGTTTGCAGTTCCTAAATCAATCGCAATTTCTTGAGTGAAAAAATTAAAAATGCCCATATTTTTTTTTGATGCTTTTTCTTTAAAGGTATTCAGACAAAGTTGATGTAATTTATTGTAATTAACAATCCTAAAAAATTAATTTTCAAAGTATTTTGAAAAAAGATTGGACAATTATTTTGATGGAGTTTTCAGAAATAATTTCTTATTGCTAACTAATTTAGTAAACCGAAGGTTTTGCAATCAGGAAAAGAATTCAAATCCAATGTCTGATCTGAAATACATTTCGTCGAAATGAATTTTATCTATGGTGGCCAGAGAAGCCCGGACTGCTTGTTTGATGTCTTTTCCAAAGGCAGTTACTGCGATTACTCTTCCACCGTTAGTTACAATGTTTTCATTTGTTTTTTTTGTTCCGGAATGAAAGCAAACGGACTCATTTTCTGATATCAGATTTAGTCCACTTATCACTTTTTCTGTGGTATAATCTCCGGGGTATCCACCACTAACCAGAAATGTTGTTGCTGCCACATTTTCTTCCTGCACAATAATCATTTCATTAAGTTTTCCGGAATCAATTGCAGATAATAATTCTACCAGATCGTTTTTAATTCTGGGTATCACCACTTCTGTTTCAGGATCGCCCATTCTACAATTGTATTCTATAACGTATGGTTCGCCGTTATCTATCATCAGTCCAAAAAACACAAAGCCTTTATACACTAATTTTTCTTTCTCAAAACCTAAAATAGTTGGCTCAACAATTGACTTCAGTATCTTACCTTTCAATGCTTCATCAAAAAAAGGCACAGGACTTACAGCGCCCATTCCGCCTGTGTTTAAGCCGGTATCTCCTGCTCCAATTCTTTTATAATCTTTAGCTTCAGGTAGTACACAAAAAGATTTTCCGTCGGTAATTACAAATACACTTACTTCAATACCTTTCAAAAAAGATTCAATCACTACTTTGCTGCTGGCTATTCCAAACTTTGCATGATGAACCATTTCTTCAAATTCATTTAATGCTTCTTCATGACTATTGCAAATCAATACGCCTTTGCCTGCAGCGAGCCCATCTGCTTTCAACACAATGGGCAGTGAGTGATTTTTGATATAGTCAACTCCATCATTAAAATTAGCCGAATCAAATTCTTTATAAGCAGCCGTTGGAATATTCTGTCTTTGCATGAAAGATTTTGCATAAGCTTTACTGCCTTCCAATTGAGCGGCTTCGGCACTTGGTCCAACGATTTGTATATGTTGGGTTTCGACAGAAGTTTTAAAATAATCGTAGATGCCATTTACCAAAGGGTCTTCGGGACCTACTACAATCATTTCAATATTATGTTGTAATGCTGCAAGTTTCAGCGATTCGAAATCAGTTGCTTTAATGTCGAGATTATTGCCGCATGTTGCTGTACCTGCATTTCCAGGCGCAATAAACAATTCATTACAATGTTTACTTTGTTTGATTTTCCAAGCAAATGCATGTTCGCGGCCACCGGAGCCAATGATTAAAATATTCATGTTAAAAGATGTTTTGCGAAATTAAACATCAAATTTGTTATTTGAAGAAGAATCCAAAATAATCAGGTTTAAAAAACAACAATAGAAGAAATAAAGAATTCAAATTTGATTAACGTAATCATAAAATGTGTATTTTGGCAAATAATAATTTTTTAAGAACCAAAAAAACTAACATGGCAGATACTATCAACCAACAAAAAGGTCATCCTAAAGGCCTATGGGTTTTATTCGGAACTGAAATGTGGGAACGTTTCAATTTCTACGGGATGAGAACTTTGCTTACCCTTTTCATTGTAAATGCTTTGATGATTAGCAAAGAAGAATCTTCAATCATCTATGGCGGATTTTTAGGTCTGTGCTATTTAACGCCAATGCTCGGAGGATTTATATCCGACAGATTCCTTGGCAACAGAAATTGTATTTTATTGGGTGGAACACTTATGGCTTTTGGTCAATTATTGCTTTTTACCAGCGCATCTGTCTTTTCAACAGACCTTGAATTAGCAAAGACTATTTTATACGTAGCACTTGGTTTTATTATTTTGGGCAATGGATTTTTTAAACCCAATATTTCGAGTATGGTGGGAAGCTTATATCCGAAATCCGAAAAGAACAAATTGGATACCGCCTTTACCATTTTTTACATGGGCATCAATATCGGAGCATTTTTAGGACAGTTGATTTGTCCTCTTTTAGGAGATGTAGTTGTAGAAGGTCATAGAAATATTTTTGTATTTAAATGGGGTTTTCTCGCTGCCTCTATAGCAATGATTATTGGCACTTTAACATTTTTCTTTTTAAAAAACAAATATGTTGTAAATCCAGACGGCAAAGCTATAGGCGGGCTTCCTTCCAAAAACACTTCCGATGACTTTGAAGTAGGCGAATCTCAATCTGCACAATTCTCTAATAAATCCCTTAGTATAGCTGTAATATCATTTTTGATTTTAGGATACATATTTAAAAATGTATTTGACCAGAATATTATTTACTCCATCATTTATTCCAGTGGTATCACTCTTGCAGGTCTTATTTTATCTGATAGTTCTCTTACTAAAATTGAAAGAGATCGTATACTTGTTATTTACATTGTTTCTTTCTTTGTGATTTTCTTCTGGGCAGCATTCGAGCAAGCAGGATCATCTCTTACATTTATTGCTGATTACCAAACCGACAGAAATTTCTTCGGATGGAATATGCCACCTTCGATGGTGCAGATTTTTAATGGGATTTTCGTGGTGATATTTGCAGTTCCTTTTAGCATGCTTTGGGATAAACTAAGAGCTAAAGGAAAAGAACCCATTTCTCCTGCTAAACAAGCGATGGGCTTATTGTTAATTGCGATAAGTTATTTTATTATTGCTTTTAATGTAAAAGATTTAGGTAACTCAGGTTTGTTGGCTGTGCAGTGGTTGATTCTGTTATACTTGATTCAAACTTTTGGTGAACTTTGTTTGTCGCCAATTGGATTGTCTCTTGTAGGTAAATTAGCACCAAGAAGATTTGCTTCTTTATTATTTGGTGTTTTCTTTCTTTCAAATGCATCTGGTTATGCGCTGGCAGGAACACTAGGTTCTATTTTGCCTCCAACAAGTGAGCAATATATTGCTGCAGAAAAAGAAAAAGTTGATTTAAAAGGAATTTTGGATGGCAATGTAGATCCAACAGGTAAAGACCTTTATACATTAGCTAAAATAAAAGCTGCGAGTTTAGATGAAAGTCTTGATAAAAAATTTGGACTTGAAATAAAAAAGTCTTTTACTGATACAAGTGTTGTTATGTCAGAAGAGAAATTTTCAGTAATTAAAAAAGAAAATATAATTAAGGCAGTATATCCAAAATTCGGAGGATTCACCATTCACAATCTGTTCGAATTCTTTATGGTATTCGTTGTGCTTTGTGGTGTTGCTTCTGCATTATTGTTTATGCTAGTACCAAGATTAAAAATAATGATGCACAATGCATAATCAATAAATTTATACCAATAAAAAAAGCGACTGAAAAGTCGCTTTTTTTATTGAACTCCTTTTATCTTTTCCTAAAAAAGAAGGATTTTTAACAAAGAAATGCTTTTTAATATTCTGCCAGTTTCCTGTGTGAAGAAACTGAAGGCTCAATTTTTTTCTCAGAAAAACTTAGCTTTTGTACCCACAAATGCAAGTACATTGGCTTTTTCTTCCGCACTAAGATTGGCTTTTACGGCCATACTTTTCATTATTGGCTTCCATTCTTTTAAAGTGAAATTACCGGGATCTTTTAATTTATGACAACTTCCACATTTGGCAGTATAAGTTTTTTCACCATCCGGAATCGATGCCACACTTTCTGAAACTTCAGTAGTAGATACTGCAGCTGTATTGCTTTTAGTTGGAGATGATTTATGACTGCAAGCTGATAAAAACAAAAATGTTAAAAATGTACCCGAAAAAAATAGTTTTGAAATTTTCATGAAATAAATTTTGATGATAAAAAATTAGTCGATTATAGCTGCTCCAAAGTATTTATGTAAAATCTGAGGAAGATGAATTCCATTTTCTGATTGATTATTTTCAAGCAATGAAGCCACTATTCTTGGCAAAGCCAATGAGGACCCATTTAATGAATGCAATAACTGTGTCTTGCCTGCCTCATCTTTATATCTGATCTTCATTCTATTGGTTTGAAACGTTTCAAAGTTGCTTACAGAGCTTACTTCAAGCCATTTTTGTTGAGCTGCACTATACACTTCAAAATCATAAGTTAATGCAGAAGTAAATCCCATATCGCCGCCGCACAAACGAAGTATGCGGTATGGTAAATTCAGTAATTGTAAAAGTTTCTCCACATGTTCAACCATGTCTTCTAAAACTTTATAACTATCCTGAGGATGAACCAGCTGAATAATTTCAACTTTATCAAACTGATGAACTCTATTCAGTCCTCTTACATCACTTCCAAAGCTTCCGGCTTCTCTTCTGAAACAAGGGGTGTATGCCGTCATCTTTACTGGCAATTCATTTTCTTTAACTATTTCATCTCTGTAAATATTAGTTACTGGAACTTCCGCCGTAGGAATAAGATACAATCCATCTGCAGTAATATGATACATTTGTCCCTCTTTATCTGGCAGCTGACCGGTGCCGTAAGCAGTTGCTTCATTCACCATTAAAGGCGGCATATATTCAACATAACCCGCATCGGTATTATAATCAAGAAAAAACTGAATTAAAGAACGCTGCAATTTTGCTCCTCTTGCTTTGTATAAAGGAAATCCGCTTCCGGCAATTTTTGCTCCTGTTTCAAAATCAATCAACCCATAATCTTTTATTAATTCCCAATGAGGTTTTGCTGTGGCGCCCAAAACAGGAATTTCGCCCCCCTTCCTGACCTCCTGATTTTCTTCGGGGGTTTTCCCTAGTGGCACACTGCTATGAGGCAGATTGGGAAGTTGTAAAATATGTTTATTAAACCCAGCCTCAAGTGCTTCAAGTTTTACATGCAGTGCCGTTAACTCGGTTTTCAGTGCGGTTACTTCATTTTTTTTAGATGCTGCGGCTTCCTTTTCACCCTTGCCCATCAAAATACCAATCTCTTTTGAGGCGGTATTAATTGTAGCTTGTATCGATTCTGTTGAGAATTTTACCTTTCTGAGTTCATCATCAATTTCCAAAAGAGTATCCACCAAACCTATGTTTGAAAAATTTCGGGCCGCCAGTCTTTCTTTTACCAAATCGGGATTCTGACGTATAAAGTTTACTTGTAGCATCTGTTTTTTATTCTTTTTAAAAATCAATAAGATGACAAAGATAATCGGGATTTGGTTATTACTTACATTTGCGTCATGCAACAAATGGAGGAAGATCTACAGGTAAGGTGGCTGAAACTAAGGATTAAGCTTAAAGAACGCTTTGGCATTAAGCCGGATATGAATGGTGTTTTATTAATTATCGGTGTTCAGGAATTGGGTCAGGGACCACAGGAATTTAGTAAAGAACAAAAACAGGATTTGATGCATATTGCCATTTGCTCAGTACTTTTGCCCGGTGGGTTTTATAGTTTTGATGGAAAAGATGATGAAGGGTGGCCGCATTTCACACAAATGAAACCGTTGCCTGAATTTGATCTTTTCGAGCAAGAAAATTTCTTAAAAGATCATATTTTGCTTTATTTTCAATCTCAGGAATTTATTTAAAAAAACATAAAAAATGAAAACAAGAACAATTCTGATGTCAATGGCTTTTATCGGCCTTTTTTCTGCTTTTGCTACTGCACAAAGTAAAACCGCCACTCAAAAGCCAGTCGCCGTAAAGGCTGAGCCTGCAAAAGCGGCCGAACCTAACCCCGGAAAAACAAAAGTGAAAATCACTACCAGCATGGGCGTTATTATTGTCCGACTTTATGATGCTACACCCAAACACAGAGATAATTTCATTAAACTGGTTCAGCAAGGCTTTTACGACAGTCTGTTGTTTCATCGTATCATTGAAAACTTTATGATTCAAGGTGGCGATCCCTTGAGTAAAAATGCTGCTCCCGGAGAAATGCTTGGAATGGGTGGTGGAGATATGGAAAGAATACCCGCCGAATTCAACAGTAATCTAATTCATAAAAAAGGAGCGCTTTGCGCAGCAAGAGACGGTAATCCTGAAAAAGCAAGCAGCGCCTGCCAATTTTATATTGTTCAGGGAAAACCAAGTACTAATGAAGAGCTTGATATGATTGCTCAGCAAAATGGCACGAAGTATACCGCTGAACAGAAAAAAATATACACAACTATCGGTGGCACACCATTCCTGGATATGAGTTATACCGTATTTGGAGAAGTGATAAGTGGTATTGAAGTCGTTAATAAAATTGCTTCTGCTGAAAAGGAAAGTTCTGACAGGCCCAAAACTGATATTCGTATGAAAATGGAGATTTTGAAATAATTTCAAAGTCAAGTCTCCCAATTTCATTTAATTTACACACAAATTTTTAAAGCCAAAACATTAAAATGAATTATCCTAGTCATTTAAAATACACCAAAGACCACGAATGGATTCTGATAGCAGGAAACACCGCAACAGTTGGTATTACTGATTTTGCTCAAAGAGAATTGGGCGATATTGTTTTTATTGATGTCAATACAAAAGGAAAAGCTCTTGCCTCAGAAGAAGTTTTTGGAACAGTAGAAGCAGTAAAAACAGTAAGTGATTTGTTTATTCCAGTTGCAGGAACTATTATCGAAATTAACTCCGCTTTGGAAGGAAGTCCTGAACTGGTAAACAGCGATCCCTACGGAGAAGGCTGGATGATTAAAATGACCATGAACAATCCATCTGATGCAGACCATCTGATGACTGCTGAGGCATATAATGAATTGGTAGGTTGATGATAAAGATTTTACATTGAAGCCTATACCTTTCAAACATTTTATTCCCGGAATACTCTGGTTTATTCTGGTTTTGGTATTAATTTGCCTGCCCGGTCAGGATGTACCCAAAATAGACGCCTGGTCTAATTTTCTGGAAAAAATCCATTTCGACAAAATGGTACATGCCGGAATGTTTGGAGTTATGGCACTGCTTTTTTGTATGCCATATTTTAAAACCGATTTGTCTACAACCGAAAAAAACAACCGTTTTATCTGGGTTGGAATATTAGCCTGTATTTGGGGTCTTGCCACTGAATGTATTCAACTTTATGTTCCTGGCAGAAGCTTTGATTTATGGGATTGGGCAGCAGATAGTTTTGGCGTAGGTGTGGGTTTGCTTTTTTTGAAAAGATTTAGAAGGGTTTAGGGATAACAAATTAACAAGAGAAAATGAAACAGGGCCAACCATTCGCTTGTTTCCTACTTAATAAAAACTTAACTTTGAAGATATGCTGAACGTAGAGAACATGGAGTATAATACTACCAGAAATCATTTGATTATGAAAGAATATGGCAGACATATTCAGAAGATGATTGAATACCTCAATAAAATAGAAGATAAAGACATTAGGCAGAAAAATGCCAATGTCCTAATTGAATTGATGGGATTTCTAAATCCGCACTTAAAAAATGTGGAAGATTTTCGTCATAAATTATGGGATCATTTGTTTTTAATCAGCAATTTTGAACTTGATGTAGAAAGCCCATACCCTATTCCAACAAGAGAAACGCTTAAAGCCAAGCCAGAAATATTAAAATATCCTAAAAATTATCCCCGATTCAATCACCTTGGAAAAAATATTGAACACGTAATAGACAAAGCGCTTAAAGAAGAAAATCCGGAGAAGAAACAAGGCTTCGCTAATGCAATTGCCTATTACATGAAACTCACCTACAGTAACTGGCACAAAGAGCTTGTTCATGACGATAACATTCAAACTGAATTAACTTCTATAACTAACGGTGAGCTTGAATTTAATAACCGACCGTTTATAAAACACAGAACTGAACCCCACCCCGACAGGGACGAATATGGCAACAATGTTGGACGCAATCAGTATCGTCAGAATTTTGGAAGCCGAGACAATCGTGGCGGTGGTCAGGGAAGAGATAATCGCGGAGGCCCTGGTAGAGACAATCGTGGCAATGGTGGTGGTCCAGGAAGAGACAATCGCGGCGGTAATGGCGGCGGTAATGGCCCCGGTAGAGACAATAATAACAGGAATTTTAAGAAGCGCTACTAATATTATTTCAAATGTTCAATTGGTTTTGAATGGTTTCAATTGTAACTATTCAACTTTTTTTACACTTTCAATTTAAATATTCATCTTTGCTCCCAAAGAAATTTATTTGCCAATGAGCATTTTTGAAGTTACCGGTGGAAAAAAATTATCAGGAGAAATTATCCCACAAGGTGCAAAAAACGAAGCCCTCCAAATTATCAGTGCAGTTTTATTGACCAAAGAAGAAGTGGTCATTAAAAATATTCCAGACATTATAGACGTCAATCTTTTAATCGATTTATTAAAAGAGATGAACGTAAAAATAAACCGCGTTGATCGGCACACTTGTCATTTTAAAGCCGATGATGTGGATGCTGATTATCTGTCAAGTGAGTCCTTTCACAAAAAAAGTGGAAAATTAAGAGGCTCTGTAATGCTGGCAGGTCCATTATTGGCGAGATTTAAAAAAGCGTATTTACCCAAGCCTGGGGGAGATAAAATTGGCAGAAGAAAACTAGATACCCATATCATTGGGTTTGAAAAATTAGGCGCCATCTATACTTACAACGAAGCCTCCAATTTTTTTTTGCTTGAGGCCCCTGAATTAAAAGGAACGTTCATGCTGCTGGATGAACCCAGCGTTACAGGAACTGCAAACATATTAATGGCCGCAGTACTGGCTAATGGAACAACTACAATTTACAATGCAGCTTGCGAACCTTATATTCAACAGCTGTGTAAAATGCTGATTAGAATGGGGGCCAAAATTGAAGGCACAGGAAGTAATATGCTTATCATAAATGGCGTAACGGAATTGCAGGGCACTACTCACAGCATGTTACCAGATATGATTGAAGTGGGCAGTTTCATTGGTTTGGCTGCCATGACACAAAGCGATATTACTATTAAAAATGCCGGTGTTGCCGAGCTTGGCGTTATCCCTGATAAATTTCAACAGTTAGGAATAAAATTAAACATTAAAGGAGATGATATCCATATTCCATCTCAGGATCTTTACGAAATACAAACTTTTCTTGAAGGTGGAATACTTACCATTTATGATCATCCTTGGCCTGGGTTAACTCCCGATTTGTTGAGTATTATTCTGGTTACCGCTATTCAGGCAAAAGGAAGTGTGCTGATTCATCAGAAAATGTTTGAAAGCCGTTTGTTCTTTGTAGATAAACTAATTGAAATGGGCGCGCAGGTTATATTATGTGATCCGCACAGAGCCGTAGTTGTAGGTATGGAGAGACAGAAAAAATTAAGAGGCATTACCATGAGCTCTCCGGATATCCGCGCAGGTGTTGCCTTATTGATAGCAGCACTCAGCGCAGAAGGAAAAAGTACCATACAAAATATTGAACAAATTGACAGAGGTTATCAATTTATAGATACCCGGTTGAAGGCACTGGGTGCGGAGATTGAGAGGAAGGGTTAGGTGATGGATAGGCTGGATAGAGCTAGATACTGGATAGGTTCAAAATGTTCGGGATGTTCAATGCCTGCCGGTATGCAGGAGTTCAAAAGGTTTCATCCCATTCAGCAGTAACGTTTTGAACTTATTGAACAGATTAAACCTTTTGAACAACAAACAACACCAAGCAAAAAATAAAACATAATCAATTTCCCCCTTTGGGGGACAGAGGGGGCTACAAATATGAGTCATTTACATCATAAAATTTTAATCATCACCGCGCCTTCAGGTGCAGGCAAAACTTCCATCACTCATTTTCTGATGAAAACATTTTCTGTGCTTTCATTTTCAGTTTCGGCAGCAACAAGAAGTGCAAGAGATAATGAGAAAGACGGTGTAGATTACTATTTCATCTCAATGGATGAATTCAAAAAAAAGATTCAGCAAAAAGATTTTGCCGAATGGGAAATGGTGTACGAAGGTAAATATTATGGCACCTTGAAATCTGAATTGAAAAGAATCTGGAATCTGGGTAAAATTCCGGTATTGGATATAGATGTAAAAGGGGCCTTGCATGTACAACAGCAATACCCCGAGAATACACTCAGTATTTTCGTTGAACCACCATCTGTTGATGAATTGAAAAAAAGATTATTATCAAGAGGCACAGAAAGCGAAGATTCTCTTAATGCAAGAGTAAACAAAGCTTCTTACGAAATTGCGTTTAAAGATCATTTTGATGAAATTATCGTAAATGATAATCTCGAAAGCGCCTGTATTAAAGCCAAAGAAATAGTAGCGTCTTTTTTAAACACATAAACCAGACATTAAAGATGTTCGGTTGATTTTAGTATTTTTATATTATGGATTGGATAGCATTACTCGCAATTTTCGTTTCTTTAATTTTTATCGGCTTTCTTTCGGGCATTGAAATAGCTTTTATTTCTGCCAATAAATTATCTATTGAATTAAAGAAAAAACAGGGTACCATCAGCGGAAAAACCTGGGGTCAGTTTTCCGACAATCCAACCAGATTTATAGGAACCATATTAGTCGGTGTAAATATTCTTCTCGTAATTTATGGTTTATTGATTGGAGATATGCTTTCTCCTGTATGGGAATGGATTAAAAAACTATTACCCAAATCTGCATCAGATTATGTAGACTACATCAGACTTCTGGTAGAAACCGTACTCTCCACTACTATAATTTTATTTACCGAATTTATTTGCAAAGCCTTTTTCAGAGCCAGAAGCAATGCCATATTAAATTCGGATATCATCAGCAATATCACTCGATTTTTTTACTGGCTCTTATCTTCCGTTTCCACTCTGTATGTAAACATGTCTGAATGGATGTTAAAATATATTTTTAATGTTAAAATAAGCAACAAAAAAGAAGCCTTTACAAAAATTGACCTGGAACATTTTCTGCAACAAAACAAACATAGCGATGATGATGACAGTGATAACCATATCAATAAGGAATTATTTGAAAACGCCTTATCTCTGAGCGATATTAAATTAAGAGAATGTCTGATCCCACGAAAAGAAATTGAAGGCATTGAATTTAAAACAACAATAGCAAACGCAAGAGCTAAATTTATTGAAACCAAACTAAGTAAAATAATTGTTTACGATAACAACATTGATAATATCGTTGGTTATGTTCATCATCTTGATCTATTTAAGAATCCCGGCTCGCTGAAAGATGTCATTCATCCTATTCCAACAGTGCCCGAAACGATGAACGCCAGTGATATGATCAACAAATTCAGCAAAGAAAGAAAGAGCATAGCCTGGGTAGTTGACGAATTTGGTGGCACCGCCGGAATTGTAACTATGGAAGATCTGCTTGAAGAATTGTTTGGCGAAATTGAAGATGAACATGATGTTCCGGAAACGTTTGTTGATAAACAAATTGCACAGAATGAATATGTTTTCAGCGGCAGACTGGAACTGGATTTTATTTCACAGAAGTACCAAATTAGTTTTGAAGGAAATGAGGAAGCCGAAACATTATCGGGCTATATCATCCAGAATCACGAAGCCATTCCAAAACAAAAAGAAAGAATCATCATTGGCCATCTTGAATTCGACATCCTTAACGTTAGTGATACAAGAATAGAAACGGTGAAAATAAAAGTGTTGAAATAATTTTGTCATGACCATCGCTGTTCAAATCAATTCTACTTCCAGCAACAATAATTTTTTTGGAGATTTTAATTATCTGCATTTTTCATTGGTCGCCAGACGCTATAAGAATTTTAAAATAATATTTATCAGTGATCAGCCTTTCGACCCTTGTATTTTTATCGAACCCAATATCGAACTCGTTACCTTAAGCCCGCAAATACGTAATGGCATTTTGGCAAAAATATGGTACACGGTTAAACTGCAAAAAATCCTGAAAAAAAATAAAATCGAATTCTTTTTTAGTAATTCTTATTTCTGTAATCTCAAACAACTGTCAAAGCAAATTATTTTAATTAATGATGATTCTTTTCTGAAAAAAAAGAGTATGGAAAAATATATTCTTGCCAGTTCTTTTATCATTACGCCTAATGAATACATTCAAGTAAAATTAAGTGAGCGGTTTCCTGCACTCATCAATAAGTTATTATTTATCCCTCCTTTTATAAACGAAAATGTAAAGCCTATAAATTATAGTCAGAAGCAAGAAGTGAAAAATATTTTCAGCGACGGTGTTGATTATTTTTTATTATACGCAAACAATACAACTACTGCTAATATTATAATGGCACTAAAAGCTTTTTCAATCTTTAAAAAATGGCAGCTTTCAAATATGAAACTGCTGATTGTTACAGGAGAAAAGCAAAATAAAAAACTATCAAAAGAAATTGAAAATTATAAATTCAGATCTGATGTAAAATTTTTTCCTGAAAACAATGTGGACGTACTTTGTTCGGCAGCTTATGCTTCTATTTTTTTTCCGGATGGATTGAAAATAGATAACAAAATGCTGAATGTTATGAAAATGAATATCCCTATACTGCTTCCCGAGCATGATTATTATCAATCTTTCTATAAAGAATCGGCGCTTTACTTTTTAAATAATGAAAGTTCATTATCTCAAAAAATGATGCTCATTTATAAAGATGAAAGCACCAGATCTTCGCTCATTAATTCTGCTCAATTAATCACTTCAGCACATAATCCGAATACCGCTGTCGAAAAAATAATCGATACAATTATAAATCCGAAGGTGTGATAAACGTATTACCTTTGCGAAAAATAAAAAAATGGAAAAATCTACCATAACCATAGATGTGATTTTAGATCCGAATAAAATACCTGAACAAATTAACTGGCAGGCCAGCGACAGTACAGCTGAGATGATTCAACGTTCTAAAGCGATGTGTCTTGCTTTTTGGGACGGAGCGGATAAATCTGCACTCCGGATTGATCTTTGGACGAAAGATATGATGGTGGACGAAATGGGTGATTTCTTTTATCAAATGATGATGACCATGGCAGATACTTTTAAAAGAGCAACAAAAAATACCGTACTGGCTGAAGAAATGAAAACCTTTGCAAAAGATTTTTATAATAAATTCAGGGAGGATATGGTTAAAGATCAATCATAAAAATCATTTTAATTAAACTATCATTTCACTAAAAAATAAAAACTATGTCACTCGAACTGAAAATCATGACCGAAATGAAAGAGGCCATGAAATCAAAAAACGAAGCTGCTTTAAGAGGACTACGGGCAATAAAAGCAGAGATTATAAAAGCCAAGACTGAACCCGGTGCATCAGGAGAAATTGACGAAGCAACAGAGCAGAAGTTTTTACAAAAAATGATGAAGCAACGTAAAGATTCTCTGGAAATTTTTGTGAAACAGGGAAGAGAAGACCTCGCAGAAAAAGAAAGAGAAGAAATGCTGTTAATAGAAAGGTTCCTGCCACAACAATTATCTGAAGCAGAAATCAGAGATGCCGTAAAATCAATTATTGCTGAAACAGGCGCAAGCTCTGCCGCAGATTTGGGAAAAGTTATGGGAGTTGCTTCAAAACAATTGGCAGGAAAGGCTGATGGAAAAACAATCAGCACTATCGTAAAAGAATTACTGGCATAACCTGTTTTTTGGCTTGATAGTGATTGCCATCCTTAAATAAAGATCAATGTTTATTGATATTTTTTTTATTGCTTTAATGTTCCTTGCGGTTTCTAAAGGAATAAATAATGGTCTGATTCGATCATTATTCTCTTTTATAGCCTTTTTTGTAGGATTGGCTGCAGCAATAAAACTTTCTGTTTTTTTAACCAATTATCTTTCTGCTAATTTTAATGCTCATGGCAAATGGTTGCCCTTTATTTCATTTATATTAATTTTTGCTTCATTTGTTATTTTGTTTTTTTATCTCGGAAAGTTTTTCGAGAAAACTACAGAAATACTGATGTTGGGATGGCTTAATAAATTTGGAGGCGTTTGCCTGTACATGCTTTTGTATGGTATTATGTACAGTGTAATCTTATTTTATGGGAAACAAATGAATTTAATATCCGTTGAATATATAAGCAAGTCTATTTTTTACCCTTACGTAGAGCCTCTTGGACCATTACTCATCGATTCGCTTGGGAAAATAATCCCTTTATTTAAAGATCTGTTTTTACAGCTAGAGCAGTATTTTGATGAGATTCCGAATAAAATCAACTAATATTTTCAAGTATTCTATGAATTAGCTTAATTTTAAGCCGATTGCAAAAAATAGCAGTTATTAAACAATTTTTTTAGGATGGATTACTCAATAAAACAAGACGGAAAATTCAAGTTCATTGAAGAAGGCCAGGGTGAGACGTTAATGCTGCTTCATGGATTATTTGGCGCTTTGAGTAATTTCAGAAGCTTGATAGAACATTTCAAAAAAACACATAAGGTAGTTGTTCCAATGCTTCCTCTGCTCGAACTTGATTTACTTCATACTTCTGTAGGTGGATTACAGAAATTTGTTAATCGCTTTATCGAACATCGTAATTATAACAATATTCATTTAATGGGCAACTCTCTTGGTGGACATGTGGGATTGGTTCATGTATTAAAAAAGCCAGAAAGAGTAAGGTCTCTAATTTTAACAGGAAGTTCGGGCTTATTTGAAAATGGCATGGGCGATTCTTACCCTAAACGAGGAGATAAAGAATACATCAGAACGAAAACACAATATACATTTTACGATCCGGCAATGGCTACTGATGAATTGGTAAATGAGGTTTTTGAAATTACCAACAACAGAATGAAGGTGATTAAAATCATAGCGCTGGCAAAAAGTGCTATTCGTAATAATTTGGGTGAAGAACTTAATCAAATCAAAATACCCACTTGTTTAATCTGGGGCAAAGACGACCGAATTACCCCTCCATTTGTTGGAGAAGAGTTTCATAAGCTAATCCCAAATAGTGAACTGCATTTTATTGATAAATGTGGTCATGCTCCAATGATGGAAGTGCCAGAGGAATTTAACCGAATTCTTGATGGATTTTTGATAAAACAAGCTTTGCCCTCAATTGCAATTTAACAAGAGAAAATAACCTTGCTCATTTGCTCTTGTCATTTTTAATTTTAGATTTACCCTTGTAAAATGTTTAACAATGCTTACTTCAGAATTAATAAATCAAAGTATACCTCAGCTTAAATTACAAGATACGGTTGCTAAAGCCAAACAGCTGATTAATGATTTTAAATTAACCCATCTTCCCGTAGTTTCAGGAAAGAAGTATCTGGGAATGATCAGCGAAGAAGATTTGCTAGATACCGAAGACGATAAGACGACCATAGAAAATATTCAGGAGAATTTCATGCTCATTTATATTCAGGATGATGTGCATTTTTTAAATGCCATCAGTTATTGCAATCAATACGAAACAAATGTGGTTCCGGTAATTGACAAATCTGCAGAATTTATTGGAGTAATAACCTCTTCTTATTTACTTAAAACAATTGGTGATTTTTCGGGAGCCAATGAAATCGGCGGATTAATTATTCTCGAAATGGAAAGAACACAATTTTCCATTTCTGAAATCAGCAGAATAGTAGAAACCAATGATTGTACCATTTTGCACCTCAATACAACGACTAATCCATTGAGCGGAATTCTTACGGTAACACTGCATATCAACAAAAAAGAAATATCTGCTGTGCTGGCAACTTTCGAAAGATTTGAATACAAGGTCCTGCACCAGTTTGGAACAAAAATATATGAAGACAAATCTGATGTCAATTATAAAAATCTCATGAATTATCTGGATATGTAATTTTTTAAAGAAATAAGTTTTCATGGTTAAGCGAATTTTTAAAGATGGAACAAATTAAATGGATATTATTTTTTATTAGTTTGCTTTCTTTTGGAAATACTTTCTCACAACCCAGCAACCCCACCACAGATTTCTATACAGAAATCAATCAGAAAACAAAAATAGATTCTACTTGTAAAATTCTGCTGACCTCTGTAATCATTACCGGAAATAAAAAAACGAAAGACTATGTTATTCTGAGAGAAATGAATATTAAAACGGGAGATTCTATCACTGCTTCAAAACTCTATGATAAACTTAAAGAATCGAGAAATCTCATTTATAATACAAATCTTTTTTCTATAGTTGAAGTTGTGCCTTATTTGTCTAACGCTTTCGAATTTACAATAAGCATTCATGTAATAGAAAAATGGTACATCTACCCTACTCCTCAATTCAAATTGGTAGATAGAAATTTTAATGACTGGCTCAAAACTTATCATGCTGATTTAAAGAGAGTGAATTATGGAATGAGGTTCAGCCATTACAATGTGAGTGGCCGTGGTGATCAGCTAAATATAGAATTGATTAATGGATATACCCGTAATTATTCTGCGTCTTATGTTGCTCCTTACAGCAACGCTAAATTAACAGAAGGATTTTCTGTGGGTATGGGCTATTCTCAAAATAAGGAATTGTCTTACCAAACTTCCTATAACAATAAACTGTTGTTATTTAAAACGGATCAATTTAACAGAACCAATTTTTACTTCAATGCCTCTTACCGAAAAAGAAAAGGTTTTTACAACCGTCATTTTTTTGCAATGCAATTTAATTACCTGCAGGTAAATGACAGCATTACTTCCTTTTATAATCCTAATTATTTCAATAGCAATAAATCGAAAATGCCGATATTAGATTTAAGTTATGGATTTCAATATATCAACGTTAATAATATCAATTATCCGTTAAATGGTAAAATCTATACTTTCTCATTAACCAAGCGAGGATTGGGCATCAAAGGAGGAATTAACATGTTGACGCTGGATGCTTCTTACAGAAAATACTTCAGACACCCCCGACATTTTTATAGCAGCATTGCGATATTTTCAAAAATAACTTTGCCTTTTGAGCAAGCTTATATAAATCAGCGTGCATTGGGTTTTGGAGATTTTTATTTAAATGGATTTGAGTATTATGTTATAGATGGAGTAGCATCGGCACTTGCAAAATATAATCTGAGTAAAAAAATTGTTTCTTTTAAAATTCCTGTGCCTTTTAAAATAAAACAATTGCCTTATATCCCTTTTTCATTCTATGCCAAAACTTTTGCAAACTTTGGATTTGCTTACAATAAAAAAAAATGTGAAACCAACTTAAATAACCGGCTTCTTTATTCGGGAGGCTTTGGAATAGACATAATTTCGCTGTATGATCTTAAATTAAGCCTGGAATTCAGTTACAACCAATTAGGAGAAAAGGGGTTATTTTTACACGCGAGAAATATTTTATAAATCTAGTCATTAATGAAAATGAAAATAGCTATATACAGCAGGGGCATTGAAAATGATCAGCTAAAAGACATCCACCAGTTTTTTGACGAGTTGATCAGCAATGGCATTGAACCTGTTTTTTTTCAGGATTTTTTTAATCAGTTTTATTCTGCAATAAAATTAGACGACAATAAATACTCCACCTTCAATTCTTTTGAGGATCTGGATGATAGTATTGAATGTCTGATCAGTTTGGGTGGAGACGGAACTTTGCTGGATACGGTCACCCTTGTACGAGACAGTGGAATTCCAGTATTAGGTATTAATTATGGAAGACTAGGGTTTTTGGCCAATATAGGAAAAGAAGAAATCCATGCGGCTATTGATGCTATTGCCAATAGAAAATATGTTATAGACAAAAGATCAATGGTTCATCTGGAAGCTAATGTTCCTTTATTTGGTAAAACACCTTATGGATTGAATGAGTTTACTATTCATAAAAAAGACAGTTCTCCGATGATCAAAATTCACACTTATTTGAATGGAGAATTTTTAAATACCTATTGGGCCGATGGCCTGATAGTAGCTACACCTACTGGATCTACAGGCTACTCGTTAAGTTGCAACGGGCCGGTTGTTTTTCCAGATAGCAGAAGTTTTGTAATCACCCCTGTTGCTCCGCATAATCTAAACATCAGACCCATAATTGTTCCGGATAATAATATTATTTCTTTTGAATTAGAAGGACGTACAGATGGATTCGTGATTACTTTAGATAGCAGACGCGAAATTATCAGTAAGGAAGTTCAGCTCGCTATTAAAAAAGAAACCTTTGATATCAAGCTCATCAGAATGAACGAAAATCATTTTCTTCAAACACTGAGAGGAAAGCTTAGCTGGGGCTTAGATAAACGCAATTAATTTTTGTTTGTTAATATTTCGCAGATTAATATCATGGCCAATAAGTCAAGAAAAATAAAAAATATTTTAATTATCTACTGGTTTCTGCTTTTATATATCATTTCTGCATTGGTTTGGTGGTACGTTGCCCTTTCGAGGCAAAATGAACAAATGACTACATTTAAATTACAGGAAATAAATAAATCCGGTCAGCATTATCAAAAGAACGTTGAAATGGTAATGAATGAAAACAAAAGAAAGACCGCTCAATATATTGGCGAAGGTTCAATCTTTTTTTTGTTGATCTCTGCTGGCGCCTTATTTCTTTTCAGGGCTGTTAAAAACCAGCTTAAAATTAGTCAGGAGCAGCAAAATTTTATGATGGCCATTACTCATGAATTAAAAACTCCGATTGCAGTAACTAAGCTTAATCTCGAAACGCTACAAAAAAGGAAACTTGATGAAGAACAACAGCAACGGCTCATTCGCAATACCCTTCAGGAAGCCAACCGCATGAACTCGTTATGCGATAATCTGTTATTGTCTTCTCAGATGGAATCACAGGCTTATGCTATTACCTTTGAAAAAATAAATATCAGTGATTTGATTTCTGGTTGTGTAAAAGATTTTATGGACAGATTTCCAGAAAGAAAAATCATCAAGGAAATTGAAAATAACTTATCCATGACAGGAGATTTATTTTTATTGCAAATAGCTTTTAATAATCTAATTGAGAATGCAATAAAATATTCTCCGAAGGAAAATCCGGTGATGGTGAAACTTTATCAGCAAGATCAATCTATTACCATCGAAGTAATTGATGAAGGTTCTGGAATTCCTGAACAGGATAAAAATAAAATATTTGAAAAATTTTACAGGACAGGCACTGATGCAACAAAACATTCAAAAGGAACCGGACTTGGATTATATCTGGTAAAAAGAATTATTACTTCGCATCAGGGTTCTGTAACCGCAGAAAATAACCATCCGAAAGGAACTAATTTTATGATACAATTAAATTCGTTGTGATAAAATATAAATGTTACAAAATAACTTTTCGATATTATTAGTAGAAGATGAAGAAAATCTTCAGGAAGCTTTGAAACTCAATTTAGAGCTGGAAGGTTATGAAGTAAGCTGTTGTGCTGATGGAGCATCGGCTTTAAAAATTATTCATCAGGAATATTTCGATTTGATTATTTTAGATGTGATGTTACCTGAAGTGGATGGTATAGCGGTATGTGAATCTATCCGATTACAAAATATTCAGATTCCCATTTTAATTTTAAGTGCAAAAAACAGCAGTTCCGACAGGGTTCTCGGCCTTAAGAAAGGTGCTGATGATTATCTTACAAAACCATTTAACTTAGAAGAACTTTTGTTGAGGGTTGATAAATTAATAAAGAAAAATGAACTCCTTACTTCTAAAAACAATACACCCGATCTTTATTATTTCGGGGAAAACAAAATAGATTTTAACGGATTGATTTCCACCAATAAAAAGGGTAAGGAAATTTCGCTAACAAAAAAAGAAGCGATGTTACTGAAATTACTTATTGAAAATAAAAACGAAGTGGTAACCCGTGAAAAAATATTACAGGCGGTATGGGGTTATCATGTTTATCCAACAACAAGAACCATTGATAATTTTATTTTAAATTTCAGAAAATATTTTGAAGACGATTCTAAGAATCCTGTTTATTTTCATTCAGTAAGAGGAGTCGGATACAAATTCAGCCAAGCCCCCTCGATCCCCCAAGGGGGAAGTTGAACCCTCGGAAGTACCCTGTTGTTTTGCCGTGAACGCACAAATTTTTTCTGCTTAATCAACTAATCCAAATCGCCGAGCTGAGGCCTGATTATTATATCTTCCACAACAGCCTGTGATGTCAATTGAGTTGCGGCAAAAATCATATCAACAATATCGTTCACTTCCATGATTCGTTTGTTGCTGTTGTCAAAATTACCCCAGGTATCCGTTAATACCGCTCCCGGAAAAACAGCAGTTACTTTAATACCATGATCCATTAATTCGAGCCTGAGATTTTTACTGAAACCCAGCATTGCATACTTACTAACGCCATAACTTCCTCCTCCTTTATACGCCCTTAATGATGCTATTGAACACATATTAAAGATATGTCCTGATTTTCTTTCAATCATTTTAGGAATAAGTATTCTGGTGAGATGATAGGCACTGTAAAAATTAAGATTCATCATTTTTTCCATGGCACCATCTTCTTCATCAATACAATTTCCCGGATTATATGTTCCTGCATTATTAATCAGAATATCTGGTGCGCCAAATGGCAGACAAAATTCTCCAAACTTTCTGACTTCTTCTTTTATGGAAAGATCTGCAACAAATACATTTGTTTTTATGCTTGGAAATTGTTCGGCAATGATTGCTTTTGATTCGTTCAGTTTTGATAATGTTCTGGCACATAAAATCAAATCATATCCAGCTTTTGCAAATTTTAAAGCCATAGCTCTTCCCATTCCTCTGCTTGCCCCAGTAATAACAACGTGCATAAATTAGTCTTTAATTATTTTAATAATTATCTTCACAAATCTTTGTAAAGATAAACAACCCTTAAAAATAAATGATTTTAAATGGCTTCGTACAAACATATTTTTTTTGATCTTGATCATACCCTTTGGGATTTTGATACCAATGCCAAAGAATCTTTAATAGATATTTTTGCAGAATTTAATCTGGGAGAAAAAGTCACTCCTCATTTCAATATTTTTTATGAAAAATATCTTTATCATAATAAAATACTATGGGAAAGGTATCAAAAAGGTTATATTTCCTCCGATGAATTAAAATGGAGACGAATGTGGAGAACCTTGCTTGAATTTAAAATTGGTGATGAAGGATTATCAAAAGCTTTGAGTTCACGGTTTCTTGAAATACTTCCGAATAAAAAATTAATGTTTCCTCATGCACATGAAATTTTGGTTTATCTGAAAAATAAAAATTACGAATTACATCTGATAACCAATGGATTCGAAAAAACACAATGGAATAAAATCAGAACCAGTAAGATTGATCATTTTTTTACTCACGTAATTACGTCAGAAGCGAGCAACAGCATGAAGCCCGAAAAAGAAATTTTTGAATACGCATTACAAAAAGCAAATGCTGTTTTAAGCGAATCCATAATGATTGGAGATAATCTGGATGCAGATATTATGGGTGCAATGAACGCAGGTATGGATAATATTTTCGTTAATCACATTGAAGCCGTTACCGAAATGAAACCCACCTATACCGTTACACATTTAAAAGAGCTTGAAGATATTCTTTAAACCCAGATTCCAACTGCAAAATCTAGGTAAAATAAAAGAGCTTCCTGAAAAGGAAGCCCGGAATTTAATGTAAATGGGGGTTGATTAGTTTTTGACTTAAGGTTTTACCTCAGCAGTTTTTTCTTTGTCCTTATCTTTTGAACAAGATTTTCCCTGACAGCAAGATTTTCCTTTAGCACATTTTTTCTTTTTTCCTTTGTCTGTGTTAGCAAAAGAAACACCGCTAATTAGTAAAGCAGCTGTAGCAAATAAAAATAATTTTTTCATTGTAAATAGTTTAATTATTAATCGGGGTAAAAGTAGGAATTTATTTGAGGTAATCAAACTCTAAACCTGTTAATTTTATAAATTAGCGATTACAGAAACACCACCTTTTACCGTTTCGTTCAATTTAGCATTGATTTTTGTTCCTAAAGGCAGTAACAAATCTACTCTGCTTCCAAATTTTATAAATCCTAATTCTTCAGTTTGTTTAACTTGTTGACCCAGTTTTGTATAATTCATTATTCTTCTGGCTACAGCGCCTGCAATCTGTTTAACTAAAATTTCTTTACTTCCCTTTCTGATTACAACAGAGTGTCTTTCATTATCTGTAGATGATTTAGGATTCCAGGCTACCAGATATTTTCCTTTATGATATTGGTTATAAACCACCTCGCCGCTAATTGGATTTCTGTTTACATGCACATTAGCCGGGCTCATAAAAATAGACACCTGTAATACTTTAGCTTTAAAATATTCTTCATCAAAAGTTTCTTCAATTACTACTACTTTCCCATCACAGGGAGCAATAATCAGATTCTCGTCAATGGTATATTTTCTGTTGGGGATTCTAAAAAAAGAAATGATAAACATCCATAAAAAAAGTGAAACACCTCCAAAAGTCCAGCAGAGTATGCAACAACAGCAGCAAAGAAATTTGAAAACTATAATATTCAGCAATGCCAATACCAATGCAGTTAAAGCAATTGTTTTGTATCCTTCTTTGTGTAATGTCATTTATAATTTTTGAGTGGCAAATGTACAACGAAGAAAAGATTAATGAACCTTATTGCATAAAATATTTGATGTAAACCCATACGGCAGGAGCTGCAAAAAGGAAGGAATCAAAACGATCTAAAAAGCCACCATGACCTGGCATGATATTTCCACTGTCTTTAACGCCTGCCATTCTTTTCAACTTGCTTTCAAACAAATCTCCCAATGTTCCGAAAACAGCGCAAAGTGAAGAAATGATAATCCAGTTTTGGACAGTCAATGAATTTGGAAATAATGATGTTTTAGAAAATAATAAGGTAATTGTTACCACACATAAAATAGCCCCACCGATAGTGCCTTCCCAGGTTTTTTTTGGAGATATTTTTGAGAATGGTGTTTTGCCGATGAACGAACCTACTATATAAGCCATGGTATCATTAATCCAGATGGAAAAAAATATCGCAGCTGGAAATAATGAATCCAATTGAATATTTTCACCTTCAGACTTTATCCCTAACAATACAATTAAATAAACAGGGATTAAATTATAAATAAAAATGAAAGGCATATAAATGATCCTCTTATCATAATCAATCATCTTAACAATTTTGGCACACTCCATACTGCAACCAACAGCTATAATAGTAAACAATGCCATAAATGCATAAGGATTGAAGAATAAACCGCACAGCATTACTGCAGCAAATACGATTGCAGTGAGCGCTCTTGTTTTGAAGGTTTGGAGGTTGAAAGCCATGGATAATAATTAAGTAAGCAAAAGTAAGGAAATCATTTTCTTGGCAATCTGTCATTTATTTTCATCTTCTTAGCAATGTCTCCCGCAGGGGACGTTGCGTAATTGAAATATAAAACAAGAAAGATTAAATAAGGAATAAGAAAGTAGTAACCTACTCGAGACAATCTATTTCCCCCTTTGGAGGATTGAGGGGGCCGCCTTCTCAGCAATGTCTCCCGAAGGAGACGTTGCGTCGCCTTCTCAGCAATGTCTCCCGAAGGGGACGTTGCGTTGAATATTCGCATAAAAAAAGGAGAGCCATTGTAGCTTCCCTTAAATTTCATGACAAATTTATTTCACTCAATACTTCACCACTCTCACCGTCTTCTTCTCTTTCCCTTGCGTAATCTCAACCATATATACACCCGATTTTAAATCGTTGCCAATGTTATTTATTTCTGTTGCATAAACAAACAGTGATTTTATTAATCTGCCTTGCACATCCAAAACTTTCACC
>CALQSB010000028.1 GCA_943333125.1 Chitinophaga pinensis
GACTAATGATTGTGGAATAGGAGGAACAAGAACGTTGACGATTACTCGAAACGTTCCGGGAAGTCCTAGTCTAATTAGTGGCCCAGGTAGTTCATGCGAGTACATGAACAACTCAACTGGTGGTGGATTGATAGCGACATATAGCGTAGGCGCGATGACAGGCGTAACGTCATATTACTGGACGATACCAGCGGGAAGCACGAATATAAGCGGAGCAACAACAAACAGTATATCGTTTAAATATCCGATGACTTATACTGGAGGAACTATTTCGGTTCGTGCGATAAACAATTGCGGAGTAGGAGCCGATCGTAGTCTTTCAATAGGAGTAGGCGCAATATTCCCGCCAAGTGGCATAGACGTTACACCGGGAACGTGTCCTAACAGGGTATATACATATACAGTGTCGCAGTTGCCATTTGGAGCTACCTCATTGTCATGGACTTATCCAGCTGGAGCTACAGTATCTGCTCAGACAATTACGAGTATCAGTCTGCTATACCCGAATACGGTAGTAGATGGAGTGGTATCAGTTCGTGCGGTTAGCAATTGCCGCATAAGTGCAGAGAAGACTAAAATAGTGAAACTGGGGGCATGCCAATCAGGTCCGGTAGCGCCATTAAACAAGGCTGCAATAACCAATGATCCAATGGAAGTGATCGTGTATCCAAATCCATCTACATCTTCATTTAACTTGCTGGTTAAAACATCCACAAATGGAACATTCAAAGCAAGAGTTATGGATGTGTTGGGTAGAGAGGTGACGTCGTTTACAGGTGAGCGTGATAACACGATAAAATTCGGTAATGAACTAAAAGCCGGAGTATATATGATTGAAGTGAGAGAAGGGGAGAAAGTGAAGACGGTGAGGGTGGTGAAGTATTAAAGCCCCCTCGGTCCCCCGAAGGGTGAAGTTGACGAAGGTCTCTTACCTAGTCGTAAGAAACCGATCTTCAGCATCATTAACAAATTAACCAATTATCAAACTATAAGAAGAGTCTGCCAATTAATGGTAGGCTCTTCTTTTTTTATCCTAACCTATTGAACCTCTTAATTCATCTGGATATAGCTGGATAGTATCAAAAAACATAACCCATGGTTTCAACCGAGGGTTATGTTTATCTTTCCTTGTAAACAAAAAGCCCCGAATTCTCAGGGCTCTTTGTAATACTATTTGAAAGGGGAAATGCTTTTAGGTTAAGTCCAGTGCTAAAGCAAAAAAAGTAACATTAAATGGCAATACCATCGAGCAATATCCACCACCAATTTGATAAACTCCGTAAAACCCGGCGATTGAAACTAAAAATAACAGCCAATATATTCCGGTAGATTTCTTCTTTTTTTCCATAGCTAATTTATATTTCAGCAAATATAGGGCAGAATCTAAAATAGCAGAAATTTTTGTGCCTGAAATTTCAACAAACTATAATATTGGTCCCTTGTTCCTCTAAATATGGTTAAATTGCTCACTAAACGATTTGGGTCTAAATGGTTTGTCACTTTCATTTAAAATTCAGGACTTTTTTTGGTCAGTCGGTTTCCATCGCGTTTCATGAAGATGGAGATTCGGGTAAAGGAGGATTTAAATTTCTTGATTTACAATATCATAATGAAGACTTTTGGCATGTCGAATACGATTTTAATAACGTAAATCCCAGTCGCCATTTTTTTTATCATTATATTTTAAAGGAAAGTGGAAAAGAGGACGTTATTGATTATTGGTTAAATAGATCTCTAACTTTCGATGCAAATCAACAAGAGATAATTGTTTATGATGATTGGCAGCATCTTCCTATTGAAACTGCAGTTTTTAAAAGTCGGGCATTTACTAAGGTTTTAAACAAACCGCCATTTTCAAACAAAACACCTGCCTGTAAGTCTCCTACACATAATTTTTCAGTACATACTACTCAGCTGGCAAGCAACAATGTTATTTGCTTACTGGGGTCATCCAAAGAATTGAATAATTGGGATATTAATAATCCTGTTTTTCTTTCGAATGAAAATAATGTATGGTCCGTTAAACTGGATCTTTCCAATGCGGTATTCCCTGTCGAATACAAATATGCTATCTGCGATATTGTACAAAAAAAAGTCGTGCATTTTGAAGATACCGATAACCGGATTTTGACAATTAAGCCGGAAAAGGGAAAGTTGTTGGTTTTAAATCAGTTTGCTGATTTTAGTAATTATGCATGGAAAGGAACCGGAGTGAATGTTCAGTTGTCGGCGTTGAAAACTGCACGGAGCTGGGGTGTTGGAGATTTTACAGATATCAATAAGCTGGCAGATTGGTCATTTGCCGCTGGAATTAAGATGATTCAACTTTTGCCCATAAATGATACTACGGCAACTTTTACAATAGCTGACTCTTATCCGTATTCGGCCATTTCTGCATTTGCGTTACATCCGATTTTTCTGGATATCCCGAAAATTGCCAATGACCATAAATTGGCCATACCAGAAAATAATATTGAGCTGGCAGGAAAACTTAATCAGGAGCCCGTGCTGAATTACGAAACAGTACTTAAATTAAAGCTTGATACATTAAGGATGATTTTTGAAAATATCGTTTATGCGTTTCAGAAAGAGAATTCATTTGTGTTTTTCTTTAATGAAAACAAAAATTGGCTGATGCCTTATGCGGCCTTTTGTTTTTTAAGGGATAAATTTCAAACAGCGGATTTTAATCAATGGGATGAATATAAAATTTACGATGAAAAATTATTGCTGAAACTGGTTGATGAAGAATCAGGACATTTTAATGAAATCGCTTTTTATTATTTTACTCAATATCATCTTCATTTGCAATTAACTGAAGCCGTTGAGTATGCCCATCAATTAGGAATAATTATTAAAGGAGATTTGCCAATAGGAGTGGGAAGGTACAGTGTTGATACCTGGATGAATCCTTTTCTTTTTCATATGGATATGCAGGCTGGAGCACCACCTGATGCATTTGCAAAAAAAGGGCAGAACTGGAGTTTCCCTACCTACGACTGGGATGCAATGAAACGTACGGATTATAATTGGTGGCGTTTACGGTTAACACACATGAGTCATTATTTTGACGCTACTCGCATTGATCATGTTTTAGGTTTTTTCAGAATCTGGAGCGTGCCTGTGCATGCTATTGAAGGAATAATGGGCGTCTTTGTTCCTGCCATTCCAATAACAAAAATTGATTTTATAAAAGCAGGAATTTCGTTTGATGAATCAAGATTTTGTAATCCCTATTTTACGGATGAAATATTAACCGCTTTTTTTAATGATAAAACGTCTTGGGTAAAGGATAATGTGCTAACTGATGGAAATTTCAAATCAACATTAAATACCCAAAGAAAGATAGACGCATTTTCTAAAGAGAATGATTTAGATGATCGGTTTACACAAATACTTTTTGATCTTCTTGCGGAAGTGATTTTATTGAAAGATGATACACAGGAAGGTCAATTTCATTTCAGAATTGATATGCAGGAAACGAATTCTTTTAAAGCGCTTCCCATTATTGAGCAGCAAAAATTGAATAAATTGTATGTAAAATATTTTTATGAAAATCAAAATGATCTATGGAATAAAGCTGCTCAAGATAAGCTGGACGCTATTCAGCAAAGCGCGGATATGATGATTTGCGCCGAGGATTTGGGAATGGTTCCTGATATGGTCGAAGAAGTATTGATGAAAAGAGAAATGCTGGCTTTGCAGGTTCAGCGAATGCCTAAGCGATCGAATGCGCAATTTTCTCATCCTGAAAATGCCCCTTATTTAACCGTGGTCACTCCTTCAACACATGATATGAGTACAATCAGACAATGGTGGGAAGAACACACCTCGGTTACTCAAAATTTTTATAATCATTTATTACTGCAAAATGGAAAAGCGCCTTTTCATTGCGAACCCTGGATCTGCAAAGAGATCTTGCTGCAACATTTAAAATCCCCTGCAATGTGGGCGGTGTTTTTGCTTCAGGATTTAATGGCTTTAGATGAAGACATCCGAAGGAAAAATCCTGCAGAAGACAGAATGAACAATCCCGCAAACCCTAATCATCATTGGGATTACAGAATGCACGTTACCATTGAATTTCTCATAAAACAAAAATCATTCACCAAAAGTATTCATCAAATGAATACAGATACAAAAAGAGGTTAGTATGCCATTAAAAGTTTCGTATAAAATAAAAGAAATACCTTTTAAATATCCTTTTACCATTTCAAAAGGAACAAAGACTCATCAGCCTATTTTTTTTGTAGAGCTTGAATATTTTGGGTTCAAGGGTTATGGAGAAGCACCGGCTATTGCTTATTATAATATTCCAGTAGAAAAAATGGCCGAAGATTTAGAAAAGAAAAAAAGGTTTGTGGAGCAATTCGCTTTTTCAGACCCAGAAAGATACTGGCACTATTTGCATCATCTTTTTCCTGACAATTCATTTTTGGTTTGTGCCCTTGATATGGCCGGATGGGATTTGTATGGCAAGATGAAAAAAAAACAATTGCATCAATTGTGGAATTTAGATTTATCCAAGACGCCACTTACTGATTTTACTATTGGAATTGATACTGTGGAAAGGATGGTAATGAAAATGAATGAAATGCCTTGGCCGATTTATAAAATTAAAGTTGGTTTTGAAAATGATATTGCAACAGTAGCAGCATTGAGAAAAAATACTGATGCAATCTTAAGAGTCGATGCCAATGCTGCATGGGATTTGGAAACGGCGTTAATTAAAATTCCATTGTTAAAAGAACAGGGTGTTGAATTTGTAGAACAGCCTTTAGCAAAAGATAATTGGGAGGGCATGAAAATTTTGTTCGAGAAATCACCACTGCCATTAATTGCAGATGAATCTTGCGTATTTGAAAAAGATGTAGAAAACTGCCATAATCATTTTCATGGGATTAATATTAAACTCACCAAGTGCAGTGGTATTACTCCTGCAAGAAGAATGATTGAAAAGGCTCGTTCTTTAGATATGAAAGTGATGATTGGTTGTATGAATGAAAATGCAATTGGTACTGCGGCCATTGCTCAACTTGCGCCATTGCTTGATTATGTAGATATGGATGGTACTTTATTGCAAACAGAATGTGTTGCAGCCGGAGTAGCCTTCGATAACGGAAGATATGTTTATAATGAAATGCCGGGGTTGGGGTTGTTAGATACTGGATACTTGATGCTGGATACCGTATAATACGACACTTCTCAGCAATGTCTCCTGAAAGGGATGTTGCGTTGGAGAGGATGCATATATCTGGATAAGCTGTATAGTTTCAAGATGGTATATGCCTGCCTGCCGGTAGGCAGGAGTTCAAAAGGTTTATCACTGAACGTAATGTAACCTCTTGAACTCATTGAATTTCTGAACCCTTTTGAACAAACAACAAACCACAAACAACTTCCCCTTTTCGGGGGATCGAGAGGGCATCCTACCAAATATTTACCCTCAAGCTATCTGCTCTGTAAATAGGAGTTCCGGGTTTAATATTAAATGTGTTGTAAAATTCGGCTACATTAACAAAAGGCCCGTTAACTCTGTATTTTTCAGGAGAGTGAACGTCGGTCATTAATCTGTTTTTCAATTGTTCTTCGCGTTGATGACCAAGCCAGCCTAATGAATATCCCAGGAAATAACGTTGCATTGGGGTGTAACCTGCAATCGTTTTATTTTCTTTAAATTGAGTTGTTTTTTTAAAGGCTTCTATTCCTAAAAGTATCCCGCCAAGGTCAGCGATGTTTTCTCCTAAGGTTGCCTTGCCATTGATGTGATATCCTTTTACAGGCTCAAATTCATCAAATTGTTTGATCATTACTTCCGCACGTTTATTGAATGTTTCTTCATCCGATTTTGTCCACCAACTTACTAAGTTTCCTTTCTCGTCAAATTGTCTTCCTTCGTCATCAAAACCATGAGTAATTTCATGGCCAATGGTACTTGCACCACCATATCCGTATACAACCGCATCATCTACCTCTTCATCTCTGTAACCCGGAATGGTAAAGATTCCTGCAGGTAATACGATTTCATTATTGCTGGGATTGTAATAGGCATTGTAGGTTTGAGGATACATATCCCACTCATCTCTGTCTACAGGTTTGCCCATTTTATTGTATTCGTAATTATGCCACCATAATCTTGAATTCATGTAGTTTTTGGCTAAGCTTTCTTTACCTATTTCCATTGATGAGAAATCTTTCCACTTGTCGGGGTAACCAACTTTGCTTTTTATTGAGGCTAACTTAGTGTATGCTTTTACTTTAGTACTGTCAGTCATCCAGGTTAGCTTGCTGATTCTATCTTTCAGTGCATCTTTAATGGCGTCAACCATTACCGTATATCTTTTTTTGGCGGTCTCATTAAAAAATTCTTTTACATAGAGTTGCCCAAGCATTTCGCCCATAGCGCCTTCTATCATATTAATGGATCTTTTCCATCTTGGTCTTCTTTCTTTCGCTCCACTGAAAAGTTTGTTGAAAGTAAAAGACTCTTTTCCAAATGCATCCGGAAGTACGCCAGACATATCTGATATCAAATTGAATTTCACATAGCTTTTCCAGTCATTTAAAGAAACGGTTTTTAATAAATCATTTAAAGATTTAAAGAATTCGGGTTGACCTACAATTACAGAGTCCTTTGTTTTAATGCCAATTGTGGCTAGGTATAAATCCCAGTTTATATTGCCTGATAATTTGCTAAGATCAGACAAAGCCATTTTATTGTAATTTTTATATGGATCTCTAAGGTCTTCAATTTTACGGGAAGAAGCGGCTAGTTTAGTTTCTAAAGCCAATATATTTTTTGCAGCATTGTTTGCTGTTGCTGTATCATCACCCGACATAGTTAACAGGGTAGAAATATACTTCAGATATTGAGTTCTGATGTTTACCGTAGTTGAATCTGTTTTGAAATAATATTCTCTTTCAGGCAATCCTAATCCACCCTGATTTAACTGATAAGCCATGACTTCACTATTCTTCGAATCCTGACCAACATAGTCGCTGAATAAAGTAGAAGACCCGATTTTTTTAAATTCAGCTACAGTATTTACTAATGAATTTATATCAATTATTGCATTGATTTTATCTAATTGAGTTTTAATTGGACTTAATCCATCTTTTTCAATTTTTGCAGAGTCCATAGCCGTCATCCAGAAGTCACCAATTTTCTGATCATTAGTTCCTGCTTTTGGATTTGATGAAGCTGCTTTTTCGCAAATTTCACGAAGACGTTTGTTGTTCTCCTCTATAACCAAATTGCCGATTCCCCAACTTGATTGTTCACCTGGAATGGGATTGTTTTTAATCCATCCACCGTTTGCAAACTGAAAGAAATCAGTTGAAGGACTAACTGTACTGTCGATATTTACTGCAACAACATCAGGTTTAGCTGAAGTGTCATTCTTACTTTTACATGAAAAAATGGCCATTAATAGCACTACTGCAATTGCTTTATTATTCATCTTAAATTAATTTTGCTAAATGTAGTAAATGATTGGCTGTTGTAAAAAATATTTTTAAGAACGGAGTAATTAGCCACATTTGTCCGACTTTCGCAAAATGACACCGGAAAGATCAGACAGACTTACAGCCGTTTTGAATAAAAGGCAACTTAACCTTACTGTAGTATTGGAAAATGTTTCAGATCCTCACAATATATCTGCGGTGATGCGTACTTGTGATGCCGTGGGTATTCAGGAGATTTACATTTTAAATACGGTAATGCCCAGCCATAAAAAATGGAGTGCAAAAGCCAGCTCCAGTGCTGCAAAATGGTTAACCATTCATCAATTTGATAGTGTGCAGTCTTGTTTCGACTCGTTAAGAAAAAATTACAATAAAATTTATACTACTCATTTGAGTTCTGATGCTGTTGGCCTTCACGATTTAAATCTAACCGAAAATGTAGCCCTGGTTTTTGGAAATGAACACAGCGGTGTATCCAAAGAACTTATTGATTTATGCGATGGAAATTTTATTATTCCACAAGTAGGGATCATAAAGTCTTTAAATATTTCAGTGGCCTGTGCAGTTTCGGTTTATGAAGCTTTCCGACAAAAAAATATTGCCGGTCATTATGATTCACCTCAATTAAAAGGGGAGGTGTTGGAGACGTTGAGAGAGCAATGGGGGTTTGAGGAGGAGTAAAAATTTTGTACAAAGGGTTTAAAAAGTTCAATTAGTTCAATTAGTTACTATTGGTACTAAAACCTCTTGAATCTATCGAGCCTTTTAAACTTTTTTAAACTTACACATGCACATTCTCACTAACGATATCATTTTTCCTGAGGTAGAATCAGCAGATGAAAATGGACTTCTTGCCATCGGCGGTGATTTGACTGCGGAAAGATTATTGTGCGCTTATCGCAACGGAATATTTCCCTGGTATAATGAAGATGATCCGATTTTGTGGTGGAGTCCCGATCCACGTTGTGTTTTGTTTCCTGATAAATTACTAGTAACAAAAAGTATGCGCCAGGTTTTGCAAAATGGAAAATTCAGGTTCACCAGAAATAAATCTTTCGGTCAGGTAATCAGCGCCTGTAAAACTACAGAAAGAAAAGACGAAACAGGTACGTGGATTAATCAGGATATAGTTGATGCATACTCGAAATTATTCGAACTCGGTTTTGCGGTCAGTGCAGAAACATGGAGAGAAGGCAAGCTGGTTGGTGGGCTTTATGGAATAAAAATTGGCGATGTTTTTTTTGGTGAAAGTATGTTCAGTGCAGAATCTAACGCCAGTAAATTTGCATTTATCAATCTGGTGCAGCAGCTTCAGCGAGAAGGACTCAAAATTATTGATTGTCAGATGAGAACGGAGCACCTCATTAGTATGGGGGCAGAAATGATATCAAGGAGTATTTTTAAAGAAAAATTAAAGATGTATTTAGGCTCGTCTACTTAATCATTTGTAATTCGACTTAGAAAACAAGGAGTCTGCTATAGAGATACTTAATAATAACAGCTAGCCTTGGCTGCATTTATACTCCATTCAGCATGTCCAAAAATCAATCCATCCCGAGTTGCTTATTTCAAATGGATGTTGATTTCCGGTACGTTGCAAATGGATTTCAGGCAAACTTTCCACTTCCTTTTCTTTGTATCCACTTTCATTTAAAAGAGCGCAAAATTCATTTCTCGAATAAAATGTAATAGGAGGAAGTAATAGCGTGTTTCTGATGACTTCGAAAACTCTGAATGGATAAATCTGGTAATCTTCATGGATCAATTCGGGAGGTAAGCAAAAATCTCCGATTATTGATGCGTCTTGTGCTTTACACCATTTCAGTAAATTGATGAGCACTTCTTTTTCTAGATAATAAACAATGCCTTCAAAAATAACCAAGGTAGGAAGTGCATAATCGAAATTATTTTTTATCAATTCGGCAGACCAATGTGCTATGTTATTCAAATCGGTTTTGATAAATGAAATATTGGAAAACAGATTGTTTAATAAACCGGATTTTTCTTCCATGGAATAAAGATCCAGGTCATATATCCTGCTTTTGGGGAATTGTTCCGCAAGAGAAGCCGAAAGAGGAGACAGTCCTGCAGCCATGATCACCACTTGTCCGCAGGTGTTTTTATTATGGCAATCTTCAAGAAAAGCAGAAGCCTTGCTGAGCATGAAATATTTCCTTGCAGAAATAGCCTGAGTATGCATAAAATGTTGTGCTTTGTCAAGAGCATTCAATAGCACATCTCCTTCAGAAAGATCAAGGGCCTCGATATACTGTTTTGTTTTTTTGCCCTGATACAAATGCTGGTCAGTCCAGTTGATAACCAATGCTGATGTGGAGGAGATTTTAAGCATAGAAATGAAAAGGGTTATATTATTGACTGTAAAACCTAAAGTGACAGAATGTTATATTGTATTTTAAAATGAGGGCTTGGTGTTTTTAAATAGTTTTAAATAGGTTGAAAAGGAATAGATAAAAAAGTGGATTAATTTAAAGCTTCAGTTAATCCATCCGCAATCTTTCTGTCGTTTGAAAGCCGGGGAACCTTATTTTGTCCGCCCAATTTGCCAATGCTTTTCATATAGTCCACAAATCCATTTTTGCGAACAGGCGTAATCTTAAGCGGCTGAAGAATATTTCCGGCAATCAGATCATCATAATAAACATTTTTCTTTCTTAGGTTATGGTCTATTGTTAAAGCAAAAGCATTTAAATCGTATGGCTGATTTTCAAATTCTATAAACCATTCATGGAAACTTTTACCATTATCGGTACTAATAAATGGAGCGACTGTAAATTCTACAAGTTTAATATCTAATGCTGAGGCGGCGGCTAAAATAGCGGATTCTACTTCTTCGCCAATTACATGTTCTCCAAAAGCAGAGATAAAATGTTTGATTCTTCCACTCACAATAATTCGGTAGGGTTCTAAAGAAACAAACTTCACAGTGTCTCCAATATTGTATCCCCATAATCCAGCGTTACTACTGATAATCAACGCATAGTTTACATTAACTTTAATTTCTTTTAAAGTTAGTCGTGTAGGATTTGAGTTGTTGATTTCTTCGGCCGGAATGAATTCAAAAAAGATTCCACTGTTGGTATTTAGTAGCATTCCCGGATGTTGCATGGAGTCTTGAAATGCAAAGAATCCTTCGCTGGCAGGAAACAATTCAATAGTGTCAATTTTGCGTCCAATACTTTCAGCTAGCTTTGCTTTATAGGGTTCGTAGTTTACGCCTCCTTGAACCATTACGCTAAAATTAGGAAAGAGCTCGCCAATTTTTTTTCCGGATTTCTCAATCAATCTGTCGAAGTACATTTGCATCCAAGGGGGGATGCCGCTTATCAAAGTCATGTCTTCATTAATCGTTTCTTTTACAATTTGATCCAGCTTTTGTTCCCAGTCTTCGATGCAATTGACTTCATAAGATGGAAGCTGGTTGGCCCTGAGGTATTTGGGAATGTGGTGGTTTACAATTCCGCTTAAACGTCCTGTAGGAATTCCGCCCACTCTTTCCAATTCGGGCGAGCCACTGAGGAAAATCATTTTGCCATCAGCGAATTTTGTATTGCCTGATTCTGCCATATAGCAGAGTAAAGCGTTTCTGGCTGTATTGATGTGATTCGAAATAGACTCTTTGGTAATAGGGATGTATTTCACTCCACTAGTGGTGCCGCTGGTTTTGGCAAAATAGATGGGCTGGCCTTTCCATAATATATTTTGTTTGCCTGCTTTTATTTTTTCAATCCAGGGTTTGAATTGTTCGTAATCTCTTATAGGAACTTTTTTTACGAAATCCTGATGAGATTTTATTTCTGAGAATCCATGTTCCTTTCCGAACTCGGTTTTAGCGGCATTTTTTATTAAGGTCTCAAAAATGGTTTGCTGGTCTTTCAGCGCATGAACCATATTCTTTTTGGTCTGACGATATATGTAATTGGCAAATGGTTTTGCCAGAAGTGATTTTATTTTCATTCTTTATTTACCATTTCATCGCTTCCTTTTGAGAGGCGCTTTGGGATATGCAATTTATAGAATAATTGATAAAGATGAAAAACAGTTTCGATAAGAAATTGTTTAGCAGGCTTTGCTGAGAAGTGTAACGCAACGTCCCTTTCAGGAGACATTGCTGAGAAGTACAGTTTTATCCAGTATCTAGCTCTATCCAACGCAAAGTCCCTTTCAGGAGACATTGCTGAAAAGTAGTAACCATAATCTTCACCTTATCCAAAAAAAATCTCATCCAAAACACTTTTAATAGCATAAATTGCACCACTTTATTCAGTTAAACTAATAGTATTTATGGCTTCGGAATCGCCTAAAAAAAGAGTAGCCATATTTGGCTCTACAGGTTCGATAGGCACACAGGCATTGGAAGTAATCAGATCAAACAAAGATTTGTTTGAAGTAGAAATTCTTACTGCTCATACCAACGAAGAGTTATTGATAGCGCAGTCATTGGAGTTTAGTCCCAATGCTGTGGTTATTGGTGATCCTGCAAAATATGAAAAAGTAAAGCAAGCACTGAGTTCTGCTGATATCAAAGTTTTTGCTGGAGAAGAGGCTTTGGAAGAAGTCGCTGATTTTGATACTTATGATATTATGATTGCTGCAATTGTTGGCTTTGCTGGTTTGAAGCCAACATTAAAGGCGGTAGAAAAAGGCAAAGTGATTGCTTTGGCCAACAAAGAAACGCTTGTAGTGGCCGGCGATATTGTAATGCAAAAAGCTATTGAATTCAGGTCTCCAATTATTCCTGTGGATAGCGAGCATTCTGCAATATTTCAATGCTTGGTTGGCGAGTCGCGCAATCCAATAGAAAGAGTAATTCTTACCGCGAGTGGTGGTCCTTTCCTTGGCAAGAAACCTAACTTCCTGGTTAATGTAAAAAGAGATCATGCATTACAACATCCCAACTGGTCTATGGGCGCAAAAATTTCTGTGGATTCGGCGACGTTAATGAATAAAGGTCTGGAGATGATTGAAGCTAAATGGTTATTCAATTTAAATCCTAATCAAATAGAAGTAGTAATTCATTCTCAAAGTGTTATACATAGTATAGTTCAGTTTGAAGATGGAAGTATGAAAGCACAAATGGGATTGCCGGATATGAAATTGCCCATCCAATATGCATTAGGATTTCCACAACGAATAAAGAATGATTTCCCTCGGCTTAACTTCAAAAGATATCCCAATTTAAGTTTTGAAGAGCCGGATTATAAAACATTCAGGAACCTTAGCCTCGCCATTGAAGCGTTGCAAAGCGGAGGAAATAAAGCCTGCGTATTGAATGCCGCAAATGAAATTGCCGTATGGGCATTTTTGAAAAATAGAATTGGATTTTTAGATATTACTGCAGTGGTTGAAAAAACAATGAATGCGATTAAATTTATTGAAAAGCCTACTCTTCAGGAATATTTTGACAGCGATGGGGAGGCGCGTAATTTTGCAGCGTCTCTGATAAAACTTTAATTTCCGGGAAACTTTGAATATTGATTTTTTAATTTTACAATATGAATCTATTAGCTATTGATTGGTCGAGTGTAGGGATGAAAGCCGCACAATTACTTCTTTCACTTTCTATTCTTGTTATTCTTCACGAATTCGGACATTACATAACAGCAAAGTGGTTTAAGTGCCGGGTAGACAAATTTTATTTATTTTTTGATCCTTGGTTTTCTGTTTTTAAAAAGAAAATCGGTGAAACAGAATATGGTGTTGGCTGGCTGCCTTTGGGCGGCTATGTGAAAATTGCAGGAATGGTGGACGAAAGCATGGACAAAGAACAAATGAAACTCCCTCCTCAACCCTGGGAATTCAGAAGTAAACCAGCCTGGCAAAGATTAATCATTATGCTAGGGGGTGTCATCGTGAATGTATTGCTGGCTTTTGTTATTTACGCGATGATTTTAATGGTTTGGGGCGAACAAAATATCAAAGCAGATTCATTAAAATATGGTGTTGCTTTTAATGATCCGCTGTTTAAAGATTTGGGCTTTCAAAACGGCGATAAAATAATTTCTGTTGATGGCAAACCCGTAGTTGAATTTACAGATATATTAAAGAAGGTTCTTCTTGTAGACAGTAATGTAATAGTAATCAGAAATGGCAAACAGCAAAATCTTAAAATGCCTGTTGATCTTATTGGTAAACTGATTGAGAAAAGAAAAAAATCGGAGCAGCCGCTAATTAGTCCGCGGGTACCTGTAATTGTGATGCACATTGAGGATTCTTCAATTGCGTTTAAAAACGGCCTTCGTAAAAGCGACCATGTAATTGGTATTAATGCATATTCTACCGAATTCAGAGATGAGTATGAAAAAGTAATCAGTACAATGAAAAAGGGGACTTCAATTGCATTAAAAGTTAGCAGAAACGACAGTGTGATTTTTTTAAATACCACATTGCCGGAAGATGGAAAAATTGGATTTAGTTCGCCTAATCTTCCTGAACAATTTGACAGCCTTGGAATTTACAAGTTCACCAATAAAAAATATGGATTTTTTGCTGCTATTCCTGCCGGAGTTAAAAGAGCGGGAAATGAATTAGGATTTTATATAGATCAGTTTAAAAAAATATTATCCCCTTCAACTGGCGCTTACAAAGGAGTTGGTGGATTTAAAGCCATGGGTTCGGTATTCTCAGGTCATGGCTGGGATTGGGAGCATTTCTGGACAATCACCGCTTTCTTTTCCATAGTGCTGGCGTTTATGAATTTATTGCCAATTCCTGCATTAGACGGAGGACATGTACTTTTTACTTTAATAGAAATGATTACCCGCAGAAAACCCAGTGAAAAATTCCTGGAATATGCTCAGATTGTTGGAATGATTTTATTGCTTAGTCTGATGGTTTATGCAAATGGGAATGACTGGTTTGGGTGGGGGAAATAAATGCCCGTTTCAGAGGTTTAAAAAGTTCAATAAGTTCAATAAGTTTTTTCAATTTGAGAATGTGCTTATTTCGTCTAACGTTTTGAACGTTTTAAACCTTTTGAACTTATTAAACTTATATCCTAACCACAAACATCATTTAACAAAACACAAACTCCTATTTTTGCTCCATGCTCAAATCCCTCAGCATATTTCAAAATTCAATACGACTTACTTTTAAGGAGCTTAAGGTAAACAAACTGCGTACTGGACTTAGCCTTACTGGCGTGGCCTTTGGTATTTTTTGCATCATCGGTGTACTTACAACCGTTAACAGCTTAGAACAAAACATACAGAATGAAGTAAAAGGACTTGGCAGTAATACCATTTATATCGACAAATGGGATTATAGTGGAGGCCCTAATAAGCCGATGTGGAAATACCGATCCAGACCTGTAATGAAAAATGAAGAAGCGGCTTTAATTAAGGAGCGATCTTTGCTCGCCGGACAAGTTACTTATTTGATGCAGTCTGTTTCAAATATTTCATATAAAGATGAGGTGATTGAAAACGGAACAGTTTATTGTATTAATGAAGATCAAATTGCGATTCAGCCTATTCAGTTCGAAGCCGGAAGATATTTTTCATCGAGTGAATTTACAAATGGAACCAATAACTGTATCATAGGCTATACTAATGCAGAAGATTTATTTGGATCTACAGAAAGAGCATTAGGCAGGCAAGTAGATGTTAAGGGAAAAAAAATAACAATTGTCGGAGTCATTAAAAAAGAAGGCAAGAGTTTTATTGGATGGGATTATGACAAATGCATCATGATTACAAATAAATTCGCCCGTCAGCTTTTTGATCCCGAACAATCCAATCCGATATTAATTGTAAAAGGAAAAGAAAATGTAACTACTGATGCGATAAGTCAGGAACTTAGAGGGATCATGCGTCAGATCAGAAGGCTGAGCCCTTTGCAGGAAGATAATTTTTCACTCAACAGTGTGGAAGCTTTTAGTAAAGCGATTTCCGAATCATTTGTAACTATTAATATTGTGGGATCAATTATCGGCGGAATAAGTTTGATCGTAGGCATGTTTGGGATAGCAAATATTATGTTTGTAACTGTGAAAGAAAGAACACCGGTAATTGGTTTGAAGAAAGCAATTGGGGCAAAACGAAGCACCATACTTTTCGAGTTCTTATTGGAGGCATCTATTTTATGCATTCTAGGTGGTGCCATCGGATTATTTTTCGTGTATATCTTAACGTTAATTTTATCAGGTCCATTAGAATTTCCGGTTTATTTATCAGCTCCAATGATTTTAACCACAGTAATAATTTGCTTGGTAATAGGAGTGCTGGCCGGAATAATTCCTGCTTCACGTGCCGCTAAAATGGATCCAGTGAAGGCGATTAGGAGTTAGGTAAATGCTGTTTGAAAGGTTCAAAAAGTTCAATAAGTTCAAAAGGTTTGATACATTCAATTAGTTCAACAAGTTTGTTTCTGAATAAAATTCAACATTTCGAACAAATTGAATCTCTGCCTACCGTAAGGCAGGTCTGGAACTTTTTGAACAAAAACACCAAACGCCAAACAACAAACATCAAAATAACATGGTCCAACTTCCCCCTTTGGAGGATTGAGGGGGCTAATAAAACAACAAACATTGTCTACTACCATCCTTGCCATAGAATCATCCTGCGACGATACTTCTGCAGCGGTTTGCCGAGGTGGAATTATTCTGTCTAATCTTATTGCTTCGCAGAAAATTCATGAGCAATACGGAGGCGTGGTGCCCGAGCTTGCCAGCAGGGCGCATATGCAAAACATTGTACCGGTGGTGGATGTGGCCATTAAAAATGCAGGAATAACTTTAGCAGATATTGATGCCATTGCTTTTACTCAGGCTCCGGGATTAATTGGTTCATTATTGGTAGGGAGTCAGTTTGCCAAATCAATGTCGCTGGCGTTGAATAAACCTTTAATAGCGGTTCATCACATGCAGGCACATGTATTGGCTAATTTGATTGATGACCCCAAACCTGAATTTCCTTTTTTATGTTTAACGGTCAGTGGCGGACATACGCAGATTGTATTATGCGAATCTCCTTTACAAATGAAAGTAATTGGTCAAACTATTGAGGATGCTGCAGGAGAAGCATTTGATAAAACAGCAAAGATGCTGGGGCTTCCTTATCCCGGCGGACCATTGGTGGATAAATATGCAAAAGAAGGAAACGCTGATAAATATAAATTTCCTGAGCCTCAGATTCCAGGATTGAATTTTAGTTTCTCCGGATTGAAAACTTCTATTCTTTATTTTCTAAATAATGCAGGAACGAGCAATGTATTTAAAGAAGAATTTGCAGTAACGGCAGAAGAAAAAAAAATGTTTATCGAAAATAATCTTTCAGATATCTGCGCCTCCGTTCAACAACGCATCGTAACTATATTGCTGAATAAATTATTAAAAGCGGCTAAAGAAACCGGAATAAAAAATATTTGCCTTGCAGGTGGAGTTAGTGCCAACAGTGGATTGCGGCAATCTTTTCTTAAAATGGGAGAGAAGCATGGGTGGAAAACCTTTATTCCGAAATTTGAATACTGTACAGATAATGCGGCGATGATTGCGATAACTGGTTATTATAAATACCAGTCAGGAGCATTCGCGGATTTGAGTGTTAACACATCGGCGAAAGCAGAGTGGGGGTGAAAAGTTCAAAATGTTTAAAAGGTTCAAGAGGTTCAATAAGTTCTAAAGATTTTGGATGCTGAAAAAACATGTTGAACTTATTGAACATCTTGAACCCCTGAAACTATATTGTAAAATGCCAAACTCCTTTTTTCAATTCAAACAATTTACTGTTCATCAGGATCAATGTGCAATGAAAGTATGCACCGATGCCTGTTTGTTTGGAGCCTGGATGGCAGACGTAATCAGGCAGAATGATTTTAAATTTAATAACACACTTGATGTGGGCGCCGGTACAGGCTTATTGAGTTTAATGCTGGCGCAGGAAAATGATTTTGTAATTGAAGCCATCGAAATCAATGAGAATGCTTCTTTACAGGCAAAACAGAATGTCGCATCATCGCCATGGCAAAGTCAGATATCGATTCACAACACATCATTGCAGCAATATACTCCTCACAAAAAATATGATTTCATTTTCTCCAATCCTCCATTTTTTGAAAAGGATTTGATTTCAACTAATGAACAAAAAAACGCGGCAAAACACGACAGTACGTTAACGCTGGAGATACTTATGGGGTTTATTCAAAAGCATTTGTCGGAGTTAGGTTATGCAGCAGTTTTATTGCCTTTTCATCGCACCGAATATTTTGAATCGCTGCTGAAAAAATATTCATTTACTGTTGTTGAAAAAATGCAGGTAAGACAATCCGTTAGCCATGATTTTTTTCGTACCATGATTTTTTTATCTAATAAAGAAGTGAAATTGCTATCGGAAAGAGAAATGAGTATTCATGATAAGGAGAGGAATTATACGGATGGGTTTGGTGAATTGATGAATAGGTATTATTTGAGGCCCCCTCAATCCCCCGAAGGGGGAAGCAGTCCAAAGAAATAAAAAATATTACTGCTATTTTAATCTTGCACTAATAAACAAAACATAATCAAAGTCCCCCTTTGGGGGATTTAGAGGGCTTTATCCCGCATACTCCTTCATATACCCATAATGTTCTGTAAGAACACCATTCTTCACGATCGTTGCTTTGTCGATGATGGAGCTGTTGCCGTCGATAATATCTTTTAAAACATGTTTAATTAATTGCTGACCGAAATAACGGCTTGCATCGCGGGGGAGTTCATTTGGAAGATTGCCCACGGCCATGATGTCGATGGAATCTGGTAAATAAGGAGCTGTTTTTTTCATGGTCATTTTATCTACACCATACACAGGATCTTCGATAGTGGAATCACCCAGATTGCAGGGTACAGATCCATACATGTCATCAGTGATATCGGCAATAGTTTTTATTTTAAAGTTTGAATTTTGCAGTGATTCCTTCTCAAATAATCGGGGAATATCGTGATCCCAGTATATGCCGTTCATTAAAATATCGGTGTGAGGGATGTATTGCTCGAATGTACATTTATACTGAGCCGGATTTTCATGAAAGTCATCTCTGTGATAAGAATTGGTTTCTTTATGCAGATATAAATCTCTTCCTTTAAGGTGAACATATACAGGATAAGAAAACGTTCTTTCGAGGTACTCTTCTGGTTCAACTTCGTGTATTCCTAACAGATTCATGATCTCCAGAATACCATGAGCTACACGGCCACTGCCAGTTACCGCAATTTTAACAGGAGGGAGATTTAGTCCGAAATAAGTATGAATAAGATCCTGAAAACTTTTATTTGAATTCACTTTTTCTAATTGGTAAGCGCCCGTTTTTTTTCCATAAGCCATCATTCCATTATGAGCACCAACAATACCGGCGAAGAAACCAAAGCCTATAATTCTTTTCCCGTCTTCATGTTCCAGACATTCATAATCAATAAGCGTAATTTTTTTTTCAATTATTGCTTTGAGTAATTTTTGGTTATAAGGCTGCAGTTTTTTAGTATGCGAAAAGAAAAGGTAGGTTTTGTTGGGAATCAGCATATCAATTGGCACTTCTTTGATGCCCAGTAAAATATCGCAATCGGATATATCTTCTTTTACTTCCACACCTGCTCGCTGATATTCTTTATCAGCATAAGAACGGGAGTCGCTATGCTGAACAATAACTTCTATTCCTTCTTGTGTTTTATTAATGAATTTGCAATGGGCTGGGGTAAGCGCCACTCTGTTATCCGAAGGAATTTTCCCTTCTCTGATCAGTCCGAATTTGAGCATTGGTTTTTATTTGTCGGCAATTTACATTTTTAAATTATTATTGTCATGCCTACCTTTGAAAACCTGTATGTAAAATAAAAAAATGCAGATGAAATATGAATTATTTTGAATTATTTGAATTTTCGGAAGCCCCGCTTGTAAATAAGTCTGATTTGTCGAGGCGTTATTTTGAACTGCAGAAGAAGTTTCATCCCGACTATTTTACCGATGCTACAGAAGCCGAAAAAGAAGAAGTGCTGGAGATGTCATCTGCAGTAAATAAGGCATTTGTGATTTTTAAGAATGAACAAAAAACGATTGAATATTTTTTACAGTTGAGGGGGATGGCCGAGGACGAGAAATACAAATTATCGCCAGATTTTCTGATGGAAATGATGGAAATTAATGAGATGCTGGACGAGGGCAATCGCCATTTGGTAAAGGATAAAATAGACGAAATGGGTAGTAAAATGGAGTCCGATATAAGGCCTGTGTTTCAATCTTTTTCTTCAGAAACGGCAGCATCTGATTTAGAAATAATAAAAGACTATTACTATAAGAAAAAATATCTGAATCGTATTTTGGATAGGTTGGTTGATTGATGTAATATTGCAACCAATTAGTGCGGCCCATGTGGCGGAATTGGTAGACGCAGCAGACTCAAAATCTGCCATTCGCAAGGGTGTGAAGGTTCGATTCCTTTCGTGGGCACAAAAAGTCAGAGCAAAAATGAAAGCGAGAGCAATCATAAAACTCTGACTTTTTTCTTCTCTCTCGTTCTGTTTCTCATTCTTTTAAAAATAAAGTTTCCAAATCTTCACTACTCACAGAAATTAAGGGCACTGAGATATTTCAAACAGCATTACTTGTTTAGATAAAAAACAAAAAGTAAAAAGCCATGTTTTGTATGGCTTTTTGAGTTAGTAGAAAGTGTATCAACCCCACCGCACTTTGCACAACTTGCTAAACATTTTTAATCATTTTTGAACTCGTAGATAATTGAATTTACTGAAGGAAATATTTTTGCTATACTTTTGTCTGACGGTATTTTCAAACAAACATATATTATTACGAAAAGGTATTTTAGCTTAAAATTCGATTACTTTATTATTACTCAGTAAAATGTTGTTTTAGTTCTTTTTTATTAATATTTTTACAGTTAACCTAAACATTTAAACAACCTTAAACTTTCAGTAATGCAAACAAAAAAACACCTTTTTTTAATTGCAATGATTTTATTTTTTAGTACAGGATCATTCGCGCAACGCACAAACTGCAATCAAAATCATCATTCAAATGCTCTTGTAGAAGTTTACAGAGGACAATCTCGACTGACTTTGTCTCAACAAAGAGAAATAAGAACAGCAATACATGTCATTGATTCTCATTCCGAAGTGATGTACCGCCAGGCGGGTGTACCTCAGATTATTGTAACCTTGAATCCATCAGATTTTCGGGATGATCCTGAATTATTGGCACTAGCTGAACAGGAGATAAGAGATTTACTTGCTAGTTATGGTTATTATGATTAATTAACGGCTGTTTATAAATTTCAATAACCAGTCTTCAATAGATTTTAGAAATTTTGTAAAGAAAAGCGGATGAGTTCAAAACTGTCCGATAAAAAATAAAATTGGGCCATATTATTTAAAGTATGGCCCAATTTTATAGTTTGGTTTTGCTGCACTTAACTTTTGTTTTTTTTATGCTTTAAAAAAACTAAAAGTCTTTTTAAATAAGTATTCCTATACTTAGCCGAATCGAGATGAGAACTGAGTTTATAGAATCCAAAAGTTCTATCCAGATTATCATACTACCTGAGACAGCGGAAGAAGTAAATTAGTATTAACAAATTCTATCGCAATTGCACATCATTAATCTTTGACGCAACGAACAGAAAACCCAAGTATTTTTAGGTCGTTGAATCTGAGTATAACGTTGTCGTTATAGTACAAGTCGCGAGCAAATGAGGATGTAGAATCGTTTTCAGTAGAACTCCACAAGATTGCATAGGAGGAAATGTAGTTGAATGAGCCATCGAAATCTCGACAACCTGCTGGAAGGCCTGTAATACCACTGCTATTAGTAGCTCCTGTATTTGGACTTAGCCAATGCATTAAACCTGCTTCCTTAATTTTTCCACCGGCAAGGGAATCACCTCCCAGACAAGTTACTAATGATGTCCATTCTGAGTCACTTGTTACATGGTAGCCATCAGGTGCTAATCCTCGTGAGTCATTCACAGCGTACCAATTATATAACTTGCCATAAATGGGACCATTGGCAGCATCGTTATTATAATAACACCAAGCTCCAGTTGTTAAATTAACCCATTGTGCAGAGTCGGTTACTTGTGGTATGATATCACCATTACGATAGGTAGAAACATCTAAGTTGTTAGTCATCCATGTCTGATTACAAATTGAAACAGTAGGGATGTTTTGTGGTGTTGGAGTTGTAGTTTTTTTACATCCAAACAAACCTGCAAATGCAAACATTGAAATAAAAATAATTCTCATAATTAAGTTTTTTTGTCTAAAAAAATTGATAATTTCAAAATTATGTTATTCCCCGATAAAAAAAGGAAAACAATTATTTAACCCAGATTTTGTGTACTCTAATTTATCTGATACCGACTGGATATTTTAATGGTCCAATGGGATTGCCTCAAACAGCTATAAAGTCTGCATTATACCATAAAGTTGTAAACTAAAATGTAATTCAAATTGGTATAAGTTGATTTCAAATCCGGTGCATTAAAAAAATAAATTTCATCTAATTGAAATAAAACCAGCAACATGGCGTTTTAATAATGGTTTTTCATAGGATATTGGATTAATACGGGCCGCGATTTCTATCATGGCCCTTTTTTTATTTTCTGATGCAATTGAAGATGACCTTCAGTTGAAAAAATAATTGAAAGATTGTAAGAGAAGGGGGAAGGGGGTAGCGCTATTGGTTTGGCTAAATATTTTCATGCTCCACAAAATACATATCTATTTCTCCTTTGTTTTTTGCTGCAAGTTTGCCGCGATGTATACACATGAAATCATTTTTCACTAATTCGTAAGTAGTTCCACTGATATTTACTTTTCCAATTTCTCCTGAAGATTCAAGTCTTGATGCGGTGTTTACCGTATCGCCCCAAATATCATAAGCGAATTTTTTTATCCCTACAATTCCCGAAACTACAGGTCCGGTATGAACGCCTATTCTGATTCTGAAAAATAATTCTCCGGCCGCTTCTTTTTTTAATTGATGATCCTGCATGAATTGCCTGATCTCCAATGCTGCTCTTACCACATCTTTTGGATGGGTATTATTTGTGGCGGGTAATCCACCTGCAGCCATGTAAGCATCGCCGATAGTCTTAATTTTTTCTACACCATATTTTTGCATAATGTGATCAAAAGCCGAAAAGCACTCATTGATTTCACTTACCAGTTGTGTAGGAGAAAGGATTTCTGATAATTTCGTAAAATCTTTAAAATCTGTAAATAATACAGTAACCGAATCATAGCTTTTTGCTTTAGCCGTACCCGTATTCTTTAGCTCTTCTGCTGTTTCTTCAGGTAAAATATTCAGGAGCAATTCGTCGCTACGGTGTTTTTCCTTTGAAATACGATTTCGTTGTTTGAAAAATATTCCTGCAAAAATGATTACAATAGCAAAGCCTATGATGAAAGAATTGCGAATCATTTTTTGGCGCTGGATGGATTGTTGCTGTTGACTGATCTGACCTTCTTTTTTATAGATTTGAAAATCAAGATCCAAAGAACCCAGCTTTTTATCAGTTTCGATATTATATAAAGTGTCTTTGATGTTAATCAGCAGGCGCTGATATTTATAGGCGTTATTGTAATCGGCCAGGTCATTATAAGATTCAGAAATGCCTTTGTACATTTCTTTAAGTTGAATATTGGCTTTGATTTCACTGGCTATCTCTATGCCCCGAAGGAAATAATTAATGGCTTCTTTGGCTTCTCCTTTTTGTTTGTAAGTATTGGCTAAGCCAAGTAATGACCTTGCGATGTCTAATTGTCCGTTAAGTTTTGTGGCAATTTCTAATGCCATGTTTTCGCTTTTTATTGCATTGTTGTAGTCGCCAATTTTAGTATACACCTTTCCAATATCGATGTAAGAATAAGGGATATTTTCAGATCCTTCATAAACGATGAGCGATTTTTTTAGATAATCCAGGGATTTGTTGTTGTCTCCTTTTTCGAAATAAATTTCTCCCAGGTTTACATAGATGGTGCCTAATGCATCTTTGTCTTTTAGTGATTCACAAATAGGCAATGCCTCTAAATAGTATTTCAGTGATTTGTCGTAATTGGCTTTCTTATTTAGATATACCGTTCCAATATTCATCAGTACAGTTGCCAATCTTAAAGAGTCATTTATTTCTTCGGCTAATTTTAATGATTGCAGATAATATTCGATAGCCTTAGTATCTACACCCTGATTAAAATATATAGCACCAAGGTTGCTGAGTATGTTTGCATGGCCAATCTTGTCGCCTAAATCCTTGTACAGGTTTAATGAACTATTCCAGTTTTGTATAGCTTCAATATTTTTGCTTTGCATATAGTAAGCAATGCCAATATTTTTATACGCCAATGCAAGTCCTTTTTGATAATTTATTTTTGATGAAATTTCTTTTGCATTATTAGAATATTGTAAGGAGATAATCGGGTCGATGCTAAAGTAGTTTTTACTCAGTAAATTAATGTTGTCCACCTTTATGCTATCGTCTACAGCTTTGGAAATTAGGTTTTTCAGGCTGTCTATTTGTTTGCTTTGAGCCAAACATTGAAAATTAAATGAGCACAATATCAAAAGAAAGACAATGATATATTTCAATATGGGACTTGTTTTTTTCAAACAGTAATTTTCAGTTGAGTTTATAAAAGATATTTTGATTTCCAAAAGTAATTAAAATATATTCATTTTATTGGGTATAAAAAAAGGAAGCCAATAAATGACTTCCTGATTTTCTTTTTGATGATTTATCGTTAATTCAGCTTTATCAGTTTTATTACTTTTCTTTCTTTTCCTTTAATGATTTCTGCAAAAAAAGTTCCGGATTTCAATTTGGCTCCAACTTTTATTTCAGAGTCCGATAATTTATCCGTCATCACTTCTCTTACAGATCCCAACGCATCTATAATTCTGATGTTGACTTTTTCATGTTTTTCACTTAAGATTTTTAATTTAAAATCGGTTTGTGAAGGATTTGGTGAAACAATTACATCAAATCCCGTTGAAACCATTTGTTCACTGATTGGAGAAGCTTCTGAACTTCTGGCAATCAAATTGCCGGCACAAGTATTTCCATTCCAGGTAGCAGCAACACTGCTGGCAATATCTTCAGCGATGAAAACACCGGTAAGTACAACCGGGCCCGCAGTACCTTTTACCTGAAGTTTTCCTTTAGGCATATAAATATTTCCTGTAAATCTGGTGTCGTTTGAGTTGATAGAAAATTTCTCTACATCTGAAACCTGATCACTAACAAAGAAAGTAGCGTTTGATGCATTAACCCGGCTTCTGTCTCCAACAACCACTGAAGTTTTAATCTTCACTGCTGTTCCATTGAAATTGGCAGTGGTATAATTGACATTTAATTTTCCTGGTGCTATTAACAATGTGCTAATATTTACTTGGGTTTGAGTGAAAGTAACCTGAGCACCTTCTCCAATAATAATGGTTCCGTAAATAGTTCCGTTAATGGTAACTACCGCGGCTTTTCCAATCGTCAAACTGTTGTAATTACTCGCAATAGTAGCCGTTGCATTATCAGCCACAGTGAAATTTGTAGCCGGAACGTTAGCGGTGTTGGTTAACAATGTTGGCAATGTTACAGCGGCCGCACTATAAATTAAACCTCCTGTAACGGTTACTGGCGCGGTTAAAGTAATCACAGGTGATTTTACAAAACCACTAACTGTTGAATTTTTATCAATAGCCACTTTCTTTCCAGCAGCTGTATTGCCGATTGATCCGTTTACAATATTTGTTTGACCTAATGCAACGTCTTTCAATCCAAGAATGGTATAATTACCCAGGAGATTCTGTTTGAGGTAATTGTAAGTTGCGGCTGTAGCAGTTCTGCACTTATTCGCATCAGTTACATAAACGGTGTAATTGCCATCTGCATTAAAGTTGTTGAGTGATATTGAACTTGCAGTAGATGCCAATGTATTGGTGGCATTGTACCACTCGTATGTAAGTGGCGCTAAGCCAGTGCCTGTGGCAGTTAATGTAAGGCTGTTACAATACACATTTGATGATGCAGTGCTTATAGAAGCTGTTGTAAGAGTAGGAATTGTGATCGTAAATGCTTTAGTTGCTGTACATGCTTTTGTGTCCGTAGCCAGAATGGTATAGGTTCCTGCCGCAGTAACAGTATAAGGCGATGTGGCAACAACATTATTTACTTTAAAACTGATGGCACCTGTTCCTCCTGTTGCAGTAAATACAATGCTGCCGCTTTGACCATAACATTTAGGATTAGTGGCAGTAGCTGTAATGGTAATGGCAGAAGGGATCGCAATAGCCGCCTGAGCAGTTGCTGTGCATCCTTTAGTGTCTGTTGCCAGAATCGTGTATGATCCTGTTGCAGCAGCAGTATATGGTGATGTGGCAGCAACATTATTTACTTTGTATGTAATTGCGCCTGTGCCACCTGTTGCACTAAATGCAATTGAACCAGTTTGTCCGAAACAATTAGGATTCGTAGCAGTTTTTGTTAAGGCAATCGCAGCTGGTGTGGTAATAGTCACTGTTTTTGATACAGAACATCCATTTGCATCAGTAGCAGAAATGGTATAAGTTCCTGCTGCAGTAGCCGTGTAAGGGGTAGTGGCAGCAACGTTATTCACTTTATAAATGATAGCTCCAACTCCTCCTGTTGAACTGAATGTGATAGATCCGTTTTGTCCGGCACAATTTGGATTTGTACCAGTGGCGGTCAAGTTAATAGCAGTAGGGATTGTTATGACTACATTTTTAGTAGTATAACAGTCATTAGAGGTTTCTACTCTAACAACATACGTTCCTGAAGTGGTTACAGAATATGGAGATGTAGCACCAACATTATTTACTTTATAAGTTAATGTGCCTACGCTGCCGGTAGCACTAAATATTATTGTTGCGGATTGTCCCGAACAAACAGGGTTCGTGCCAGTTGCAGTAAGATTTACTGCAGCCGGTATAGTGATGGTAATTAGTTTGACCGCAGAGCATCCACTTGCATCAGTTGCAGTGATTGTATATATTCCAGATGTGCTTGCCGAATAAGGAGATGTGGCAACAATGTTATTTACTTTATAAACAACAATTCCAGTAGTTGCTGTAGCACTAAAAGTAATACTTCCGTTAGCACCGGCGCATTTTGGATTTGTACCCGTAGCTGTTAATATTATTGAGGAAGCTGCTGCAGTTATCACTACTTGTTTAGTGCTAGTACATCCGCTAGCGTCTGTTGCAAGTACGGTGTATGTTCCTGATACACTCACGGTATAGGGTGATGTGGCAGCAACATTATTTACTTTGTATGTAATAGTTCCTGTTCCGCCAGTTGCATTAAATACAATACTTCCACCAACACCTGAGCAACTTGGATTGGTTCCACTTGCGGTTAAACTAATTGCCGTTGGAATGGCAATAGTTACAGTAGCAGATTTTGTACATCCGTTTGCGTCAGTGGCTAATATTGTGTAAACTCCAGCTGCAGTTGCAGTGTATGGCGATGTTGCAGTCACGTTATTTACTTTGTAAGTAATTGCTCCAGTTCCACCCGTTGCACTGAATGTAATAGTTCCATTTGATCCCGAACATGTTGGATTTGTTCCAATAGCTGTTAAAGTTATTGCCGTCGGAATAGTAATCGTTACTTGCTGAGAAGAAGTACATCCGTTTGCGTCAGTGGCAAGAATGGAATAAAGACCAGATGCTGCTGCAGAGTAAGGCGATGTTGCACTTGCGGTATTTACTTTGTAAGTAATAGCACCAGTTCCGCCAGTTGCACTAAATGTGATGCTTCCGTTTGAACCAAAGCAATTCGGATTAGTTCCATTGGCTGTTAAACTAACAGAAGTCGGAATGGCAATCGTCACTTGTTGTGATGAAGTACATCCGTTTGCGTCAGTGGCAAGAATGGTATAAAGACCAGATACTGCTGCAGAGTAAGGCGATGTTGCTGAAACACCATTCACTTTATAAGTTATAGTTCCTGTTCCACCAGTTGAGCTGAATGTGATACTTCCGTTTGAACCGAAGCAATTTGGATTCGTTCCATTGGTAACTAAATTAATTGCAGTTGGAATGGCGATCGTCACTTGCTGAGAAGCAGTACATCCGTTTGCGTCAGTGGCAAGAATGGTATAAAGACCAGATGCTGCTGCAGAGTAAGACGATGTTGCACTCACCGTATTTACTTTGTAAGTAATCGCTCCTGTTCCGCCAGTTGCACTAAATGTTATTGTACCATTAGAACCTGAACAACTTGGATTGGTTCCATTAGCTGTTAAACTAATTGCCGTTGGAATGGCAATAGTTATTTCTGATGAAGCATTACATCCGTTTGCGTCAGTTGCTAAAACAGTATATGTACCAGATGCAGTTGCAGAGTATGGCGATGTTGCACTTGCCGTATTTACTTTGTAAGTAATCACTCCTGTTCCGCCAGTTGCACTAAATGTTATTGTTCCATTAGAACCTGAACAACTTGGATTGGTTCCATTAGCTGTTAAACTAATTGCTGTAGGATTGACAATGGTTATTTCTGTAGAAGAAGTACATCCGTTCGCATCTGTTACAACATATGTATATGCTCCTGCACTTACAGTGAATGAATCTGTACCAGAATATGTTAAATTTCCTACTTGAGGAGAAGTTAACCTAAAAGGAATATGCTCTCCGCCGATTATAGTGGATAATCTTGTACAGGTATATGGTGCAGTTCCGCCCGTTGCAGTTACTGTAACAGTGGTTGTGCCTCCGTTACATAATATTGTACCTGCTGATGAACTTGAAGATAATGCAGTTGGAATGGCAATGGTTATTTCAGAAGAGGAAGTACATCCGTTTCCGTCAGTGGCAACAATGGTGTAATCGTTACTTTCTGTTGCCGTGTATGGCGAAGTTGCACTCACGCTATTTACTTTGTAAGTAATCACTCCTGTTCCACCAGTTGCACTGAATGTTATTGTCCCATTAGAACCTGAGCAACTTGGATTTGTTCCATTGGTAGTTAAGCTAATTGCTGTTGGAATGGCAATGGTTACTTGTTCTGATGATGTGCATCCATTCTCATCAGTGGCCAAGATTGTATAAGTGCCTGATGTATTTACTGAATAAGGCGAAGTAGCTGAAACTCCATTTACTTTGTAGGTGATAGTTCCTGTTCCACCAGTTGCACTAAATGTAATGCTGCCGTTTGAACCAAAGCAATTTGGATTTGTTCCATTGGCTAATAAATTAATAGCAGTTGGAATTGCGATAGTAATTTGTTTTGTTGCAGTACAACCATTTGCATCAGTAGCAACGATGGTATATATACCCGATGCTGATGCTGAATAAGGAGAAGTTGCAATTACATCATTCACTTTATAAGTGACCGTTCCTGCACCTCCTGTTGTACTGAAAGTAATGATTCCATTTGAACCAAAGCAATCAGGATTTACACCATTTGCAGTCAACACCATTTTACTTCTAACGGTAAGACTTCCATCATTATAAGCCAAATTGTAATTTGAAGGCTGAATTAAAACAGCATCATATGGTGTAATTGTATAAGTACCTTCATCTAAATTTGATGTGCTCATTAATGCACTTAAACTATTGTACGCATGGTATTGCGGATTGGTCTCTACAACTGTTGAATCTGCATCTTCATAAAGATATCCACTGAAAGTTGTTGTGTATTCTGGTTGTTCACCCTGACAACCCGCAATGGTATCATTTGCAGTTGCCGTTAAATTAGCTGGAGTGATAGTAAGTGAGCCTAATGCGTATGACACTTCAAAATTCTCATTCATAAATCCAGCAGGAACAACAGAATGTGTTCCAACATTGAAGCCTGTTATCAGATTGATGGTATTGAAAGCTAATGAATCTCCTTCAGGCGCATCAACATCAGCTTCATCAATGATGCTTACCACTTGATTATTGCTTTCTTCAGAAATAGTAGATCCATTTACTAAAGCGCGTCCATTAACTAGAGCACGACCATTTACTAATGCTCTGCCATTAACTAGAGCACGACCATTTACTAATGCACGTCCATTTACAAGTGCTCTTCCATTTACCAATGCTCTTCCATTTGCAATTGGATTGAACAAGCTAGTAGTATCCGGATCTTCCTGATAACTAAATACAGAATTAGCTGCTACGTCAACAAGGTTTAAGGTATCCAAAGTAAATACACTATTTACCAATGCTCTACCATTTACTAAAGCTCTGCCATTGACAAGTGCTCTGCCGCTTACCATGAAACTTAAGTTTTCGACATCTGCGTTTACCAATGCTCTGCCATTCACCAACACTCTAGAATCTATCAATGCCACCGCATCAGCAATATCTGCCAGATGTTCTGCTTTCAGATTATTATAAATTGTTGCGCGATTAGCTAGGTCAATATTTGAATCATCGTAAGTGTAATCAAAATCAAATTTCTTGAAACTATTACCATACATCAAGGTGGTGTCCCTTGGCTTAATGGCTAATGGTAATTTATCAATTGAAAGAACACCATTTACAAAACTATAATTGAAGAACTGAGACAATGTCAGTGAGTTAGGAATAGACAAGTCAGTTACATCTGATTGAGGAAGTATATAGTAGTTTCCAACATCACTCAATTCATTTGCAGATGTAGTATAGCTAATATCATCTAATCCTAAAGTAGCAATCGTATATCCTGTAGATGATAGCGGAACACCATTTACAGTTATATGATAACTGAACGATGGTATTTTCTCTCCGTATTTTTTACTCTTATCATCTGCTGTAACCACAACATTATACACTAAAGTAGTAGAGAAGTATAATGAATCAGAATTTCCTCCATCCAATAAACTAGATGAGATTGGTGGCGTGTACACGTATACGGGAGGGTTTCCTACAAATGAAGGAATATCCACCGTTAATGTTGTTGAATTGACAAATGTTGCAGGTATTGTATCATACTTGAAAATCACAGATGAAGTATTGGTAAAGTACTTGCCATAAATTTTAACTTCAACAGGATCTAATCCAGGTGTTAAACTAGAGTCCATCAATTCCATTCTAGTAGTTTGTGGAATTGGATTGGCTATTATTTTCAAGGCCGAATCTGCTTGTATCAAACCATAACCTGAATAAATATCATAACCGGTGGTATACATATCAATTGCAGATTGCTGCAAAAGGCTTCTTACTTCTTCAGGTTGTAAACTTTCGCTATAGAATTTTTTCTTTGCTTGTATTAGCAATGCGGCAACACCTGCAGCATGAGGAGCTGCACATGATGTACCAAAGAAATTAGGGAATGCATCTCCATCAATATTTACACCACCCATATTTACAGTAGTGTTCACTCCATTAGGAGCAGAGAAGTCAGGCTTGTTTCTTAAAGATCCATCAGTAAACGTACCACCTCTAGATGAGAATGAAGATACTGTTGGTAAATCAACACCAAAGGCTGGAGTATTTGTATATAATACCGAAGCTACAGACATAGCGCCTGCTGCATTCGCCTGTCCAAATAAAGTAGATGTTCCGCTATTGTATTCATTGATAGTAATATCACCTTTAAACACAACGTATTTAAACCTTGCATTGCCCGTTCCAGATTTACGGGTAATCATGATATTCGCGTTCGTAATTCCTCTTACTGTAAAAGGTAAAACTTCAACAGGATCTTCACCTATATTTTTTCTATTGAAACCAAATAACAATCCGCCAGTTTGATTCAACATATAAATATCAAAATCATTTCTGGCGCCGGGTGCTTGACCTAATGAATAAATAGAATCTTCCCATTGTAATACGATATTGTATGTACCGGGTTTCAAGGTTACACTTTGATAAATATCTCCACCACCAAAGTCATGTGCATAACCTGTAAATCCTGCTGGAGCTGAAATTGGATTGAATGTACTTTCATAGGATTTATCACCGAAATTACCAGCTGCAGAGAAATAAGAAACACCTCTGGCAGCCACTTCATCAACAGCTTTAGCCACCACGCCATCTGTAAAGAAAGGCTCATTCACAAAGGTTACATCATCAACAATAACATTGCAACTGTCGTCTGCCAATGCTTTTATAGATTCGGCAAAGTGACCAGATGTAATGAAACCTGTACTGAAATCAAGTTTTGCTTTTGGTGCAATATCATGCACAATTTGAAGCATCGCTCTTCCTTCATCAGATTGTTTTCCATAACGATATTCTTCAATAACATTTACAGGATTTGTATTGTAAGGATTTCCTACACCAGGTAAATCACCATTAAGCACATCTCTCCCTGCTGGATTACCTGTAATAGTATTGTAACTATTAGAGATAACACCAATTTTAACGCCTTCACCAGTAAGATTAAACGCTTCTCTGGCTACGTCAGATTTCATAGCTACATCACCTTTAGTTATGGCTATGCCGCGTTCAACTGCATTATTAATTGGTCTTCTATTGGCTTCAGCAAAACGTAATAATGTCGGGTTTAATGCACTTAATCTGCCCAAATGAGAAACAGGATAATAACCAGTAATGGTTAAAGAATCTTCGCCATTATCAAAAATATTATTGATGCCATAGTAAGGTGTTTGTAGCAAAGCAAACAACGTATCGTATTTGCCTTCTACTGCAATGATGTCAATTAATATTGATCCTAAATCCGCATCAGCCTCAAATGAATTTCCAGGATTTGTTGATGTTGTTTCAATAATGGTAGTATCAGATGCAATCTGAGTCAATGTGGTACCCAAAGGCGCATCAATATATCCGCTATCCGGAGGTGTGAAATCAGGTACTATACAAGTTGTTGGAGATAATTGAATGATGCTCACCAATTGTGAATCCGCAACAATATTACACATCCATTCATCTTTCACTTTTACATAATAATCACCAGCTTTTAAATTGTCAAACAATCCGGTTGAATTGCTAGAGAAATAATTAGCTCCACTTAATTCTATGGTATAATTTGGAGTAGTTCCAAATTGAGTAATGCCATTTGCTAACATCATCGCATTAGGGAAACCGCCTGAAATACTTCCAACAGTAACAGTTCCATTACCGGTGTTTGCACTGGAATTATCACAAGATTCTGTATGAGTTATTTCATAAGAAATAATCGGATGCGGAGGGAACATGATATTCATTTCCCTACAATCACTTGATGTGCCCACACAACCACCTTCACCCCTTACGTAATAGATAACAGGCTCAGGTATTGAATCTGCTGCATTTAAGGCCATTCTTGTAACAGGCATTACTGTTATTGAAATGCCTGTATCAATTAGATTTGTTCCACAACCATCTTTATACCAACTCCAATGATCTGCATTGTTAAGTTCGCCAGCAGCAATGGTAAGATTAAGATTACATGGAACAGGAATAGTAATATTTACATTAGGCTGATCAGCAGGAATACAATATGGAGCACAACTGATGCCACTTTGAACAGCACCCGGTGTTACCCAATTTGAAGTCGGTCCTTCAAATGCAAATCCAATCATAGACAAATGGAAAGTATTGATGTTGTCATGTATAAGATAATATTCAGGAGCTGTATTATTTAAACCTCCTGCAAAACCTTCATTGAAATGATAATTAGCTTTTAATCCTAATTGTTGATCTTGAATTTCGCAATTCATGGTGGCATTAATCTCGCCTGCTGTCAATGCTCTTTCATATACTCTCAACTCGTCAATATCTCCTTTGAAAAAATCATTATTACCCCTCCAGTTTGCACCTAAGTATAAATTCCAAAATGCAAAACTATCATTACTTGGATATGGACTTGGCTGAGCTGAACCTTTTGCATATACTAAACTTCCATCGAGATAGAATTTAAAATCACTGAAAGTTCTTACCACTGCATAATGATGCCATTGTTCGTCTTGAGGGAAATCAACAGTTGTCGTAATGTTTTCTGCTAATTTAATTTTACCGTCTATTGTTTTACCCAAATTCAAATTGTCGCTCTGTGCTAATATACTCATGGCCTGGCCGGCAACAGGGCTTATTTGTTTGGCCCAAACCTCAACAGTATAAGGAGTGTTAAACGCAGGAATCAATCCTTGTACACCAGTGGCTTTGTCATCAATGCCATCGAAATTCAATGCAGCGCCAGCGTCTGTATAACAAATATTGATGGTCAAATTCAATGTGGCAACTGAATCGCAACCAATAGAGTTAATTGTAGGAAATGTATAAACACCACTTGTAGTATATTCTACTCCATTCCAAGTATAAGAGTTGCAAATCGCAACATCTTCAGTGCTTGAAGTTGGTTGATTAATGGTAAGATTTAAAGTTACAATCGAATCACAGCCATTTGCATTTTGTGTATTGAAAGTATAAGTTCCAGATTCGGTGTAATTGTTTTCATGCCAAACATAAGAACTACAAGCGGTAAAATCTTCGGTGCTTGCAGTTGGTTGATTAATGGTAAGATTTAAAGTTACAATCGAATCACAGCCATTTGCATTTTGTGTATTGAAAGTATAAGTTCCTGATTCGGTATAATTGTTAGAATGCCAAACATAAGAACTACATGCAGTGAAATCTTCAGTGCTTGCAGTTGGTTGATTGATGGTAAGATTTAAAGTTACAATCGAATCGCAACCATTTGCATTTTGTGTATTGAAAGTATA
>CALQSB010000029.1 GCA_943333125.1 Chitinophaga pinensis
ACAAGAATCAAATAAGAAATTAAATCCCAAACTTATTGAAAATAGGTAAACCTAAACAAATACTTTGAATGAAGATATTCCCATTTTGTATGGAACAAAAGGAAGTAGTTATACTATCTATCTAAGTCTATCACTTTCCGCAATAATCTTATTGTCTTTTCTGATTCCCGCTATCGCCAATAAAATGAAGATAATGATGAGCAAGTGGATGGCAGCACCGATAGCTATTGTGCCTTCTTTAAAAGTTTTGGTGAGGTAGAAGTAAAAAATCAACAAGCTGATTTCAACAAAAAAAGCAGCAATGCAAAATTTGATTTGTTGCTTTCTGTTTTTGTATAAAAAAATGCTGATCAGGCAAATCACTCCAACGGCTGTCGTCAGAATCGGATTGTCCATTCCTTTTATTTCACTGTATAAGCCAACGCCATTTGTTGCACCTTGTTCTGCAATTATATTGCCTGCATAAAAAGTAATTTTCAGACTTACAAATGAGCAGGTTGCTGCCAATAAAAGCCAGATGGATTGAATGCGTTGCAACATAGTAATTGTTTAAAAGGTTTAATAAGTTCAATTTGTTCAAGAGGTTATTTACTGAAGAGGTTTTTGGTTTCATCAAACATCTTGAACCTTTTGAACCTCCCAAACCTTTTGAACATTTCTATCCGAGTTCCGGATACAACGGATACTGCTCCATAAATTTCCCCACTTCTTCTTTCACCGCCGCTATTGTTGCTTCGTTGTCAATATCTATTAATACGCGATCAATGAAGTCAACCACCGTTTGCATATCTTTTTCTTTCATTCCTCTGGTAGTAATTGCGGGAACGCCTACACGAATACCGCTGGTTACAAACGGACTCTTATCATCATAAGGAACTGCGTTTTTATTTAAGGTGATATGGGCTTTGTCTAATGTTTCTTGAGCTTTTTTTCCGGTAATATTTTTATTGCGAAGATCGATGAGCATTAAATGGTTGTCGGTGCCACCGCTGATGATATGATAATCTTTAGCTACAAAAGCTGCTGCCATAGCTTGTGCATTTTTTTGAACTTGTTTGGCATATACCGTAAACTCATCAGAAAGCAATTCTCCAAAGGCTACTGCTTTAGCGGCAATCACATGTTCCAGCGGACCACCTTGTGTACCTGGGAAAACAGCCATATCCAGTAAATTACTCATCATTCTGATATTACCTTTCAGGTCTTTCAAGCCGAAAGGATTTTCAAAATCTTTCTTCATCAAAATGATACCGCCTCTGGGTCCGCGCAAGGTTTTATGCGTGGTGCTGGTCACAAAATGACAATGTTCAAATGGAGATGATAATAACCCTTTAGCAATCAATCCGGCCGGATGCGCCATATCACACAATACAAAAGCACCCACTTCGTCGGCCACTTTTCTTATTCTGACATAATCAATATCACGGCTATAAGCAGATGCACCACAAATAATCAGTTGCGGCTTTTCGGTTCTTGCTTTTTCTTCCAGCATTTCGTAATCTATTAGTCCGCTTTCTCTTTTTACACCGTAATGAGATGCTTTATATATTTTCCCTGAAAAATTTACTGGTGATCCATGAGTTAAATGTCCACCCATGCTCAAATCGAGTCCTAAAATTTTATCTCCTGGTTGCAAAATTGCCAGCATCAAAGCCGCATTTGCCTGTGCGCCACTATGAGGCTGAACATTGGCATATTCGCAATTAAAGACTTGTTTGATTCTGTCAATTGCTAATTGTTCTACCTGGTCTACAATCTCGCAACCACCATAATATCTTCTGCCAGGATAGCCTTCTGCATATTTATTTGTTAACGGCGAACCCATCGCCTGCATCACTTCTATGCTGGTAAAGTTTTCACTGGCAATCAGTTCAATGCCATTTCTTTGTCTTTCCAGTTCTTTACCAATCAAATCAAATACAACCTTGTCTTTAAACATAAATTTTTATTTATTCCGCAAAGATAAGCGGAGGCGAATAATTAAAAGGTAAGAAAATAATTTTTAGAACTTAATAATCAATTAATATGTCAGATGTGGTTTACTTAAAAAGTCCTAATTTCACTATCCGAAACACGAAAAATAGATGAAGGCGATTATTCCAGTAGCCGGTGCAGGAACTAAGCTACGACCACATACATATACTCAACCAAAAGCGCTAATCCCACTTGCGGGCAGAACCATTTTAAATATAATAGTAGACCAGCTCAAAGATGCCGGAATTACAGAGTTTATATTCATCATTGGATATTTGGGCGAAAAAATTCAGGATTATGTTACTGCAAATTATCCCGAGTTAACCTGTCATTTTGTAACTCAAAGTGATCGTCATGGAACCGGACATGCTGTAGATCTTACAAAAAATATAGTTGGCGACGACGACGTATTTATTGTTCTGGGAGATACCATTGCTGAGTATGATATCAAAGCAGTAATGGACTCACCATTCTCTATGCTTGGTGTAAAAAAAGTAGATGACCCCCGTAATTTTGGTGTCGCAGAAATTGAAGAAGATGGCTTTATTACCAGGGTTGTTGAGAAACCGGTTATTCCAAAAAGCAATATGGCGCTAGTGGGAATTTATAAAATAAAAGAATCTCATCTTTTATATGGCTGCCTCGAAAAGATTATTGGTTCCAATGAAGATTATCATGATTTCAATCTGACTGATGCTTTGGAATGCATGATTCAGCAGGGCGCCAAATTTAAATTCTTTAAAGTTTCAAACTGGTTTGATTGTGGCAAAAAAGAAACCTTACTGGAATCCAATGCGATATTATTAAAAAAATTCGGTGGTAATGTTTATGAGTCCAACGCTTTTCAAAATACAATTATTATTCCTCCTGTAAGTATTGGTGAAGGTTGCGTAATTAAAAATTCTGTGATTGGTCCCAATGTCGCTATCGGCGAACATACCAGCATAAACCATGGCATTATAAAAGATTCCATCATTGGCGCCTATTCCAACATTTTTGAAATTGTACTTAATAACTCTCTGATTGGAAACGATGCAGAAGTAAAAGGGGTAAGCCGTAATCTAAACATCGGAGATAATACGGCGATAGATTTGGGAGGGAGTAGGAGTTAGGGTTGTGCCGTTTGGTGTTTGTGGTTTATTGTTTGTTCTACATTTGCCTTCTCAGCAATGTCTCCTGCAAGGTGCGTTGCGTAATTGTTAGGCAGGATAAGATAGATGCTAGATGCGGGATACTGGATGCATTCAACTCCGAAGGAGTGTCATTATTCTAATAAGGAATTGCTAAATAGTGCCTCAACTTCTTGAACTTAGTGCCTTAGTGCCTTTGTGGCGAAGAAATAAATAATAAGAAATAAATAATAAGAAATAGTGCCTCAACTTCGTGCCTTAGTGCTTTTGTGGCAAAAAACAGTTCTCCTTTTTAAATTTTTACTTTTAAATTTTGAATTAACCCCATGTTCTCCAACTCCATCACAAAACTCTTCAACATCGAAAAACCTATTATCCAGGGAGGAATGATTTGGGCAAGTGGATGGCGTTTGGCAAGTGCGGTGAGTAATGCCGGAGGATTGGGTTTGATTGGCAGCGGAAGTATGTATCCCGAAGTACTAAAAGAACATATTCAGAAGTGTAAAGCGGCAACTGACAAACCCTTTGGAGTAAATATTCCTTTGTTATATCCTGATATCGACAAACATGTTCAAACCATCATCGACGAAAAAGTGCCTATTGTTTTTTCTTCGGCAGGGAATCCCAAAACCTATACTTCTCTTTTAAAACAACATGGTATTAAAGTAGTGCATGTAGTCAGCAGCAGTAAGTTTGCTTTGAAAGCACAGGAGGCCGGTTGCGACGCTGTAGTAGCCGAAGGATTTGAAGCCGGCGGTCATAATGGAAGAGAAGAAACTACTTCGATGGTGCTTATTCCTTCTGTTTGCAAATCCATAAATATTCCTGTAATTGCAGCTGGTGGTATTGCAACTGGAAGGCAAATGCTGGCGGCAATGATATTAGGAGCTTCCGGTGTTCAGATGGGAAGCAGATTTGTGGCAAGCCAGGAAGCATCAAGTCACATCAATTTCAAAAACACCGTAATAAATGCCTCAGAAGGAGACACCGTACTTTCATTAAAAAAACTGACTCCGGTAAGATTAATAAAAAATAAATTCTTCAATGAAGTGAATGAGGCCGAACAAAGAGGCGCATCAATTGAAGAATTAAATAAAATACTGGGAAAAGGTCGTTCGAAAAAGGGAATGTTTGAAGGTGATTTGGAAGAAGGTGAGCTTGAAATCGGCCAGGTAAGTGCAATGCTTAGTAAAATTCAACCTGTTTTTGAAATTATTGATGAGATATGGGCGGAGTTTCAACATTATCTAAATCATCCTCTTAAATAAAATATTATATTTGGGCAATTAATTTAGCACAAAACTAATCCCCAGCAGTATGCAAAGATTCCTCAGAAGGTATTTGTCATTAGTATTAACTTTTTTATTCTTTGGATTCTGTTCCCTTCAGGTATATGGTCAGCCCCCTTTAAATCAGCAAATAATTAAAGATAAATTGTCTTCTGGCATTGATCCTAATTTGCTTACTCCATCGCAAATATCTTCTCTGATGAGCGATAAGAATAAGGTCAATCAAAATCAGGGAGCAGATAAAAACGCAACAGTTGATTTTAATAATACAAAGAAAGAAGACACCGTTTCAAAATCAGAAAAAAAAGTTGAAGTCAATTCACTTGAGCGTACATACGGAGATGATGTTTTTTTAAATTCAGCCGTAACCGATCTCACGGAACTTTCTACTCCACCTCTTGATTATCCAATAGGGGTTGGTGATCATATCATTGTTGCTTTATGGGGAGGTGCCGAATTTCAGGAAGATTATATCGTAGCCAGAGATGGAACCATTTTTCCTCAGGGCCTTGGTAAATTAAATGTTCAGGGATTAACTTTTGAAAACATGCGCTCGATGGTGTATTCAAGATTTCGTAACGCAGTTCCTTCAAGTACAAATATTTCGGTTTCTCTTGGTCAGCCAAGATCAATCAATGTAAATGTAGTTGGCAATGTAAATAAACCAGGCCCAATAACGGTATCTGCTTTTTCAAATGCATTTAATGTAATTGCCAAAGCCGGCGGTGTTACTGAATATGGCAATCTTCGTTCCATCCAAATTAAACGGGGAGGAAAGTTGATTGATGAGCTTGATGTGTATAAATATTTAACTACAGGTGATTTTGGCAAGCATATTTATCTTCAGAATAATGATTTTGTATTGATCACATTCGTAGAGAAAAAAGTTTTTGCTACAGGTCAGTTCAAAAGGCCAATGTATTATCAGTTGAAAAACAATGAGGGCCTAAAAGAATTATTAAACTTCACCGGAGGATTGAAATCAGATGCGCTTGGTTCTACTATTAAAGTAATCAGAAATGAAAAAGAAAAACAGGTTCAGAGAGATTTTACTTCGGCATCATTAATGAATACCTCAACACCAGACTTCAGACTGGAAGATGGCGATGTAGTAAAAGTTGAAAATATCAGAAAAGGAATTATCAACAGAATCGAATTACAAGGCGAGGTAAATTATCCTGGCGTTTACGAACTTAAACAAGGAGATAAATTATTTGACCTCATCAACCGAGCTGGTGGCGTTACTAAAAATACTTATTTACATCGGGCATTTGTGTTTAGAGGTGCTGCAGATGTTGAAAATAATTCTTCAGACAGAATTGAATTAGATTTAACGAATATTGAAAAAAATGACCCTTCGGATTCTTCCAACATAGAATTGAAAACTTATGATATAGTTCAATTGTTTGCCAAAAACGAATTCAATCAGCAACAGTATGTTGAAGTTTTTGGAGAAGTAAGAAAGCCCGGAAAAGTGAGGAAATATGGGATGCTTAGTTTACAGGATTTGCTTTTTATATCAGGAGGATTAAAGCCTTCGGCAGAATTTGGCCGACTTGAAATATCCAGTATAGTAAATATGGATTCTGCGCAAAAAGGTTTAAATCCTACCAGAACAATCATGAAATCTTATGCCATTCAACAAGATCTTGCTTTAGATCAGGATGCTACAAAAGTTTTGTTGATGCCTTATGATCAGATTTATGTAAGAAAAAATCCGACTTTCGAATTACAACAAAATATTGAATTGAAAGGGCTGGTTAAATATCCTGGCCAATATCCAAGATTGGATAAATACGAAAGACTATCCTCTTATATCGACAGGTCCGGCGGCTTGATTGAAAATGCCGATGTTTCCGGAGCTGTATTGATGAGAAGGAAGCAGACAGATATCAGAGAGCTGGGTTTGCCAATATCAAAAATGAAAATGGATTCAACTGGCAGTATTATTAAAGACAGTTTACCTGTAGAACTCAGATTTAAAGAAGAGCCCGTTAGTATAGATTTATATCAGGCGATGAAAAACAGGAACTCTAAATACGATATCATACTTCAGGAAAATGACATTGTTTTTATTCCGGAAATAAATCCTTTCATCAGTGTGATTGGCAATGTACAATCTCCATTAAAAGTTGCATTTGATAATAAGCACACCAATCCGCGCTATTACATTGATAAGGCCGGAGGCTTAGCGGTGAAGCCTTGGAGAAAAAGAATTTATGTTACTTATGCAAATGGAAGAAGTAAAAGAACCAGAAGCTTTTTATTCCTGCATTTTTATCCAAAAGTTAAAGAAGGAGCAGTTGTAAATGTTCCTGCAAGACCAGAAGGACAAGGCTTGAGTGATTTGGCGAAATCTACACTTATAGCTGCTGTGCCTGTTGTACTTACTGCTATCATTTTTAAATACATTCAATAAATTATTTTTATCGTGAATTACAAATCTTTTATCAGTACTGTTTATACCAGATTATCACGATTGAAGTATTTTATTTTGATCATGGGTATTTTGGTGGCAACAGTTTGTTTCATTTATTGCAAAAACATACCTAAGGTCTATACGTCAAAGGCTACCGTTTTTCCATTAAATGCTACTAACGATAACGCTAACGCAGCAAGTGCTTTATCAAACATGCTGGGACTTACAGAAACCCCTAAAAGTTTTATACAGGAAGCCTCGATAAATATTGTTGACCTTGCGTTAAGCCGCAATACCAGAGAAGCTGTGGCATTGGAAAGAATTCCACAGATGGAAAATAAAACCATTGCTGAGCTGATGATTAATGAGTACAACAAAAGGAAGGCAATTTATAAGCCATCGATTTCTGTGCCTTCACAAAATGAATTACTTGCAGCAATTGGAGGCGATTTGCTTAAAGGAAATTTTTTCGCAAAAATTAATAAGAACGGAATTCTGGAAATTAATTTCAGTACTACAAATGAAAACATGGTTGGTCCGGTAAGTTATATGTTTGTTGAAAAAATATCAGCTTTCTATAAAGAGCTAAAAATGAGAAAGGCCAAACTTGATTATGATTTCATGAGTTTAAAAGTAGATTCTCTGGAGTCGGTACTTCAGTCATTTGATAAAACCGCGATAGGGATGTCCAACACAACCATGTTTGTGGCTCCCGATAAATTACAATATCAGTTGCCTAAAGAGAATTTGGGTAATGAGAAATCGAGAGTGATGCGCCAGAGAGATCTTTCTACTGATAACAGAGAAGAAGCATTATGGCGGTTGCAAAAAGTTACTCCAATCATTGCTATGCTGGATAAGCCCGATCCTCCTTATGAAACATACAAGCCTTCTTCGTTCATATATGCGGTAATAGGATTTTTTCTCAGCATCATCTTAATTACTTTAGCATTAATTGCATTGCCAACTTATCATTATCTGAAATCAGAAATTAAGCGAGTCGTTTTACAATAAATGATAGTTACTTTCCGGTGCTATTTTTTAGGATTAGATTTTGCAAAGGCCCATTTTATCATTTCTTTCCAGCTTGGCTTTTTGCCATACATCAAAATTCCTGTTCGGTATATTTTACCGGTTATCCAGGTGAAAAATAAAAAACTTCCAATCAGCAAGATCATAGATAATCCAATTTGCCAGGCAGGAATATCGTAAGTGATTCGCCCCATCATTACAATTGGAGAAGTTAAAGGAAACAGACTTCCAAAAACAGCAAGGCTGCTATTGGGTTCGTTAACAGCTTTTGTCATGATCACAAATCCTAAAATGATGGGCATGATTACTGGAAAAACCAATTGCTGCGCTTCCTGTTGATCCTCGCTGACCACACTTCCAACAGCTGCAAATATGGAAGCATAAGTTAAATATCCTCCTAAAAAATAAAATAAAAATGAAAGAATGATTTTTGTTAACGGCAAAGAAGATAAACCCTGAAGCGCTGTAGCAACCATAGAGATTCCCTCGGGATTATTGAGGTTGCTGCTATTAATATGGTTCATCATGTCAGGGAAAATAAGTGGTATAGCGAGTTGCATGCCTGCCATTAATATTATCCATATTGCAAATTGAGTAAGACCAACTGCACCAATTCCTAAAATCTTTCCCATCATCAATTGAAAAGGCTTTACAGAACTCACCATTACTTCAGCAATACGATTTGTTTTTTCTTCGGTAACCCCGCGCATAACCTGAGTGCCATAAATCATCATCATCATATAAATAAGAAAACCACAACCGAAAGAAACAGCATAAGCAACACCCGCAAAACTTTTCTTTTCACCTTCTTTTGTATCAATAGTATTATCTAAACTAACGCTATTGGTTAGCTTATCAAATTCTTTTGGGTCAATGCCGTTTGAAATTAATTGTTTGGTGCGGACGGTATTGTTGATAATATCTTCTATCGCACTCATTGCACTAAGGCTAACAGAAGACTGGCTGTGCAGCACATACTTATTTTTTGATTTACCCGAAGTGTCGCTCGGAAGATATAGAAAAGACTGATAGCCCAGATCTTTATATTTTTTTACAAATGATTTTTCTGTTTCATTACTGATAAAAGTAAAAACCACTGTTTTGTTTGAAGTGTCTGGTTTGCCATTAAATAGATGAGCATCATCAAGTACCGCGACTTTTTGTTTTTCATTATCTCCATCAATGGTAATAGCAATGATTGCTGCATAAAAAGCAATGATAACCAAGGGGACCAAAATGGTGGTAATCAGGAAAGATTTTTTCTTTACTCTGGTAAAATATTCTCTACTAACGATGAGTTTTATTTTTTTCATAAACAGAATTAATTAATATTTTGAAATTGTCTGGTTGCTGTTGTGCCTTCAACCAGTTTGATAAAAATATCATTCAGGGAAGGAAGTACTTCGTTGAATGAATGAATAGCCACATTTTGATTGATGAAGTATTTTAGCAATTCATTGGTAGTAGTTTCTTTTTGTAATTTCAGCAGCATCTGATCGGGCTCATGTTTAACCACATCAAAAATATAAGTCATCAGATGTTCGGCCATTACTTTTGCGCCCAGCTTATAAATATTCTCTTTGAAATCCTGCCTGATTTGCTGAACGGTTCCATCGAGTAATTTTTGACCTTTGTTTACCAATACGATGTGGTCGCAAATTTCTTCCACCTGTTCCATGCGGTGTGTGCTGAAAATTATCGTGGATCCATTTTTTGAGAGATTAAAAATTTCTTCTTTTATTAAATTCGCATTAACGGGGTCGAGGCCGCTGAAAGGCTCATCAAGGATAATTAATTTAGGCTCATGTACTACAGTAGTTACAAATTGCAATTTCTGACTCATGCCTTTACTCAGGTCTTCCACTTTTTTATTCCACCAGCTTTCCATGTCAAATTTCACAAACCATTTTTTAACACTGGCCATTGCATCATTTTTACTCATGCCTTTCAACCTGGCGAGATACAATGCCTGTTCGCCAATTTTCATTTTTTTGTAAAGGCCTCGTTCTTCAGGCATGTAGCCGATATTAATGATATCATCCATGGGATTAAAAGGCTTTCCATTGAAAATGATATTTCCACTATCCGGATAAAAAATCCCTGTGATCATTCTAAGTAAAGTGGTTTTTCCTGCACCATTTGGTCCGAGCAAGCCAAAAATACTTCCTTCTTTGATGTTGAAACTGATGTCATCTACTGCTTTTTGAGTAGCGAAATATTTCTTGAGAGATTGTAATTCTAAAATGTCCATAGCAAAAGTATTATCAGATAAAAATAAGTACTGTTTTGTTTTATGAAATTAAGTTATTTTCTGAATGGTGTTTCAAGTTAAGTAAAGTGCTTTTTAAAGAACAGATTAACTCATCGTAATGAGTTGAGCTACTCTTTCTCCATCCATTGCTGCGCTTACGATACCGCCTGCGTAACCAGCACCTTCACCGCAAGGATATAAATTTTTAATTTGAGGATGAGCGCAAGTATTCGGATCTCGGGGAATTCTAACGGGGCTGGATGTTCTGCTTTCTGTAGCAACAACAATGGCTTCATTGGAATAATACCCTTTCATTTTTCTTCCAAATGATTTGAAGCCATTGGAAAGCGCATGGTAAACAAACTCTGGGAGCACCTCTTTCAGATTGGAAGAAAGGAGTCCGGGCAGATATGAATTAGAAGGCAGATCGGCAGAAAGTTTACCCACAGAAAAATCAACCAGTCGTTGAGCAGGAGCAACAAATTTACCTCCGCCTGCTAAAAACGCATTTTGTTCAATGGTTTTTTGAAAATGCATGAACAGTAAGGGATCATCAGGATTTATGTGAAGATGTTTAGTATATTTTACTGCGTCTTCCTGAGTAATCTGCACCACCATTCCACTATTGGCGAATGGGTTATTTCTTTTTGAAGGGCTCCATCCATTTACAACGAGTTCGTTTTCGTTAGTTGATGCCGGAGCTATGATACCACCAGGGCACATGCAAAACGAAAAAACTCCTTTTTCATTAACCTGATCTACCAAACTATAAGAAGCGGGGGGGAGAAATTCACTTCTGGTATCACAGTGGTATTGGATTTTGTCTATTAAGGCCTGAGGATGTTCAACCCTCACACCCAAAGCAAAAGGCTTGGCTTCAATGAGAATATTTTTTTCATTCAGGAGTGAGAAAATATCTCTGGCCGAATGACCTGTTGCCAGAATATAAGCATCGGCTTTAAAAATAGTATGGTCGGAAGTTAAAACCGAGTCAATTTCATTGTCTTTGATGATAAAATCGGTGAGTTTTTTTTCGAAATGGATTTCGCCACCACAATCCACAATCATGTTTCTCATAGTAGTGATGATCTGAGGAAGCTTGTTGGTGCCGATATGAGGATGAGCGTCGTAAACAATGTTTTCGGGTGCTCCAAATTTTACAAACAACTGCAAAATCCTGTTGATATCGCCTCTTTTGTTGCTTCTTGTATATAATTTACCATCGCTGTAAGTGCCAGCGCCGCCTTCTCCAAAACAGTAATTGCTTTCGGGGTTGATGATGCCTTCTTTATTGAGCACAGCAAGATCTCTTCTCCTGCTTTTAACATCTTTTCCTCTTTCTAAAATGATGGGCTTTATTCCTGATTCGATGAGCTTAATGGCTGCAAATAAACCTGCGGGGCCTGCACCTATGATAATAACTTTTTTAGGAGCACTGGTTACCTCATTGAATTCGAAATGAAGTGGAGGTAGAATTTTAAAAGGTTCATTGATGAAAGCATTGAGTGTGATATTAAAAAATATCTGTTTGCTTCTGGCATCAATAGATTTTTTGAGTATTTGAAAACCGCTAATAGCTAATGTTTTAACCCCTAAGGAAAGGGCTAATTTATTTTTTATTTCAGCATCATCAGATGCCTCTGAGGGGGAGAGCCTTAAGGTTATTTTTTTTTGCATGTGTTAGGAAGTTATCCTAAAAACAGGTGAAGTAATTAGTTGTTAAAAAGGCAAATCATCAACGGCATCAGGTGCTGTAGCTGAAAAGGTATCTAGTGGTTCCATATAATCATTATCGATGGATGCAGTTCCTGAGCTTTGCAGCAATTGCTCCAGTCTCCAGGCATCTAAATTGGTAATGTAATTCGTCTTACCGTCTTTTTCCCACTTGGTTCCCTTAATGTTGAAGTATACTTTGATATTATCTCCGAGGTTGACTCTGTCGACCATACTTGTTTTGTCTTGTACACATTGAAATTTTACAAAATTCACAATGCTTCTTCCGCTGATTTCTTCTGTCTTTTCTACTACAAATTCTCTTGTTTTAAAAGTCTCTGTTCTTTGTACAGTATCAAATTTCGCCACTAATTTTCCGATTAATTCATAACTCATGTCAATTATTTTTTAGTTTCCAAATGTAATTCAAAATAATGAATAGCTCAAGGGGATTACCACTTTATTTAAAAAGCAAAAAACAATTTCAGAAAAAGAAAAAAAGAATTTAATAAAATTGTTTTTTGTATTCAAAAAACACTACTTTCAACACCCGATATAATTTTATTGAAGAAATATTTTTCAGATATTAAAAAAAGAGGGGATTAAAAAATTTTTTTTTCAACATTTTATAATGATATTCGCCGTCCGATAAAAGATTTGTAATCATTAAAATCAAATCAATTATCTGGATTTTTAGAAAAAAGTATTAACTCAGTATATATAAATTGCTTTTGGAATAATGGAGAAGTCTTTTGAAAAAGTTTGGCAAAATTGCCTCGAAATCATAAAGGATATAGTTGAATGGCAACATTTCAAGACCTGGTTTGAACCCATCAAGCCTGTAGCCATAAAAGAAAAAATCCTCACGATACAAGTTCCCAGTCAATTTTTCTATGAATATCTGGAAGAACATTATGTATCACTTTTAGCAAAAACATTAAAAAGAGAATTAGGAAAAGAAGCAAGGCTGGAATATAGAATAATGGTGGATAGCGGCAATAGTAAAAATAAGCCGTTGACTATGGATGTTCCCGGAAGCGGTTACAAACTTTATTCTAATAACGAGATGGATTTTCCATTAGTGATTAATAATCCGGTAAAAAATCCGTTTGTTATTCCAGGTCTGAAGAAAATGCATATTGATCCTCAATTGAACAATGCGTATACATTTGATTCTTTTGTAGAAGGGGATTGTAACAGGGTTGCCCGCAGAGCTGGAAAAACTGTTGCTGAAAAGCCGGGATCTACTTCCTTTAATCCGCTGGTGATTTATGGCGGAGTAGGTTTAGGAAAAACACATTTGGCCCAGGCTATTGGTAATGAGGTAAAAAGATTGTATAATAATAAAGTAGTTTTATACGTAAGCTCAGAGAAATTCATCAACCAATTTATAGACCACGGAAGAAACAATGCTATAAATGACTTTATTCATTTCTATCAGTTAATAGATGTATTAATCATTGATGACATTCAGTTTTTCAACAGAGCCGAAAAATCTCAGGATGCATTTTTCTCTATATTCAATCATCTTCATCAGAGCGGCAAGCAATTGATTCTTACTAGTGATAAATCTCCAAAAGATCTAGAAGGAGTTCAGGAGAGACTACTCAGTCGCTTCCGTTGGGGATTAAGTGCGGATCTTCAGTTGCCCGATTACGAAACTAAGATTGAAATTCTAGAGAAGAAAATGAAGCATGATGGATTGGATATGCCAAGAGAAGTAGTAAAATATATCGCGTATAATATTAACAGCAATGTTCGTGAGCTGGAAGGTGCTTTAATTTCATTACTGGCACAGTCTTCTTTAAACAAAAGAGATATAGATCTTGAACTGGCTAAAAAGGTGTTACGCAATTTTGTGAAATCATCCAGTAAAGAAATCACGATTGACACGATCCAGAAGATGGTTTGCGATTATTTTGATGTTCCTTACGATAAATTATTACAAAAGACGAGAAAAAGAGAAATAGTTCAGGCCAGACAAATAACCATGTTTTTATCAAAGGCATTTACAAAAAATTCTCTTAAAACAATAGGGGAGCATTTTGGGGGCAGAGATCATACAACTGTAATTCACAGCTGCCAAACGGTAAAGGATTTAATGGATACGGATAATCTCTTCAAAGAGAGCGTGCTGGAATTGCAACATAAGGTGCAGTTGGCTGCTATGTAAATCCCCAGAAAAAATAAAATTCAACATCCAAACATATAGTTGTTTGGATTTTTTTTAATAAGCGAAAAAAATATTCAATCTTTCTTCATTTAGTTTTGGGTATTATCTTTTACAATTGTATTTTTGCAACCCCTCAACAGTGAGGGTTGGCTACAAAAGGAGAGGTGCCTGAGTGGCCGAAAGGAACGGTTTGCTAAATCGTCGTACGGGTTAAACTGTACCGTGGGTTCGAATCCCACCCTCTCCGCTGGATTTTAAAATGAGGAGTTGTTTATAATTCCTTCGGGCAAATAGAAAATACCGCTCGGGATGTAGCGTAGCCCGGTATCGCGCCTGGTTTGGGACCAGGAGGTCGCAGGTTCGAATCCTGCCATCCCGACAAACACTAAAAAAACCTCAGCAATTGCTGAGGTTTTTTATTTTTATTCCTAAACAGCATCTGCTCGATAAATTATTCACATTCAATAATTCGGTTTCTATATTTTATTTCACTTTATTCACAACATAATAAACCGGATTCCGAATGCCTTTTTCAATTAAGTAAAAATTTAAGAAGTCTTCCGTGTATACATTATGGTATTCCGCAAGTTCATTGAGGTTTCTGTTTTCACAGATGCTTTCTTTGTTGATTTTTATTTTCAATGGCGGCGTTGTTAGCAAACTAAAAAATACAGTTCCCATGAAATTATCGCATTGCGGAACGCCGCCACCATTTGGATACAACTTGAAATCCCATTTGTTACCAGGGATAAAACTATAATGATTTTTAGCAAAGAAATTATCAACTTGAAAAAATTGCTCAGACTTTACGCTTGACATCAAACTGAATTCTTTTGAAAATTCGGATGTATTGTCTTTTCCTAATTTCAGCTCATATTCCGGTCTGAATTTTTTTAAATAATTATACTTGATTAATTTATTGTTCTTGAATGAGATGATGTAATTGCAAGTGTCTATACTTTTATCCTCAGTATATTCTGAAGTTGAATAATAGCTTTCATTGTTGCTTTTCAGTGATTTCACAATTTCCTTTATTTTCGAAGTATCCGATTCAGAAAAATAATTGATGTTTTCAATCGTCTTGATTCGCTTGTCGCTGTCAATAAGCCAGCTGGAATATAAATTCCTTTCAATAATATAACTGTTAATGATTGTTGTGTGTTGATCTACAACAATCGAGTCCAATGCATTTCCTTCCTTATCGTATTTTACTATGATAATTTTTTGATCATCGGGGATGTATTTTTTTTCTATAAAAATATATTTTTTAGTGTAATCATATTTTTGGTCATACACCAATGGGAGTGAGAAGTGAGTATGATTGTCAACATAGTCAGAGTCTGATGTAGTTATTTTTCTGATTACCCCTTTCAGGAATAATTCCTCCAATGTGCTATATGTTGAGGTATCTATTGCTTTTTCTATAAGAAATTTATTTGCCGGTGTAATTTCCCATTTTGAATCTCTACAGGAAAAAATCAATGGGAGCAATAAAATAATCAGTTTATTCATTTAATTTATATTGGTATTTTGATTGATTACGATACGGCGTTGGTCTTAATCAATCATCAAGATAATATGTTTAGTATTGATATGGTTCTTTTGGTTTAATAAAATATAAGATTACTCAACTGGCAGGAATTAGAATTATTTTTTAGAAAATTTACGCTGGTTATGACATAGGTAACAATAATAAAAATGGTACACATAAATCATAATTGGTTGACTCATATTTAGGGCCCATTGACATTTTTCCATAATAGGATTTTAATCTGTTTTGATATAGTTTCTCAGATTGTATGAACCATGCTTTTTTCCCTAATTTTTGTGATAAAAACCATTTTTCTAAAAGCCTCGCCATTCTTCCATTACCATCTGCAAATGGATGTATTTTTACGAATACTAGATGAATCATTGCAGCATGGTAAAACAATTCATTCATAGTCATCTCTCTTGCAATCAGAATTTTCAAATCTTTATTAAGCTTTTCCATTTCTTGAACTACTATCTCTTTTTTCGCACCTTCATATATTTTAATGCCACCTCCGAAGATGAAAACATCTTTGTCTCGTATGTTTCCGCTGTATTTTTCTTCCTCAAGTAGATTTTTAGATAGAATTTTATGGGCGGTTAAAATATTTTTTTTATTTAATGGATTTTTACTTGCAAAATCATAAGCGTTTATTAAGTCCTGAATTTCTTTGAAAGATTTACTTTTAGTGTTGAATCCAGAATTCGTATATCTTAAATAGGAGTCAAAATCTATTGGATTTCCTTCAATCATAGAAGAATATACGGATGACTTTGCAATGTTATATCCAAAAGATTCGGCATTTAAAGCAGTCTCCTTTATTTTGTTAAAATGCTTTAAAATTGAAATTGGTTGTTTTGATTTATAGTAGTTCAAATACTCAGAAGTAATCAAATTTGTTTTCATAATCTAAATTACAAAAATTAATTAATTACAATTCTAGTCATTTTTGAATTTCAAATTGATTGATATTAAAAAAATCTTCCAAAAAGTCCGAACTCCCGGTAATCGTCCCGACAATACTTCCAAAATGACAATCCAAAAACGGATTGTCATTTTTTGTTTTAATTATTTCCCTTTTTGAATTTTGAAATCCCTTTAAAAAAGTAAAATAAGACAGCAATCACAAAAAAGTACTTTTATAATCACATAAATCCATATAGCTCATTCTTATTTTCGTTAGCGTCAATGTCGATGCAAACTTAATGGGTATAAAATGGGAAATCTACTTTACATAATTGCTGTAATATTTATAATTCTTTGGGCAATAGGATTTATTGGATATCATTTAGGATGGCTGATACATATATTGCTTGTGATTGCGATTATTTCATTGTTATTACGAATCATTAAAGGAGCTAGATAATAATGGAATCAGATATTTCTAATGATAGCAACCAACACTCACCTAAAAAAACATTCTCACTTAAAAACTAAACTATGAAAACAAAAAACATTTTTAGAAACTTAAAATCAATTTTAATATGTTCTGCTTTATTTGTCACTACAATTGTTAATGCGCAATACAGCAGTAAAAACAAAAAAATGATTACTGATTCAAAAAGTGCTATCGATGCATTCATCAAAACTGATGCTGAAATGAAAAATCGATTCGATGATTCTTACGCATATGTTGTATTTCCAAATGTAGGAAAAGGCGGCCTGGGTGTGGGAGGTGCATTTGGAAATGGAATTGTATATCAAAAAAAGACAGCTATTGGAACTGCAAAATTATCCCAGGTAAGTATTGGATTCCAGGCAGGTGGACAAGGTTACAGAGAAGTTATTTTCTTTGAAAACAAATCAAACTTTGATGATTTCAAAGAAAATAAATTAAAAATATCAGCACAAGTTTCTGCTGTCATTGCTGCTTCAGGAGCTTCTGTAAATGCAAGCTATGCTAATGGCATTTTAATTTTTGTTCAAATCAAGGGTGGGCTTATGTATGAAATATCAGTTGGCGGACAAACATTTAATTACGAAGCATTTTAATAATTTCATTACTGTATTTCGATTTTAAAAAGACAATTCGAAAGGATTGTCTTTTTTGTTTCATTGAAAAGAGTGTAAAAGAAAAGTGATAGCTATAGATTAATAATTCAACTCCATTGGAATCGTATCCCAAGCAACAACGGTTCTATTTAAATCATGTATTTGTTCGTTATTTTTATTGAAACGAATTGAATTCGAGAAATCAGGATTGCCTACTAATTTCAAGTAAACTAAAGTGTCTTTAAAAAAATTATTTAGCGTTATATTATTCTGTGCTGATAGATTAATAAAATATGGCGTGTCAATTGGAGGAATATTTTTGATCGTAACTTTTGCGAAAGCACTACGATGGCATTTTAAATCTTTAATAAATGCGCCGGCTGTTTGAATGGTATGATCTTGAGATTTGGTATAATCAGAAAGCACATGTTGATCATCACTTGGCAATGCAAGAACTTCAAACTCATATTCACCAGTAGCTGTAAATGATAATGTATAGTTTCCCAAAGCATCTGTTGTATCAGCAATAGCAATTTCTGTACTAACAGCCGAAGTTCCGCCCAAACCATTGGGCAGCTGTTCCACTTTAATCAATTGTACTAATGAATTTTGAATAGGCAAATTGGAAACGATATCTGTAATTTTTCCGCTGACAATCACTTGACCGTAAATATTCTCATGTTTTTTCTTACATGCTGAAAAGTTAAATATCAATAGTAGAAATAACCATTTTTTCATTATTGAAAGTTATTTTAAAAATTCGTCAACTTGAAAAAATTTAGTTTCCATTTTTCAATAGCTTATTTTACAACAAAAGATCATAACTAATTGACAATTAATATTATGCAAATAAAACTCCTTTAATAAAAGACGGCCTGGCAAATCGATTGGATTATTTTATTTTAAAAAAATCATAATATTTATGAATAAACGGCGTTTTAAAGTTTGAACAACCAAATATCCAAATCATATGAACAAATCTATCTACACAAACAAGCTATTATTATTATTGCTGGTCCTCCTAAGCCAGCATTCATTTGCACAAACCTCCACAAGCTGGAAGGGAACAACAAGTACCTCCTGGAACCTAGCTTCTAACTGGTCAAATGGAATCCCCGATTCTACTAAGGATGTAATTATTGGTGATGCAAATTTCACAGGCTCAAATCAACCAATAGTGGGCAGCAGAGCGTACTGTAATTCCCTCACAATTGGAGGAGCAGTTACAGCTAGTTTACTAGCTAATACTCGTTTGCGAATCTATGGTAACCTGAATATCGAATCAAATGGCACCCTTTCTCATGGTAGTAATATTGCCATTAGTATTAAAGGTAATTGGTCAAACAATGGAAATTATTTAACCGCTGTAGGGTCAACAATAGTAACAAGCCAAACCAATGGAACTATTCAGGAATTCGGTGGTGATAGTGTAACTAATTTTAGAAAACTTTATATTTATTCGGGATCAAAAATTGTTTTAACTAATAATTTGAACATATCTGGTTCTGGAGCTGTATTTACGGTAGCTGGTGAAGTTAACCCTGGTGTTATTCCAAGTTACAAAATCACTTCTAATGTTTCATGTAATGTAGACAATGGGGGAAAATTGATTGTTAACACAAGTGATTTTACAGAAAACTACAATTTCACAGGTGTATTTAATCTAAATAGTGGTTCAATAGTCGATTATGGCTCAACTGTTGTTGATCAATTAGTGAGTTCGGCCTATACATACTCTACATTAATGATTAGCGGCTCCGGGGTTAAATCTCTAACTGCAAGCTTGCCGCTACTTTATTCAAGATCCAGTGATGCCGGAAATGTTATAATTAAAGAAGGAACTTTTGATATGGGATCTTTTTCTGCAAACAGAGGAAGGTTTACCACAGGAGGTACAATATCTCTTGCTGCTGGAGCAGTATTAAAAACAAGTGGCGCAAGTAGTTTTCCAACTGGATTTTCAACAAAAACTTTCTCATCAGGAAGTCTGGTGGATTATTATGGTTCTAATCAGACTATTTCTAGTCAAACTTATGGTAATTTATTACTTGAAGGCGGTGGAACTAAATCAGCTTCTTTGTCGTTTGCTGTTGCTGGTGACTTAACTATACAAAGTGGAGCGCTAAGTACCTCAACAAATGCTATAACCGTTTCCATTCAAGGAGGCTTTACAATGAATGGAGGAAGTATTTCCGGAACAAATGCTATTTATGAATTTAATGGCACTGCTAATCAGACTATTAATTTATTGAGTAGTCTTGTTAATATGACCATCAATAAAACCTTAGGTAATTTGATTCTTAGCTCGGATGTAACTGTTACCAATAATCTAAAATTTACTTCTGGAATTATACAAACGGATAATAACAATATGATTATTTCTTCATCAGCAAGTATTTCTAATGCAAGTCAATCAACAGGCTGGGTTTATGGGAACCTCAAAGAATCAGTTGCGACAGGTGCTTCAGTTTCCAAAAAATTTGAAATTGGAACTGCAAATTATTATTCTCCGGCAACATTAAATGCAAGTTCAGTTACTACTGGAGGCAGTTTAATTGCCACAATAATATCGAATGATCATCCTGAAATTGATTATTCAGGGGTTGATCCATTAAAAAGTGTTAATCAATATTGGTCTTTCACCAACCAGGGCATTGTTTTTTCAAGGGCTGCAATAGTTTTTGAATGGAACGCTGCTCAAGCTGACGCTGGAGTAGACGTTAATAATTTCTTATCAGGTAAATTTGACGGATCTGTTTGGACAAAATATACTCCTTCCACAGAGGTTGCCAATTCTATAACGATCTCTAATATAACTGTTTTGGAAGACTTTGTAATTGGGGAAAAAATAACAAAATATCATTGGACAGGTGCTGATTATACAACAGATTGGTTCACTCCAAGAAACTGGTATGGCGGACTACCTGATTCTTCTTCTGATGTAACTATTCCCAATCCTCTTTCAGGAAGAAGAAATTATCCAACGCTAGTTTCTGCTCAGGAAGCAAAAGTAGGCGATCTGACCATTGATAGCGATGGCGCACTTTATGTAGATGATGCTACCATTAAAATTTACGGCAATGCCAGCAGTACAGGAGTTTTTGATGTTACTAATGGCACAGTTGAATTTAGTGGATCAACAGGTCAAACAATTGCAAGTGGTTTGTTTTATACTAATAAAATAAAAAATCTAACTCTAAGTAATGATGTAACACTTGCAGACACAGATTCAATTACAGGTACACTGACTATTAATGATGGCAAAACTCTTTATACAAATGATAATTTAGTTTTAAAATCAGATGCTAATGGAACTGCAAGAATTGCCCCGCTACCTGTTGACGGTCTGGGAAAAGCCACTGCAATTATTATAGGAAAAGCAAGTATTGAGCGTTTTATTCCTTTGCGTAAAGCATGGAGATTACTGAGTGTTCCGGTAAAATCATCAACAGCGCCAACTATTTGCGGTGCTTGGCAGGAAAGCGCTTATTCTGGTTCGTTAGTTTCAAATGTAATTTCAAATCCAAACCCGACTTTACATTATGGAGTACATATTACAGGTGGCGCTACTGCTAATGGATTTGACCAAAGCCCAACAAATTTGCCTTCTGTAAAATATTATGATAACACTACTAATACATTTTCTGGATTGCCACCAGTACCCGGCACAATAAGACCTATAACAGATTATAATGGTTATATGATTTATATCCGCGGAGATAGAAGTATTAATCTTTCTTTGGGATTGGGTGCAGCAATAACAGAAACAACTTTAAGAATAAAAGGAGATGTGAATACAGGAAATCAGACCTTTGATGTTAATGCTCATAACTTTACCATCCTAGGTAATCCATATCCTGCTGAAATTAATTTCGCTACTATTACCAAATCCAATGTTAAAAATTCATTTTATATCTGGGATCCAAAATTAGCCGGATATCAAGGGTTAGGTGCTTATGTAACGGTTAGCTATAATGCTTCCAGTGGTCTTTACGATGTTACCACTTCTTCAAGTCCGATAAGTCAGTATATCCCAAGTGGCGAAGCGGTTATCATCGAATCAGAAGATGGCACTAATCCGGGATCTTTGATAATAAAAGAGTCAGACAAATCTACAAACGGAAGTGATTTTGTTTTTGGAAGATCAAACAATACTGCCAAATCATTAAGAGTAAATCTTTACGAAAAAGAAACCGACGGAACTTATGGTCTTTTGGATGGCTCAATGACTACTTTTCATAGCAACAATTTCAAAGGCTACGACAAAAATGATGTGTCTAAATTGAACGGTGCTGGAGAAAGCATCAGCTTCAGAAGAGATGGACATTCACTTGCTATCGAAAGAAAGAATGATATAACAGGCATAGATACAAGTTTCATAAATTTAGCTCAAACGAAAAAACAACAGTATCGTTTGGATATAGTTGCAGAAAACATGACAAATGAAGATATTACAGCAACAGTAAAAGATAACTATTCTGCAACAACAAATAATATTAAGGTTGATTTAAGTGGTTCAACTTATGTTGAATTTACCATCAATGACGATCCAGCATCTTATGCTGCCGACCGTTTCAGTATTGTTTATAATGCAAATTCAACAACCCCTGTTGTTAAAACTCAAATTAAAACAATTGAAACTTCTGCAAAGACATTGCCAGTTGTTTTGGATGAGCCTGCCATATCTATTTATCCTAATCCGGTAATTGGCAACGAAATCAATATCAAAATGAACAACATGGAAACGGGTAATTATAATTTGAAACTTTATAATATTGCCGGTCAGGTTGTTGCCAGCCAAAATGCGAAGTACTCTTCAAAAGGATCATCAATGAAATTGCAAATGGACAGGAATCTAGCTCCCGGAAAATATGAAATAAAATTAGAAGGGAATGGCAAAACCTTAAATACATCTTTGATCAAACAATAGTCGATTTTTTCTCATCACATAAAAAGAGCCACCCACAATGGGTGGCTTCTTATTTTAATAATTTTAAATCAGGCTGGGCGTATTTATAAACTTTGAGATAAATTGTTGTTTTTGTTTGATTCACGCCTTCAATCTTACTCAGTTGATTCACATATTCAACTAAATGGTTGTTATCTCTGCACATCACATCAACCTCAAGATCATAATCTCCCGATGTCATCGCTAAAAAACTCACTTCTGGCATTTTTGCTATTTTTTCAGCTATTTCTTCTTTTAAAATGGCAGGTCTTGCATAAACAGCAATGTGAGCGTAACATTGAAATCCAACTTTATCAGGATTAACCCTTCCAATAATATTTACAGTGCTATCTTCTATCATTTTATTAAACCGGGTTCGGATCGTTCCAATAGACACATTTAATTTTTCTGCGATCACCGTAAACGACATTCTCCCATCCATTTGTAGAAAGGACAAAATCTGAAAATCAAGATCGTCTAAGACTGATGGATTTGTTTGCTGCATGTTATTATTTAACCGTAGAAGTAAAAATAATATTTTATTTAGTCTAAAAAATGAATTATTTTTATTTTTTCTAATTATTTATAAAATAATTTTATTTAGCAGATATGAAATACTCAAAGACTCAGAACTACGTGAATGGACAATTTATTGATTCACACACGAATAAATTTTTAGATATAGTATCTCCTTTAGATGGAAAATTGCTTTCAAAAGTGCCCATGTCATCCTCAGTAGATCTTGACAATGCAGTTTCTGCAGCAAAAGCCGCATTTACTTCCTGGAGTAAAACTCCAATTAAAGAAAGGGTACAGGTTTTCTTCAGATATAAAACATTACTGGAGAAAAACCTTAAAGAACTTGCAGAACTATGCAGTGAAGAAAATGGAAAAACTTATGGAGAATCTGTTGCTGAGATAGAAAAATGTATTGAACTGACTGAATTTGCCACTTCGTTGCCTCAATTGGTTACCGGTGAAGTGCTAGAAGTAAGTCGTGGTGTTGAATGTAGAACTGAGCATGTGGCTCTTGGCGTGGTGGCATCAATCGTTCCATTTAATTTCCCTAGCATGGTGCCCAATTGGACGATACCCAATGCCATTGCTCTAGGAAATTGTATGATTTTAAAACCATCAGAAAAAGTGCCATTAAGTTGTGCAAAAATTGCTTTATTATTAAAAGAAGCGGGATTGCCAGATGGTGTTTTCAATATTGTAAATGGTGGAATAGAAATTGTAGAAGCTATTTGTGATCATCCTGGTATCGAAGCCGTTTCATTTGTAGGTTCTACCAAAGTAGCTAAAATTGTTTATCAGCGATCTACTTCAAATTATAAAAGATGTCTCGCATTGGGTGGAGCAAAAAATCATTTGATGGTTTTGCCAGACGCTATTCCTGCTATGACAGCTCAAAATGTTGCCGCTTCAATGAGTGGTTGCGCAGGTCAGCGTTGTATGGCAGCAAGTGCAATGATTGGCGTAGGAAATGTAGACCATATCATTGAGAAAATTTGTGATGAAGCCAGAAAAATAATCCCTGGCGAAAATTTAGGCGCCGTTATTAATAAAGAATCACAGGAGCGTATTGAAAAATATATTACCGAAGCAGAACAACAGGGTGCAAAGATTTTGGTTGATGGTAGAAATACAAAAGTAAAAGGCAAAGAAGAGGGGACTTATGTAGGACCTACCGTAATTGACTTTGTAACTCCGGATATGTCTGTGGCTACTGAAGAAATTTTTGGACCAGTAATCAGCATCATGCGCACCAATACAGTAGATGAAGCATTAGCTATTGAAAACAATAATCCTTATGGAAATGCAGCAAGCGTATTTACACAAAATGGCGGTATGGCAAGATATATTATTGATAAAGCAAGTGCCGGAATGATTGGTGTTAATGTAGGCGTGCCTGTTCCAAGAGAACCATTTTCTTTTGGCGGGTGGAATGAAAGCAAATTTGGAGTAGGAGATATTACCGGAAAAAGTTCAATTGAATTCTGGACCAAATTAAAAAAGAGTACAACCAAATGGAATGCCGAAGCTGGTGTTAACTGGATGAGTTAAAAATATAATCATGTCAAAAACAGTATCAATGTCAGAAACAAAAGAAGTAGTTCAGAATAATTTAGAGTATACTTTATTTTCCTGGAGTAAACAATCCGGACAAAATCCAATTGCAGTTAAGCATGCTGAAGGTGTTTATTTATATGATTATGAGGGCAATAAAATCATTGATTTTTCTTCCGGGTTAATGAACGTAAATATTGGCCACGGAAATCAGCGTATAACCGATGCAGTGGTTAGGCAAATGCAAGAAGTAAGTTATGTTACTCCAAGTTGTGTGACCAAAGTTAGAGGCGAGTTAGGAAAAAAATTAGCGGAGATTTGTCCAGGTGATTTAAATAAAGCATTCTTTACTTTATGTGGCGCCACTTCTATTGAAAATGGGATTAAGCTGGCTAGACATTATACCGGCCGTCATAAAATATTAAGCCGTTATCAGTCTTATCACGGCGCTTCAATTGGAGCTATTTCTGCAAGTGGCGATCCTCGCAAAATTCCTGTGGATACTCAACAGGCACCCAATTTCATCCATTTCGATTTGCCTTATTTCTATCGCTGGGAATACGGAGAAGAAAATCTACTGAAAGAATCTGTTTCTCAACTGGAACGCATGATCGCTTATGAAGGTCCGGCAACTATCGCAGCTATATTGCTGGAAGGTGAATCAGGATCTTCTGGTTGTTTGCAATATCCTGTAGGTTATTTAAAATCCGTAAGGGAAATTTGCAATAAGCACGGCATTTTATTAATTATGGATGAAGTGATGAGTGGTTTTGGCCGCACAGGAAAATGGTTTGGATTTGAAAATCATGGGATTATTCCTGATATGATTGCTATGGCAAAAGGACTGACTTGTGGTTACCTGCCTTTTGGATGCTTAATGGTTTCGGATAAAATTGCTGCTAAATATGACGAAGTGATGTTGCCATTGGGATTAACTTATTCTGCTCATCCGGTAAGTTGTGCTGCAGCATTGGAAACACTGAAGATATATGAAGATGAAAATTTAATTGAAAATGCTGCCGCAATGGGAGCATATGTTACAGAAAAAATGAAAGGACTTTTTGATAAACATCCTTCAATCGGTAACTATAGAACTACTGGTTTATTGGGATGTATTGAGCTGGTAAAAAATAGAAATACCAAAGAACCTATGGCTCCATTTAATGCAAAGCCAGAAGAAATGGTGGTGATGAATAAAGTGGCTGCAAAAATAAGAGAATTGGGAATGTATACTTTTGTAAGATGGAGTTATATATTTGTAGCGCCTCCGCTATGTGTAACAAAAGCACAGATTGATGAGGGACTTGCTATTATCAGTGAAGCGATTAAAATTGCTGATGAGCATGTAAATTAAAAACGATTTTCATTTTTAAATACTAAGCTACAATTATGGAACATTCTCAACAATTCGACGCTTCACTTACCAATGAAGATTTAGCACCGGTTGCGCAATCAGATCGTAAATGGGGCACATGGAATTATGCCGCATTATGGATTAGCATGAGTCTTTGTATTCCTACTTATTTACTGGCAGGCTCATTGATCAAAGGTGGGATGAATTGGTGGGAAGCGATCATCACCATTTTAGTAGGTAATATAGTTGTATTAATACCCATGATTTTAAATGGCCATGCCGGTGCCAAATACGGCATTCCATTTCCTGTGTTGGCAAGGGTTAGTTTTGGTACCAAGGGCGCTAATATTCCTGCGATGCTTCGTGCCATTGTTGCCTGTGGATGGTTTGGTATTCAAACCTGGATAGGCGGAGATTCTATTTATAAAATGCTGGTATTGTGGATTCCTTCATTAGGCACGTTGCCACAAATATTTCCTGATTCTTTTGGATTAGAAACCGGTCCTGCCATCTGCTTCTTTCTGTTTTGGCTGTTAAATATGTATGTTATTTATCTTGGCGTAGACAGTATAAAAAAACTATTGGTATTCAAAGCTTTCTTCCTTCCAATCGCTGCACTGGCATTATTATACTGGGCTATTTCGAGCGTGGGCAGTTTAGGAGAAATCTTAAACCAAACTTCTTCTTTTGCAAATTCAACTGATTTCTTCGCTTTCTTTTTTCCTGCACTTACAGGCGTGGTTGGGTTTTGGGCAACCGTTTCTTTAAATATTACAGATTTTACCAGATATGCCGTAAATCAGAAAGCACAGATAAGAGGACAAATTATCGGACTTCCCCCATCAATGGCAATCTTTTCCTTTATTTCCATTGTAGTTACTTTATCTACAACTATTCTTTACAAAACAACCATCTGGGACCCAATGGAGTTATCCATGCATTTTCAAAGTAAAATGCTGATTAGTTTGGTGATGATAGCCATTGCTATTTCTACTTTAGCTACTAATATTGCGGCAAATATTATTAGTCCGGCTAATGACTTTTCCAATCTTTCTCCTAAAAAAATAAATTTTAGAACCGGAGGATATATCACCGGACTTATAGGCATTTTGATTTTCCCTTGGAAATTAATTGCCGATCCTAATGGCTATATTTTTACCTGGCTGATTGCTTACTCAAGTTTATTGGGCCCCATTGGTGGCATCATGATTGCTGATTATTTTTTTATCCGGAAAAAGAATTTAATAGAAGTAGATTTATATAAGCATGATGGAGCGTATAGCTATAAAAATGGATTTAATGTTGCTGCTATCATCGCTTTGCTGGTGGGCATTCTTCCGAATGTGCCCGGATTTTTATTGCAAATAAAAGTGATTGATGCAACCGCATTTCCGGCGTGGATTAACCACTTATATCATTACGCCTGGTTTGTTGGATTTGCGGTAAGTGCTATTGCTTATTATTTATTAATGAAGAAGAAGTCAAATTAATCTAGAGTAATTTTATAAAATGAGTGTATTAATTAAAAATGGCCGCATCATCACTGCTGATGCAGATTATATAGCTGATATTTTTATTGAAAATGAAAGTATTGTTGCTATTGGAAAAAATTTATCTAACACTGCAGATACAATAATTGATGCTGCTGGTAAATTGGTCATTCCCGGCGGAATTGATCCGCATGTTCATTTGGATATGCCCTTTATGGGAACTTACTCGAGCGATAATTATGAAACAGGCACCAGAGCAGCTTTGTATGGTGGTACCACAATGGTCATAGACTTTATTTTACAGAAACAAGGCAGCAGCTTACAGTCTGCTTTTGATGAATGGAGCGGAAGGGCTAACGGTAACGCAGTAGGTGATTATAGTTTTCACATGGCCGTTACTGATTTTAATGAAAATACAAAAAAGGAAATTAAAACCATGATTGAAAAAGAAGGCATTACTTCTTTTAAAACATTTATGGCATATAAAGGTGCATTGATGATTGATGATCGTCAAATGATTGGATTAATGGAAGAGGTGAAAAAACATGGCGGTTTAATTAATGTGCATGCTACTAACGGTGATATGATTGATTATCTGGTACAAAAGCACAGAGAAGAAGGTAAATTGTCTCCATTATATCATTATTTATCTCAACCAGAAATCACAGAAGCAGAAGCAAGCGAACGTTTTTTAGATATGGCGAGTTATACCGAATGTCCAGGCTATATTGTGCATCTTACATGCGAAGGCGCTCTCCATGCAGTTCGTAATGCGACTAAAAGAAATCAACACATTTTCGTGGAAACCTGCATTCAATATTTACTTTTAGATGCCAGTTTGTATGAAAAAGATTTCGAAGGTGCAAAATGGGTAATGAGTCCACCATTAAGAGAGAAAAAAGACCAGGCTACATTATGGGCCGGAATAAATCAGGGATTAGTGCAAATTGTAGCAACGGATCACTGTCCATTTATGTGGGAACAAAAATTAATGGGCAAAGATGATTTTTCAAAAATCCCTAATGGACATCCTGCAGTTGAAAACAGAATGGAATTGTTATTCAGTGAAGGAGTAATGAAAAATAAAATCACTTTGAATAAATATGTAGAAATCACTAGTACTAACGTCGCCAAAATATTTGGAATGTTTCCAAAGAAAGGAACTATTGCCATTGGCAGCGATGCAGATATTGTAATCATCGATCCAAATGAACAACATACTTTATCCGCAAAAACGCATCACATGAATGTTGACTATAGTGGTTATGAAGGCTGGGAGATTACCGGAAAAGTAAAAACAGTTTTATTAAGAGGAAAGGTGGCTATTGATAATAACCAATGCCTTATTAAGAAAGGCTATGGCCAATTTGTAAAAAGAAATAAAGTTTCTCAAAATATTTAAATAAAAAATTAACATGCCAAGAATTATTAAATCAGGATTGATTCAAATGAGTCTTCCTAAAACAGAAGGAGAAGGTACAATTGAAGAAATTAAGGAAGCTATGTTTCAGAAACATATTCCTTTCATTGAAGAAGCAGGAAAGAAAGGAGTTCAGATTCTATGCTTTCAGGAGATTTTTACTACACCCTATTTCTGCCCGGGTCAGGATCCTAAATGGTATGCTTCAGCTGAGGCTGTGCCTGGACCAACGACCAACAGAATTGCTGAATACGCAAAGAAGTACAACATGGTTATCATTGTTCCGGTTTATGAAAAAGAACAATCTGGTGTTTTGTATAATACAGCTGCAGTAATTGATGCCGACGGAACATATTTGGGGAAATATCGGAAGAGTCATATTCCACATACCGGTGGGTTCTGGGAAAAATTCTTCTTTAAGCCTGGAAACCTTGGCTATCCTGTATTTCAAACGAAGTACGCTAAAGTTGGTGTTTATATTTGTTATGACAGACACTTTCCTGATGGCGCCAGATGTCTTGGTTTAAATGGCGCTGAAATTGTTTACAATCCTTCCGCTACTACAGTTGGTCAGTCGCAAAATTTATGGAAGTTAGAACAGCCTGCTCATGCAGTGGCCAATGGATATTTTATGGGTTGTATTAATAGAGTAGGTACAGAAGCTCCATGGAATCTCGGAAAATTTTATGGTACTTCTTATTTTGTTAATCCCATCGGTGAAATATTTGCTACAGCTTCTGAAGATAATGACGAATTGCTAATTGCTGAATTTGATCTGGATATGATTGATACAGTGAGAAGCAAATGGCAGTTTTTCAGAGACAGAAGACCCGAAACTTACGGAGCGATTACCCAACTCTAAAAAATTAATTAAACAAAAAGTACATGTCCATAATTAACAACAGACTTTCCAAAGAACAATACGAAAAGAATTTTGAAGATATACATCCCGCCTTTGAAAATAAAGATGCCGCTTTAGTGGAAGCCAACAGGTGTTTATTTTGCTATGATGCACCCTGTATGAAAAGCTGTCCAACAAGTATTGATGTGCCAAAGTTTATCAAGCAAATTACTACTGATAATATTAAAGGAAGTGCGCACACGATTTTTACTTCTAATATAATGGGAGCCGGTTGCAGTAAAGTTTGTCCTGTAGAAAAATTATGCGAAGGCGCTTGTGTGTATAATCTGATGCATGATGAGCCCATACCTATTGCCAAGTTACAGCGATATAGTACCGAAATGGCGATGGAAAAGAAATGGCAGTTGTTCAGCAGAAAACAAAACACAGGAAAGAAGGTGGCTATAATAGGTGCGGGTCCTGCTGGTTTGAGTTGCGCTCATGTATTATCACGAGAAGGAATAGACGTTACTATTTATGAAAAAGAAAAACTGGGCGGCGGCTTAATGACTTATGGAATTGCTGCGTATAAAGTGACACCACAGTTTTGCAAAGACGAGGTGGATTATATTTTATCTATCGGTGGTATTGAAATAAAATACGAACAGGAATTGGGAAAGAATATCTCGATCGACGAGTTGCAAAAAAATTACGATGCCGTATATCTTGCTATCGGCGTAGGTTTGGCACGTCAGCTTGACATTCCCGGCGAAAACATGGAAGGTGTTATAGACGCGATTAGCTTTATCTATGATATTAGAAATAGTGGATTTAATAAGGTTTCTGTGGGAGATAAAGTAGCGGTAATTGGTATGGGAATGACAGCGATTGATGCCGCTACTCAGGCAAAAAGACTTGGAGCATCTGAAGTAACTATGTTGTATAGACGAACAAAGGAAGAAATGCCTTGCACACAAGTTGAGTTGGATATTGCCATGTTAGACGCTTGTAAAATCATCTGGCTTGCAGCACCCAAAGAAGTAATTGGTGAAAATGGGAAAGTAACTCACCTTGTTGCAGAAAAAATGAAATTGGGTGAACCTGATGCTTCAGGAAGATGCGCGCCAGTTGCCACTGGAGAAACATTTACATTAGCAGTTGACATGGTTATTAAAGCGGCAGGTCAGACTCCTTATCAATCATTGGTAACAACAAATAATTTAGAAAATCAAAACGGTAAACTCAAAGTCAATCATTCACTTACAAACCTCAAGGGTGTTTTTGCCGGCGGCGATTGTGTGAACGGAGGCAGAGAAGTCGTCGATGCAGTGCAGGCGGGAAAAGATGGTGCGAAAGCGATACTTGATTTTATTTTGAATGTTTAATGTTGAGTGATGAATGTTTGATGATTTTGATAAGTTTTGAGTGATGATTGTAAATGTTTAGTTTATGAAAACTGAAAATAAGATTTCAGAGTTAAGTTTTGAATTTTCATTATTGATAATTGAACTTTATAAAAAACTAATTGATCATAAAGAATAAGTGTTATCTAAGCAATTGCTTAGAAGTGGAACAAGCATAGGAGCAAATGTGGAAGAAGCAAATGCCGCGCAAACTAAAAAAGATTTTATCACAAAAATGTCAATTGCTTCTAAAGAGGCAAGAGAATCAAAATATTGGCTGAGATTATTGGATAAAAGTGAATTAGTGAAAATGGATTATTCTATTCCGCTTGAAAAAATAAACCATATCATCAACATTTTGACAAAAATTGTAAAAACATCACAAGAGTCATTATCGAAATAACATAATCAATCAATATCCAAAATAAAACAAAGCATAATAATCATTTAAGATTCAACATATAACATTCAAAATAGTATTATGGCTGACATAAGATCAAACTTCCTCGGTATAAAATCACCCAATCCTTTTTGGCTTGCAAGTGCACCACCAACAGATAAAAAGATAAACGTACTTCGCGCGTTTGAAGCAGGATGGGGCGGAGTAGTATGGAAAACTTTAGGTTCTCAGGTTAAGAATGTTTCATCAAGATATTCTGCTGTTAATTATGGAGGTCATAAAATTATGGGCTTTAATAATATTGAATTGATCAGTGATCGTCCATTAGAAATAAATTTGAAGGAAATCGTAGAATGTTTAAAACTTTTTCCCGACAGAGCGATGATTGTTTCATTAATGGCAGACAATGATAAAAATAGCTGGCACGAATTAATTAAAAAAGTGGAAGATACCGGCGCTCATGGTTTGGAATTGAATTTCGGATGTCCTCATGGCATGACGGAACGAGGCATGGGAGCTTCAGTTGGTCAGGATCCGGAAATTGCAAAGATGGTTGTAGAATGGGTTATGGAAAAAGCAACGATACCGGTTATTACCAAACTTACACCCAATGTTCATTCGGTTATACCTACAGGTGAGGCTGTGGTGGAAGCAGGCACAAATGCCCTTTCATTAATTAATACCATTCAGTCGGTAACAGGAGTAGATTTAGATACCCTTGTGCCCAATCCATATGTTGCTGGTAAAAGCGTATTTGGTGGCTATTGCGGTCCTGCAGTAAAACCTATCGCTTTAAAATTTCTTACAACACTTGCTCAAAACGAAGCCACAAAAAAAATACCAATTTCGGGTATCGGTGGTGTTAGTACCTGGAAAGATGCTGTTGAATTTATGCTGCTCGGTGCCAGCAATGTTCAGGTTTGTACAGCAGCAATGAAGCATGGTTTCAGAATTGTGGAAGATATGATTGAAGGAATGAACAATTGGATGGATGAAAAAGGATTTAAAACACTGAATGATTTTATCGGTAAATCAGTTGATAATATCGTGCATTGGGAAGACTTGGATATCAATTATCATCATATTGCAAAAATCAATCAGGATAAATGCATCCATTGCGGATTGTGTTATATTGCGTGTGAAGATACTTCTCATCAGGCCATAGATTTGGCTCAGGGTAAACCTTACAATACCTATTCTATTAAAGATGAAGAATGTGTGGGTTGTAATTTATGTCAGTTGGTTTGTCCAGTTGATAGTTGTATCACCATGGAAGAACATCGGGTTGCACCTGAATACATCAACTGGGTTGAATATCAGAAAAGAGGACTTCCTTTAAATGATCATTAAACCCAGAAACTATTTTTTTATAAATTTTCGATTCAAGGTAATTCCTGAATTTGTTTCCAACTGAAGCAGATAAGTTCCAGCAGCAAGTTTATTTAAATTAGATATCGTCCAGGTATTAAATCCCTTATCCAGAGATTTTTCCATTTTAGTCATC
>CALQSB010000030.1 GCA_943333125.1 Chitinophaga pinensis
AACAATAACTCATTATAAAATCGTATCACATTGTTTTATACGTTTGATTGTATTTTATTTTAGCCCACCGTTTCAACGATGGGCGATTAGGAAATCCTGGTTTAATTTATTTTTTTATTCACCCACGGTTGAAACCGTGTGCTGTATTACAATTCATGATCATTATATTATTTCAAATCTCCGCATCAATGTATTGGCTGTATTTTATTTAGCCCACCGTTTCAACGGTGGGCGATTAGGAAATCCTGGTTTAATTTATTTTTTTATTCACCCACGGTTGAAACCGAGGGCTGTATTACAATTCATGATCATTATATTATTTCAAATCTCTGCATCAATGTATTGGCTGTATTTTATTTAGCCTGCCGTTTCAACGGTGGGCGATGTTCATCTTGTTTTTCAAATGATTTTTCAAAATAAAAAATTACAAACCAATGACAATTTTCAAATTTTCTTTTTCATCGAGCGTTTATTAAACGGCTATATTTGAGAACTTAAAAAATCAAAATGAGGAAATTGTTTTTTTTGATTTCATGTCTTGCCATTATAAGCTTTTTTTCAGGCTGCGATTGCTTTTCAAGTTGTTATGTTAGCCCACAATTCACCATTGTAGATAAAAACACCATGGAGGATTTGATCACCGGTCCCAATCCCAGATATTTCAAAGATTCATTAATGCAAAAAAAACCTTCAGATAGTTTGTATTCTCATGTTTCAGATGGCCGATTACTTTTTAACGATACTGTTTTATTGAAGCTGAACAGTACAGATGTGGATACAGTTGTGATTTACTATAACAAGGCAAAAGGCGACAGAAGATGCTGTGGTGGCGTGTTTCTGGAGCCTCAGACGGTTGTTTACAATGGCGTGGCTTGTAGTTACCATGGAAACATTTTCTTGTTTGAAAAATGAAAATCATGAAAAAAAATCTCTATTTATTTTTCCTGCTGTTATCATCATTTCTAGGAAAAACGCAATCCAATCCAGCACTTAATTCGGCTTTGAATGCATACCCTTCTGTAAAATTAAATACGGTATATGTACAGTTGTTTGGTAATGGAATTGTTTTGTCTGCCAATTATGAAAGACAGTTATTTAAAAAGTCGGGATTCGGAATTCATGCTGGGATTGGTATCTGTGGAGAGGAAGGGTTCTATTGGAATGGGACATATCGTATAACCATTCCTGTTGGTATCAATTATTTGCTGCCTTTGAAGAGAAATAATCGATTCATCGATTTCGGTATCGGCGCTACATATGCCAAATCAGATATGCAGGTTTATATGCTGGTTGAACATCGAAATCCTAATTATGTTAATACACATTACTGGAGCCTGGTTCCTTCTGTATCCAAGCGTATTACAACAAGACGACACATGATGTACCGATATGGATTTTCTCCTGTAATCAATCAATATGGATTTATTCCGTTTATTGAATTTTCTGCAGGAAAAAGTTTTTAATTAAAATTGTTTTCTTAACTGTGTATAGCTCCAAGCGAGCAAGGGTAGTGTTACAAATGTGAGCAGCCAATACCAGCTTCCCAGCCATAAATACAAAGCGGCTGCGATTGTTGTTAGATAAATTGGATAAAGCAAAAACAAAAGTCCCACAAGGATAGAATCAAAATGATCACTTTTGCCTGCATTCTTTTTTGTGAAATTTCTTAATGGGATATATAGAGGTGCATGAATCCATTTGCCAATTAGAGCAGGCAAAAAAAGTGCTTTCTTTTTTATTAGATTATGCTTGACTTCAAACGTGGATTTTAATTTTTCAATATCACCATGATCGATTGTTTCCACTAATTCAGTCAATTCGATTTTTAATTTTTCATTAAAGTGCTTTATACCATTACCATCCATGTTTTGATAATCAAATGCTTCTTTGCCGAATGATTGCCCAAATTTCAGTTGGACATTTTTGCCAAATTTTTTAAAAGAGTGGTAGTTGATTCCTGTAGGTAACACCGTAACATCAATTCCTTCCTGCCAGCTGCTGAAAGCTAGTCGGGCTGTGCCTTTCTTTAACGAACGCAGTTTCCATTCGTTGACGCAAAGTCCTTCGCTGAAAATGAGCACAATGCCATTTTTCCTGAAAATATCTCTGCATTTCGCAAATGTATCGTAATTGCTGTTGAGGTTTTCCGCACCTTCACTGAGTCGGTAAACAGGTAAAATATTTATCCCGTACAAAATTTTTGAAACGAATTTATTTTTGAAACTGTCACCGCGTGCCAATGAATAAACAGGTCTTTTAAAAATAGTGGCAAGTATGATGGCATCTAAAAATGAATTAGGATGATTTGAAGCAATTAATAATGGTCCCGGATGATACAAGATTTCTTTTTTATTGACGATTAAATTTCTGCAATAAATCGGCAGCGCGAATTTGGATGGTATTTTCAGTATGCTGAATAACAATAGTTAATTATTTATTTTTAATTTAATTGTGGGTCTATAGGATAATTTACAATCTGCTCATATTCGCCTCCTAATTCAAGTACACTTTGTTTCCAAATATTTTCAGGCGGAATGTCAAATATTAAACTTCGTTTAGCCGCACAAGTTAACCAGGTCTTTTCTTCAATTTCTTTTTCTAATTGCCCTTCCGACCAACCGCTGTAGCCAATAAAAAACTTTATCTTTTTTATATCTATAGTCTTTGAAATAACCAGTTCTTTCATTTTCTCAAAATCACCACCCCAGCATAATTCATCAAACAGAGGCTGGCTGTCGGGAATAAGATCAGGATACTGATGAAGAAAATGAATGGTATCTAAGCCAACAGGTCCTCCAACAAAAACAGGAAGGGGAAATGATGCAAGTCCAGGAATTAAATGATCTATGGTATATTCAAATCTTTTGTTCAAGGCCAATCCAAAGCTGCCCTCTTCATTATTACTGCAAAGGAAAATTACTGAACGTACAAAATTTTCGTCCTTTAAAAACGGATCAGCTATAAGTAAACTATTTTCCCTGGCACTATTCATCTTTCTAATGTAATTAAATAATATTTGTGTCTGCTTAATTCTTTATTGTTTTTTGTAAAGACACGTTAAAGTTCATAAAAAATAAATTAAATATACCAAGCATAACTTATTCTACGTTAATTTCGCCTTGTAAAAATACAGCGGTATTCTTACAAAGTTTTTTATAATTTATTTCTGATCTTAATGATTGATTTAATAAGTCACTAAGACTATAACTTTGAATTTATGAAAAGGATTTTTCCTGTCATAACTATACTCATCACACTCTCTCTTCTTGGGTTGATTTATTTCCAGGTATTGTGGCTTAAAACTGCACGTGAAACCAAAGAAAAACAACTGAGGGAAAATATTTTTCTGGCTTCAACTGAAGCCGCCGAAAAGCTGATGGAAGATAAGAATGGTTTCATGTCGCTCAATAAAAAGGCTGATTTATTTCGTTCTAATGAAAAAATGAAGATTGAAATATTAAGACCATCAGTACTCAAAAGATTTACCAGGGATGAAATTGCAGCAGTAATCAGAAATTCCATGGACAAGCACTTCCTGGATGGAATCATTTTCGAATTTGCTGTTTCCGACAATAGTATTACTGGTGATCAGGTTCAAAGCGAAAATTTCTTCAAATATTTCATTGATTCCACCCACAATACCAATATTGCAATTCCGCTGCAACCTGCTCCAGGAAGCAATTACGAAAACCTCACCAAAGAAGAATTTCTGGTCATTATCGTTCCTCATCAGCGTGCAATTGTATTCAGAGAAATTTTCTGGTTTATTTTAGGTACAATTTTGTTTACCATAATTATTACAACAGCATTCTTTTTAACCATAAGAGCTTTAATTCGCCAGAAAAAATTAAGTGAAATCAAATCTGATTTTATTAATAACATGACACATGAATTCAAAACACCCATAGCTACCATCTCACTTGCTGTTGACGCTTTGAAAAATGAAAAAGTAATCGGCGATAAAGAAAAGTCGGGATATTTTACCAATATTATCAAAGAAGAAAACAAAAGAATGAACAAGCAGGTTGAAATTATTTTGCAAGCTGCAATGCTCGACAGAAAAGAGTTGCAGCTTAATATTCAAAAAGTTTCTGCTCACGAGTTAATTAATAATGCAATAAACAACATTCGACTTCCACTGGAGGAAAAAAATGGTATACTGGAAACAGAATTAAGCGCACCAAATGATTTAATCATGGCGGACGAAGTGCATTTTACCAATTTGATTAATAATTTACTGGATAATGCTATCAAATATTCCAAGGAGTCAGGGCTGATTATAAAAATTAAAACCGAAAATAATTTCAATAATCTTCGCATTTCAATTGAAGACAATGGCATTGGTATGAACAAAGAAACGCTTACCCGAATCTTTGAAAAATTCTATCGGGCTCACACAGGAAATATCCATAACGTAAAAGGATTTGGGTTAGGACTCAGTTATGTCAAAACAATGGTCGAGGCTCACAAAGGAACCATTAGGGCCGAAAGTGCCGTTGGCAAAGGGTCTTCCTTCATAATCAACCTCCCGGTTGTAAAGTAATTTCAGGTTATCCACAGTTATCCACAACAATTCACACCAGACTGCTCAAAAAACGTCTTTTTTTGGCTTAAAACACCTTGTAAATAGGGTTAAATCCACTTGTGGATAAAAATGTTTAACCCATTTGGTGTCAGAAAGTGGGAAAATGTGTTATTTTGTGTCGATTTTAAAATTAACATAACCCAAAAACCCAAAAATGATAGGCTTCATAGGAGAATATGAATCTACGGTCGATACGAAAGGGCGCTTTCTTTTGCCATCAGGTTTCAAAAAACAGCTACCTGAAGGCGAGAATGTACTTTTTGTATTGAATAGGGGTTTTGAAAAATGTCTTACTCTTTACCCTATACAAAGCTGGAATCCTCTTTTTGAACAAATTAGCAACCTCAACGATTTCGATCCTAAAGTTAGGGAGTTCAGGCGTTATTTTCTGAATGGAGCAACACAAATTGAGCTCGATAGCGCCGGACGATTATTATTACCCAAAAGCCTGGCAGAATATGCAGGATTGGGAAAGGACATCGTTTTGGCTTCTGCAATGAATAAAATAGAAATCTGGGATAAAAAAACATACCAGCAGTTCTTTGACTCAATAACACCGGATGACTTTAGTAATCTGGCCAATGAAGTAATGAACAAAAAAATTGAAAAGCCGAACAGTTGATAAGTATGTCGAGTAATCAAAAACCATCCGACATCACCGATTCTTCTGATTCCCCAAATCAATACCATGTTCCTGTATTACTTCACGAAAGCATTGATGCGTTAAACATCAAAGCAGATGGCGTTTATGTTGATTGCACATTTGGCGGCGGAGGACATAGCAGAGAAATACTGAAAAGATTAGGTGAAAATGGAAGGCTTTATGTGTTCGATCAGGATGCCGATGCTTTAAAAAATGTTCCAGCCGATGACCGAATTGTTTTCATCAGACAGAATTTCAGAAACATTAAAAAATTCTTAAGAGTTCATAAATGTTCAGCTGTTGATGGAATTCTGGCCGATCTGGGTGTATCCAGTCACCAGTTTGATGAAGCCGGCAGAGGTTTTTCAATCAGATTCGATGCCGCTTTAGATATGAGAATGGATAATCGTCAATCGTTGAAAGCTGCTGATATTATCGCAACATACGACGAACAGCAATTACAAAAGTTATTTGAAATATACGGTGAAGTAACCAATGCAAAAACGTTAGCCAGATTAATTGTTTTGAAAAGAAAAACTGCAGCTATTCAAACAATCAATCAGTTTAAACAAGCAATTCACGAAATCGTAAAGGGCAATCCCAATAAATATCTCGCCAAAGTTTTTCAGGCTTTGCGAATAGCCGTAAATGATGAAATAGGTGCGCTGAAAGAAATGCTGGAGCAATCCATTGAATTACTGAAACCCGGAGGAAGAATGTCGGTAATCACTTTTCATTCTTTGGAAGACAGAATCGTGAAGAATTTTTTTAGATATGGTTCAACGGTGGAACTGCCTGTTGATGATGTATATGGAACCAGGCCGCAAAGTCCTTTGAAAGTAATTTCCAAAAAACCAATTGAAGCAAAAGAAAAAGAGGTTAGAGAAAATACCAGATCAAGAAGCGCAAAGCTTCGGATAGCAGAAAAAATATAATTCGAAAAATGAGTGAACAACAAAATATATCAGAACAGTTAATCAATGACAAGATTGATTGGAAGAAATATTTTAATTATTCCAACTTAGTTAAGAATATTCCTTTTCTTCTTTTTTTATCAGTTATCGCAATAATTTATATCTACAATGGACATTATGCAGATAAGCTGATCAGAAAAATAGGGGTGAGCGAAAAAAATGTGAAAGAACTGGAATACGAGTACAAAACAATAAAAAGTGAAGTTATTTTCAGAAGCAAACCCAGCGAAATGACAAAAGCAGTGGAGCCCATGGGTTTGAAAGAATTGAAACAACCACCCGAAGTGCTTATTGACTCGGGTAAAACAAAAGATTAAGCACGCAATTTATATATACAGAATCGGCAATTAAAAAAACACACACTTTTTGGACATAAAGAAAGACATATTATGGAGGGTTTACCTGTGCTTTCTCGGTACAATAATCTTAGGATTCTTTGTATTAGGTAAAGCATTTTATATCCAAAACGCTCAGGGTAAATTCTGGAGAAGCATGGGCGACAGCCTTCATTTGAAGTATTTGCCTATTTCTGCAGCAAGAGGAAGTATCTATAGCGAAGATGGAAATATTCTTAGTACATCCGTTCCCGTTTTTGATATTTATATCGACTTTGGCGCAGAAGGTTTAAGAGAAAAAGAAGGAAAGCGGTTTAAAGAAAATGTTGATTCACTAAGTTACTGCCTCAGTAATTTGTTTCAGGATAAACAACAGGCTGAATACAAAAGCGAACTGGAATTAGCCTACAAAAACAATGAACGCTTTTATCTCCTGAAAAGAAAAATATCATTTGATGAATTCAAAGACCTTCGCGAATTTCCTCTGGTTCGTTTAGGCAGAAACAAAAGCGGATTCATCTTCGATACAAGAGACAAACGAATTAACCCCTATGTATTATTAGCAAACCGGACCATAGGTCTTTCAAGGAAAGATTCCTCAAAAAATGTTGGACTTGAAAGAACCTATGACAGTTTGCTTAAAGGAACATCAGGACAAAGACTGATGAGGTATGCCGCAGGAGCCTACATGCCTGTTGAAGGTGCTGAATTAGATCCTGTCAACGGAAAAGATGTGATCACTACTTTAGATACTTACATTCAGGATGTAACAGAAACAGAGTTGATGGATATGCTGGTTGGAAATAATTCGCCTCACGGAACAGCAATTGTAATGGAAACGGCAACTGGTAAAATTAAAGCCATTGCAAATTTAGGAGTACAGCCAGATGGAACTTATGCCGAAGATCTTAATTATGGTATCGGAAAATCTACAGAACCAGGATCCGTTTTTAAACTGGTTACACTGCTGAGTTTGCTGGAGGATAAATATGTTACCATAAACTCAAAGGTGGATTGTGAAGGCGGCTCAAAATATTTTTATGGATTGAAAATAAAAGATTCGCACCTAGGCACTGGAGTTATTACGGTAGAAGATGCCTTTGCCAAAAGCAGTAACGTGGCTTTTGCTAAAATGGCTACTCAATATTACGAACAACAACCGATGAAATTCTGGCAACACATTGATCATTTCCGGTTAAATAAAATGACGGGAATCGACATCGTTGCTTCTTCAGGAAGACCCACTGTTAAAAATCCAAATGATAAATACTGGGAAAAAACCACAATACCATTTATGGCCCATGGTTATGAAGTGCTGGTAACACCATTGCATTTATTAATGCTCTATAACGCTGTTGCCAACAATGGAAAAATGATGCGCCCTTATCTCGTAAATGCAATCAGAGAACATGGTGTTGATGTAAAAACATTTTCCCCGGAAGTTATTGTAGATAAAATTTGCAGTGATGAAACAATCAGACAGGCAAAAATATGCTTAAGAGCTGTTGTGGATAGCCCACATGGAACCGGTCATCTTGTATTGTATGATTCTCTTTATTCTATTTCAGGAAAATCCGGAACAGCAGTAACCGCCCTTGATAATCAAGGTTACGTGAATGGAAAAAAAATATATCAGTCTTCCTTTATGGGTTACTTTCCTTCAGAAAATCCAAAGTATTCTATTGCAGTAGTGATCCAGAACAGCACAGAATCTAAAAAGTATTACGGAGCAGAAGTGGCAGGAACTGTTCTTAAAAAAATAAGTGATCATATTTACAACCATTATTTGAGCCAGCCTTGTGATAAAAAAATGTTTGTTGATTCCTCTTATCATTTCTATTATGGAATGAGAAATGATTTACAATCTATTTTTTCTGAATTAAATGTATCATTTAAAGATTCTGCCGAAACAGGCGTTTGGCGCCAAGCTAGTTTTCATAAGAATATCGCAGGATTAAAAAATCCTGTTCAATTAAACGCCACTGAAAATAAAATTCCAGATGTAAGAGGAATGGGGCTTAAAGATGCCTTGTATCTTCTCGAAAACAAAGGCCTCATAGCCTTGGTTTCTGGAAAAGGAAAAGTAATCAATCAAAGTTTAACAGCCGGAACAAATTTTAAAAAAGGTCAAAAAATAATTTTAATGCTCAATTAAGAGCTACTGTCAATGCTAAAAGAGATTTTATACAAGGTTAACATTCGTGAGGTATCAGGAAGTACGTCAATAGAAATTAAGAATCTGCAAACAGATTCCAGAGAAGTGACCCCCGGAACTTGTTTCATAGCATTGAAAGGAAACCTGAGCAATGGACATGATTTTATTAACGCGGCTATTCAACAAGGTGCTGTTGCCATAATCTGCGAAGAATTGCCAGAACAGCTAAATCCTGCAATTACTTATATTTCCGTTCCCGACAGTTCTGTTGCTGCAGGAATAATCAGTCATAACTTTTTTGGCGAGCCGTCCACAAAACTAAAAGTAGTAGGAGTTACCGGCACCAATGGCAAAACAACGATTGCTACTTTACTATGGAAATTATTTTCTGGCCTTGGATATAAATGTGGATTGATCAGCACGGTACAAAATCAAATTGGAGATTCCATTATTTCTTCCACCCATACCACTCCCGATGCTATTCATTTGAATGATTTGCTTAAGAAAATGGTTGACGAAAAATGCAGTTATGTATTTATGGAATGCAGTAGTCATGCTATTCATCAGAATCGTATAGCAGGAATTGATTTTGCAGCGGGCGTCTTTAGCAATATCACTCACGACCACCTCGATTATCATAAAACTTTTGAAGAATACATCCGTGTAAAAAAATCATGGTTTGATTCTCTTCCTAAAAATGCAATCGCGTTAAGTAATGCCGACGAAAAAAGAGGCGCCGTGATGTTGCAAAATACAGCAGCTAAAAAATATTTCTATAGCCTTAAAACACTTGCTGATTTTAAAGGAAAAATTCTTGAAAATAGTTTGAACGGATTGCACATGACCGTTAATGATGTTGAAGTGCATTTTAAAATGATTGGCGAATTCAATGCTTATAATCTTCTTGCGGTTTATGGGGTGGCTATTTGTTTGGGAGAAGAAAAATATCAAGTGTTACAACTGTTAAGCACACTATCCGGAGCCGAAGGAAGATTTGATTATACATTAAGTCATCATGAAAAAGTAGTGGGCATTGTAGATTATGCACATACCCCAGATGCGCTTTTAAATGTGTTGGTTACTATAAAAAATTTACGTCAGGGAGAAAAGAAAATAATAACGGTAGTTGGATGCGGAGGCAACAGAGACAGTGCAAAACGACCATTGATGGCCGAAGTGGCATGTCAGTATAGCGACAAAGTTATTCTTACTTCAGATAATCCCCGTCACGAAGATCCATTGGAAATATTAAAACAAATGGAAACAGGCGTGAATGTAGTTTCCCGTAAAAAATGTATCACCATTGCCGATAGAAAAGAGGCCATCAAAACTGCAGTTAGTTTATCAGGAAAAGAAGACATCATATTGATTGCAGGTAAAGGACACGAAAAATATCAGGAAATCAAAGGTGTGAAATATGATTTCGACGACAAGAAAGTTTTAAATGAAATGTTTGAATTGCTGGAAAAATAATTTTTAAAAATGGCTCAAAAAACTGAGCTTAAAAAAAAGTAAATGCTGTATCACTTATTTGAATGGTTTGCAAAAGAAAACTACCGGTTTCCGGGAGGTGGACTTTTCCAATTCATTACTTTCAGAGTGATGCTGGCCCTGATTCTTTCTTTGGTAATCTCCACTGTTTTCGGAAAAAAAATAATTCTGTTTTTGCAAAAAAAGCAAATGGGGGAAACCGTTAGAGAGCTTGGTTTGGCAGGTGAGAAACAAAAAGTAGGCACTCCTTCCATGGGCGGTATTATTATCATACTTGCGATTATTGTGCCTACGTTAATGTTTGCCAATTTGCACAAGGTTTACATAAGATTAATGCTGCTTTGTACACTCTGGCTAGGAGCAATTGGCTTTATTGATGATTATCTTAAAATACGAGCAAAAAGATTAGCCAAGGATAAAGGTATTCATTACAAAAAATCAGATGCAGATGGTCTGGCAGGAAGATTTAAAATATTTGGTCAAGTTGTATTGGGAATTATTGTTGGTGCCACACTCTATTTCAATCAAAACGTTTTGGTAAAAAGAGAAGTGCTGTTAAACAGCCCAGTTAGTGTGTATAACAAAAAAGGACAAAAAATAAAATATGATACAGTAATGGTAGAAGGCAAAACTAGAGTTTTTACTGATGCCAAATCTGTTATTACCACAATTCCATTTGTGAAAGGACATGAATTTAATTATGCCAAACTTTTACCTAAGAGCCTTGAAGAATATGCTTACATCGTGTATATACTGATTGTTATTTTTATTGTTACCGCTGTTTCTAATGGCGCTAATATTACTGATGGCCTGGATGGTTTGGCAACAGGGGTGAGTGCAATTATAGGAATTTGCTTAGGCATATTTGCTTATGTAAGTGGTAATATAAAATTTGCCGAATACTTAAACATCATGTACATCCCCAATCTTGGTGAGCTGTCTATTTTTATCGCCGCTTTTGTTGGTGCCTGTATAGGATTTCTTTGGTACAACTCTTATCCTGCTCAGGTTTTTATGGGAGATACCGGAAGTCTTGCTCTTGGAGGAATCATTGCTGCACTGGCTATTATTGTAAGAAAAGAATTATTGATACCGATATTTTGTATGGTTTTTCTTGTTGAAAACTTGAGCGTAATGATCCAAGTGAGTTATTTCAAGTATACCAAAAAGAAATATGGAGAGGGAAGACGGGTTTTTTTAATGAGTCCTTTACATCACCATTATCAGAAAAAAGGATTTCATGAAAGTAAGATTGCTGTGCGTTTCTGGATTGTTACCATTTTGAGTGTGGCTTTGGCAATAGTGACTTTGAAACTCAGATAATAAAATAGAATAAAATAGAATTTAAGTTTTTATAAAATTAATCGATTACCCTTAGAAAATTACTACCCATTAAATTCGATGCTTTTGAAGAACCATTTTTTAAAGTTGTATTGAATTCACTCAATAATATGTGTGATTATTTAATGCTTCCTTAGAAAAACACTTGTCCTAAACCAACCGGCATTTAAGGATTTTGTCCTGTAAATGTCAATACCATTGAAGAACCATTTTTAATCTATCCTACAAAGATATTTATGGATGATTTTGTCCTGTAAATGTCAATACCATTGAAGAACCATTTTTAACAGATGAAAACACCACGGTTTTAATCTGTACCCTTTTTTATTTTCTCATTTAAAAATGAGACAGAAAACAAAACGCTTATTTAATTGCTGAAACGCTGATGAAAAAAAGATTGGTCATATTAGGAGCCGGAGAAAGCGGTGTTGGTGCAGCATTGCTGGCCACGCAACAAGGCTTCGACGTCTTTGTCAGCGATGGTGGAATGATTGCCGAAAAATATCTTACCGAACTTAACGAAAGCAATATCGCTTATGAACAAGGTATTCATTCAGCAGATTTGATTTTAAATGCGGATGAAATAATCAAGAGCCCGGGTATACCAGAGAAAGCCGACATCATCAAAAAAATCAGAGCCAAAAATATTTCAATAATCAGCGAAATAGAATTTGCTTTCAGATTTATTGGCGACAGTGATGTGGTGGCAATTACAGGCAGCAATGGCAAAACAACTACTACTGCACTCACATATCACATATTTAAACATGCACAGAAAGATTGTGCTATGGTTGGCAATATTGGATTTTCTTTTGCCAGACAAGTAGCAGTAGATCCCAAACCTGTTTATGTTGCCGAAATTAGTTCGTTTCAACTTGACGACATTAAAACATTCAGACCTAAAGTAGCGGTGATTACCAATATTACCGAAGATCACCTAGATCGCTACGACTATAAAATCGAAAATTATATTGCAAGCAAATTCAGAATCATAGAAAATCAAAGAGAGGATGATGTGTTTATTTATAATCTCGATGATGATCTGACGATGAAAATGATACCTCACTATCCCATCAAATCAACCCAAGCTCCCATCACTATGAGTAAAGAACTACCACAAGGTGCGTACCTGACAAACGCCAAGATGTACCTGAAATGGAAGAGTGAAGAAATTCAAATGAGTGTTGAAGACTTTGCTGTTAAAGGAAAACATAATCAATATAATAGCATGGCAGCAAGTATGGCAGCGACGGCCTTAGACATTCGCAAAGAAAAAATCAGAGAAGCGTTGCAGACTTTTGAAAGCCTGGAACACCGAATGGAAAAAGTAGCAACCATTAAAGGAGTCGAATTCATTAATGACAGTAAAGCCACTAACGTAAACAGTACCTGGTTTGCCCTGGAAAGTATGACAAAGTCTGTTATTCTGATTATGGGTGGAGTGGATAAAGGAAACGATTATGATTTATTAAAAGAAATGGTTGCAGAAAAAGTAAAAGCCATCATTTGTCTTGGTGTAGACAATGCCAAAATAAATGATGCATTCGGAGAAATTGTACCGCTGATTGTAAATACTGAAAATATTCAGGATGCGGTGAAAACAGCTTTTCATTATTCTAATAAAGGAGAAGTGGTCTTGTTGAGCCCGGCTTGTGCAAGCTTTGATCTTTTTAAAAATTACGAAGACAGAGGCAAGCAATTTAAAGAAACCGTTAGAGATTTATAATTCCTATTTTAAAATATACTAGAATATAAAATGTCACAGTTTCTCTCCAAAATAAAACAGTTGTTCAATCCATCAATGGATGGTGAACTCGCTACGGCTGCTCCTTTCAGGGGTATTGGCGATGTTGGAGGCAATTTGGCAAACAAAACCAAGGGCGATAAAGTAATTTGGAGTATTGTGATTATTCTAACCCTGGCAAGTTTGTTGCTGGTATATAGCAGCACAGGTTCGCTAGCTTATAGAATGAGCAGAAGTAATGAAAGTTATTTGTTTAAACAATTCGCGTTTATCATTCTTGGTTTAATCATCATTTATTTTGCTCATCGTATTAATTATACCATTTACTCAAAAGTGGCGTTGATTATATTTCTGATTTCATTGCCGTTGTTGGTTTATACTTTATTCTTTGGTGTGCAATTGAATGCCGGCAGCAGATGGATCAGACTCCCGGTAATTAATATGACTTTTCAAACTTCAGATTTAGCTAAGCTGGCCTTGTTCATGTACATGAGCAGAATGCTTAGCAGAAAACAAAATGTAATCAAAGATTTCAAAAAAGGATTTGTGCCAATCATCACTCCTGTTATTTTAATTACAATTTTAATTGCACCGGCTAATTTATCAACAGCATTATTGATTTTTGGAACCAGTATTTTATTAATGTTTATAGGAAGGGTTAGTACAAAACATTTATTAGGCACCGTTGGTATTGCGATGATTCCGGTTGCACTATTGGTGATGATTGCAGTTTCTAACTATGATAAAGAAAATCACCGCGCCAAAAAATTACCTGAAGTATTCTCCTCTGTGAAGCGGCTTCCAACATGGATAGGAAGAATTCAAACATTTTTATACAGTAAGAATGATGATGATAATGAAAAACTGTATCAGATTAATCAGGCAAAAATTGCAATAGCCAATGGGGGATGGTTTGGAAGAGGTCCGGGAAATAGTGTTCAACGAAATTTTTTGCCACATTGTTACAGTGATTTTATTTATGCAATTATTATAGAAGAATATGGTTTGGTTGGTGCTGCATTTATGATCATGATTTATTTATATTTTCTGTATAGATGCATCAAGATATATCGTAATTGTCCATTTGCTTTTGGTGCATTTCTGGCACTGGCCTTGAGTTTTACTTTGGTTATACAGGCAATAGCAAATATGGGGGTTAATGTAAATCTATTTCCAAACACCGGAGTTACATTGCCACTGGTAAGCATGGGCGGTAGTAGTTTTCTATTTACCTGTTTATCTATTGGGATTATTTTAAGTGTTGCCAGAAACGTAGAACAATTGGAAGGTTCGCAATTACAAAAAATAGAAGAACAGGTTACAGAAGCAGAAAAGGAATAAAGTATATAACATAAATGAACGGAAAGCGATTTATAATAGCTGGAGGCGGAACAGGCGGGCATATTTTTCCTGCTATTGCTATTGCAAATACGTTGAAACAATTGTCGCCCGATGCCAACTTTCTTTTTGTAGGGGCTAAAGGCAAAATGGAAATGGAAAAAGTACCGCAAGCGGGATATGATATAGAAGGGTTGACCATTGCAGGCTTAAACAGAAGTTCTTTGATAAAAAATATCGGATTGCCAATAAAGCTGATTCAAAGTTTTATACAGGTATCCCGCATCATTAAACGTTTTAAACCTGATGCTGTAATTGGTGTTGGTGGGTATTCAAGCTTTCCGGTTTTGAGATTTGCTCAATCCAAAGGAATTCCAACCTTCATTCATGAAGCCAATTCCTTTGCAGGTAAAAGCAATATGATGCTGGGTAAAAAAGCAATAAAAATATTTACAGCAACTGATGGAATGGAGCGTTTTTTTCCAAAAGAAAAAATCATAGTAAGTGGTAACCCTGTTAGAAAGGCGATCCTGAATATAGATACAGATCACACCACTTGCATTAATCATTTCGGTTTGATTGCTGGCAAAAAAACAGTTCTATGTGTTGGCGGAAGTCTTGGTGCCAAAAGCATCAATGAAGCCATTGAAAAAAACATACATCTGTTTGAAGAAAATAATCTGCAGTTAATCTGGCAAACAGGAAAGCCATTTATTGAAAGAGCCAGAGCTATTTGCGCCGATAAAAAAAATGTTTATGTAAGCGACTTTATTACTCAAATGGAATATGCCTATTCCGCTGCTGATGTAGTAATCAGTAGAAGTGGGGCGATGTCTGTTTCTGAATTATGTATTGTTGCTAAACCGGTCGTTTTTGTTCCGTATCCCCATGCCGCTGAAGATCACCAAACGGCAAATGCAAAAAAACTGGTGAACAAAAATGCGGCTTTATTAATTGAAGATAAAGCCGCTTTGAATAAGCTGATTCCTGCTGTAATTGAATTAATGAATAATAAAATACAGCAGGAAACATTGCAATCAAATATCCGGAAACTGAGTATTTCCAATGCAGATGAAATTGTTGCTAAAGAAATTTTGAACTATTTGAATCGATGAATAATAACGAACGAATTGTTGATTTTTTAAAAAAGGTCGCTGCCGGTGAAGGTAGAGGCAGTGCTGTTTATTTTTTAGGTGTAGGCGGTATTGGCATGAGCGCAATTGCACGCTATTTCAATAGCAGAGGAGTAAAGGTTAGTGGTTATGATAAAACAGAAACTGAACTGACAAAAAAACTGATATCGGAAGGGATAAATATTCATTACGAAGACAATGTTGACTTGATAGATAAAGACGCCTTGTTTGTAGTGTTTACTCCCGCTGTTCCGAAAGACCATACTGAGTATAATTATTTTCTGAATAAAGGGTTCAGTATTTTAAAGAGGAGTGAAGTGTTGGGTTTGATAACCAGTAGTTCTTTTAATATTTGTGTAGCAGGCACTCACGGCAAAACTACCACGAGCACAATGATTGCACATATTCTCAGACACAGCGAATATGGTTGCAATGCTTTTTTAGGAGGTATTGCATCTAATTATGATACCAACTTCTGGAGCAGTTCAAAAAATGTTTATGTGGCAGAAGCGGATGAGTACGACCGAAGTTTTTTAAAGTTGAATCCGGATATAGCTGTGATTACAGCAATGGATCCCGATCATCTTGATATTTATGGAACCGAAGAAAGTTTCAAAGAAGCTTTTCTCGAATTCAGTGGCAAAGTGAAAAAAGGCGGACTGCTGATCTCGAAGTTTGGGCTGGAACAAACAAAGAATTTCAGAACGCCAAACAATATTACCTACAGCAGTAATAATAGTGATGCTGATTGTTTTGCAAAAAATATACACATGCAAAATGGCTCGTATCATTTTGATGTAAAAATAAAAGAAGAGGTCATTGAAAATCTGGTTTTGCATATGGGCGGAATGCACAATTTAGAAAATGTGGTTGCTGCAATTGCTGTTGCCAAAAATATCGGACTAGCCGATGAGAAAATAAAAGCCGCCACTGCTGAATTTAAAGGTGTGAAAAGAAGATTTGAATATGTAATTAAAAAAGAAGAAAAAGTGATGATTGATGATTATGCACATCATCCTCAGGAACTAAGTGCTTTAATAAACGGAGCGAAAGGTTTGTTTCCCGAGAAAAAATGTACCATAATATTTCAGCCACACTTGTACACCAGAACAAGAGATTTTGCAGATGGGTTTGCAGAAGCACTGAATCTGGCTGACGAGGTTTATCTGTTGCCCATTTATCCGGCAAGAGAAAAACCAATTGAAGGCGTAGAAAGTGAAATGATTTTGAAACTGATGAACTCGCCAAAAGTGGTTTGTTGCTCGAAAGAAGAACTGATTAAAAAAATGGAAGAAAAAAATAAAATGAAATCACTGGAATTATTAATCACGGCAGGGGCCGGAGACATCGATACCATGGTATTGCCCATTAAAAAAATTTTAGCATAAGCAGACAATGAATTTTTTAGAAAAAAATAATTTTAAAAAAATACTTTCCATAACGGGATGGTCTTTATTGGGCCTATGCGGCTTGGTATTGCTGATTGCTGCTTTAAATAAAAAAAATGAAACCACTTGCTCTGGAATTGAAATTCAAATTAGCGGTGTAAACAATAATTTCTTTATCGACAAACAAGATATCATTGAATCGTTGCAAAGTTTTACGGATAAAAAAATAAAAGGCAGACGTATCAATGAATTTAATCTGGATTCGATGGAGCAGCAGATAAAAAAAGATGTATGGATTAATAAAGCGGAATTGTATTTCGACAGAAATGGTTTACTGAAAGTAGAAATCGAAGAGAAGGATCCCGTAGCTAGAGTATTCTGTTCTAATGGCGGCTCGTTTTATATCGACAATGAAAAAAATATGCTTCCATTGAGCAAAAGACACTCAGCAAGATTGCCAGTGTTTACAAACTTTCCTTCATCGTTAAAAGTGCTTTCGGTTCCTGACAGCAATTTACTTAACGACGTAAAAATGATGGGACTTTTTATTCAGCATGATCCTTTTTTAATGGCTATGATAGATCAGATTGACATCAATGCACAACGTCAATTTGAACTGGTTCCAAAAATCGGAGAACAAATTATTTTCTTTGGAGATGCTACTGATCTTGATTTAAAATTCGATAAATTAAAACTGTTTTATAAAAAAATAATTCCTGTTTATGGCTGGTCTAAATACAGTAAAATAAATCTCGCCTATAAAGGACAGTTAGTGACTACCATAAGAGGTTCAGCAGATGTGGCAGCAGACTCAATAAGAACTTTGCAATTGATGAAAGTACTTGCCGCGTATTCGTCTTTAATGTCGGCCGACACCTCTCAGGCTATGGTTCAGGATAATGACAAAAATACCACTGATGCAAATCTTATTAATAAATCTTTACAGCGGGAGGATTCGGATAATGGCAATGAAATTTCTACTGAAACCAAATTAGAACCTAAGCCAACTGCAGCATCGCCTGTGGTTAAGCCAGCTGTAAAAATTGTTGAATTAAAAACGCCGGTGTCTAAGCCAGCGGAAAAAAAATCAGAAGTAAAAAAGCCGGTAGTAATCCCAGTGACAAAAAAAACAGAGACTAAAAAACCTGTGGTGGTAACGATGCCAAAAAAATCGCCGCCAGCATCTGTTAAGCCCAAAACTTCAGTGGCAAAACCAGAGGCGGTGAAAACAAAACCAGTGGCAAAACCAGTAAATGAGTATTAATAAAAAAATAGCATTTAAAAACAGTTAAAAATATACAAACACACACAAACACAAATCAAAAACTATGCAACAAGAACAACCCATCATTGTAGGCCTAGATATAGGTACTACAAAAATTGCCGCAATCGCCGGCCGTAAAAATGAATTTGGCAAGCTTGAAATTCTTGGCTTTGGGCGTGCTAACAGTAACGGAGTACAACATGGTATGGTTTTAAACATCGACCAAACCATCAAAGCCATTCAAATTGCTCTTGAAAAATGTATGGAAAGTAATCCTTCATTAGACATCAATGAAGTTTATGTAGGGATTGCCGGACATCACATTAAAAGCTTACAAACAAGAGGAGATATTGTAAGACAAAATATCGAAGACGAAATCAGTCAGGAAGAAATTGACCGACTGATTGCTGATCAGTATCGCACGTATATTCCTTTAGGCGATCAGATCATCGACGTTATTCCACAACAATTCACTGTGGACAATCATCCCAACATTGCTAATCCAATTGGGTATAGTGGTGTTAAAGTGGGTGCAAACTTTCATATTATTACCGGAGATAAAAATGCGATCAGAAATATCAACAGAAGTGTTGAGAAATCTGGTTTAAGAACAAAAGATCTTGTATTGCAACCGCTTGCCTCTGCAGCCGCAGTAATGAGTGAACAAGACCTTGAAGCGGGTGTAGCTATTGTGGATATTGGTGGCGGAACTACTGATCTGGCTGTATTCTGCGAAGGTGTGTTGAAATACACAGCGGTTATCCCTTTCGGTGGTGAAAACATTACCAACGATATTAAATTAGGATTGGGAGTTTTGAAAACTCAGGCAGAAGCCATGAAAGTACAATTTGGAAGTGCGTTAAGCGATGAAGCTAAAACGAACACCTTCATTACTATTCCTGGATTAAGAGGAATGGCGCCTAAAGAAATTGCTGTAAAAAATCTGGCCAATATTATTCAGGCACGCATGAGTGAAATCATGGATTTCGTTTCTTATCATTTAAAGCAAGTTGGATTAGACAGCCGCTCATTAAATGGTGGTATCATTCTTACCGGTGGCGGATCACAATTAAAACATCTGTTGCAGCTTACCGAATATTTAACCGGATTAAATGCACGTATCGGATTTCCAAACGAACATTTATCAGGCGATCACATCGAAGAACTGGCAATGCCAATGTACAGCACTTGTATCGGACTTATTCTAAAAGGATATAATGATTATGAGAATAAAGTAAAAAGCGAGATTGTTGTGATTACAAAAGAAGCAGCAAACAAAGGACAAAAAATTGAAAATGAAGTGGAGATTGAGGAACCTGTTGCAGAAACTATTTTGGTGAAAACTACGGAAGCCGAAACAGTGAATGTTGGTCCACGTAAAAAAACCATAAAAGATTTTCTGGATTCTATCAAGAACAACCTGATTGAAATGTTCCAGGAAGAGCCAGATCCTAAATTATAATACCAGTTTTTTAATATACTAACCCATAAATAATATACTATGATACATTTTGATTTACCAAAAGAACAATCCTCCATCATCAAGGTGATTGGTGTTGGAGGTGGTGGCAGTAATGCTGTTAACCACATGTTTGCTCAAAATATAGAAGGGGTCAATTTTATTATATGCAATACCGATGCGCAAGCCATTGCATTAAGTAAAGTGCCCAATAAAATTCAACTTGGTCCACACTTAACACAAGGGCTAGGTGCCGGAGCCAATCCTTCAATTGGTCGTCAGGCTACAGAAGAAAGTCTGGAAGAAATAAAACGCATACTGGAAGTCAATACTAAAATGGCTTTCATTACTGCAGGAATGGGTGGCGGCACAGGTACAGGAGGTGCGCCCATCATCGCTCAGATTTGTAAAGAACTGGGTATTCTTACCGTAGGAATTGTAACCACTCCATTTGCTTATGAAGGCAAGAAAAGATTGGTTCAGGCCGAAGCCGGTATTAATTTGCTGAAAGAACATGTAGATACTTTACTAGTGATCAGTAATGATAAATTACGCCATCAGTTTGGTAATTTAAAAATGAAAGAAGCTTTTGGTAGAGCAGATAATGTTTTAGCAACAGCGGCTAAATGTATAACCGATGTAATCAACAGTACTGGACAAATCAATGTCGATTTCGCGGATGTTTGTACTGTAATGAGCAATGGCGGTGTTGCCATTTTAGGCAGCGCTTCTGCTTCTGGCGAAAACAGAGCTCAGACGGCAATTGAAAATGCATTGACTTCTCCTTTATTAAACGACAGCGAAATTAAAGGTGCTAAATGGATTTTGATTAACATCAATAGTGCCGAAGGTGAACATGAGTTTACCATGGATGAAGTTGAAGTAATTCAGAATTATTTATTGTCTCAGGCAGGAGAAGAAACGGATGTTATTCTTGGCTTGGGTTACGACAATTCACTGGGCAGTGATATCGGCATTACATTGATTGCAACAGGATTTAACCACAAAGATCCATTTGCAAAAGAAACAAAACAAGAGAGTATTGAGGATAGCGATAAAGTGGTACTTCATCTTGATCTTCCTAAAGCTACTCCGGTTGCCATTCCTGTAACCAAAGAAATAGTTATAGAGGATATAGTAGAAGAAAAGATTTTGACTGCTTTAGTGCTGGAAAATGAAACGAACAAACCTACTGTTTCTCAGGATATGCCGGTTACAGAAACTCCTTCAGATTTAATGGCCATTACTATAAAAGAAGAAGTGGCTGTTGAAGAAAAAATAGAATGGATTGAAGTTAAAAAAGAAGCAGAAAAAATATTTTTCGAAATCTCTTCAGCTGCAGATCAGATACCAACAACTAAATTGCATATGAGCAGTGAAGTAACGCCAACGGTAAAAGAAGCACCTGCAGTTATTAAAGCCGTAGTGGAAGAAAAAATTCAACCTGCAGTTCAACCGGAAACCGAAAAAAGCAGCAGCCTTAACTCAGGTGGTTACTTAGCAAAGCCTGCTCAGATTTATGCAGAACAAAAACCTGCAGATCAGGAAATTCAAAAGCCTGAAGAAACTATACAGGTAAAGCGAGTTGTAGAAGAGGAGCCCGTTATTGAATTGCAACTCATCGTAAAAGATTTACCGAAAGTTGAAGAAGAACAGCCTATTGCTCAACAAACTCAGCCGGTTAATAATCCAGTTTCTGAAGAGAATGAAATACCCGACGAAACAGAAGCATTAAGACGCCGCGCTAATGAGAGACTGGCAAAATTGAGAAATTTATCTTTCAATGTCAATACTGCTGATCCTAATAATGAGTTTGAAACAGTGCCGGCATATCTGCGTCGCAATATGGAAATGCAGGTTCAACTCACCGATGCGGAAAGTTTTTATAGCAATTACACAGTTAAACCCACTGAAAATAATCAGGCAGAAATCGGAACCATCAATACTTTTCTGGATGGCAAAAAGCCCGACTGATATTAAATGTTTGTATAAAAGTTGTTCAAAGTTGTGTTTGTGACTACTGTTTGTACGAAGCCCCTTTCATTTGAAAGGGGCTTTTTAGCCCCCTAAATCCCCCGAAGGGGGACTTAGATTATGTTTTATTGAGTTAGCCACGAATTCACGAATTTTTATTGTACATATTTGGACAGAATGAATTTTGACTAAGATTGATAAAATATCACCGTTCATGATAGAATGATAATTACATTTCCGAACCTACTTCCTACTTCCCTATTCCTAATTCCCTCTCTAATTTCTTTTGAGCCTATCCAGCATATCAAGTATCCAGCATATCTAGTATCCAGCATCCATTATCCAGTATCCATCATCCTGCTCCCCAGCAAAGCACAATCAAAGTCCCCCTTCGGGGGATTTAGGGGGCCAAATAATATTTCCCCACGTTTCCTATTATAATACCCTTTTTACTTTTACATTTGTGTATTCAATTATTCCCGTGTAGGAATAAGTATTGAAAATTCACTTTAGTGGACAAGAACAATTTTAATAAAGTATCCGCAGCCGGTGTTCTCATTGCATTAGGAATCATCTATGGTGACATTGGTACTTCTCCACTGTACGTTTTCTCTTCAATAATTAATGGCAGAGTAATAGATGATCTTCTTATTTTAGGAGGATTGTCTTGTATTATATGGACACTTACTTTGCAAACAACTTTCAAATATGTTATACTTACTCTTCAGGCGGACAACAAAGGGGAAGGCGGAATATTTTCATTATATACTTTAGTAAGGCGTCAAAAAAAATGGCTGGTGTTTCCTGCAATGCTGGGCGGAGCTGCACTTATAGCCGATGGAATGATTACGCCTCCTATCTCTATTACCTCAGCAATCGAAGGATTAAAAAATATTCCAGTATTGAATGATATACAGGATAACACCATTATTATTATTGTACTTTCTATTTTAGTGGTTTTGTTTTTTATGCAGCAATTTGGAACCCACTCGATTGGAAAAATGTTTGGTCCAATAATGACTGTTTGGTTTTTAATGCTGGCTGTTCTTGGTTTATCTAATGTTCATTCGGAGCTGCATATTTTTAAAGCATTCAATCCTTATTATGCGTATGAGTTACTAACGGTTTATCCAAAAGGATTCTGGCTTTTGGGAGCGGTGTTTTTATGTACTACCGGAGCAGAAGCCTTGTATAGTGATTTAGGTCACTGCGGCAGAGGAAATATAAGAATCTCCTGGATCTTTGTAAAAACTTGTCTGGTGCTAAATTATCTTGGACAAGGTGCTTGGCTTTTAAATCACAAAGGATCCGTCTTTGCTAATGCTGATTTATTAAAAAGCAGTTCGTTTATATCACTGTTTCCTAATGCATCGGCGATGCAAAATCCTTTCTATGCAATTATGCCAGACTGGTTTTTATTATGGGGAATTGTTATTGCTACCATCGCGGCTATTATTGCTAGTCAGGCTTTAATAAGCGGCTCATTTACTTTAATCAGTGAAGCCATACGTTTGGATCTTTGGCCTAGAATGAAAATAAAATATCCTTCAGAAGCAAAAGGACAATTATTTATTCCGGGAATTAATACATTGCTTTTTGTTGGATGTTGTGGTATTGTTCTTTATTTCAGATCATCGGGTGCAATGGAAGCCGCTTATGGATTGGCAATTACCCTTTGTATGTTGGCCACTACCATTTTATTTTCAAATTTTTTAGTTTCGAAAAGAGTTGCTCCCTGGCTGATATGGATTTTTCTTATCGTTTATATGGGAATAGAAATTGGATTTATGATTGCCAACCTCGAAAAATTCCCTCACGGAGGTTTTGTTACTTTGATAATCGGTGGCGGCTTGTTTGGAGTAATGTATATTCGTTTCCGGGCCAAAAGAATTAAAAATCGTTATGTTGAATTTGTAAGAGTTGAAGAATATATCCCCAAAATCGAAGAGTTAAGTAATGACTCCAGTGTAACCAAATATGCCACACATCTGGTTTACCTGACCAGCGCCAGCAACCCTAAAGAAATTGAACATAAAATCATTTATAGCATATTAAGAGGCAAGCCTAAACGTGCCGATATTTACTGGTTTGTTCATGTTCACACCTTGGATGAACCCTATACCTGCGAGTATTTAGTGGAACATATCATTCCAAACGATATTATCAGAGTAGAATTCAAACTTGGTTTCAGAATGCAGCCAAGATTAAACCTCATGTTTAAAAAAGTAGTTGAAGATCTGGTGGCCAACAGAGAAGTAAATATTACCAGCAGATATGAAAGTCAGCAAAGAAATAACATGGTAGGAGACTTTCAGTTTATTGTAATGGAAAAATTTCTGAGTCAGGATAACGAATTGCCCATCTTTGAACATATAATTATGCGTCTTTATTTCTGGATAAAAGAATTAGGATTAAGCGAATCCAGAAGTTTCGGACTAGAGCAAAGCAATGTTGCTGTAGAAAAATTTCCTTTAGTTGTGGCACCTGTCAGTACACTAAAATTGACTAGAGTGTGGCATAACGAAGAGGAAGAATAATATCTGGTAATGAATTCCATTTCCTGTAGTGAACTTAAAATAAAATTAGAGCAACAGCAAGAAATTCTGTTGATTGATGTTAGAGAACATTTTGAAAGAGATCTCTTTAATATCGGAGGGATACACTTTCCACTACAATTGCTTTTCCAAAATATTTCTAAAATTCCCAGCGATAAAATCGTTGTGTTTTATTGCCAAAAAGGGATAAGAAGTCAGATTGCTATACAGCGCTTGAATGAAAGATTCGGGTATAATAATCTCATTAATCTTCAGGGTGGAATGGATGCCTGGAGGAAATTAAAATACTAATTAAATGCCAGTCAAAAAAAAGAGAATATTTCTGATTATTAAAATTGCAATCATTGCTTATTGCCTGATTGGCATTGCCTTATTTTATTTGCAGGACAAATTGCTCCTTCATCCGCAGCCGTTACCCGCGGATTACATTTTCAAATTTGATTATTCTTTTAAAGAATTAAATATTCCTATCAGTAAAGAGGACACCGTTAATCTGATTCGTTTTATTCCTGCTGATGATACTGTTGCCAAAGGAGCGGTAATTTATTTTCATGGTAATGCAGGAAATGTGGAAAGTTTTGCGGCATCAGTAAAAATATTTCTGGATAATAACTACGAAGTATGGATGCCGGATTATCCGGGTTTTGGAAAAAGCCGTGGCGTGATTTCCGAAAAGAAATTAAATGAAGAAGCGTATCAGGTAAAACGGCTGGCTAATAGATATTTTCCGGATTCTGATATTATTATTTACGGAAGATCACTGGGCACAGGCATTGCGGCTTATCTTGCCTCCACAGTAAAAACAAAAGCACTTGTTTTAGAAGCGCCTTATTACAGCATCCCGGATTTATTTAGTAGTTATGTTCCTTTATATCCTATGAGTGCGATGGCTAATTATAAGTTTACTACAGGAGAATATTTAAAAGATGTAGCGTGTCCGGTTACCATATTTCATGGTACTGATGACGATGTTATTCCAGAAAGATGTGCAGAAAAATTAAAAATCTCCCTGAAGCCCGAAGATAAATTTATTCTTATCAAGGACGGCCGGCATAATGATTTATCAACCCATGAATTGTATAAAAAAACAATGAACGCGTTGCTTCAGTAATTAAAGTTCTTTCAAAATGGTTTTCGTCTTTGTTATTTTCAATTCGTATTCCACACCGATTTTTACAGCTACATTTTCTTTTCCATGGCTGATTGGAAAATGAAAGCAAACAGGATAGTTATATTCTTCAACTAAATCTTTTATAATATTTTCAATTGATTTTCCGAAAGGTCTTTCCGTATCTTTCATATCAGTAAATCCGCCAATGATTAAGCCTGAAAGTTTATTCAATTTTCCACTGCGCTTGAGTTGATAAAACATTCTGTCGATGGCATAATAATATTCACCAATATCCTCAATAAACAGAATTTTATTTTTTGTTTCAAAATCGGATGCAGTACCTATTGCATTTACGAGTAATGCCAGATTGCCGCCAACGAGTTTTCCTTTGGCAGTTCCAACGCGATTGTTTTTATGAAACTTTGAGGTATAGCCAGATTTTTTTCCGATGAGTATTTTGTGTAAAGATTCTATTGATTCGGCATTGCTTTTTTCTTTATTGAAACCAATTGCCATGGGCCCATGTATGCTGGAAATTTTATGATGTCCATAAAGATGACAATGCAACAAAGTAATATCACTAAAGCCAATAATCCATTTTGGATTCTTATTGAATTTGCTGAAATTAAGTTTGTCAATAATTCTTCCCATGCCATAACCGCCTCTGCCAAAAATGATGGCTTTGATATTTTTATCATCAAGCATGTACTGCAATTCGCTGGCACGATCTTCATCAGTTGCACTGAAATAATTTTTTGATTTACTGCCTAGTGTTTTGCCCACCATTACTTCAAAGCCCCATTGCTGAAGGGTTTCAATACATTTGCCCGCATTGGCAGCGGTGAGGTAGGAGGCAGGACAAGTAATACCAATGGTATCGCCTTTTTTTAAATACGGTGGAATAGTTGTCATGATATTAATTTCTTAATGGTTTGCCTGTTTTAATAATACTTTGGATTCTTTCCAATGTTTTCTTTTCTCCCGTCAAACTTAAAAATGCTTCTCTTTCTAGATTCAATAAATATTGTTCGGAAACAAAAGTTGGTTCTGATAAATCACCACCGCACATCACATAAGCCAATTTTTTAGCAATTTTTACATCGTGTTCACTGGCATAATTTCCACGCCACATGGCATTGATTCCGGCATGCAATGCGCCTAATGTCGTTCTACCGGGCACTTTTATATCGCTCCTTTGAACAGGCATAGTATATCCATTGTCATAAATTTCTATTGCTGCATTTTTTGCCATTGAAATTCTTCTTGATAAATTCATGGCAATAGCATCGAGGCCTTTACGGTAAATACCCATTTCAAAAGCATCATGTGCTGATGTGGCTACTTTGCCAGTGGCAATATTTATAAATCTACTTTGTAAATTTATCGTTTCCGGTTCGCCGTTATGCATTTCGTCTGCTGCACGTAAAACAAACTCTTTGGTGCCGCCACCACCGGGTATCACGCCGATACCCACTTCAACAAGTCCGGTATAAGTTTCTGCAGCTGCAATCACTTTATCTGCATGCAAACAAATTTCGCAGCCACCACCCAATGCCAAACCGTGAGGCGCAATCACCACTGGTATTGATGAATAGCGAACCCGCATCATGGTATTTTGAAACAGTCGAATCGCCATATCAATTTCATCATAATCCTGCTCGAGTGCCAGCATAAATATCATGCCCACATTAGCACCCGCGCTGAAATTGTTGCCTTCATTGGCAATCACCAAACCTTTGTATTTTTCTTCAGCTAAAGCAATTGATTTCTGAATGCCTTCCAGTACTTCGCCTCCAATACTGTTCATCTTGGTCGACCATTCTAATCCAATAATATCATCACCCAGATGATAAGTTCTGCAATTGTTGTTTTTCCAGATGGTTTGATTTTCAAAGTTCTTCATTACTAAAAATGCCGTGCCGCCGGGCATTGGAAGATAAGTTTGAGTTGCTATGCTATAATAAAAACGATTCCCATTTTCTGTTTTGTAAAAAGAAGTAAAGCCTTTGGATATCATTTCATCAATCCATCCGGAAACCATATATCCGGATTCTTTCATCTTTTTTGCTGTAGAAATAAATCCAACGGCATCCCAGCTTTCAAAGGCGCCAATCCCCCAACCAAAACCAGCTTTCATAGCTTCGTCAATACGATAAATGTCATCACTGATTTCTGGAACACGATTGGAGATATAAGAGAATAAAGCATAATGAAAATCCTTGTAAAATTGACCGGCTTTATCACCAGCATTGAACAACAATTTTATTCTTGTGTGTACATCTTCAATTTGCTTTACGGTATCAACACTTGTAAACTTCACTTTCTGACGAGGCAGATATTGCAGCGTTTTCAAATCCAGTACTTCAATATTCTTCTCGCCATTCGAATCTTTATTTTTTTTGAAAAAGCCATTTCCAGATTTGTCACCCAACCATTTATTCTCCACCATGGTATTTAGCCAGGAAGGAATTTTGAATTGTTCACGCGCCTCATCATTTATACAATTTTCAAATACACCATTGGCGACCTTAACTAATGTATCTATACCCACCACATCGGCTGTACGAAAAGTAGCAGATTTAGGCCGTCCAAAAATGGGTCCTGTCAACACTTCAATTTCATCAATAGAAAGATTTTGTTTTTCCATGATGCTCATAATAGACATCATGCTGAAAACGCCTATTCTATTGGCGATAAAGGCAGGAGTGTCTTTGCAAAGCACGGTTGTTTTTCCTAAGATGACATCACCGTAATGCAATAAAAAATCAATTACAGTTGAATCAGTATATTCAGTGGGAACGATTTCAAGTAGTCTTAAATATCTTGGCGGATTAAAAAAATGGGTACCGCAGAAATGTTTTTTAAAATCATCAGTTCTGCCTTCGGTCATTAAATGAATGGGAATGCCGGAAGTATTGGTCGTAATTAGTGTTCCGGGTTTTCTGAATTTTTCAACCGATTCAAAAATTTGCTTTTTAATATCAAGTTTTTCTACAACCACTTCAATAATCCAATCAGCATCTGAAATGTCTTTCATGTTGTCGGTGAAATTTCCCGTTCGAATTTTTTTTACAACATCTTTATAAAAAGCAGGAGAGGGATTTGATTTTAAAGCTGTTTGCAGCGAATCATTAACAATCTTATTTTTCTGAATTCTTGTAGCCTTTTCATCTGATCCGGCAGAGATTATATCCAGCAGCAATACCTGCAAACCTGCCCCTGCAAAATGCAATGCAATTCTGCTGCCCATGATGCCACTTCCCAGTACCGCAATTTTTCTGATGATCCTGTTTGACATATACATTAATCAATAGCAAAAGCTAAAGCACTCCGAAGTTAGAAGGAATGAAGCTAAAAAAAGCAAATCAAAAAAATAATTCAAGATGAACTAACTCACATAACTGCCATTAGACACATCGCTGCTTACGAAAGCCAATTTGCCATCGGCATCTTCGGCCATTAAAATCATGCCGTTACTTTCGATGCCCCTCATTTTACGTGGTGCGAGGTTGGTAACTACAACTACTTTTTGGTTTAATATATGCTCAGAATTATGAAACATAGCAATGCCGCTGACAATCGTTCTTTTTTCAGTTCCTAAATCCACTTCCAGTTTTAAAAGCTTATCAGCTTTCTCCACTTTTTCGGCAGCAATGATGGTTCCTGTTTTCAATTCCAGTTTGGCAAAATCATCATACTGAATTAAAGGTTTTTGTTCAATGACTTTTTCAACAGGAGCTATAGGTTGATTATTTGATGCTGCTTCCATGATTTTTTTACTTTTTACTTTTAGTTTTTCAATTTGAATATTCACTTCTTCATCTTCCATTTTTCTGAATAGCAATTCAGGGGCTCTGAGCGAATAACCAATACTTAATAATTTTAAACTTCCTGCATTTTCCCAATCCAGCATTTTGTCAACGACTTTCATCATGTAACAAAGTTTTTTTGCGGTGAAAGGAAGAAAAGGGTTGATAAGAACAGCAAGGTTTGCCGTTAGTTGTAAACAATGGTGAAGGCAATTGTCTATTTTTTGCTGTGCTTCTATCGATGGCAAACCATTTTCTCCAACTTGTTTGGCAACAATCCAGGGCTCTTTATCCTGCATATATTTGTTTCCTTTTCTTGCCAAATCGATGACTTCAAAAAGCGCGTCACGGTATTTGTATGATTCGATATTATTTTCAACCGAAAGTTTGATTTTAAGGATATCTGCACTTAATTTATGATCTGCATCATCAGCGATTTCATGATGAAACGGAGGTACCTTTCCATTGCATAATTTATGCATCAAAACAAATGTGCGGTTTACAAAATTCCCGAAGATGGAAACCAGTTCGCTGTTCAATGCATCCTGAAATCCTTTCCAGGTAAATTCACTGTCTTTGGTTTCTGGTGCAATTGCAGTTAAGTAATAACGTAAGGCGTCTACCATCATATCACCACCGTTATCTTTCTTCACGAAGTCGGTAATGTATTCATCCATTTCAATGCTCCATCCTCTGCTCGTACTCATTTTATCGCCTTCGAGATTCATGAATTCATTACTCGGTACATTATCCGGTAAAATATTTCCATGCAATTTCAACATCACCGGAAAAATGATGCAATGAAAAACGATATTGTCTTTACCAATGAAATGAACGAGCTTGGTATCTTTATCTTCCCAGTAAGGTTTCCAGTCTTTGTTATTATTGATGGCCCATTGTTTGGTGGCGCTGATGTAGCCGATAGGGGCGTCGAACCAGACGTAGAGGACTTTGCCGGCCCCCCCACCCCCCAAGGGGGGATTTGTAGATGGAGAGTTATTTTCAGCAGTAAAATGATTCGCTTTATTTTTTTGGTTATTGTTAGAACCTGTTCCACCTTCGGTGGATATAGAACTTAGTTTGCTTGAAATGGCATTTAGGGTAATATCAGTATCACCTAAAACTTCTTCATTGGTGAACCTGATGACTTCAAAACCTTGATCATTTAACCACTGGGTTCTTTCTTCATCGTTAATTTTATTCTCAGGTAATTGATGAATCAATCCGTCAACTTCAATTATCAGTTTCTTTTTCAGACAAACGAAATCAGCGATAAAAGCACCAATAATATGTTGCCTTCTGAATTTAAAGCCATTAAGTTTCTTTCCTCTCAACATTTCCCATAAAGCAATTTCTGCTTCAGTTGGAACAGATCTGTGATTCGCTGCATATTCTTTCAAAAGCCCATACAACATCGGATCTGAAGTCTGGTAAGGAAACTGACCCTCCTCAATCAAATCAAACTTTTGGTCATCTGATTCATATGAAGATTTACTTTGTTGACCGTAATCCACAATCCCCCCTTCGGGGGGTAGGGGGGCTGGTACTTTCACGCCCCAATCCAAATCTCTAGTCACTGCTCTTGGCTGCAAACCCGCATCAATCCAGCTTTTGCATTGACCAAGTACATTATGTTTCCAATCGCCTTTATGTTCATTTAAAATCCATTCACGTAAAAATCCTTCATGTTTATCTAAAGGTAAATACCAGTGAGTCGTTTTTTTCTTTGATGGGGGATTGCCGCTTAAAGTACTCTTAGGATTAATCAGTTGTTCTGGACTTAATGAGGTTCCGCATTTTTCGCATTGATCACCATAAGCGCCATCATTACTACAAATCGGACAAGTGCCTATAATATAACGGTCAGCTAAAAATGTATTTGCAGATTCATCAAAATATTGTTCAGATTCTTTTACAATTAAATCGCCATTGTTATTCAACATGGTAAAAAACTCCTGAGCTGTTTCATGATGAATCGGCGAGGAAGTTCTGTGATAGATATCGAAGGAAATACCTAGATCTTTCATGTTACTTTCGAGAAGTGCATGATATTTATCTACAATAGCTTTAGGTGTAGTATTTTCTTTCATCGCCTGAATGGTGATAGCCGCTCCATGCTCGTCACTGCCACAAACAAAAACCACATCACGCTTTTGTGCTCTTAAATAACGCGAATAAATATCAGCAGGCAAATAAGCACCAGCCAAATGGCCAATATGTTTTGGTCCGTTGGCATATGGAAGTGCCGAGGTAATGAGATATCTTTTCGGATTGTTCATGGGTGCAAAAATACCGTAAACGGAGGCAATTGCCAATAAATAAAAGCCCCCTTCCCCAACCCTTCCCCCAAAAGGTGAAGGGAGCTTGAGCATTCTAAAGTTCAAAAAAATCATAAGTTTAAAAAATCCATAAGTTCAAAAAAATCATAAGTTTGAAAAATCCATAAGTTCAAAAAATTCATAAGTTTGAGAAATCCAAAAACGGAAAATGCTTCCAACTTCCCCCTTGGGGGACTGAGGGGGCTGGCCTTTCAAATCTTTTCGTACTTTTGATTCTACAACATGAACCGCAAACACTTCCTCGGATCTGCAATGACTTTACTGGCGGCCTCAACTGTTTCAGGAAAATCTGTAATTGAGTCTGCTTCAAATCGGGAAGAAGATGAACGTTTTTGTATCCTGCCTCCTTATTTGAAAGAAGGTGACATCATCGGTATCACTTCTCCTGCGGGATCAATTTCACTTGAAGACATTCAGCCTGCGATTCAAAAGCTTCAATCCTGGGGTTACAAAATAAAAATCGGGAATACGATTGGTAAAAAAGATTTCACTTTTGGTGGTACTGATGAAGAAAGAAGAAAAGATTTTCAGGACATGCTGGATGATGAATCTGTTAAAGCTATTTTATGCGCTCGCGGCGGTTATGGAATCGTTAGGATTATTGATAAACTTGACTTTAAGCAATTTAAAAATC
>CALQSB010000031.1 GCA_943333125.1 Chitinophaga pinensis
GGATTTTTAAACAATAAAAAAGTATATATACAAGACTATGTTCATTTTAAAGGAAGTGGTTTAAGCTCCGCTTCAGAATATGTAAATAGTTTCCAGCTTATTTCTTCATACAGCCATTCAACCACAGCTAAAATTTATTTTTCAGAAAATATCGAACATCATTTTAATGGTTTGCTGACCAATAAAATCCCTTTTTTGAAAAAGCTGAATTGGAATCTGGTAATGGGTTCTAATGGATTGTATGTGAATGATGCTAATAATTATATTGAAGCATTTGTGGGCCTTGAAAATATATTTAAAGTTTGCCGTTTAGATTTCGTTGCAGGATTTGAAAGAGGAAAAAAACCTGTAACTGCATTTGTCCTTGGAGCAGACGGGCTCTTAGGTGCTGTTATTAATTCAACAATTAAAACTGATTCTCAGGATTACACCAATAGAATTGGTTTTTAATTTTTGCCAATAATTTAATTAGTTTTGTTCGTCAATTTGGTTTGCCCTGCAAGCATCCAATCTTTAATAAGATTTTCCGTTAAACGGAATCAAATTTAATTTTATGGGAGTACTACACAACAGAGTTTCTCAATTCGAGCTTAAGATGCGATTGATTGAAGAAACAGAATTTCGCATCACCGTTTCTTTTTATCAATACTTTTTTATTGAAAATTTACAACTATTCAGAGATGAGCTTTATAAGAGCTTGAATGATCTGAAAGTATTTGGCCGTATTTATGTCGCTTCAGAAGGGATAAATGCTCAGGTCAGTGTTCCGCTAAGTAATTTCGAAGATTTTAAAAATGTGCTTTACCATTATCCACCTTTAAATGCTATTCGTTTAAATATTGCTGTTGATGACGATGGTAAATCATTTTGGGTACTTAAAGTAAAACTGAGAGATAAAATTGTAGCAGATGGAATCAAAGATCCTAATTTCAATATGCAAATTAAAGGCAAGTATGTAAATGCCGAAGAATTTAATCAGCTTTCTTCTGATCCGGAAACTGTAATTGTGGATATGCGCAATCATTATGAATATGAAGTTGGTCATTTTGAAAATGCTATTGAAATTCCCAGTGATACCTTCAGAGATCAACTGCCAATGGCGGCTGAAATGCTCAATGATAAAAAAGAAAAAAACATCATCATGTATTGTACTGGTGGTGTTCGCTGTGAAAAGGCAAGTGCGTATATGCTTCACCGAGGGTTTAAAAATGTTTTTCATCTGGAAGGCGGAATCATTCATTATGCCAATATTGTAAATCAAAATAATATTGAAAATAAATTCCACGGAAAAAACTTTGTATTCGACAATAGATTAGGGGAGCGTATTACTGAAGAAATTATTGCAAAGTGTCATCAGTGCGGACAGCCGGCCGATGATCATACGAATTGTAAAAATGAAGCCTGTCATTTACTTTTTATTCAGTGTAAGGAATGTTCGGAAAGATATGAAGGTTGCTGCAGCGAAAAATGTTACGATGTGATTCAGCTGCCAGAGGAAGAACAAAAGCTGCTTCGCAAAGGAATTGACAAAGGAATGATGGTCTTTAATAAATCGAGGAGGAGAAGGCCTCTGTTGTGATATCGGCTCAAGCGCCTGCCTTTATTGCTTTTTTAACTCTCACTAAGATTTCTAAGATTTAAAAGTTTATTTGAATTCATTAATTATGTTGGTGATTTTTTATATTCCACTAAATTGAAATCAAATGGTATCTTAGTATTTCGAATTTAGAAAATTAATAATTAAAATAGCAAGATGAAAAAAGGAATAGTTATTGTATTGGCATTTATATTTAGTATGAATTATTCTTACGCTCAAATAACTGTCGTAAAAAAAGATACGTCAGTAAATAATAGTTCAAATCCTTTATTTGGATTAAGAGAAGCAGATTTTAAAGATTTGGATCCTTCAAAGCCCTTAATGTTGGATGGGATATCAACACCAGTTTATTTAGAAAATCTTTCTTTAGTTCAAGGAGAAGATTTCATGAAAGTAATGAGCTCGGGGGATTATTTTCCTAAAGTTTATATTGACAGTAATAATGAGGTAAAGGCTTTTGTATTAAGAAAGGCAACGGAACTTGAGAAAAGCAAAATGATTAAAATGGATCACAGCATGATCAGCGATAATGATTTAATTGGGAAAAAAGCCTTTCCTTTTTCAGAAACTGATATTAATGGAAATGAATATTCTCTTGAAAGTCTTAAAGGAAAAGTTATTGTAATTAATTTTTGGTTTGTGGAATGCAAACCTTGTGTTATGGAAATGCCTGACTTGAATAATTTGGTTGAGAAGTATATGAATGAAGCTGTTGTCTTTCTGGGCTTTGCCATCAGTGATAAAAAGAAAATAGAAAAATTTTTAAAATCAACTACTTACAATTACCATATTATTCCAAATGCTCAGGATGCGGTTAACGCTTATGGTGTAAATTCTTTTCCAACTCATATTGTCATCGATAAAAATTCAACTATTTCATTTAGCGCAAATGGCTTAGGGCCAACTACAATTGACGATTTAGATAAAAATATAAAATCACTTTTAGATTAGAACAACTTTGTTTTGATGATAAAAAGATAAGGTGGATAGAGCTAGATATAGTTGGATACTAGATAGTGGATACGTGATACTACTTCTCAGCAATGTCTCCTGCAAGGAACGTTGCGTTAGGTTTGCCGCTAAAACACCGGATCATCAATTCGAAGAGATTTTTAATAAATAATAAGAAAGGTAAAATAAGAAATAAGAAAGCGACAATTCCCTCCGTGCAATTACTTTTACTTTATTAATCACCTCTGCGTAAACTCTAAAATCTCATTTCTCTGAAGTAAAAAAGTGGTTAACCCAACAAAACACAATCAACTTCCCCCATCGGGGGATTGAGGGGGCTTTACACATTAAACCTAAAGTGCATCACATCTCCATCTTGTACCAAATATTCTTTTCCTTCAATTCTTAATTTGCCATTATCACGGCAAGCGGCCTCAGATCCATAATGAACAAAATCCTGATAAGAAATCACTTCAGCTTTAATGAAACCTTTTTCGAAATCAGTATGGATTACACTTGCTGCTTGAGGGGCTTTCCATCCTTGTTGTATCGTCCAGGCACGAACTTCCTGAACTCCTGCAGTAAAATAAGTAGAGAGGTTTAGTAATTTATAGGTCGAATGAATCAATCTGTCTAAGGCCGGTTCTACCATTTTGTATTCTTCCATAAACATCATTTTGTCGTCGCCATTATCAAATTCGGCTATTTGTGCTTCAATGGCATTAGTCATAACAATAACCTCATTTCCTTCATTTTTAACGGCTTCGATTAAGGCCTGAGAATATTTATTGCCCGTATGCATAGAAGCTTCATCTACATTGGCTACATATAAAATAGGTTTATCAGTCAATAAAAAGATATCAGCAATTGCCGTCTTTTCTTCTTTGCTTAAACCAAGGGCCATAATGTTTTTGCCTTTGTCGAGCTGCTCTTTGCAGGCTTTTAAAACTTCGTAATCTGCTTTTAATTTAGCATCGCCTTGCTTTAATAATTTTTCTGTACGCTGAATCTTTTTTTCAACACTTTCGATATCCTTTAATTGCAATTCAGTTTCTATGATTTCTTTATCGCTTAATGGATTGATTGGACCTTCATCTCTTAAGATATTTTCATCTTCGAAGCAGCGTATCACATGGATAATGGCATCTACTTCTCTGATGTTAGCCAGGAATTTATTTCCCAAGCCTTCACCCTGACTGGCGCCTTTAACCAAACCGGCAATATCTACAATTTCAATTTGAGTAGGTACAACTCGATTAGGTTTAACCAGCTCTTCTAATTTATTAAGACGAGGATCTGGCACGTTAACCAGGCCTGTATTGGGTTCTATTGTACAGAATCTATAATTGCTTGCCTGCGCTTTAGCACTGCTGCTGACTGCGTTGAAAAGGGTTGATTTTCCTACATTCGGTAATCCTACTATTCCTGCCTTTAATGCCATTATGTGTATGTTTTTTGAAGTTGCAAATGTAGGTTAATTTGAAGGTAAATGGAATGTGGAATGGAAAATAAAATGGATACTGGATACTTGATGCTTGATAAGCTAGATAGGCTTTATAAGCTGCCTCAATAACAAAACAACAAAACAACAAAACAACAAACAAACAACAAACATTTCGATTGCCTCCATTTGCTTATTTTCGTACATTCAACCCAAAATCAAAACAAATGGCATTAAGTCGCATCTGGACGGCATTTATCATTATAGCAATTATTACGGCTTCAGTAAAAATGATAACCTCTTCCGACAATAAAGCAATCTTCGCATCGATGGTTACCGGCAAAACAGGCGATACTATTCTTGTCAGAAAAACAGAAGCAAGTAAAGTGGATGCAGGAATAGTTAGTATTATCGACAGTAATAAAATTTATACCGAGGGAGATTTAAAAACAATCAGAGCAAACGATACCCAATTAAAAACATTTAAAATTCAAACGGCTGATGGTATTTTTGAAACTTGTCAAACAGCTGTAACCCTTTGTCTAAAGCTGATTGGCTTTCTTGCTTTGTTTATGGGTTTTTTGTCGATAGCAGAAAAAGCCGGAGGAATAAGGCTTTTGTCCAAAATTATCGGCCCTTTCTTTTCTAAAATATTTCCTGAAATTCCAAAAGGACATCCTGCAATGGGGCACATGATAATGAATTTTTCGGCCAACATGTTAGGACTTGATAATGCGGCAACACCTTTCGGTCTTAAAGCAATGGAGAGTCTGCAGGAGCTGAATCCAAATAAATCTACAGCTTCCAATTCTCAAATTATGTTTTTGTGTTTACATGCTTCGGGATTGACATTAATTCCTGTAAGCATAATTGCATTACGTTCTGCGGCGAAGGCAGCCAATCCCATGGACATATTTATTCCTTGCATGATTGCTACTTTCGTGGCAACAATTGCGGCTATGTTGATTGTGAGTATCAAACAGCGCATCAATATTTTTCAACCGGTAATACTTGCATGGGTTTTTGGGATATCTGCACTAATTGCCGCTTTGATTGTATATATCAAATCTCTTGATCTTGATTCTGTTCAGTCGTTTTCGGCAACATTAAGCAGCGGACTAATTTTATTGATTTTTATTTTGATCGTTTTGGGCGGTTTGTATAAAAAAATAGATGTCTTTGATGCTTTTATAGAAGGAGCAAAAGGTGGATTTGAAACAGCCGTTCGTATCATTCCTTATTTGGTAGGAATGCTCGCGGCAATTTCGTTGTTGAGAACCAGTGGTAGTTTTGATGCGCTGATTGGAAGTGTGAAATCATTGTTTGTAATGATGGGGGCCGATACCCGATTTGTAGATGGTTTGCCTACAGCGCTGATTAAACCATTTAGTGGAGGAGGAGCGCGTGGAATGATGGTGGATACCATGAAAACATTTGGCCCCGATTCCTTTGCAGGAAGGCTTTCCTGTATTTTACAAGGATCTTCAGACACAACTTTTTATGTGATAGCCGTTTATTTTGGTTCGGTATCTGTAAAGAATACACGATATGCAGTAGGAGCCATGTTGCTGGCTGATTTGATTGGCGTCATTACTTCGATTGTGCTGGCCTATGTTTTCTTTGGATAGGTTACTTACTCGTCGTCATTCTCTGTAGAAATAGGCCCAGTGAACATTCCAATGAGCTCCTTGGCTTTGTAAATATTTCTGTTGTACTTATTTCCAATGACAATGATGGTTGCATCTTCTTCTATCAGCCTAATGAAAACTGCATTGCTTCCATGCCACCAACCATTATGATAAATGATTTTTTTATGGGGGAAGTTGTACATTCTCCAACCCAATCCGTAATTTCTTACGCCTGATTTTTCATTGCTGTAAGGTTTATAGGCTTCGTCTAATGTGGCTTTGGTTAAATATAAACCGGAAGTTAACAATCTGTCCCATTTTAATAAGTCTTGTGGTGTAGAAAAAATGTTTTTATCTCCATACACTTTATCAAGATTGATGAACACTGCTTGATAGTTTCTCCAGTCGAAGCTTGGTGTTGTTCTGGCAGAATCTTTATCACTGTACACAAAGCTGCAATTCATTTTTAAGGGTTCGAAAATTGATTTTTTAATGTATTCAGGATATGTCATTGAAGTGACTTTTTCAATCAATAAAGCCAGTAAAGCATAATTCGTATTGCAGTAAGCAAAATGTTTGTTGGGCGGATTGATATTTTTCAATACATTTTTTTTGCTGATTAAGGTTTTAAATACATCTAGATTAGTAACAAAAGTTTTAGCACTCCAGCCGATTTCATCCATGAAATAAACATAGTTGGGTAGTCCGCTTCTGTGATTCAATAAGCATCTTATGGTTATTCCTGGATAATTGAAATCAGGAAAGTATTTTGAAAATTCATCATCGATATTCAGTTTTTTATCCTGCCATAATTTAAGCACCGCCATGGCAGTGAAAGTTTTACTTACAGAGGCAATATGAAGTGGTGTATTAGCATTAATGGTGTCATTGCTACCAATATGAGCAATTCCATTGTATTTTTCGAAAAGAATATTTCCACTTTTTGCAACAAGTATCCCGCCGTTGAAGCCTGAGTTTTTTAAAAACTGATTGTACCAGTTGTTGCAGTTATTTGCTACCTGTTTGGCATATTCAGGGTTTATTGCTGGAGGAGTTGGTAATAAAATAGGTTTCCCAAGAGAATCATCGGTCTCAGGATCTTTATTGAAACTGCCGCAAGAGCTGAAACTAATCAGCAAGAGAATTATTAAAAAAATAGAGCAGATGTAGCTTCGAGATGAAATTATTTTAAATAAATCCATTAATTATGTTGTGCTTTTTAAATAAAACTATAGTTGAACAGATATTTAATGATGTTAGAATATCTTTGTGCAAAATAAGGAGTATTTACCATGGCAGAGAAAAAAAATACCAGTTATCCTAAAGAAAAAATAAATATTTTATTCCTTGAGAATATCAGTGAGGCAGCAGTAAAACAATTTTCTACTTCTGGTTATTCAAATATAAAAAGGTGGTCTGCTGCAATGAGTGAGGAGGAGTTGATTAAGGAAATTAAAAATGTACATATTCTTGGCATTCGCAGCAAAACCATGATTACGGACAAGGTATTAATGGCTGCAGAAAAATTACAAGCCATTGGTTGTTTTTGTATTGGTGTTAATCAGGTTAATCTGGATGCCGCAACGAAATCTGGCATAGCTGTTTTTAATGCGCCTTATAGTAATACCAGAAGTGTAGCCGAACTGGTAATAGGTTCGTCAATTATTTTGGTTAGAAAAATCCTAGATAAAAATAAAGCAGCACATGAAGGAAAGTGGATGAAAGATGCAAAAGGAAGTCATGAATTGAGAGGAAAAACTATGGGTATAGTTGGGTATGGTAATATTGGGAGTCAGGTCAGCGTGCTTGCAGAATCGCTTGGAATGAAAGTTGTTTTTTATGATGTAGAAACCAAACTTCCATTAGGTAATGCATCAGACAGTAATCATCTGAAAGATCTTTTACAACAAAGCGATGTGGTTACTTTGCATGTACCCGAACTGCCAGGCACAAAAAATTTAATCAATAAATCCAATCTTAAATATTTTAAGAAAGGCGCAGTATTAATAAATTATGCAAGGGGAGAAGTGGTTGATTTGAAAGCACTGAAAAATTCATTAGAAAATGGAGATTTAGGTGGTGCAGCAATTGATGTTTTTCCATGGGAGCCCGAAAAAAATGGAGATGCATTTTCCACGCCTTTACAGGGTGTATCCAATGTGTTACTAACGCCTCATATTGGGGGAAGTACTCAGGAAGCGCAGAATAATATTGGCATGGACGTAAGTGCTAAATTGTTTAATTATCTTGAAAAAGGCATCAGCACTGGTTCTCACACCATTCCCGCTTTGGCATTGCCCCCTCAGGAAGGCGCACATCGTATCCTGCATATTCATCAAAATGTACCCGGTGTGATGAGTCAGATAAATTCTACTTTAAGTAAAAATAAAGTAAACATACTTGGTCAATATCTCAAAACGAACGAAGAAATTGGTTATGTGGTTTTGGATATAGATAAAGGGATAAGCAAAAATGCACTGGAGCTTTTAAAGAAAGTGAAACATACGATTAAGGTGAGGATATTATATTAAAGCCCCCTCGATTCCCCGAAGGTGGAAGTGGATTATGTTTTGTTCAAAAGGTTTCAGAGGTTCAAGATGTTCAAAATGTTAGATTTTATTCTGTGATGAACCTGTTGCCTTCGTCCACCGTTGAAACGGTGGACTATAATAAAATAGATGATAATTTTTACAGATAGTTGACTCGAATATTAAGTAATAACCAATTTATTTTTTATTAGCCCACCGTTTCAACGGTGGGCGTGGTTTTTATTGATCTTATTCAATATATTGATCAAATCTATTGCCAACGCAACGTCCCTTTCAGGAGACATTGCTGAGAATTTGAAGAACTCAACCTTTTGAACTAATTGAACTTTTTGAACGTTTTAAACAATGCTCATCTGTGTTTCAAATAAAACTCATTCAACGAATACACTTTCAACTCCTTCAATAATTCTTCTGTCACAGCACTATTCTCAAACGTAACAATTTTGTTTTCGCCTTTTTTAATATTGAAGTAGTTATCTGAGGCATTAATTGCTGTTTTTTCGGTGTACAAATAAACATATTGGGCATCGCAATTGGATTGAATTGAAATGCTGTTATCACCGTTTCTTTTTATCGTGAATTTGGGCTGGTTTTTAATCAGATTATTTTTATTGATGGTTTCGATTGACAAATCGGGATGGTCTGAATAAGCTTTTTTAACCGCATACCAGGCCGCTTTCTTGACGCCTTTGTAATCAATGATACTCCAGCTGGTAACGGGCCAGCAATCATTCAATTGCCACAATAATGTGCCCATATTCTTCCAGAAATGGCTCATGTGAGTGATTATGACATTTTTTAAAATGAAAGCCTGCATGCATTGAGTGATGTAGCAATAATCCTTCAGACTCAATTTTGAAAGGGTAGTGGAGTCAATGAAATAACGAAGCAGATAATGATTCAATTTGTTGAAACCATCTCCGGCTTTTTGATGAGAATTGATAGCTGCTGAAAACAAATATCTTTCTGACGAATCTGTATAAGAAAGAACAGAATGATAATCCGGCATCGACTGCATACCATATTCGCTCACAAATCTTCCGGTTTTTGTTTTAAAAACTTCCCAGTCCTCCAATCCCCACCATAAACCCCAGTAATGACTATCGCCTTCGGTAAAACTTTCTTTATGTCCCCAGCCGTTTTTTGGTGAGGTTGAAATGTAAGGACGAGTGCCATCAAATTCATTTACCCAGGCGGCCAAAGAATCTCTAAATAATGTCTGGTACTCGTTCCATATTTTTATAGAGTCCTGTCCATGCAAATTGTACTGTGATTGCCAGCCCCAGTTTTTCCAGGCTTCATCGATTTCATTATTACCGCACCACAATACAATACAAGGATGGTGTCTTAATCTTTGGATTTGTTGTTTTACTTCTTCTTTTACGTTTTGAATAAAATGTTGATCAGCCGGATACATGCCGCCGGCAAACATGAAATCCTGCCAAATATATATGCCCATTGAATCACAGAGCTCATAGAAATCATCTGTCTCATAAATGCCGCCGCCCCAAACTCGCAGCATGTTCATGTTGGCGTCTTTAGCATTTTTTAACATGCGTATGTAATCTTCTCTTTTGAGTTGACTTAAAAAAATATTCTCGGCAGGAATCCAATTGGCGCCATTTATGTAAATAGGCAAATCGTTTTTTTGAAAATAGAAACTTGTTCCAAATGAATCCGGTTCCTGTATGAGTTTGATGTCTTTGATTCTTGCTTGATTCGACTGGTCTCTTTCCCTTTGAAGTTTTTCAATAGTAGAAAGGCCGTTGTAGGCCTCAATCCAAATGTTTTTGTAAATGCCAGCGCCAATGAATACAGGACCCCAATCCCAACCAAATTGAAACTGCGCTTTTCGCGCATATATGCGGCTGTTATCAGGCCTAACTAATGGTAATTGTGATTTTGCAATGCTATCGGTAACCCGTTTTGCAGCATGAAAATAAATCTGCAATTTGTTTTGTCCGGGTTTGATATTGCTTTTTACCGGAATAGTCCAATACCTGAACATATTGTTTGCCTTCAAAATCAACGAGTCATTCAGGTACACATCTGCGTAAGTATCAAGCCCATCAAAATTGATATCAATATTTTGTCTTCCTGTCAAGCTTGGATTGAAATAAAAATAACTTTGATAGATCCAATCTGTCGTATCAATCCAATCGAGATTTTTTTCATTGGTTCCGAAATAGGGGTTGGTAATGATGTTATTCTTAAATAAATCTGAATGAACGGAACCCGGAACTATTGCAGGCATTAAGCGGTTTTCATTAACAGATTTGAATGCCCAGTTTTGATTCAAATTGATAATTGAATTTTGTGCTGAACAGTTGATAAATATGCAGCTTAAAAGTAGTAATGCAAATAATCTTATCATAAACTGGATAGTAATGTTGCCATTTTGGAAACTTCCGCTGCATCAAGTACAACTGTTTTTAAATTTTCATTCATGGTCGGATTATTGAATCTCATTTTAGATTCAGAACTGTTTCTTGCCGAACTATGAAATTCAGTAGCGCCGGAAGCATTGGCAATGGAAATAATGTTTTCAGATCTTAATCCGCTTCCTGGCATGATGATAATATCGTTAGCCGCTTTTTTGATGAGTTCGGAAATCAGGTCAATTCCTTCCCATGCAGTAGGGCGCTGGCCGCTGGTTAATATTCTTTCGCAACCGCAATTGATAATATCTTCTAATGCAGTAAATGGATTGTTTGTTCTGTCAAATGCTCTGTGAAACGTAACGCTCATAGGGTAGGCGAGTTTCACCAATTGTGAAGTTCGATTTTTATCAACTGTTCCATCTTCATTCAGTAATCCAATTACAACGCCATCGCAACCGATTTTTTTGCATTGTAAAACATCTTCTTTCATGATGTCAAATTCATCATCTGAATAAAGAAAATCTCCACCTCTGGGTCGAATGATAGGAAACAATTCAATGTCTACTTTTGCTCGAGCCGCTTTAATCATTCCGTAAGACGGGGTAGTGCCGCCTTCTCCTGGATTGTCGCAAAGTTCGATTCTGTGCGCTCCGGCAATATTTGCCACATTGCAGCTCTCTAAGTTGAACGCTATAACTTCGAGTTTGAAATTCATGATGTATTAGATAAGAAATTTAGAAGTATGAATTTTATTTTCATTATTACTTTTTACACTATAAACAAAACCTTTTTGTATGGCATAAGCGCCGTATTCGCCTTTTTTGTTCATCGCTAAAAATCCCACTTGTAATGTTTTGGCTTTTTCTGGATCGCGCTTTATAATCCGTTCGCAAGCTTTTTTACAGGCCTGCTCAGGTGAAAGGCCATTTCTCATGTATTCAACAACGGTATGTGTACCGCATATTCTGATAACTTCTTCACCAACGCCACTGCTGGTTGCGGCGCCAACTTCATTGTCTACAAAAAGACCGGCTCCAATAATAGGGGAGTCTCCAACTCTTCCATGAATTTTATAGGCCATTCCTGAAGTGGTTACAGCGCCAGAAATATCGCCATTGCTATCCATAGCCACTAAGCCCATGGTATCATGATTCAAAGTGCCATCCTCAAAAAACATTGGGGCAAATGGACCACCACTGGTTCTTTTGTTTTCAATATTGATTTCTGGTTTGTACTGATTTTTTTCCAGCCATACTTTATAAGCTTTTTCAGCATCTTCAGATAGCGTTGCAGGTTCTTTTGGAAACCCGTTTTCTAAAGCGAATTGCTGAGCACCTTTTCCTACCAGCATAACATGAGGAGTCGTCTCCATGATTTTTCTGGCAACTGAGATAGGGTGTTTAATTTGCTCCAATCCCCCAACAGCACCGCAATTAGCCTTTTCATCCATAATACAGGCATCGAGAGTTACAATGCCATCTCTGTCGGGGAAGCCTCCAAGACCTACGCAGCAATTTATGGTATCTTCTATATAAATCGCGCCTGCTTCAACAGCATCAACAGACTTTCCATTACTGGATAAAATTTTCCATGCTTCAGCATTAACAGGCATTCCGCTATCCCAGGTAGAAATCACAATAGGCTTTTGCACGGGTTTGGAAAAAACGGGTAGCTTAATAGCGATAAGTCCCATAGAACTTAATTGCAGGAATTTTTTTCTGTTCATTTTTTATCTATTGTAATCGGTTATATTTTTAATTGTGTTAAACGAATCATTATTTGCATATAATCCAAATGCCCCAGTAAATACACCCTTTGCTTCAGACGTTTTTGAAGCTAAAGCTATAACAATGTCTTCATCCTCAGGATCCGAATTGCCTTCAAAGCGATATGTTTCGATAATTTCGAAATCCTCAGGATCTAAATATAAATCTTTACTCAACAAACGATCAAAACTAATGTTCAAATCGAGAGTAAATCCTCTTTTTCTCAGCTCGTTAATCGCCTCCACAACGGTTTCATAGTTTCTCATGATTTTTTTTATCAAATTATGAAAGGAAACAAAAAGAAACTAATGTCTTAATCATTTGTTTAACTGATTGCAACTTTTCGCTGAAATTACTTCAAATATTTTAATTGCGATATCTAATTATAATAGCTAAATAATATATGCTCATATTCGTTTGAATTTGAGTGTCCTTTGACACTAAAAACGAATAGTTTACGTACATTGCAGAGGTAAAAAAAAGAGTGTTTGCCGGTTGTTGATATAAAGTCGGAGCATTAAAAAATAATTATGGATAAAAAGAAAAAGCCGGGTATTAAAAGATCTTCTCAAGTTCAGCTGTTGAAAGGGAAATTAGATATCAGCAGAAGCGGAATGGGATTTGTGATTGTAGAAAATCAGGATAAAGATATTTTGGTCAGACCTAATGATTTCGGAAAAGCATTTCATGGTGATATTGTAAGGGTTCAGGTGGCAACTGGGGTGTCAAGCACTAAAAGATCAGAAGGCAAGGTGGTAGAAGTGGTAGAGAGAAAACAAACCATGTTTGTAGGGAATGTCAAAATAACAAAAAATATTGCTTTTTTTGAAATATCTGGAGATAAGCCAATACCTGATTTTTATATTCCTATTGAAAAATTAAATGGAGCGGTTGATGGGGACAAGGTTATAGCCAGATTTGTAAAATGGGATAAAGACGACAGAAAGCCACAGGCAGAAGTTCAGTCTGTTATCAAATCTTCTGATGAGTCGGATATGGCTATGAAAGAAATTTTAATAGAGGCCGGATTTCCTATCGGATTTGAAGAGCAGTTAATTAAAGAAGCGGAAGAGTTTTCGGGGAAAATCACCAGGGAAGAAACTTCAAAAAGAAAAGATTGCAGAGATATTCTCACATTTACTATTGACCCTGTAGATGCAAAAGATTTTGATGATGCGATTTCTATCAGAAATCTCGATAATGGTAATTATGAAATTGGTGTTCATATTGCAGATGTAAGTCATTTTGTAAAGCCCGGAACTTTAATGGATAAAGTGGCTTATGAAAGAGCGACAAGTGTTTACCTGCCAGACAGAGTAAATCCAATGCTGCCTGAAAAAATATCCAATGAACTTTGTTCACTCAGACCTAACGAAGACAAGTACACTTTTTCAGTAATTTTTCAGATAACCAACAGAGGTGAAATAAAACATACCTGGATAGGTCGTACTATTATTCACAGTAATCATCGTTTTTCTTATGAAGAAGTACAGCAGATTATAGAAACAAAAGATGGTCTTCAATTTAAAGCTATTCTTTTATTAAATAATCTCGCTCAGCAATTCAGGGCAAAAAGATTTGAAAATGGAGCGATAAATTTTTCTTCAACAGAAGTAAAATTTCAATTGGATGAAAATGCAAAGCCTATAGGAATTGTCATTAAAGAAAGCAAAGAAGCGCATAAGCTAATTGAAGAATTTATGTTGCTTGCTAATAAAGCAGTTGCAGAATATGTGTCGAAAATTAAAATCAACAAAGAGCCTATTCCTTTTCCATATCGCATTCATGCAACGCCTGATGACGAAAAAATAAAACCTTTTGCTGCTTTTGCAAGAAAATTCGGGTATCAATTTGATATGCATGATGAAAAACAAGTGGCCAGTTCCTTTAATAATTTATTAAGAGATGTTCATGGTAAGCCAGAGCAGCATGTGCTGGAGCAACTAGGAATCAGAACCATGGCGAAAGCAGTATATACTCCAGAAAATATAGGGCATTATGGATTAGGTTTTGAAAATTATTGTCATTTTACTTCGCCTATCCGCAGATATCCTGATGTAATGGTACACAGAATTTTACAGGAATGTCTGGACAAAAATCTCAAGGTGGATAAAAAAATGGGAGAGCGTTGCAAGCATTGCAGCGACAAAGAAAGATCGGCAATGGAAGCAGAACGTGCCGGGAATAAATACAAGCAGGTAGAATATATGAAGCAATTTCTGGGTGATGAATTTGAAGGAATCATCAGTGGTGTTGCGGCTTTTGGTTTTTGGGTAGAAACAGTGGATCATAAATGTGAAGGATTGGTAAGTGTAAAAGATTTGAATACTTACGACGACTTTCAACATGATGAAGCAGATTATGCATTGGTAGGAATGCGTACCAAAAAGAAATTTAGGATGGGAGATAAAATAAGAATTAAAGTGGTGGCAGCAAATCTTACCAAGAGGCAATTGGATTATGAGTGGGTGGTGGAAGGTGGTGGTGGGGAAAGCCTTGGTGGAGGTGGTGTGAAGAAGTTAAAAAGTAAAAAATCAAAATAGTTCAATAAGTTCAATAGGTTCAAAAGGTTACTGTCAAAAATCAGATTTCAGCTTGTCTAAACAGCAACTTTTTGAACCTATGAAACCTTTTAAACAATAATAAAAAATGCATTCCTTCACCGAGCTCTCCACCTTATTCGAAAAAGATTTCAATCGCAGGCATTTTCCACTAAATCCTGTGAATCTTTATGATGCAGCACAATATATTTTAAGAATTGGGGGTAAGCGCGTAAGGCCAGTCAGTGTATTAATGGCCCATGAACTTTTTGAAGAAATAAATGCAGATGCTTTTTATGCTGCAAATGCAGTTGAGTTATTTCACAATTTCAGTTTGATTCATGATGATATAATGGACAAAGCTCCTTTGCGCAGGGGCATGGAAACGGTACATACAAAATATGGAGAGGATACGGCGCTGCTCGCAGGAGATGTAATGCTTGTAGCCGCTTATGAGGAGATTAATAAAATCGATTTTTCTAAACTTCACAGTATATTAATATTGTTCAGTAAAACCGCAAAGGAAGTTTGCGAAGGGCAGCAGCTGGACATGGATTTCGAGAAAAAAGAAATGGTTGCCATTGAAGAGTATCTGCAAATGATTACGTTGAAAACTTCGGTATTGCTGGCTGCCAGTATGAAAATGGGCGCAATAATCGGAGGTGCAAGTCAGGGCAATCAAAACCATTTATACGAATTCGGAAAAAATCTGGGTATTGCCTTTCAAATTCAGGATGATTATTTAGATGCATTTGGTGATCCTGAAAAATTTGGCAAACAGGTTGGAGGAGATATTCTTACCAATAAAAAAACTTTTCTGCTGATACATGCATTAACGGTTGCCAATGATAAACAAAGAGCCGATTTGAATTCATTAATGCAGGGCAATGTTGTAGATAAAGTCGCTAAAGTGCTGGTTATTTATGAGGAATGTAAAGTGGGAGAATGGGCAGATGCTTTAAAAGAAAAATATTTCAACCTTGCAATGAAACATCTGGAAGAAACAGCAGTAATGGAATCCAGAAAAATTGAGCTGAAAAATCTTGCTCAATATTTACTACAACGTGAATCCTGATTTGTTTATTTAACCATAATTCCTTTTTTATGAGTAACTCATTATTCAGAACAAAGAGTATTGAAAAAATTGTAGCAGAGGGATCTGATGAATCTCATGGCGGCAGTTTGAAAAGAGTACTGACTGTTCGCGATCTTACCTTTTTTGGTATTGCAGCAATTTTAGGAGCGGGAAGTTTCAGTAGTTTGGGGGGCGCTGTTTTTAATGGTGGACCTGGTGTAATCATTCTGTTTATTATTACGGGCATTGCCTGTGCATTTACTGCATTTTGTTACTCTGATTTTGCCAGCCGTATTCCAGTTGCCGGCAGTGCTTACACATATGCGTATGCGAGTTTTGGGGAAGTGTTTGCCTGGATAATAGGGTGGGCTTTAATTATGGAATACTCCATTGGGAATATTTATGTAGCCTACAGCTGGAGTGATTATTTCACTTCCTTTATGGATAAAATGAATATGCACGTTCCTGCGTATTTGGCTACCAGTTATATGGAGGCTAAACATGCCGTTGAATCGGGTACTAATAATGAAGAACTAAAGACCGCTTGGAATAATGCTCCAGTTGTTGCTGGAATAAGATTCATTATGGATTTGCCGGCTTTCATTATAAATATTCTGATTACCTGCCTTGTTTTTATTGGAATCAAAGAAAGCAAGAATTTTAGCAATATTATGGTATTATTGAAACTGGGGGTTGTGCTATTGATTATTTTGGTTGGTGGCTATCTGGTTATTCACAACGGACTAACCTATAACTGGATGCCTGAAAATACTTCAGGAGTAAAGTCTTTTATGCCTAATGGATTTAGTGGGGTGATGGCTGCAGTAGCAGGAGTATTCTTTGCTTATATTGGCTTTGATGCCGTGAGTGTGCTGGCAGAAGAAAGTAAAAATCCTCAAAGAGATTTGCCAAGAGGAATGATTTATTCTTTGGTAATCTGTACGGTTATTTATATTTTATTGACCTTGGTTTTGACAGGTGCTGTAAATTATCAGAAGTTTGAAAATGTAGGTGATCCGCTTGCTTTTATTTTTGAACCACAAAATTTGAATATAGGATGGATGCAGTTTCTGGTTTCAATTTGTGCAGTAGTGGCAATGACGAGTGTATTGCTGGTTTTTCAAATGGGACAGCCAAGAATATGGATGAGTATGAGCAGAGATGGTTTGCTGCCTCCTGTTTTTCAGAAAATACATCACAAATACAAAACCCCATCCTATGCTACAATTGTAACAGGTCTAGTAGTGGGTATTCCTATTTTATTTACAGATAAAACGTTTGTATTAGACTTCACAAGCATTGCAACTTTATTTGCGTTTGTGCTTGTATGTGGTGGCGTGTTGTTTTTACCTCGCAAAGCAAAAGAAGTAGGTAAGTTTCATTTGCCTTTTATTTCATCACGGATTATATTCCCTTTAATAATAATTGCAGCGATGACGATGTTATCTTTCTTTTCAAAGGGATATTTTTCCGGGTTGTTTAATTTTTTCGGAGATATGTCTTTGCTGACCTATAATGTTTCTGCAATAATTTTTTGGATCACCTGCATTGTTTTGTCTGCTGGCGCTGTTATTAAAAACTGGTCTTTAATTCCTTTAATGGGGTTAATAACTTGTTTATACCTGCTCACCGGCATGACTGCAATGAACTGGGCATGGTTTGGCTGCTGGCTTTTGCTTGGTTTAGTGATTTATCTTTTTTATGGGTATAAAAAAAGTAAACTTGCCACAAGGTCTTAAACTTTCTAATCCCCCAAAAATGAAATACGAAGTTGGAGATAAAATTATAGTGCTGCATTCCGACGAGGAAGGTAAAGTTGTAGAGTTAATGAATGATAAAATGGTAATGATAGAAGTTAGAGGCGTAAGATTTCCTGCTTATATGGATCAGATTGATTTCCCATACTTTAAAATGTTTACTCAGAAAAAAGTAGTTGAAAAAAAAATTATTCATATTGATAATGTAAAAAAAGAAAAAGCAAGTCCACGTAAAAAAACAGCAGATGGGGTATTTCTGAGTTTTGTTCCCATTTTTGATAAGGATATTTTTGATGATGAAATAGTGGAAAAATTAAAAGTTTATCTGATCAATCATAATGAAGAAGAATATCAGTTTAAATATAAACTAAACTTTGCCGGCATCAGTAATTTTGAATTAAACAGTTCACTGAGAGGGTTAAGTGATTTTTATCTTCACGATATTAAGTTCGAAGATATTGGCGATTCTCCTTCATTTGAATTAGAATTTTCGCTGGAGAAACCAGATAAAACCAAATCTCCTTTTTATGAGAGTCAAATAAAGTTAAAAGGCAAACAGGTTTTTAAGAAAATAGAAGAAATACAATTACGCAACGAACCTTCTTTTGCCTACGAGCTTTTTAAAGTTTATCCTGATAAAGTTGAAGAAAATAAAATAGATCTTTCTAAACTGGGCAATGCCGGTTATCGTTTTTATGATATTTCAAAAGCAAAAGATTTTCTTGCGCCGGCAAGGTCTGTTGTTGATTTGCATATAGAAAAACTTACCGATAAATGGGATCAGCTCTCTAATTTTGAAATTATCACGCTGCAATTAGACACATTTGAAAACTATCTGGAATTGGCCCATCTCAACCATTTGCCATCTGTTATCATGATACACGGAATAGGCGAAGGGAAGTTGAAAGAAGAAATTCATGAGCGATTGCATCATAAAAAAAATGTAAAATCATTCGTAAATCAATACCATCATTTATATGGTTATGGTGCAACAGAAATATTTTTAACCTCATGATTTATTTCGGGATTTTGTTTGATGACGTTTTTTTCTTTTTGTAAAATAATAATTTAAATTAGCTAATGAATTTTAATGAGTCCTATCAAATTTTGCAATCTGTCATTCTTTTAAAGATGAAGAATAACTTGGCAGAGGATTTATTTTATCACTCTATTGATCATACTATTGATGTTGGAAATCAAGCCGTAAGAATTGCTTTAAGTGAAAATATAAATGATGAAGAGGACTTGTTTCTGTTAAAAGTAGCTTGCCTTTATCATGACATAGGATTTTTAATTACTTATGCCGGACATGAATTAGAGGGATGCAAATTGGCTAAATTAGAATTGCCAGGTTATGGCTTTAATGAAAAACAAATTGACATTATTTGCGGGTTGATTATGGCTACTAAAATCCCACAAACTCCGCTCACTCCTATGGAAGAGGTGATTTGCGATGCAGATCTGGATTATTTAGGAAGAGATGATTTTAAAACCATCAGCAATTTATTGTTTCAAGAAATCAGTAAAAGAGGTTTTGTAAAATCTGAAATGGAGTGGAATCTCATTCAAATTAAATTCTTTAACCAGCATCGCTATTTTACTAATACCAGCAAACTATTAAGAGAACCCGAAAAAAATAAACGCCTCGAAGAAATCAACGATTTAATTTAAAAGCATTGTGACTATGCAAGTAATTTATATTTCATAAAAACAGAGATTAATTACTTCTGGCTGTTCTTTCATTCAATTGTCGAAGCCTCGTACATAGTATTTTAATAAAACCTCTGGCTACTTCTGGTCTAGTGTCAATAAGCTCATAAAAAGGTTCTTGGTCAATTTTATAGAGAATACAATCTGTTTTTGCAGTAGCAGAAGCACTTCTGGTTTCGGCATCCAGCAACGAAAGTTCACCGAAGACCTCTTTATCATGTAAAATAGCAAGGTCGGTTTTTCCTTTGTGAATTTGTACCTGACCTGATAAGATAATATACATACAATCTCCAGGGTCGTTTTCGTTAAAGATTATTCCATCTTTTTCGATTTCTTCTTCCTGCATAAGTGGCGCAAGTTCGGAAAGGGTAGTCTCGGGAGTGTCTTTAAATATGCTTAATGATTTTAGCAGCAGCACTTTCTCTAGAAGAAGCAAGCCTTGATTTAAATTTTCGGACATGTTAGATGATGTTTATTTAAAAATTATTTTATCAATATTGGAATTCATTTTTCAAATAATTATTCATTAGTTAAATTAAATTAGTTTTCCAAAGGTTGTATTTATAACTCTGCCATTTCTTTAAGCAGCAAATTTTCTGAAAACTGATGTTTTATCATCAGGTTAATATCTGCTGCTATGTTTTGTTTTTTTGACACATAAATTGCGCAAGCTAAAGTCCAGTTATTAAAAAAACTTATTTCTTCAGACAAAATGCTATTTAGTAAGTCAACGGTATTTTTAAAGACGACATCAGGATAGATTTTTTGTATATCGTGTAGTCTTTCGGCAATGTTTCCTGGCTCAAAAATCAAATTGAATCGATAGGCAATATCTTTTCTTGCTGTGATGTCAAGTATTTCCATTGCATTAATGATGTTTGTTTTGTTGCCGGATGCGTATGCTTTTCGTACTTTATTTATGTTGTCACGGTTATAAAGTATAGCAAAAACCAACAATAGATTTTCTCTTAAACTGTCAAGCTCAAGTGATAAAGCATTTGATAATAATTGCAGATTACTTTCATGATGAATTATGTTATTTTGAATGTAAACAATGCCGGCACTTCGTGTAAGCATTTTTCTGATTACGGTAATAAATGCTTCACGTTCATTATGTTTTGGAACATAACTGCTTCTATAAATTGCTTTAATGATAGATGGGTATTCTCCCGGTAAATCATTCAGCAGTTTAATCAGAATTTCATGTGAGTTGTCGCTGTTTATTCTTCCAATTAAAAGAATAAGTTTTTCTCTTAGAAGAATTGAGCCTTTGTTTGCAGAGATAAAAGAATAAATTGCCGGCAATGAAAGATCGCCTCCGATTAATAATGGCTCGATAACTTCGAACTCATATTTGATGCCCAGATTAATCAGGGCGTCTAATAATTTCGGATTTTCGGATTTACCAGCTGTGATAAAAGCATATTTTCGAATAACCCCGACTTCGTCATTCATTAACTGAAGAATCATTTCTTCTTCTTTACAATTATTATGCTGACTTAGAATTTTAGCTACAGATAATCTTTCGTCTTTATTTTCTGAAGTGATTAGTTTAATTATAACAGCTCCGGCTCTTTCTTTTAGTTCGCCAGTAGAATAGAAGAATAATCCATCGAGTGCAGCGTCTCTGATTTCTATATTGCTACTGTCGAGATGAATCTTCACTTCTTCAAAATCGATATTGTTTTTACAAATAACTTTTATTGAGCGGGCCAGGATTGATGGACTGATCTCATGCTTAATTAGTGCAGGAAGTGATTTTGCAGCAATCGGATAATCTTTTTCCATCATCAGATTTAATACAAATGACTTGACTTTTTCTGAAGGGTTATGCAAAAGAGAAATAATAAGATCATCGGGGATAGGATCATTTTCTGCATTAAGCATGTTTAAGATATTAATGATCTCTGTTTCAGAACCTGTTTTCGCTTTTGCTCTCAGCCATTCTAATGTTCCAGAGTCTTTAACGGAAAAATTTTCAAGGTTAAAAAATCTGTTGCTGATAGATTTTACAATGGTTTTAAGATATTGAACATTTACCAGGTAAACTCCAATAAACCATAGAATACACATCGCCAGCAAAACATAAGACAGACTTACAAGGTTAACTTTTCCTTGTATTTGAATTAAAGCCAAGATGGCGATACCTGAAAATAAAAAAGCAAATGGATCTGTAATGCCTTTTAAAATCATGTGTGCTCTTAATCTTTCATGATTAGGCAAAGGCTGCATAATAGTCAGGAATACCGGGTTGTTAATAGATGTTCTTAAAATATCTACAAGGGTATATGCTGCTCCAAAGAAATAAAGAATCATTTTTGGATCTCCATAATCCTGCGTAATGATGATGGTTGAAATCAAAATGAGCATAACAATGGGCGTTATTAAAAGAGATTTAATGATACCCAGTTTGTTGATGAGTCTGCTGGTGAAAATAAGTTTTACAATAAGAAAGATTATAGAAATAATGGCATTGAAAAAGGCAATGAAATTTGCTAGTGATACATCGGTGTGATAAGCTTGTTTTACTTTTGCCAAAAATGCAAAATTTACGATTAGGAAACTTCCTGAAACTAATATGCCTAAAGCTGCAAGTCTACGTACTAATGCATTTCCTGAATAATTTTCAATGATTCGTCTCACATCAAAAGTAGACTTCTTGTGTTTATTTTTATGAGAATGATCTTTGTGGTGATGCATTTCATGTAAAATACTGGCCTCTTTAATTCCCACTAAAAAAGGGATGGAAGCAATCATGCAAGCCAATGCCGCCCATAAAAGATTTATTGTTCCGATATAATGAACAGCAAGACCGGCCATGGAATAACCAATAAGTTTGGCAGGAATATCGCCAGCGCTGATTACGCCAAATAATCTTTTGCTCTGTCGGGCATCAAATAAAAGAGCCGCAACGCCCCAGAATTCAAGATTGTTAAGCAAATACAATACATAAAACCAAGGAAGCATCAGATAAATAAACCAGCTGGAATGAAAAAACATAAATGCGAGTCTGAAAAATAATATACTCACAATCATGAAGACGGTAATAATCAGTCCGAGCTTGCTTAGATTAAATTTATGTTCCAGTTTTGAATAGATGAATCCTGCTGTCCATAAAAAAACTGCAGCATAAATAAATACGTATGGAATTTTAGTAATTTCAAAATTATCCAGCAATAGCGTTAACGACGCTGTTAAGAAAAAAGCGATGCCAGCACCTTGGAAAAATTGCAGTAAAAATAGTTTTTTAACTATGGAAACTTCTTCTGTTCTTACATTTAAAGTCCGTAACCATATATTTTTTTGTTTCATCTTGGTCTATTGAAAAAAATCGATTTTTATTTGGTTGATTTCAGTTGGTTAATAAAATGCTGTTTCTTGGGCTCTCTTTTTTGTTTAGTTGTTTCTGTGAAATATTTGTGTGATTGCAGGAAATCCAGTTGTTTTTTATCCCAGTCATTTTCATCGGATATGAATTTATAAGTCAGTAATTCTTTTTTTAGTTTATTGCTGATTTCAAAAAAATCATCTCTTCCCAGATAATCAAGGTCTGCATCGCAGATGATCTTTTGAAGACGGTTTTTGGCTATCTGCGGAACTTTAGTAGCCATGATAAGCTGACAAATATTTTCGATTTCGATTTCAGTTAACCCAAAGTCAGGCAATTGCTTTCTGGCTATTTCGCAGCTTTTTTCTTCATGATTGATATAGGTAAAAATAAAGCCTGTATCATGGTACAAAGAGGCGATTTCTATTTCCTTTAGTGTTTGAATATCTGTTATCCCTTCTCCAATTGCAATCAAAACAGATTGTTCAGTAACATCTAAGGTATGTTCCAAACAATGATAAGTAAGGTGTGGAGAAAGGCCTTCATTTAACATTGAAATAATATTATTTCTTATTTCATTTATTTGTGTTGTCATATTGAATCGTAAATATAAGAATATAGAATGTTTTTTATGCTGTTTGCTATTTTAAGATGAATGGCTTTTAAATTATAGTTTTATTTATTTCTTAAAATCATTTTTAAAATAAAAAGGCCAAGAATTGCAGCAATTGTTGAAGCGAAAATAATGGCAATTTTACTTTGATCAATATATTGTGGATTATCAAAAGCTAGGAGGGAGATAAAGATGCTCATTGTAAATCCAATGCCTGCTAATAAACTTACTCCGGTTATATGTTTCCATTTTAAACCATCAGGCAATTTACATATACCAGTAAATACGGCAATACTGCTGAAAAGCATTATCCCAATGGGTTTGCCAATAACCAGGCCGGAAATAATCCCCGAGCCAAGCCGTGTAGATAATCCTTCCATCCAATTATTTCCAAATACAATACAGGTATTAGCCAATGCAAATAATGGGATGATTATAAAAGAAACAGGTTTATGTAATAGGTGCTGTAATTTGTAAGAAGGAGATTTCTCATCGCCCTTACCAAAAGGAATTGCAAATGCCAGTAATACGCCTGATAAAGTAGCGTGTACTCCTGAGTGTAACATACAATACCACATGCCAACACCGCCAATCAAATAGGGTAGAAGTACATTGATTTTTGATTTTCGCATCATTAAGAGTAAAATAAAAATGCCTAACGCGATTGCTAAATAAACAAATGAAATACTATCGGTATAAAAAAAGGCAATTACAAAAATGGCACACAAGTCATCAATTACAGCTAGAGCCGTCAAAAATATTTTAAGTGAGGGAGGAACCGATTTTCCAAGCAAAGCCAGCATGCCAATGGCAAAAGCAATATCTGTTGCCATTGGGATTCCTGCACCCGATTGAGTTGAGGTTCCATAATTATAAATAAAGAAAATTGTAGCAGGTACAACAACACCGCCGATTGCGCTGATTATTGGGAATAAAGCAATTTTTACATTTGACAGTTCTCCGACATAAATTTCCCGTTCCAATTCAAGGCCAATCAATAAAAAAAATATGGCCATGAGTCCATCATTAATCCAATGGGCAATGGAATGATCTTGAAAATCAGTTTCCCAGAAATGAATATAATGCGAGCCATATGTACTGTTGGAAATTATTAATGAAAAGAGGGTGCAAAATATCAGGATAAAGCCTACTGCTTTTTCGCTGTTAAAAAAATTGTTGATAAATTTATTGATCATTTCGAATAGATGAGTTAGGTTAAGGATGTTAGTCTTTTAGTCTTCTTTTCTTAATCATTCCGCCCTTCATATCTTTTACACTGGTCATAAATACGAATGCTTCAGGGTCAATTTTTTCTATTTCATGCTTTATTTTACTCACTTCAAGTCTGGTGACAATTGTGTAGATGATTTTCATGTCGTAAAGTTTTTCGCCGCTTTTACCAAATCCTCTTTCTGCTTTATACACGGTAATGCCTCTGCCCATAACTGTAATAATCATATCACGTATTTTCTCTTCTTTAAGGGATATAATGCTTACTCCGGTATATTCTTCAATCCCTTCTACCAGAAAGTCAACTGTTTTGGAGGCAGCCATATAAGTGAGCATTGCATATAAAGCGGTTTCCACAGATATCAGCCATGCTGCCAAAGAGAAAATAATTACATTTATCAACATGATTACATCTCCGATTGAAAGCCCGGAATTTTTACTAATAGCAATAGCCAATACTTCTGTGCCATCGATTACAGCGCCACCTCTCATGGCAAGCCCAACGCCTGAGCCCAAAAAAAATCCACCGAAAACCGAGATTAATAATTTGTCGTTGGTGATATGAGGATAAGGGAAAAATGCCACCCAAAATGCAAGACCTGCAATAGCAAAGCTGGTTTTGATGGCAAATTCTTTACTAATAATCGTTTTGCCCAGAAAAATAAAAGGGGCATTAATTAAAATGATTAGTAAAGAAAGATTAACTCCCAAAGTTTCATGAGCTAGCAGTGCAAGCCCCATAGAACCTCCATCAATGAAATTACTCGGGATTAAAAATCCTTTCAACCCAAAGCCTGCAGAAAATACCCCGCAAAAAATCAAAAAGAAGTCGCGTAGCTTTTTTTTCATCTCTATGCCTGTATCAAATTTTTTTCTGGCATGCATGAAGCTTGTCGCAGTAATGAGCTGCTTATATTTGTTGGAATTTAAGTGTAGCAATCTCAGCATTTTCTCTTTCATTTTTAGTTGTTTGTAGCCGTTTAACGGTTTTTTAATTATTGATAAAAATAAGCATTTGAGTTGAATCAGACTTTAGATTTCAACAAAGTTTGTTTTTCAATATACTTTTAGCAAATTGGATTAAATATTGTTTAATTTCATGCTACTATCAGCCGGTTATCGTTCCGAGCAATCGGAGAGGAAAGTCCGGACAGCAAAGGGCAGCATACCGGTTAATCGCCGGCTTCTCTGATTTCAGGGAAAGAGAAAGTGCCACAGAAAATAACTGTCCTGAGTAATTGGGATGAGGGTGAAAACGTGAGGTAAGAGCTCACGATATTCTTTAGTAATATAGAATATGGGTAAACCTTATGCGCTGTAATGCCACGTATATCAACGATTTAGGGCGGCTCGTCCGATTTCAGGCAACTGATCCGTTGAAGGGTAGGCAGCTAGATTGTAACAGTAATGTTGCAACCAGATAAATGATAACCTCCATTGAATTTCAATGGTTACAGAATCCGGCTTATGGCTGATAGTTTTTATTTTTTAAATTCTCAATTATGCTTCTGCATTATAGATGAATGTTATCTTTTAATTGGGATAGCTGATTTGTTTGCTTAAATATTGAACTTTTTATATTTTTGACTTTTCTTAACCTAAACACTAAAATAAATTTAAATGAAAAAATCTTTAATGGGTATTATTCTGTCAATTGCATTTTTGGTTTCTTGCCAGAAAAATGATGTTAACAACTCTTTATCCAACCAAAACGCATTGAGTGATAATCCGAACTCACTTGAATTCTTAAGATCGTTGCCTTCTTATCCTTCTTTTTTATATCCCGCACCATTTGCCGGAACTCCAATTAGAGAATATTTAAATGATCAATCTCCAATTAATATTGTTACCTGTAATACAGTAAAAATCGGTTCTGGTGGGCCATCGGTTCATTATGGTACCATAACGTTAAGTGATGTTTATTATGATGTTATCGAAAAGGTGCTTAAAATAAAACTAACCCCTTTAGAAAGTACTCAAAACTATATATCACTTGGAAACAGAAATTATTATTTAGAAGAATTTCATTTTCATTACAAAAGTGAGCATTCTATAAATAACAAATTTGATTCAATGGAATTGCATTTTGTGAATAAAACAAACGATGCTGCTGGCTTACAATATGGATTAGCTTATGGTGTAATGATTTCACTTAATTCAATAGGGAATGATTCTTATCAAAGGTTGTTTTTTGGAGCGCCTGCAATTGATAATCAAAGCCATAATTTATTTGGAAATGAAACATTGGATTTAGCAACTTTATTGCCATCTGATCAAAGTAAATATTACTCGTATTTAGGATCTTTAACTACTCCTAATTATGCTGAACATTCAGACATTCCAAATGCAGGCCCCATAACCTGGATTTTATTGAAAAATAAACAAAAAATTTCAAGAACTAACCTTGATACCTATAGAAATAAATACACAGAGAATAATGTTCGTACAATCAGGCCTTTGCTTTGCAGACGTGTATACGAAAAAAACTAAAATTTATTTAATTGATTAAAATAAAAATGGGCTGTCTTTTAGATAGCCCATTTTTATTCGGAAAGATTTTATTTATCAAAATTGATTATTTTTTAAACCGCTGCTTCACCATTTTGGCTGCAATTTTATCTATTGGAAGGGTCATGCATTCTGCAGAAAATTCATTCCATTTAACAAAGCGAAAGGATTCAATTTGCCCCGTCTTGCTATAATTGTCCAGCTGTTCCTGATTAAATTCAAAAGGAGTTTGCTTTACAGGAATGTCAATTTTTTGCATGGCTTTTACCAGATAGTAAATAGAAATCAACTGGTGCTGTGGATTAAAAATGCTTTTTTGATAAAAATCGGTAGTATATAAGTGCTCAATGACTTCAATCTCGGTATTCATTTCTTCTTTAAACTCTCTGATTACACAATTAATAGTGCCTTCGCCGAGCTCGAGTCCGCCGCCACAAAATTTTGTATAATAACTGCCTTTGATTAATTCATCGCTAACCAAAACTTCATTATTGTCGTTGATAAGAATACCGTAAACTCTGATATTGAACATGAATTATTTTTTTAATCTTCGTATGTAATTATAAAGTGCAAATCCTAAAATAAAAAAGCAAATAGACACAGGAATCCAGAATGCCAAATGCGAATGTTGAAAAGGAAGAGGAACATTCATTCCATAAATACTGGCAATCAAAACAGGGATGCTCAGAAATATGGTTAGTGTAGTTAATCTTTTCAACACTTCATTCTGATTGTTGCTGATAATACTGGCAAAGGCATCAAGCGTACTACTTAAAATATTGGTGTAAGTATTTGCTGTTTCAAGGGCCTGTGATGTTTCGATAATCAAATCTTCAAGAAAATCTTTTTCATTCTGGTCAAGACCCAGGAAATTGGTACGGCTCATTTTCATCATCAACAATTCATTACTTCTTAATGCAGTGACAAAATAAACCAGGCTTTTTTGTATGCGCATCAATTGCAGTAATTCTTCATTTCTGTTGGCATCATAAAGCTTTTGTTCGAGTGAATTGCGGCGGTGATTAATTTCTTTAAGATGATCCTGGAAATTGGTAGTTACCTTTTCAAATATTTTCAGCACCATCATATTTTTTTTGTCGGGATGACGATTTTGAAAACTGTTCAGAAATTTTTTGATGGCTTCATTTTCAAAGGAGTTTACCGTTACAATTTGATCTGTTGTTAGAATAATACAAATAGGAATGGTGATATAAAATGCATCACTTTCATTAAAGGAATTATTTTCTGTTGGCGTTTTAATGACAATTAGTTTAACCTGATCATCAGTTTCATAGCGACTTCTTTCGTCGATATCAAGAGAGTCTTTAAGAAAGTCTAATGGTATTTTAAGTGCATTACTTAACTCAGAAAATTCTTCCTGTTTTAAAGGGGGCAAAATATTTACCCATGTGCCTGCTGCGGGTTTATCGATGGCAATGGTTTGCTGTTCTACTATTTTGAAATATTGTACCAATGGTTATAATTTATTTTAAGGTAAAGGATTATTTAGTTAAATAAAAAAACGAGTGTAATTAATTCACTTTTATTTCGATGTCTCCTTTGAAAACAAGATCGGCAGGGCCGCAAAGCCATATATTTTCAAACTCGGTGTCGCTTAATTTTTCGAACTCCACACTTAAATTGCCTCCTGGTGTTTTTACTTCTACTCTGTTAAATCCTCTTTCATTGTGTGCTGAAACTAACGCAGCAGCAGTTACTCCGGTACCGCAACTTAGTGTTTCGTCTTCAACACCACGTTCATAAGTTCTGACAAAAATCTTATCGTCGTCAATGGTTTCTACAAAGTTAACATTGATGCCTTCAGACGCATATTGTTTGCTTTCTCTGATGTCTCTTCCGGTTTCTACTACATCTACATTCTCCACATCGTTTACAAACTTTACAAAGTGAGGTGACCCTGTGTTGAGAATGGCATGGTTATTATGAAATGCCAAATCAGAAACGTTTTTCATTTTTAATCTGATTTTATTATCGTTGTCGATTTCGCCTTCATGATCGCCATCAACAGCAGTAAACAAATACGTGTATTTATGTATGCCCATATCATTAGCAAATCGAATCATACATCTGCCGCCATTACCGCACATGGTGCTCATCTTGCCATCAGCGTTATAGTAGATCATTTCAAAGTCATAACCTTCTTTTGTATTCATCAGCATGAGACCATCGGCACCAATACCAAATTTTCGATCGCAAAGTATTTCAATTTGCTTGGAAAGGAGATTGTTATACGCTCCCAATCGGTTATCTAAAATGATGAAATCATTTCCGGTTCCCTGGTATTTGTAGAAAGTTGTGTTCATATATTTGAGTAAGTGATGTTTTCTAAAGTTTTTAAAATCAATTTTTCAAAATTTGCTTTTATGTTATTGCTGAATTCTTTGGTTATACGGTTAGCAATGATGGTGTTTAACGATAGGCAATGATGCCCCATAATTCTGCACAATCCATACAAGGAAGCCGTTTCCATTTCGAAATCGGTGATGTGATGATTTCCAAAACGAAACTGGGCTATATTTTCCATTAGTTTTGGCTGTGCTAAACTGGCTCTTAAAAACCGCCCCTGAGGGCCATAAAATCCAGGACAGGTTACCGTTATGCCTTGATGAAAATCAGTTACAAATTCTTTTAATAACGACATGCTTGCAGTATACAAATAGGGGAAGGAAATATCTCTGTTGATTCGAGTGTGATTAATAAAAGCCTGTAACATTTGAATTTCTTCTTCGTTATTTTTTTGGGTATAAAAATTAAGAAGGTTGTCAATGCCTATTCCGTGAGTGCTGGCCACCATACTGTTTACTTCAACATTATTTTGTAATGAAGTGGAAGTGCCTAATCGAATAATATTAAACGAGGTGTGCTTATCTTTGATTGTACCTGTTGAAAAATCGATATTGAAAAGCGCGTCTAATTCATTTACTACAATATCGATTTTGCCGGGCCCGTTACCGGTACTGATTACGGATATTCGTTTTTTGCCCAGAAATCCTGTGTGTGTATTAAATTCCCGATTGTAGTTTTTAAATTCAATACGATCGAAGTGCTTGCTTATTTCATTTAAATTTTCAGCATCTTCAACAATTAAAATGGTTTTGGCTACTTCATAAGGAAGTGCATTTAAATTATGAACAGCCCCTCTTTCATTAATGATAAGTTCTGAATCTTCAATTATTCCCATTCTGATAAAATATTTTTGTTGGTTTTTGAAAATTAGAATTTTAAATTATCAATAAAAATACCTTATTTTGTGACACTAATTGAAACAATAACTTATTGTTTTTTTTATGGTCCTGTGGCCGAGTGGCTAGGCAAAGCTCTGCAAAAGCTTCTACAGCGGTTCGAATCCGCTCGGGACCTCCGAAATTGCCTGTTGGATGTATTTCCAATAGGCAATTCTTTTAAAGGGGATATGCTGTCTTTTTATGTGTTATTTGCGTAACCAAAAATCAGTTTAATGAAATGCCATAACGTAACTTGCGATACTAATTGTGATTACGAGTCCCGAAATCTCGGGAAGTATTCCAGGGCATAACAATTGGTCAAACTTTAAAAATTACATATACACACGCACACACACACACACATGAAA
>CALQSB010000032.1 GCA_943333125.1 Chitinophaga pinensis
AATACCAGCGGGAAGCACGAATATAAGCGGTGAAACAACAAACAGCATATCGTTTAAATATCCGATGACTTATACTGGAGGAACGATTTCGGTTCGTGCGATAAACAATTGCGGAGTAGGAGCCGATCGTAGTCTTTCAATAGGAGTAGGTGCAATATTCCCGCCAAGTGGCATAGACGTTACACCGGGAACGTGTCCTAACAGAGTATATACATATACCGTATCGGTATTACCATTTGGAGCTACCTCATTGTCTTGGACCTATCCAGTTGGAGCTACAGTATCTGCTCAGACATTAACAAGTATCAGTCTGCTATACCCGAATACGGTAGTAGATGGAGTGGTAACTGTTCGTGCGGTTAGCAATTGCCGCATAAGTGCAGAGAAGAGTAAAATAGTGAAACTTGGGGCTTGTCAATCAAGTCCGGTAGCGCCATTAAACAAGGCTGCAATCACTAATGATCCAATGGAAGTAAATGTGTTCCCGAATCCAACAACAAGCTCATTTAATTTGCAGGTGAAGACTCTAGTAACTACAATGGCTAATGTAAGAATACTGGATATTCAGGGCCGGTTGATTAAGGAAGTTAAGGTGTCACCTTATCAAACTATCAATCTTGGAGCTGAATTGAAATCAGGTTCATACATACTTGAGGTTAGACAAGGAAACACTGTGAAGACGAGCAGAGTTATGAAGTTTTAATAATATAAGCCGTGGCTTGATTAATCAAGTCACGGCTTATTAATTTGATATAATTTTGAATTTGGTTTATTTTTTACCTCTGTTTAAAAGCAAATCATAAATAATAAAACATCGTATTAAAGGAGTTGATTTCTCATTAAATTAGTTGTATAATCATTCTTTTTTTTAAGTGTGTGCTAATTGGCGATGGTCGAACTTATTCCCTCTTATTTTTTTTAATTCCTTCAATAATAAAAGTATTAATAGGGAAAAGCAATTCCTTGTATTTTTTATTAGTACAATAAATTCTGTAGCACCTGAATAGTTTTTTATTGAGTAATTAACATTGTGTTATTATAAACTACTTTAATTTCGCACTTTCTCAACATTATGAAATTATTAAAAATAAAATTTACATTATTTGCATTTTTGTTGTTACCCGTTTTAAGCCTGGTCGCACAAAAAAGCGAAAAGCCAAATGTGCTGTTTATTGCAATTGATGACTTAAAGCCTATACTAGGCTGTTATGGCGATTCAATGGTGAAGACTCCAAACATAGACAGGCTCGCTGCTATGGGAACAGTTTTCATGAGTAATTATTGTCAGCAGGCGGTTTGTGGCCCAACAAGAGCCAGTTTAATGACAGGTAAAAGACCTGATTATACAAAAGTGTGGGATTTGAAAACACCTATGCGTAACATTAATCCTGATATTTTATCGCTACCTCAATATTTTGCAAGTCAGGGATATAGCACTCAGGGTATAGGAAAGGTTTATGACCCAAGAGATGTAGATAAAGAAAATGACAAGCCGTCCTGGTCAGTTCCATACTATAAAACAGATTTAAAATACTACGATCCGAAATTTGGCGAACCTGCAAACGGCAGATATCAAATGTCCGAAACAAAGAAAGTTTTATTGCAGTATTTCCAGGAAGGGATTGATCAGGGAATGAAAAAATCTGAAGCCAATGAATATGCGTTAAAAAAATTAAAGCCAACTACAGAATGTATTGATGCTCCCGACAATGCCTATAATGATGGCGCCAATGCTTTACAGGCGAGAGATATTTTAATTGATTTAAATAAAAAATCAGAGCCTTTCTTTTTTGCTGTTGGATTTGCAAAGCCTCATCTTCCTTTTATTTCTCCAAAAAAATATTGGGATTTATATCAGAGAGATCAAATGCCTATTGCTCCATTTCAGGAAAAAACAAAAAATGCAGTTGATGTAGCGTATCATAATGCAGGTGAATTAAGAGCTTATACTGATATAGAGCCATTGACAAGTTTTTCAGATACTAAAAAATTCGGCGTGTCTCTTCCAATTGAAAAACAAAAAGAATTAATTCATGGTTATTATGCAGCTATTTCATACACTGATGCACAGGTAGGTATTTTATTAAAAACATTGGATTCTTTGGGTCTCACAAAGAACACCATTATCGTTTTATGGGGTGATCATGGATGGCATTTAGGAGATCATAATTTATGGTGCAAGCATACCAACTTCGAGCAGGCTACCCACGCGCCATTAATTATTTCATCTCCAAAATTGAAGTCAAATAAAACCAATGCTCAAACCGAGTTTGTTGATATCTTTCCAACACTTTGTGAATTATCCGGATTGAAAATTCCTGAAAAATTAGATGGAGTCAGCTTAGTGCCACTTATGAAAAGTCCAAAATCAAGTGTAAAGGAATATTCAGTAAGTCAATATCCAAGAAGTGGGAATGATCCTGAAACCGACAGATTAGGATATGCTGCTTCTAAAGTGATGGGATATTCTATTCGCAATGCACAATACAGATATACAGTATGGATGAAAAATGATTTCAGAAGTACCGAGCCTTTTGATAAGAAATTAATTTTAGGAGAAGAATTGTATGATTACAAAGTAGATCCATTAGAAAAGGAAAATGTAATCGGCGAAAAAAATTACTCAACAACAGCTGAAGAATTGAGAAACAAAATGATCGCTTTTTTTAAATCTCAAGAAACAAATTAGCATGTATTTTAATCTTCTGGATAATTTATTTTACAGTAATCAATTATTTAAGAAAGTATTTTTTTCTATACTATTCATTGTTGCGCTTTATCCTGCATTTGCTCAGAAAAAAGTTTGTGATACTACAAAATCAGACAGTTCGAAGTCATGTTGTACTAAAGTCCTACCCAAACGTTTTGGAATGATGGATAGCCACCAAGCAAAATCTGCAAAAGATTCAATTATTTCTTTGGATAAAAATCATGAAGGAATGGTGTGGATCCCTTCTGGAACATTTTTAATGGGAGGAAATAATGATCAGGCAAGACAGGATGAATTTCCCCAACATCAGGTTAAGCTCAATGGCTTTTTTATGGATGCAACTGAAGTAACCAATGAGCAATTTGCAAAATTTGTAAATGCAACAGGATACATTACCACTGCAGAAAAAGATGTGAATTGGGACGAACTAAAAAAACAATTACCATCCAATACACCCAAACCGGATTCGGAACTGCTTAAAGCCGCTTCTTTGATTTTTGTTACAACACAAGAGGCCGTTAATTTAAGTGATTACAGTCAGTGGTGGAAATGGGAACATGGAGCAAGCTGGAAACATCCTCAAGGCCCGGGAAGTAATATTTTAGGAAAAGAAAAAAATCCTGTTGTTCAGGTGTGCTGGGATGACGCAATGGCCTATTGTGAATGGGCTGGAAAAAGACTGCCAACTGAAGCAGAGTGGGAGTATGCCTCAAGGGGCGGTCTGAAAAATAATTTATATAGTTGGGGCAATTCACCCATTGACTCTGCTGGGTATAAATGTAATTACTGGCAAGGCAGTTTCCCCAATAATAATGAAGTTTTGGATGGGTTTTTTAATTCGGCGCCTGTTGGATCTTTTTCGGCTAACCCTTATGGCCTGTATGACATGTCTGGAAATGTTTGGGAATGGTGCGCAGATTTATACAATAATAATTATTACAACGAGTTTGAAAATATAAAACTGGCATTGAATCCTAAAGGCCCATCAAAAAGCTATGATCCCGATGAGCCGCTGGCTATCAAAAGAGTAATGCGTGGGGGTAGTTTTTTATGCAATGAAGCTTATTGTAGCGGTTACAGAAATTCAAGCAGAATGAAAAGTACACAGGATTCCGGTATGGAGCATATGGGGTTTAGATGTGTGAAAGATAAGTAAGCCCGGAAAAGTAAATTTATAATTCAAAAGTAAAAATTCGAAAAAAATGGTACCATCTGCTTTTAAATATTTAAGCACTGCAGTTTTGATTTCTGCTATAGTTGTTCCCTCTTTAAAAAATGAAGCGTTCACGGATTCGAAATTAGTTATCGGTAAGAATCCGGTAATTAAATTTAGTTCTCAGCATACTACACAAAAAAAATCTTTCAATGAAAAAATAATTTCACTTTATAAAAAGAATATAGACAGCAAAAAACATATCGAACCAAAAAGACCAGATATTCTTTTCTTTCTTGCAGATGATATGATGTCTGTGGCCTGTGAGCCTTATGGAAGTCTGGATGTACATACGCCCAACCTTACGCGCTTATCAAAAGAAGGCTTGTGCTTTGATAATATGAATAATGCTACCGCAATGTGCGGCCCCACAAGGCAAAGTCTTTATACTGGGATATTTCCGGTTAAAAATGGTTCTTATCCCAATCATGCTCAGGTTTACGATAATATCATCAGCATTGTTCAGGATTTTACAAAATTAGGTTATCGTGTAGGCCTTATCGGTAAACAGCATTATGCTCCTATGGCTAATTTCCCTTTTGAATATCTTGGTGGTAGAAACAGTGATAACGGTGAAGGACAAGATATTAATTTAGCAGATGCAGAAGCATTTATTAATAAAGATAAATCTAAACCTTATTTACTCATTGTGGCTACTAATCAACCACACTCTCCATGGAACAGAGGTAACGCTGATCAATACAACGCAAAAAAATTAACTATCCCTCCTTTTTTGGTAGATACAAAAGAAACCAGGCAGTCATTAGTACGTTATTATGCAGAGATTACTTATGCAGATAGTTTGGTGGGTGATTGTATGAATTTTGTTGAAAAAAATAATAACAAAGACAATACGATTTTTATTTTTGCAAGCGAACATGGATCATCATTGCCTTTTGGCAAATGGACTTGTTATAATATGGGTTTGAAATCTGCTTTTATAGCTCGTTGGCCAAAAATTATTAAACCTAATACCCGCACTGCAATTTTGGCTCAGTATATTGATGTATTGCCAACTTTATATGAAGCCGCTGGAGGTGATCCCAATAGCCTCAGAGGAGATAAAGATCAAACAATGCCCCTGGATGGAAAAAGTTTCATGTCAACTTTAAAAGGTAAAGATCTTGAAATTAGAAATTATGTTTACGGAGTTCATACCACACGAGGCATTTCCAATGGTTCTGATTGTTATCCAGTAAGATCTATTCAAGATCATAATTATAAGTTAGTCTGGAACTTGAATTATAAAGAAGAATTTCTTTCCTCTGGATCTAAGCATGGCAATAAATTATATGAATCATGGCTTAAGCAAGATGAGGTAACTAAAGAAGAATATGAACATGCGAAATTATATCGCAACAGACCTGAATTTGAATTGTATGATGTTAAAAACGATAAGTACGAATTGAAAAACTTAGTGGATGATAAATCATTAACCAAAACAAAAGAAAAACTTTTTACTGATCTTAAAATCTGGATGAATTCACAAGGAGATAAAGGTTTAGAAACTGAATGGAAAGCCTTGACTCGTTTAAAAGGGGATACTACTAATTGGCAGAAAGGTGGGGATTAATTTAAAAGTTAAAATTTAAAAATAAAAAATGAAAAAAGTTTGTATTGTTTTTGTAGCATTGTTTGTGTTTTTTTCAACTGATATCAACGCACAAAAGAGAAAAGCATCTTATAGAAATGAATCTTTGGGTTTAACAAAAAAACCTAATATCATTTTTATTCTCGCAGATGATTTGGGTATTGGTAATGTGAGTTGTTATGGAGCCGATAATTACAGCACGCCGAATATCGATAAGTTGGCTAAAGAAGGCATTCTTTTTAATCACATGTTTACCGCTCCTTTGTGCGGCCCTTCTCGTGCATTGATTATGACAGGCCGTTATGCATTCAGAACTGGTGCGACAAATCAAGATGCCACAACATTAATTAAACAAGAGACAGAAAAGATGATTCCTCAACTTTTAACTCCAGCAGGTTATGTATCTACTTGTGTGGGCAAATGGGGTCAATTACCATTAGGCCCTGGAGACTTTGGTTTTGATGATTATTTAAGATTTAAAGCTAGTGGTGTTTATAGAAATTCTCCTGAAAAAATAAATCATTATACGGTAAATGGTGAGGATAAAGTTATGGCCGATGCAGAATATATGCCAGACTTAATGCATGCACATTTGGTGGAATTTTTATCCAAAAATAAAAACAAACCTTTCTTTGCTTATTATCCTATGTCGCATGTACATGGCACTATTGTATCTACTCCAGACAGTAAGCCCGACAGTAAGGATTTATATGCTGACAATGTATTGTACATGGATAAGTTGGTTGGAGAGTTACTATCGGTATTGGATAGCTTACACTTAAGAGAAAATACCCTTATTTTCTTTATGGGCGATAATGGAACAGCTGGTCAATATTATACCAATTCAACTATTAAAGGCAAAATATTATCAGGAAAGAAAGGAGAGATGAAAGAATGTGGAGGCCTGGTGCCGATGATTGCAAACTGGCCGGGTAAGGTTCCCGCAGGTGTCGTTTCAAATCAGTTAATCGACGCCAGTGATATATTGCCAACAATTGCTGAATTATCAGGTGCTCAAATTCCCAAAAATATAACGTTAGATGGAAAGAGTTTTGCATTTAACTTGTTTGGTAAAAAAGCTCAGGAAAGAGACTGGATTTTTTGCGAGTTAGGAAATAAGTGGTATGTGAGAAATCAAGGATGGAAATTAAATAACAACAATGAGTTGTTTGATATGAGCAATGCTCCTTTCGAAGAAATCTTAATTACAGATCAAAATAAAACTCCCGCTTCTGAAGAAGGGTATAATAAATTAAAAGCCGTTCTTGATAATTTAGGACCACAAAATGGTATCTTGGATACTGGTGATGGAAGCGGACGGCATGGAAATAAAAAAGATAAAAAAGCCAAAAGCAAAGAAAAAGAAGAAGACAGTAACTAATTTTGATTCGGCTGATAACAGTCATTCACGAGTAGCCGTTAGTCATTTTATTTGGGTTCATCAAACATTAATTTTACTTCAGTTCTTTTCGATACGGTCGGTTAATTAGGAAGATAGAAATATTTGTTTTTATAACAGTAAAATATTTATCCGAAAAGGCAGAACAGAAATTGCCTGTTGATCAGGATATATTGGAATGAATAAGAATTGTATAGAGTAGCAGTTATAATAGCTCGCGAAAAAACAATCAACTAGTAAAAGGGGAGAGTTTTATAATTCTGCCCTTTTCTTTTTTTAAGAGTTTATTCATGTGCAAATTCAAAAACAGAAAAGTCGGTCATTCTAATCGTTTCATCTTTTAAATATTGAGGTGAAGCAAGGCTTCTGTAGATGCCCCATTTAGGTCTTATAAATTTATTGTCTTTCCTTATTGTTGCAATTTTATTATTAGTATAACTTAAAATAATTTCATTTGTTTTAATGTTTTTAATATGGGTTGTATATTTTCCTTTTTTGCCAATACTGATGATTTCCTCTGCTTCCACCCAGTTGCCAAGAAAATTAGATAGGGGTTCTTCTATAAGAACTTCAGGTTTCGAATATTGATTGGCGGTATATATAATTTGCAGCGTGTTGCCCTCTTTATTGTATCTGGGCGAGAGGGTAAATAATGGAGATCCACTGTCACCACCAACTGCTTTTATCTGATGAATATGAGTAAAATGAGTTGATGGAGAAAAATCTTCAGGCAATTTGAACTTCCATTTATAAGTTATTATTTCTCCTTTAGTTCCTTTTAAATCATCTGGCGAAGGCTCATAGGTTTTAATTTCAACTCTTTGCCTGTCAGTCATAATGCATCTGTCATTATCCGGGTTTGCATGTATAATGAATTCAAATACAAATGAATTTAATGAGGAGTCCCAGACCTCTCTGATATGTCTTCCAAAACTAGAATGATTTGTACATTGATCAGGCGCTTCTACAGCTTCTGATTTATTTGCCAAAGTTTGGTTTATCAATTCATAGGTATTGCCTGGGCCATCGGCTTTTAACGTGATCTGTGACCGAGCCATTGTTTGAAAAAAAACAAATAAAATAGGGAGGAATATTTTCAATGATTAATGATTGAAATTAGTTACAAAATTATTGGTAAGGTAATTATGAAAAATGAATGTATAATTAAATGGGATCATTTTTTAAAAAATAACCACAAAAAAAAACCGACTTTAAAGCCGGTTTTAAATAATTTATTATTCAATACTAAATAATAATATTTTTAATTAGTTATTTGGATATCCTTGATCAACCCAGTTAGTAAGTGCGGTCTTAACCCAACTAGTCCATTGAGTAGAACTTGAAGGTGGCATATCGTGATTACCAGAAGAAGTTGTTAGTGGACATTGGCTAACAGACGATCCTGTTGTACTTCTGATTCTTTTAAGGAAAGTATTCAAATTGCTTGACCAAGCTGTACCTGTGCTTGAACCAACAATATCGCTGTAAGTAGTCCAGCTATTGCTATGATTATGACAACCGATACTTGCACGTCCGCAATAAGAATTGATAGTAGGTTTAATATCTGCAGCAAAAGAAACCATTGCAGGACCAGCAATGGTAACCGATGTAGTTCCTAGGCAACCATTTGCATCTTTCGCAGTAATGGTATAAGCACCTGTAGTTAATGCAGTAAAAGAACCAACGGGCTGGAATGTAGTTCCATTTTTGCTATAACTATAAGGTGAAGTGCCTCCAATTGCAGAAACTGTTATTGTTCCATCCACAGCACAAATTGTGCTGGTGTTTAGAGGTGTGCTACTTACCGTAATTGATGGACAGTTTGTAGTTCCTCCTGTTAATGTAACAACACTTGAAGTGCCGGGACAATTATTTGCGTCTTTGACAGAAATAATATACGAACCTGGAACCAAGCCGGTAAAGCTTGAGCTTGTACTATAATTGCCGCTATTGATGCGATAGGTGTATGGAGCAACACCACCTGTAGCAGATGCTGAAATTGATCCGTTTGCAGAACCAGCATTAGTTGGGTTAGCGCCCGTAGCCGAAACGGTTATAGTTGGACAAGGATTAGGTCCTCCCACGGTTAATGTTATTGCATTTGAAATACCTGGGCAGCTATTAGCATCCTTTACAGAAACAATATACGTTCCTGCGGCAAGACCGACAAAACTTGAGCTTGTGCCATAAGCGCCACCGTTTACACTATAAGTATAAGGGGAAACACCACCTGCAACTGAAGCTGATATGGAGCCATCCGCAGCGGTAGCTGATGTTGGATTTGCGCCAATAACGGCTACAGCAATACTAGGACAAGGTCCATTTGAAGGTGTAGGTACTGGAAGCTGATGTGTACAACTGATAATAAAGTAAGATGCTAAAGCAAATACGATCAGGGATAAAAAAATAATTCTTTTGTTCATTTTGAAAATTTGGATTTTAAGCAAGTGAAAAATAGGAATTAATGATTGATCATTTTTTTGATTTGTAACCAAAAAAATGTTTAGCAAGAGTAGAGTAATTATTAGGGTATTATCGAAATGGATTTTATTTTAACGAGATATTAACAACTGGTATATTTTAAAAATAAAATGTGTTGAAATGGGTTTTAATTTTGTTCAAAAAGTTTATCCTTTAATATCTCCGAGATTTCAGGATACATGTTCTTGATTGGTTTGAGATTCCTATTATGATTATTTAATAGTATTTGAATATTAATAATCGGATTTCGAGGTTTTAATGTATTTTTCGAGAAATTCGGGATAAAAAAGATAAAATAGTTTGATTAAGCAGTTTTGGTTTACTTTGAGTGGAATTTTTAAAATCGAAAAATCGAAAAATACTTTTTAAAAATTGAGTATAAAATTTAAAACCAAATTTCAGAAACAAATAAATTAAAATGAAAAAAAATAAACTTATTTTAGGAATGCTGATTTTTGCTTCATCAATGATGATTATTTCATCCTGCAAAAATGAAGCGACACCTGCACCTACAGCAGAACAAACAGTAGGAACGGCTCTTAATGCTTTTGTAGCAACTCTTGTTTCGACTCCACCTACCACAGCGGATATTTCTGATAGGGTGAAAAATTATATGCAGACCAATTCAACAACTTTTTATGGTTCTACAGTTACCTTATTAGATAATGCACATTTAGCAACAGTAAGTCCTTACTGGTACAGATCAGGGGATAGCTTATTGGTAACTGATCTTGCAGCCGATACCTCTTATCATATTAATGATCAATTATGGCTTCGTCAGCCTATAGACGGTGGCGTTGCCATTTGGACCGCTCCTTATTTTGATGCCGGTGGTGGAAACATCTGGATGAAAACAAGGTCTGTTCCGGTTATTGTTAATGGGCAAATTATTGCTGTGGCAACTACAGATTTGCCAACACCATAATTAATAATACAGTGGGAGTGTCAATAGGAAATTCAACCGTTAGTTTAAAATATCAAGCAAACGCTTGTCTTTGCAGCATTTTTTTCTTGTAATAGATTTCAACTTCAAAATCTGGGTTTAATGGTTGTCTTCGTTAAAATGACAAATCGAAATTTATAAGAATAAAAAAAGCAGATTATTATAGTCTGCTTTTTTGTTGGAATTCAAACAGGTTTCTCTATTTTTATAATACAGCATTATGGTGATGAGTTATATGCTGAAAATCAAAAAAATAAACCTGATTTACAATGAAGAAAGCTATTTTGACAACAACGCTAATTATTACCTCTTTTCTATTGGGATTTGCATTTAATAAAATAATTGATAACAATAAAACGGCACAAACAAAAATGAAAAAAGTAACAGGTATTGGGGGGATTTTCTTTAAGTGTAAAGATCCGAAAGCAATAAACGAATGGTATAACAAACATCTTGGATTCGACACCAGCCCTTATGGAACGAGCTTTGAATGGCGGCAAGATGATGACAGTACAAAAAAAGGACTTACCCAATGGAATCCTTTTCCAGAAAATACCAAATATTTTGAGCCTTCCACAAAAGACTTTATGATAAATTATATCGTAGATAATTTAGAAGCTTTGGTTGAAGAATTAAAAAAAGAAAACGTAACTATTTTAGATAAAATTGAGACCTATGATTATGGGAAATTTGTTCATATTGTAGATATTGAAGGAAACAAAATTCAATTGTGGGAGCCAAAAGACTAAGGCATCATAAATTTTTTACAAAAAAACTTATCTTCATAATATGCAAATCGAAAAAATAATTTCAATATTTCTGATTGTCATTTTATTTTCCTGCAATAAGAGAGGAGTGGAGTGCAGTTATGTTAAATACGAAGGAAAAGCAGTAATAATTTCCATAGCCGTTGCACCTGCAAACGAAAGTAATTGTCCTTTGAATCCCAGAAAAGTATTATTTGCTTTTATTCCTAATGATACTACAGTGAGGAATAATTACATTTTTAAAAACTGGTCAGATACTGCTGCGCTTACCATTAATGGAGGAACTAATCCATCACAATTATTTTTAGACTCATTAGATATTACTGTCGGGAAAGAGTTTATGTGCAATAGACAAGAGATTACACAAGGCAATTGTACTCCTGTATATTTTCAATTTACCGGAATTAATTTGAATGAGGTGAATGGTTGCAGATGAACTGCCATCAACTAAAAGCTTGTGAGCTCAAGCAAACAGAATTTAGATCAAATATTTAGAAGAAATTGGAAGAGCTTGTTCAATTTTAATATTATTTTAGTCTTGATCCATTACATTGCAATCATAGGTATCCATTTATGTTTTTCAGATTAAGTTGCATAGACATAAATTTAATTACAAAGCCGCGAAGGTTGCATACTCGTCATTAGCTTTTTAAAGAAGATATGCCCCCATCAACATGTATGATTTGTGCTGTTATCCAACTTGATTTATCAGACAATAAATACAATGCCATATAAGCAATGTCTTTAGTGTGACCAATTCTTTTAAGAGGATGTCGCAGTGAATTGGCTTCCAATTTTTGTTCATTATTAATGAGGGAAGCAGCCAGTGGAGTATTGGTTAAAGATGGAGCAATACAATTCACTCTTATTTTTGGCGCAAACTCTGCTGCAAGCGCTTTGGTTAATCCTTCAATTGCACCCTTAGATGCTGCAACTTGCGAATGAAAAGTAAATCCTGTTTGTACTGCAACAGACGAAAATAAAACGACAGAAGCATTTGCAGATTTTTTTAATCTAGGTAGAACGAGTTGCAAAATCTTTATTAAACCAGTCACCTGTAGTTTATAATCCAATTCAAAATCTTCGGGTTTAATTCTATCAAAAGGCTTGAGGTTAATACTACCCGGACAATAGACAAGACCATCTAAAACATCAGGCAAAAAATCTAAAGAAGTGACAGTTTCTAAAACGTTTAAATGATGGAATTGAATATTGGGGTGTGCAATTACAGGTGCGTTTCTATTGAAAGTCGCCGTTACATGATTACCAGTTTCAGCAAGTTGGTTGATTATTTCCTCGCCAATTCCGCTGGAAGCGCCAATTACAAGATAGTTTAGCATATTTAATTCTTATTTTAAAATATAACAACAAACACAAAGATTGATTTGTTCAATGTTTATTTAAATATATCATCAGATATTCCTTTATTGATTTCATAATTCGAGAATAAAATTTCTATTTCGCCTTTTTTATACTTTTCTGTTTTTGGGGTTGATGAATTAGTTGTTCCATCATCAAAATCAAAAGTTATTCCTTTGGGTAATTTATAATCTTTAGTATTGAAAGAAAATAATATTTTATCAGGCAAACTGTAAGTAGCATATTTATTGTAATTCATCTTTAATTCATATGTCCCACTTTCTTTTGTAGTGGTTTTGCTTTTTAGAATTAATAAACGAACGGGGTCAATATAAAGAGTAGTTAAAACCAAATCGTTATTATCATCATTTGGTAAAAGTTTAGCTACTCTTACAGGTATGTTATCTATTTTTTCAGATCCCGCATCAATGATGGTGAAATTGTTTTCGGTAAATATACTGTTAAGATTAATATTCATCGAACCCTTGGGGACAAATGAAACACCTTTCTCACTTTTTAGTTTAAATTTATTTGGATTTTTAAAATACACCTTAACGTTTGCTATGGGGAGTTTTAAAAAAGCAACATTAGTTTTCATCTTACCTAAAGCTGTGTAATCTTTTACCTGTTCAATTTTTGATTTTGTATTGGCCACCAAAATATTAATATTTTGCGCATGTGTGAATTGTTGAACAATTATAAATAATGATAGAATATATGTTGTTTTTTTTCTCATGATTTTTATTTAAGAAAGTATGTCTTTTTTTCGAAATGAATAAATAGCTATTCCAATAAAAAGACCTATGTGTCCAATTAAAATATACAGACTGTTTCTGATTGCCAACCAGTTTTCAATAGAGCCTTTTATGGGTTGACCATCCGCATCAACTCCAATGTAAAAAAATCCTTTCCACCCAACCAGGTAAGAGGTAAAAAGCCAGGGCTTTATATTTTTGTCTATAATAGGAACATTAATATTGGATACAATTGTAAAAAAAAGCACAATGCATACCGTAGCCACAATTGGTCCAATTGAATTTTCGGCAAATACAGAAAGTAAAATGCCCAGAGATGCAATTACCGTTAGTGCAATTGCAGCATAGCCAAATGCGGCAAAGTATCTCCAAATAACATCATCTTGGGTTATTTGTAAAATTTGAGACTCTTCCCCCTTAACTCTAAAAATCAACAAATCATCTGTTCCAAAAATCAATAAACTAACAAACAGCGCTAAAATAGCCATCCATAATAATAAGATAATTGTAAATAAAAAAGAGGCTAAAAATTTCACCACTATGAGTTGAGTTCGACTAAAAGGTTTCGTAACTAATAATCTAAGCGTTCCCATGTTAGCTTCTCCTGAAATAGCATCTCCGGCAATTAATGCTACTAATATTGGAACTTGTACCAATAAAGTATTTAAAATGATATAGCACATGAAATAACCATTGATGGCTTTTGACTTGTCTAATTCAAAATTATCCTGAACGTTTTGCAGCATTAGATTCATATAGCTCTGTCCATCAGATTTGAAAGCAAACTGAAATATCAGCACAATAGCAGTAATAGCAGCAAAGGCAATGTAAGTTCTTGGTCTTTTATATATTTTATATAACTCAATTTGTAAAAGATTCAACATTAGTTGTGGATTTTGTAAGATTCAAAAAATAATTTTCCAACGAATGCAGTGGCTGAATCAAATAAACATCAACGTGATGTTCAATTAAAAAACGACTCAGAAAAGGAACGTCTTTTTTTGCGATTTTCAAAAGAATTTGCTCATCGGAAATTTTAATATCTTCAGACCAAATTGAATTGGAAAGAAGGTCAAAAGTATGTTGAATGTTTGCTGTTTCGATTTTTACAATTGTTTTCGATGGATCGAGTAAGCTATTTACTTCACCTTCAACTATTTTCTTCCCTTTGTGCATAATGAGCATCCTATTCGCAATAATTTCTATTTCACTTAGCAGATGTGAAGAAACCAATATTGTCTTTCCTCTTTCATGACTGAGCTTTAGAATTAAGTTTCTGATATCGGCGATACCTTGAGGATCAAGTCCATTAGTGGGCTCGTCTAAAATAATCAATTCTGGATTGTGAACCAATGAAACAGCAATGCCTAAACGCTGCTTCATGCCCTGGCTGAAATTTTTTACTTTACTATCATATCTGTCTGCTAGTCCAACAAGATCGAGCTGCTCCAATAAAACATTTTTAGATAATTTAAGACCGCTCATTTTTGCGAACAAGTTCAAATTATCCAAAGCAGTCAGATATTTATATAAGTCAGGCCTCTCAATGACAGCACCTACTTGACTTAAAATTTCTTTTCTGTTTTTGTGAAGGTTCTTTCCAAATAAAGCAATGTTTCCGGATGTAGGTTCAATCAAAGTAAGCAGCATTCGAATTGTTGTAGATTTTCCTGCTCCATTTTCTCCCAGGAAGCCAAATACATCTCCTTTGTAAACGGTGAAATTTACATCATCTACAGCGGTAAATTGCTTGAATTTTTTACAAAGATGACTTACTTCTATTATCGGTTTCATTAATAATTAATAACAATGTAAAAGTTGAAAAGTTGGATTTTGGCTGTGAAATCAAGTAATAGATCAAATGAAAGCTTTATCATCAAAAAATGTCAGCGCCATTTGGACCTATTAATCATTATTTATTTTATAAAACAAATAAAATTCAAATTTGTTTAACAGTTATAAATAAACTTCAATTATGTTTACTCAAAACACTTGTTAGAAGATGTTGCAACAGATGAACTTAATCAACTTGCAGAGATGAGTTTGAATTTCGAAAAAGCAATTGAAAAAGATTTAAATATCGCTGAAATCATATGCCATCTATAATTTTCATCAGATTGCTATGAGAAGTAACAATTGCAATACTTGGTGTTTCCGGAAGGGGAGTTGTAAGACAAGAAACGACACAGTTCGAATCAATCGCATCAATACCTTGTTCTGTGAAATCGCAATAAATTCAAAGGTTTTAAATAAAATAAAAAAAGACAATCTGTTATTGGGTTGTCATTTTGGAAGTATTGTCGGAATAATTACCAGGAGTTCGGACTATTTAGGTGATATAAATGCAATTTTAGTTTCCCAAATTTCTCTTATAACAAAAAACGAATAGCAGCCAATTCATTTCCGATTTGTTGTACACCATGAAGAATTTTTAAAGTTTGATTTGAGGACGGTTTTTTGATTCCTTTTATATATTGAGCCAATAAACTTTGGTTCATTCCAATTCTTTCAGAAAGTGCTTTTGCATTGATGACTTTATAGAATTCAAAAAATTGTGGTAAATCTAAAGTGATTTTCAAATCAGCTTCTGTGAATATTTTTCCTTTTGCTTCAAAATGAAGATTCAATGCTTCCAGCATGTTTGTTTTAAGCTCTTGTAATGTTTTTCCAACAGTAAAGACAGGATACTTTTCTGAGTAGGCAGAATATCCGGTTTTTGTTCGTTCTACAATCATTTCAATTTTCATAATTTATTTTTTTTAGATTCCTGCGTCTTTCTTAATTTTTTTCTCTAATCCTTTACCAACCTCATGGCTACCATGATTAGGACAAACGATTTGTCCTTTTTTAGTAGGGTGTTGCATAATCATGTAACTTCCGCTCTGCCTGATTACAAACCATCCATCTTTTTGTAGCAGTCTGATTAATTCGTTTGATTTCGCTTTTCAAAAGTAATATATTTATTACCTTATTCAAAATTGAATTTTATGAATTAGAGAATTATAAAAAATAAAAATGCCGACCATTATAGTCGGCATTCAGTTAAGTTGTTATTTTCTAAAACAATAATTATTTTAGAAAATAACACTGTCGGGACGACAAGATTCGAACTTGCGACCACACGCCCCCCAGACGTGTGCGCTACCGGGCTGCGCTACGTCCCGCTTTTAAGGGACTGCAAAAGTAAAGGCAAATATGATATTTACAAAATCATAAGTTACCCAAGCCAAAAGAAATAATTAGTCGAGGTAAGGCTTATTTTTCAATTATATAGTTTTTGCTATTTCATTTTTAATTTGACTATTTTTGAAAAAAAAATTTAAAATTTAGATCACACTTATGGCTAATATCCTGATTATTGATGACGAAAAAGCGATAAGAAAAACCCTTTATGAAATACTGTCTTTTGAGGGTCATAAAATTGATGAAGCCTCTGATGGTGAAGAAGGGTTGAAGAAATTCATCGAAAAGACTTATGACGTAGTGCTTTGCGATATCAAAATGCCTAAAATGGATGGTATCGAATTCTTAGAAAAAGCCAAGCAATTTAATTCGGATGTGCCTATAATAATGATCAGCGGACATGGAAATATTGATACTGCAGTAGATGCTGTAAAAAAAGGCGCATACGATTATATCAGTAAACCGCCTGATTTAAATAGATTGTTAATCACACTCAGAAATGCTTCTGAAAAACAAGATCTGGTGGTAGAAGCAAAAGTGCTGAAAAGAAAAATAGGAAAAGTTCAGGAAATAGTTGGAGATAGTGCCGCAATTGCCACTATAAAAAACACCATCGAAAAAGTGGCTCCTACTGATGCCCGTGTACTCATAACCGGAGATAATGGTTCCGGAAAAGAATTGGTAGCCAGATGGATTCACGAAAAAAGTAACAGAAATAATGGACCTATTGTAGAAGTTAATTGTGCAGCAATCCCCAGTGAATTAATAGAAAGCGAATTGTTTGGACATGAAAAAGGTTCATTTACTTCTGCAATAAAACAACGGATAGGAAAGTTTGAACAGGCGAATGGGGGCACTTTGTTTTTGGATGAAATAGGAGATATGAGCCTAAGTGCTCAGGCAAAAGTTTTACGTGCATTACAGGAAGGAAAAATAACTAGAGTCGGTGCAGATAAAGATATTAATGTTGATGTAAGAGTAGTTGCCGCTACCAATAAAGATTTACTGAAAGAGGTTGAAGAAAAAAACTTCAGACTGGATCTTTATCATCGTTTGGGGGTTATCATCATTCATGTCCCTTCTTTGAATGAAAGAAGAGATGATATTCCATTGTTGATAGAGCATTTTATAAGTCAGGTAGCCAGTGAATATGGACAACCCAAAAAGGCGATCGATAATGACGCTGTAGCTGCATTACAACAACACAACTGGACCGGTAATATAAGAGAACTCAGAAACGTAGTAGAAAGATTAATCATCCTGTCGGGTAAATCAATAAGTCTTGATGATGTGACTAATTTTGTGCTGCCAAGAAGATCATAACAATTGAACATTGCATTTTTTTAATTTTGTTAAAATGTGATTTTTCAATCTGTATTATTGTTGATTTTTGTGATTATTAAATTTTGAACCCTACTTTTGAGCCACTAAATAATTATTTATGAGTATTGGATGGATTATTTTAATCGTTTGCACCATTTTGTGGCATTATGGAATGTTTGAAATGTTTAAAAAAGCCGGAATAGCAGGATGGAAAGCATTCATTCCATTTTATAATACCTGGTGTATGGTCAGTAAAATGGAATTAAAGAAATCATGGTTCTTTTTTCAATTCATTCCTATCGCAGGTCAGTTCATCACCATTTGGATTACAATAAAATTTGTAGAACATTTTGGAAGATTTGGATTCTGGCACCATGCATTGACCGTACTTTTCCCATTTATTTATTTTCCTTATTTAGGTCGTTCTGCTAATGAAAAATATGCAGGTAAATTAGTTGTTGATAATTACAAAAAATCAGGAGCTCGTGAATGGATTGATGCTGCTTTTTTTGCAATAGTGGCGGCAACGATTATACGCACTTTTGTTTTTGAGGCTTATACCATTCCAACGCCTTCAATGGAAAAAACATTGCTGGTTAATGATTTTCTATTTGTTAGTAAATTCAGTTACGGACCAAGAGTGCCAAACACGCCAATAGCAATGCCTTTTGTTCATCACACTTTGCCTATTGTTAACTCAAAGTCTTATGTGGAGTGGATAAAAATTCCATACAAGAGATGGTTCGCATCGCCTGTAGATAGAAATGATGTAGTTGTATTTAACTTCCCTGTTAATGACACATTAATTAATGATGAAGTAAATTTTGGAAGTCGGGTTACCTATTATGAAGCAGTGAGACAAATGGGAAGAGACAGAATATGGCAGGATTATGGAGATATCATTATCACACGCCCTGTAGATAAAAGAGAAAATTTTATCAAAAGATGTGTGGCTATCGGTGGAGATGAGTTGAAGATTGTAAATGGAAAAGTGATTATTAATGGAAATCCACAAACCGTTTTTCCAGAATCAGAGCGGTATTATAAACTGGAAACTCCATCAAATACATTAATCGACCAAGACCAGTTGTTATCTATGGGAATTAAAATTCATGCCGGCGATGATATTGGAGATATAAGAGACATGGGGGTTTCTAATATTCAATTGGTAAACATAACCAACAAAGAAAAAACATCATTGAAACTTCCTCAGGGATTCCGCCTTTCTGATTTTATTATGGAACCAGATGCTCAGCTTTTTCCTTACTATAATTTAGATACCTGCAATAAATATACAAGTACAAAATGGTCGGCAGATAATTTTGGTCCATTAAAAGTTCCGCAAAAAGGAATGAAAATCGAACTCACACCTGATAACTTAATCAGGTATCAACGTTGTATTGAAGTGTATGAAGGCAATAAATTGGAATTCGTCAATGGTCAATGCGTAATCAATGGCAACCCTGAAAAAGAGTATACTTTTAAATTGAATTATTATTGGATGATGGGAGACAATCGTCACAATTCTCTCGATAGCCGTTACTGGGGATTTGTTCCGGAAGATCATATTGTCGGTAAAGCATCCATGATTTGGTTTAGCTGGGAAGGTGGTCCAAGATGGAAACGATTATTCAGCACTATAAAATAAGTTGCTGTACTTTTAAAAATTGACTAACTTAGTTTAATCCTCTTACAGCTGTAGGAGGATTTTTCATCTAAAAAAGAAATATGCAAAAAGGCCAAATTCAATTCGAATACGAAATTTATAATTCAATAGAAGAGCTGTTGCCCGAAGATAAAGTCTTACTTGAACAAGCCAGAAATGTTACATCAATAGCGTATGCCCCATATAGCAAATTTCTGGTTGGCGCCGCTGCCATGTTAGAGAATGGAGCAGTGGTGAAAGGAACCAATCAAGAGAACGCGTCTTATCCTGTAGGCATTTGTGCAGAACGTACCTTATTGGGTGCTGCAGCCATGACACATACGAATGTTCCTATTATCACCATGGCGATTGCTTATAATAATTTAACCGGTAAAAGTGATGTGCCTGTTTCTCCATGTGGTATGTGTCGCCAGAGTTTGAGCGAATATGAAAACAGAACAGGTAAGCCTATTCGCTTAATATTAAGTGGTATGGAAGGCAAAATATTTATTATAGAAAATACGGGAAACTTATTACCATTTTCTTTTAGTGGAGATCATTTACTTGGGTTATAATCCAACGAGATTAGAATGTAATATTTACAACTGCTTTTTTCTTTTGGGATACTTTCCAGTTGGGGCCTTCATTTAGCAATTTTATGGCTTGGTCATCGCAAGCTTTATCTAAGGATTGTTCTACTTTTATTTTCTCAGGTTTTCCGTTTTTGTTGATATTGAATTTGAGTGTAACCATGCCATGTATTTCATTTCCGGCATTGTCAAGGCATGAAGTTTTATGAGTTTTTACATAATTATCAAATGCAGTTTTATCGGCTTCAGTTTGTCTTTCTGTATTTTTCAAATCTTTTGCGTTGACCTTTTGCACACTTGTGTTTAATGATTTTTTTCTGGTATTGTTGTAGCCACTGACTACTACTTCCTGCATTTGCATATCTCCATTATTAATGATGTTGGCTGCTGCCGGAATCGCAGCTTTTGCTTTTGAAACAGTGACGGCTGCTACTTCATCATTTTTTACAATGGAATAACTGTTTATTGAATCAGCGGATATAAGATTGTATGATCCTGCATTTAAGTTAGCCGTTGTTTCTTTTTTTGAATCTAAGTCAAATTTGGTTTCATTTGCTTGGGCAATAGCTTCTGTTCCTGACGTTGTTGACAATTGTTGTTGTGTTGCAGAAACTAAAGCAGGTGCTTTAGCATTAGGTTGAATATCGGTTCTCTCAATAAATTTCGAAGTTGTTTTTGGCTTTTCTGATTTTAAAATGCTCGCTAGTTCTTGGGCTTCTTTTGCAGAGAAATCAAATGAAGTTTCATCAGTTTTTTTCTCTAAGCTTTTGTTGTTATTCTTCTTGTTGTCATTTTTCGCAAAACTTGAAGAGCTGTCTGCATTAGCCAATTTTTCTATAGGTGTCGTTTCTTGTAAAACAGGGGATATATTTTGTGTAGGATTTATATCATTTGATGATAATTGCTGTTGTTTGTGATCTGCTTTGTTCTTTAAAAAATAAGCTATGGAAAATACAATGAGTAACGAAGCCGCAATGCTTAATGAAGTGTATAATTTTCGGATATTGGTACTGCTCTTTTTAGAACCGCGATTGTTTATTTTTTCTCTTAGGATAGCCAGGTCGTTGTCAACATTGTCTTTATTCTCATAACCTTCAAAAGCATCTGATAAAAAGGAGTCTTCAAGTGCTGCTAATTCTAATTCATGCATTTCCAGATTTGACATTGATCCAGAATGATACCTGATGATATCATCAGCGGTATATATTTTTATTTGTCTGGAATTACTCATCGGTTATGAATTTTGTTTTATTTCTTTATCCATACAAATTTTTAAATTTCTTCTTCCATTCTGAATATAACTTTTAACGAGTTTTAGCTCTGTATTGGTAATTGCTGAAATTTCTTGGTAACATTTACTCTTCAGGTAAAATAATTCTACAGCCACTTTTTGCTGTTCAACCAGTTGATTAATACAAAACTGCATAATGGTTAGCTGGTTTTCTTTTATTTTAGCTTCTTCCGGATGCGAATCGTCGGCAAATTGCACAAATTCACCATCAATTTGAATATGATAGATTTTCTTTTTTCGGAGTATCATCAAACAATGATTCTTCGTAAGCTGATACAGCCATCCTTTGAAATAGTCGATGTGGTGTTTTTTGACTTTGATAATTAACTCTTCAAAGATGTTGATTACTGAATCTTTGGCGTCTTCGTTGTTTTTTAGATATTTTAAACAGACGCCATAAACCAAATCCATGTATCGCTGAAATAATAATGAAAGTTCTTCCATGTCGCCGGTTGACTGGTAAGAGTTCATTAAATCAGCGTCAGACTTAATAGTGGGGATATTTTTCATTAATGTCAATGTCCTAAGATATTAAATATTATCAGACATACAAGCCGCGTGAAATAGATTTGTGAATAAAGACATTTAAACTAATGTCAATTATAAAGTAGGCAGAAGAAGTCTTTCTTCCGGAATGACAATATGATCTGCATTGATTTTGTCGGGGTAAACAAAGGATACTTCGTATCGATGTATGTCTGCTTCATAATTACATACAACCGCATTTCCAGCAGGTTTGAATTCTGTATCGAGAACGATTACGTTTTGACCAATTTGAAATTTCATAAACGGACCAGGTGTTTTTTTATCTTGCAATATATTTTTAATTTCTGAAATTTTTTGAATTTTGTTTTAAAAAAGTTCAGGGATAATATGAGGTCAAATTTTATGCCACTTAAACAAAAAAATAAAGATGTTGATAACTAGTCAAAAAAAAAGTCCCGATAAATCGGGACCGCGGAGAGCGAGGGATTCGAACCCCCGGACCTGTAACAGTCAACAGTTTTCAAGACTGCCGCAATCGACCACTCTGCCAGCTCTCCGCGGCAAAAGTAAGGGTTCGAAATTTGAGTAACAAAAATTTTTAAAGTTTTTATTCAAAAATATTAAAAAAAGTTTTTGAAACCACCTGAAAATTAAACAATTGAGTATCCCTGCCTTCATTTTAATACCAGCGCTTTTATTTGTTTTGATAGCCGAATAGAGTTTTCAACTCGCTATTAATTTCTTGAAGCATTTTTTCAGACTTAGCATTTAAATTCACTATAACCAGTATCATTTGGCTGATTTCCTTAGGGGATTTGATGTTTTTAGACGCCAATTTCAAAAGACTTTTTTTTAGAGAAACCAAATCATGCCATTTACCTAATAAATTAGATAGTTTGTTCAGTTCCAGAATCGCAGTTTTGGAAAATTTATGGGATACCGTTTCTAAATGATAATTGAGGTTTTTTATCATCATTCTTAATTTGTGATATTTTTTTTCACTAATCATTTTCATAGAAATTATTTCTTTTATTTCGTTTAACTTTTCTTCTTGATATTTTTTGAAATCATTAAACTTTGTATGTTGTAGCTGTGCGTAAAATTTATTTTTAATTTTTTCCCAGTCAATAGTTTCGGTTACAGTTTTATTAAAGTAAACTTTTGCTTTTATTAGTTTAATACTAAGGGATTTTTGATAATCAACTAGTGGATATTTTTTGAATGACCTATCAAGGAGTTCTTTTTCTACTTGTTTGGATCGCACTTTTCCTGCGGCCTTAAAAATGTTTTCAATTGGCTTTGTTGCTTTCTTTAATACCGTTTTGTTTGAATAAAAATTAATCAGCTGAATCATACATCTTAATTTTTTTATCTCAACTCGTATAAGATGAAAAAAAGTCACATTAGAATGAGGTTGATGCGTATTAATTAAAGCTTCGATCTTCTTGATTTTTTTCTTTAAATAGTGATAAATCAGTGCCTTGTTTTTCATTCGTTTTTCAACAATTTATTCTATTAAATAACGATCATTGAGTTTTTTATAATGAGATTTATCAATTATTAAAATGACAGAAGTCAATCAGCACTTTCAATATTTTAAAATTGCTAATAAATAAAGGATTGAATTGATTATTTTTGTTTGAATGACTCAGCTTTCTGCTTTAAATAAATATTTCTGGAAATATAAATTCCTTTTTTTTCTGGGGTTAATATTTGTGTTATTTTCCAATTATTTTCGAATTCTGGCTCCTCAGATAACTGGCTATATAGTTAATACGGTAATTGACTCCTTTAATAAATCTGGGCATGGAAACACTCTTAATCAAAATGTAGAAGAATATGACATTGTGGTTCAATACATCACAAGGCTTTTCGCAAATTTGTCTTTTTCAATAAAAATAATGTACACAGGTTTGTTTATAATATTGTTGGCTGTCATTAGCGGTTTTTTTACTTTTCTGATGAGACAAACGATTATTGTAATGAGCCGTCATATTGAATTTGATCAGAAAAATGAGATTTACGACCATTATCAATCACTGGATCTTTCTTTTTTCAAAAAAAATACAACCGGCGATCTCATGAACAGGATTTCTGAAGATGTAAGCCGAGTAAGAATGTATACGGGACCGGCGATTATGTACATGATAAATCTTTCTGCCGTAATTGGTTTCAGTATCTATTTTATGTTTATCTCCGATTTGAAATTATCCTGTTTTGCCCTTTGTCCTTTACCTTTTTTAGCCATTACTATTTATTATGTCAATTCGATTATTCATAAAAAAAGTGAAATCATTCAATCAAATTTAAGCGCGCTTACGGCTAATGCTCAGGAATCTTATTCTGGAATAAGGGTTATTAAATCTTTTGTTCAGGAAGCGGATATGATTGAATTCTTTAAAGAAAATACAGAGACATACAGGATCAATTCTTTAAGCCTTGCCAAAACAGAAGCAAAATTCATTCCGGCTATGAGTTTAATGATTGGTCTCAGTACTCTAATTACCGTGTTGGTAGGAGGGCTGGATGTTGTTCATCATGTTCCTGGGGCTTCAGTAGGAAAAATTGCGGAATTCGTTTTGTATATTCAGATGCTAAGCATGCCAGTTAGCTTAATTGGCTGGACTGCAAGTATGGTACAACGGGCATCGGCTTCTCAGAGAAGAATTAATGAGTTTCTGAACACAGCACCTGAAATAAAGAATGACCCACATCCTATTGAAAAAAAGCCAGAAGGACATATTCAAATTGCGAAGGCTTCATTTACTTATAAAAATACAGGCATTGCCGCTATTAAGAATCTTAATTTAGAAATAAAAAAAGGCGAAAAAATTGCTGTTGTGGGCAGAACGGGATCAGGTAAAACTACCCTTACAAAACTTTTATTGAGATTGAAAGATCTTGATGATGGAGATATTTATTATGATGGAATTCCAATAAAAAAAATCAGCTTACATTCTTTAAGATCAAATTTGAGTTACGTGCCACAGGATGTTTTTTTATTTAGCAACTCAATTTATAACAATATAAAATTTGGTATGCCCAATGCTACTGATCAGCAGGTTTTTACCGCTGCAAAAAATGCAGGTATTTATGAAGAAATCATGTCGTTCCCAAACGGATTCGAAACAATGATTGGCGAAAGAGGAATAACGTTAAGTGGAGGTCAAAAGCAAAGAATTTCTATCGCTAGGGCACTGATTAAAAATCCTGAAATTGTAATTTTTGATGATTGTCTTAGTGCGGTTGATGCTAAAACAGAAGAGCATATTTTGAAAAACCTTTATGAATATCTACAAAATAAAACTTCTATAATTGTCACTCACCGGATTTTTTCTATGTTTCAATTTGATAAAATTGTAGTAATGGAGGCAGGGGAAATAGCAGAATTAGGTACACATGAACAGTTAATCATGCAAAAAGGCTTGTATTTTGAAATGCATAAAAGACAGCAAGACGTTGAGAATGAAAGGAATCGGAATTGATTATAGATTTAAAGGCTATTTTTTCTTAAATATTTTGTCATATCAAAAACAAATTTATCTTTGTCAAACTCTTTTTAAGGACGATTTTTTAAAACTAAAATAAACGACAGTGGCTTACGAGAACAACGACAAAAAAATGGAAAGTGTGTACAGCATTCGTGTGAAAGCTGGAAAACGCAGAACTTACTTTTTTGATGTAAGAGAAACACGCGGTAATGACTTTTATGTAACCATTACAGAAAGTCGTAAACGTTTTGATTCTGACGGATATGATCGCCATAAAATCTTTTTGTACAAAGAAGACTTTAATAAGTTTCTAAGAGGACTTAGCGAAACTATAGAACATGTAAAAACAGAGCTAATGCCTGATTTTGATTTCGATGCTTTTAATCACGATACTCCTTATGAAGGGGATGATGCAACAGCAGTGAATTCGGGCGAAGAAACTTCTGTAACTTCTGAATTTTCTTCTAATACGGCTTCTGATATTGTTTCAGATTCGGCTTCAGATACTTTTACTGAATCTCCAGTTGAGGCTCCTTTAGATACACCACCAGTGGATAATGGAAGTAACGAAGAAGTAGATAGATGGTAATTTTATTTAATAATTATAGTAAGGCCTCGCTTAGCGGGGCCTTTTTTATAGGGCCTTTTTCAGTTAAACCTAGATTTTGCAGTTGAAATCTATTATAAGAAAAAAATGCTGCAAAGACAAGCGTTTGCTTGATATGTTGAACTCCACATAATTCATTATGCTCTCGTCCAAAATATCGGCTCAACCACCCGTCTTTATTACCTTTTTTCCTTTCATCACGATTCCAACTGCAAAATCCGGGTTAAATGAGTCGAATAATTACTCGTATAAATAGTTTCTTTGCTCATTTATAAATTTTACCTTTCAATCATTTCATTTTAAAACTTTATATAAGTACATTTGTTATCTATTTTATACCTCTTTAATCCCGGAATATTTTTCGATTTACCAAAATGCTAATTAATCTACTTTTTATATGAGAAGAACTGTAAACTTTTTTTTCTTTTTTCTTTTATTATCGCTTTCTAGTTTTACATCCGAAGCACAAAATGACAGCCATCAAAAGAAAGATTCGAAGAGGGGAATCAATAAAAAAGAGCGAAGGGAAGAAAGAGAAAGGGAACGCGAAAGAGAAAAAAATGGCATAGAAAGTGAAGAAGAAAATGAGGAGTATGATGGTCCGGATAAAGCCGCTGCATTTGAATATGAAAGAACTAAAGATCCTGCTACAGGTAAAGTTCCAAGAGAAAAAATTTTAGCAGCAATCGAATTTACCAAACAGTCTAAATCAGATGTATTAGCCAGAAGAGCCACTGCTGCTTCTTCGGCATTGAGTTTGAACTGGGTGGAAAGAGGCCCCAATAGTGATGTTGTAGGCGCCAGCAATGGAAACTCAAGACCCAATAGCGGAGTAACTTCAGGAAGAGTTAGAGCTGTAATGGTGGATTCATCTGATGCCACCCATAAAACAGTATGGATTGGTGGAGTTGATGGTGGATTATGGAAAACAACAGATATTACCACATCTCCTGCAAATTGGGCGCTGGTAAATGACTTTTTAAGCAATCTTGCTATTACAGATATTTGCCAGGATCCTGCCAATTATAATACGATTTATTTCTGCACAGGCGAGTCTTATTCTAATGCTGATGCGGTGAAAGGAAACGGTGTTTTTAAAAGTACAGATCATGGGGTTACCTGGACTCAACTTAGCAGTACTTCTGTTTATGGATATTGTACCCGGATTCTTTGTGATTATCTTGGTAATGTTTATTTGGCTACCAGAGGAAATGGCTTGTTGAGAAGTAATGATGGTGGGGCAACCTGGACAACTATAACGCCTTCTGGTTTAAGTACCAGTATTTGTGATCTTGAAATCAGTTCCACTTCAGCTGCAGGAAGACTTCATGTAGTTGCAGGCATCTTTTCTGCTCAAGCTTATCGTTTTACCGATATTCCATCAACGGTTACAACTACTAACTGGACCGCTCCAACAACAGCTTTTCCCACTTATTCAATGAGAGCTGAAATCGCAGTGAAAGGAAATGTATTATATGCGCTTCCTGGTGATGCAACTTATCAGGTTCCTACTATTTATAAATCAACAGATGGCGGAGCCAATTGGGCTTCAACTACTGGTCAGCCTACATCAGGTTGGGCAAGCGGACAAGCCTGGTATGCTTTATCCATTAATATTAATCCTGCAAATACCAATCAGGTAATCATTGGTGGGCTGGATTCATATAAAACTACTGATGGTGGTGCTACATGGACAAAAATATCTACATGGGTGGGTACTACAGGTCAATATGTTCATGCCGATATTCATAAAATACTTTGGTATGATGGAGGAACTAAGTTGATTTGGGGTTGTGATGGGGGGATACATTTTTCTTCAGATGGCGGAACCACTATAAGGGACAGGAATATAGGGTTAAGAATAAAACAGTTTTATTCATGTGCTATCCATCCAAATAATGTTACTTATCCCAATTACTTTTTAGCTGGAGCTCAGGATAATGGTGTTCATCAGTTAAACAGCAACGGCTTGAGCGGCTCTACAGAAGTTTCAGGTGGAGATGGCTGCTTTGTTGCTATTGATCAAAATGAACCTCAATATCAATTTGGTTCTTATGTGTATAATGTCTATAGAAGATCTTCAAATACTGGAAGTTCATGGACCTCCTGTTATTTTTATAAAGGATCTAGTGGCGCCACCAATTTTGGAAGTTTTGTAAATCCATTGGATTATGATAACACCGCTAATGTTTTATATGCAGGTGGTGATGCAGGTGAATTTTTTAGATGGACAACGGCTCAAACAACTGCCGCAGGAACCTATTATGCTACTACTGGATTTCCTGCAGGAGCAGCTATTGTTGCAAGTATTACTGCTTTTAATAGTGCTAAAGTGACTAACGTGGCGGTTTCGCCTTATACTGCAAATAGAGTTTACTTTGGCACAACTGCTGGCAGAGTAACTTATCTCGATAATGCAAATACAGCCGCATCTTCTTCTGCAGGGGTGAATATCTCAGACGCAGGGATGAGCGGATCCGTTTCCTCCATTAATTTCGGAACTTCTGATCAATATTTAATGGCTAGTTTTTCTAACTATGGAGTCAATAATGTTTGGGTTTCAACCAATGGAGGAACAAACTGGACGATAGTTGATGGTAACCTACCTGACATGCCTGTACGCTGGTGCATGTTTTTACCCGGTGATAATACAAAAGCTATCATCGCTACAGAATTGGGCGTATTTACCACAGATCTGATTAATGGAGCTTCTACCATTTGGAATGCATCCCCAAGTTTTCCTGCAGTACGTACTGATATGCTGAAATATAGAAGCGGTGATGCTACCATTATTGCGGCTACTCATGGAAGAGGTCTTTGGACCGCATCAATCAATTCATGTACTCCTGCAGTAATTAGTGTATCAAATAACGGCCCTGTTTGTCCTTCTCAATCATTAAATTTAATTGGGGTGAGTAATCAACCAACAGCAACTTACAGCTGGAATGGCCCCAATGGATTTTCTTCAACTTCTTTAAGTCCTTCAATAAACAATGTAACTCTTGCTGCTGCTGGTGAATATACCTTAGTAGCCAGTTACAATGGTTGTAGTTCATCAGCAACTACTACAGTGGTCATCAACCAAGGTCCATCAACAACAAATGCTAGCGTATGCTTAGGTTCTACAGGTTCTATTAGTGCAACTGGTTGTTCAGGTTTTTCGAATTCCGGATTGGTTATTACCGGAGCTTTTACAGCAGCAACCGATCCTATAGCATTGAAACCTACAACATCTATCCTTAACACTGCAACTTGTTCCTTTGATGCAGCTGTTACCAGAAATTATGTGGTCAAAAAATTTCAGGTCAGCGTAACAGGTAGTTATACTTTTGAAATGAAAGATACTGCCGCTTACGACGCTATGGGCTATATTACTTCAGGTGCATTCGTTCCAGGTAATTGTAGCGGAGGCGGCACCTGGATTGTTGGTGATGATGATGGAGGGATTTTAGGGGATGAGCCATTACTGACTGCAAATTTAACCGCTGGGGTGACTTACTCATTGTATTCTACAACATACAGTACGGTATCTGGAACCGTATCTTCACCTTTTACTTGGAATGTCAGTACATCTTCCGGTGGGCAAATTATGTCGGTTACAATTGCTAATGCTGATTGGTATTTAGCTTCATCCGGTGGTGCTTCGATTTTTTCCGGAAATGCATTTAATCCAATAGGAGTTTCTGGTTCGGGATTAATAAATACGAATACCCCAGGTACTACGGTGTATTATGCTGCATGTGCTTCTAGTGTTTGCAGGTCAGCCGCAAACTTTGTTATTAAATCAACATCAACAAGTTCAACACCAGTTTCTGTTTGTTCAAATCAGCTTCCATACTTATGGAATGGAACGAATTATTCTACATCAGGAAATTATACTAAGACATTAGCTAACAGTGTGGGATGTGATTCTGTAGCGACATTAGTGTTAACCGTTAAATCAACATCAACAAGTTCAACACCAGTTTCTGTTTGTTCTAATCAGCTTCCATACTTATGGAATGGAGCGAATTATTCTGCATCAGGAAATTATACCAAGACATTAGCAAACAGTGTGGGATGTGATTCTGTAGCGACATTAGTGTTAACCATTAAATCAACATCAACAAGTTCAACACCAGTTTCTGTTTGTTCAAATCAGCTTCCATACTTATGGAATGGAGCGAATTATTCTGCATCAGGAAATTATACCAAGACATTAGCAAACAGTGTGGGATGTGATTCTGTAGCTACGTTAGTGTTAACCGTTAAATCAACATCAACAAGTTCAACACCAGTTTCTGTATGTTC
>CALQSB010000033.1 GCA_943333125.1 Chitinophaga pinensis
GCAAAACACGAGTTCTTTATCACATTTTTAGCCCCCTTTTTTAAGGCCCCAATTATGAGGTTTTTGAAATCGTTTTTTAGGGGGTCAATTTGAAACGGAATGAGGGGGTCAGTTTAGCCGGATTTTACAAGCAGTATCTAATACTTGGAAAAGCTGATCCAAATGCATGGCTAAATCTGAACCATCTTCTTTTGTTCTTTGTTCCAAATAGTCATAAAAAATACCCTTTTGAAATATGGTACTATCATCAGCAAATAAAATAAATAGTAGCCTCACCAAATATGCTTCAAGTGCATCTCCTGTATAACCAACATCTTTGAGCTGGTCATGAAGCTTTCCCATTAATTCAGCTGCTGCTATATTTACAGGGTCTTCTTCATGATATGTTCTTTTTTGATAACCTGCTAACTCTTCAAAAATCTGAAGATTATCAATTAGCTGATGTATTTCAAATTGTACATGTAAGCCATCTTCTCTATAGAGGTGGAAGTGTTGGAAATCTGAAATCAGAATAAGCTTTGGTAATTCATGGTCTTTTAATCCATGGCAGTAGTTCTTTGCCTGTATATATGCTTTGTTTAAATCCTGACCACGTGATTTCATCTCTACAAGAAGTGTACCTGGCCATAGAAGGTCTATATACCCTGATGCATCATCTATTTTTTTTACTCTATGCTCAAATGTGGCTACCCTTTTTTGGCTAATACCAAATATGTTTAAAAAGTCAATAAGAAAAGGTTTAGCATCAGCTTCTTCTCTTACAGTATCTTTCCATTCATTACTAAATGAAACTGCTCTACTTTTTATTTCGTTCCAGGATAATGGCATAGGATAAATTAATTACAAATAAAGTTTAAAATAATTTTTTACAAAAATTTTGTTCTTGAGCTTTTTCTTTCTTAGCTTTTGCCATAAAAGATTAAGGATAAATAATGCTGAAAGATAATATAAATAGAGTAAAAACATATCAACAAGTAGAGATTAACTTCTGTGACTTAATCTAGAAATTATATTCACATTTTACTTGGCTTTTGTTGATATTTTCTTCCTTGAAACTATTGTCCATGCTTGGTTTCAGCACTTTTATGTAGTAAATTTATGTACCCTCAAACGTTATTAAAAGAAACTATGAAAGCAGTTGTACATACTTTAGATTGGAAATACATTCCAGGTTACAATAAAAAATATCTTTTGAATAAAATCGGGATAGTATTTAGCTGTTTGCCTAATGGTAAATCAAAATCACTTAAATCAAGAGTAGATAGAGCTGGATATAAAACAGTTAGACTATTTAAAAACGGTAAGACAAAAACTTATTATTTACACCGTTTGATTGCTCAATTGTTTATAGACAATAATATAAATAAGCCTGAAGTCAATCATAAAAATGGAGTTAAAACGGATAACTGGTATGAAAATCTTGAATGGGTTACTCATTCTGAAAATGTACAACATGCATTTGATACCGGTTTAAATAACACTTCAAAGCCTAAAATAATAGATAAGTGTACAGGTAAAATATATAATTCTATCAGTCATGCAGCTAGGGAACTTAATATAAACTACAGTACTTGCAGAGCATATTTGAATGGTATTATTAAGAGTAATAAATCCTGTCTTGAATATAAGTAGTAACGGTCATTCATATCTTTGGTAAATCTTTAGGTATATTTATTTGGTGGGTGTATCTCTTTAAAGCTGTTTCAGGATTATTCCCCATTAGGAATGCTGTCATTACTGGAGTAATTCCCTGGTCAATACATCTGCTTCCAAATGTATGTCTGCAAGCATAAAGAGTTCTTTCTTTTATGTTCAGATTACTTAGAATAACTTTAAATACTCTGTTTTGAAAGTTGTGATCATCAATTGCTTTTCCTTTAGGAGAGGTAAATACTAAATCATCAGGTTGCTTATTTTGTACAAGAGGGGTTAATATTTCATATAGGTCAGGGGTTAATGGCAGCTGTCTTATTTTACCATTTTTTGTTTCTTTTCTTGTCCTGTTTACAGAGCATGTATTCTTTAAACCACGTGCCATCACCTCTTTTATAGTGATGATATTATCCTCACAGTTTATGCTACTTACCCTCAATCCAATAGCTTCTGCATTTCGTACACCAGTTTTAAACATGAAGTATAAAAATTCATAGTAGTGAGAATGCTTGTGCCTGCTTGCATTGGAACAGAATGTGTCATTTTTAATAGAATGTAGTATCTGTGAAATTTCTATTTCTGTAAAAGGTTCCCTTTTTGCAAGTTTTACATGCTTTACTTTTTTACGTTGTACCAGTTGAAATGGATTTTGCTTCCAGTAGCTTTTTGTTATCAACCAATCTGCAAAGCTTTTTAAGATAGTGAGCCTTCTATTATAAGTACCATTACAAAATGTTTCTTTGTTTAATTTACCTAGTACGTTATCCTGAGTCACTTTGCCCCACTTCCTAATCATATTTCTACAGGAGTTGTAATTGGTATGTACTTCACAATCCATTTGCTTATAGCTGATAGTCCATTCTTCAAATAGCTCCACAAATGATTTAGGAATAGCTTTAACTTCTGCAACAGGTTTGCCTGAATACTTTACCAGAGTGCTATCAAAGTTGTCTGTAATGATATCCTGCTCTATTTGTAAGGCAGTCTTTTTTGCTTGAAGAAGATTTAGCTGATTGTAAGCTGATAGATTCAGAGCATATCTTTTACCCTGATGTCTCCATCTTAATCTTATTCTATTTCTATAATTTTCTATTGAAACAGAACCTTTAGGATTTTTGATACCCATATGATACCCAAATTGAGAGTTCTAGGATCACATCTGAGTATCTAATTATTTCCTGTATAAGAAGAAACCCTTACTGAATAAGGGTTTTGTAGTAGTTATTTTGTGGAGAATACCGGAGTCGAACCGGTGACCTCTTGCATGCCATGCAAGCGCTCTAGCCAACTGAGCTAATTCCCCTTTATAATTGGGAGACAAATATAGAAACTTATCTTCAACACCCAACACCAATTTGTGTAATAACATCATCTTCGGGTAAGATTAGTCGCCCCAAATCTCAGCTTTTCCGTCGAGCCATTCTTTAACCAAATCGGTGGTCACAGACTTTGGTCTTTCTAAAGGGAAGCCCAGTGCTCTATCCCAGCACAAACTTGCCAACACGCCCAATGCTCTGGAAACGCCAAATAGTACGGTGTAAAATTCATATTCAACCATGCCGTAATGAACGAGTAAAGCGCCACTATGTGCATCTACGTTAGGCCAAGGATTTTTAATTTTTGCAATTGAAGAAAGAATGGGAGGAACCGCATCATATATTGTCCATACGGTTTGTACTAATGGATCATCGGGCATGTGTTTTTTACCAAATTCCATTTGAGCGGTAAATCGGGGATCAGTTTTACGAAGCACGGCGTGGCCATAACCTGGAACTACTTTTCCTTCGCTTAATGTTTTTCTAACGTATTCTTCAATCTGTTCTTTAGAAGGAGACTCGCTTCCTATTTGTTCTCTTAGTTCAAATATCCATTTAATCACTTCCTGATTGGCTAGACCATGCAAAGGGCCAGCAAGACCATTCATACCTGCAGCAAAACTTAAATACGGATCACTTAAAGCTGAACCTACAAGGTGTGTTGTGTGAGCCGAAACATTTCCTCCTTCATGATCAGCATGGATAACCATATATAATCTCATCAACTCTTTAAAATCTTCATTTTCAAAACCCATCATGTGCGCAAAATTTCCTGCCCAATCCAATAAACCATTTGGCTGAATATGCTCTCCGTTCTTATACTTACGACGATAAATATACGCAGCAATCCTTGGCAATCGTGCAATCAAATCCATTGAATCATCAAACACGGCTTCCCAATAATCTTTTTTATTCATTCCTTTTGCATAATTCTTGGCAAACTGGCTTTCTGTTTGTAATGCCATTATCGCAACAACGAATTGTGTCATTGGATGAGTGCTTACCGGCAATGCTTCTATAGTTGCAAAAACATGATTAGGTACATGACTTCTTCTTTGCCAAACACTGGTTAAATGATGAGCGTCTTCTTCTGAAGGCAATTCTCCCATCAACATTAAATAAAACAAACCTTCGGGCAATGGTTCGGAGCCGTTAGGTGCTTTGGGTAATTTATCTTTTAGCTCAGGAATTGAATACCCTCTGAATCGAATTCCATCCTGTGCATCAAGCAATGAAGTTTCTGTAACCAGTCCGGTAATTCCTCTCATTCCCTGATAAACCTGACTCAAGGTTACTTCTCCAATTTTTTTATCGCCATGTTCTTTAATCAGCGATTTTATTTCCAGCGCAGTTTTGTCTGATTTTTCTTTAAATCTTTCTTTTATAATACCCATACTATTGTTTATTAAATTATTTTAAATGAAACCGTAAAAATTAATGACAGAATAATAAGTTATTTGCAATCATTTTATTCAGTTCTCCAATATAGACATCAGAGATAACGGGTATATAAAATTACGGCCTGTGCTCTTGTTAAACAAAAGTTTTAAAAGAAAGTTTTACGATAACGTTTACGGAACCTATTTAGGTGCTTTTTTGTATAGATAAACTACCAAAATGCCGAATAATATATTGGGTATCCAGGCGGCCAGCCAGGGCGTGAAATTCCCTTTGGTGGCAAACACAATTGAAAACCTGCTAAATAGCACGTAGGAAACACTGATGACGATTCCCAAAGCAAGGTGAAATCCACTTCCTCCCCTAACCCTTCGGGAAGCCAGAATGCCTCCAATCAGCGTTAATATCAACACAGAAACGGGTATTGCATCTCTGTTATATCGCTCCACTTCCAGCGTATTTAGCATTTCAGACCCTCTCATTCTTTCTAGTTCAATGAAATTATCTAGCTCAGGTGTGGTCATCTGGTCTTTGAGATATTCATCTTTTCTGAGGTCAATAGGTTTGAAACTGTATCTCATTTCTTTGTTATGATAAAAACTCACTTGTTCATCAATAGCGTTTAATTTCCTTTCGAGTACATTATTTAATGACCATTTTTTTGACGCAGTGTCCCATCTGAAATTCATGGCTCTTAAATTATAGACTACTTTATTATTGACGACACGCTGTACGGATAAATTTGTTCCACTCTTACTCACGGTATCGTATCCTTTGATACCCGCATAAGTATTGGAATCAATTCTGAAATAAACATTCTGTTTGTAAGTAGAGTTCAGTGGATTAGGGGCCACATTTACATCGATGTATTTTTTTACAAATTCAGCCCATTTTCTATTTGCATTAGGAACAACATATTTATACCCAAACCATAAGGTGAGCGACAGTACCAGTCCGCCAATAAAGTATGGAAACAAAAATCTCCTAAAACTTACTCCGCTGCTTAATATGGCAACAATTTCTGAATTTCCCGCCATTTTAGCGGTAAAAAAAATAACTGAAATAAACACAAACAAGGGAAATAACATGGCATCAATTCTTGGAATGAGCCCGAGATAAAAATCAGAAAAAATACGGGAAGCGGATAATCCTGATTTCGCAAAATCTTCCGTGTGTTCGCTCATGTCTATAACAACAACGATAGCGGTAAATAAAAAAATACAAAAAATGAAGCTGGTGAAATATTTATAAAGTATGTATCTGTCTATTTTCTTCATTTGTACCTGCAAGTTAAATCAAATATTACGAAGCGATTTAATTATGAGAAGGAAGAATTGACCTTATTAAAAATTCCATTTGCGGCAAGCCAGCCTGTAGTCCATGCATTCTGAAAATTAAAACCACCAGTGATTCCATCAATATTCAGCAATTCACCGGCAAAAAATAACCCGGGAATAATTTTGCTTTCCATGCTTCCGGATTCAACTTCTGCAAGATTTATTCCTCCTGCGGTTACAAACTCTTCTTTAAAAGTCGTCTTGCCTTTTGCATGAAATTCCTGTCCACACAAAATCTTTATCAGTTTATTTTGTTCTTTTGCTGGCAAATCGGCCCATCTTAATTCTTCTTTTATATCACACTGGCCCAGTAAGTATTCCCATAACCTCGAAGGCAGACCAAACGGATTTCGATTGTAAATTTTTTGAGTGGCAATATCAAATCTCAACAGACTTATTTTAGATTTCAACGTCTGTTCATTAAAATCAGAAATCCAATTGACCGTAAAATTAAAATCGTAATTATTGCTGGCCAAATCTATAGCGCCATAAGCAGATAGTTTTAAAATCGCAGGCCCGCTCATTCCCCAATGGGTAATTAGTAAGTTTCCCTGTTGCTGCAATTTTGTTCCTGATATTTTTACTGTAACATTGGGAACGGTAATTCCCATCAGTTCTTTGATTTTATTATCCGGGATATTAAAAGTAAATAATGACGGGAGTGGTTTTGAAATGGTATGACCAAGTTGAATCAGCCAGTTATAATGTGCTGATTTGGGAAAACCTCCACAAGCAAGGCAAATATAGCTGGCCGAAATTATTTTTTTATTACTTAACCCTATATTAAAACTGTCAGGGATAGACGCATCAGCATTTGAAATGACTTCTATTTCATTAGCATCAGCGTTCATCATAATTTCAACCTTATATCTTCCTGCTTCATTTAACAAACAATCGATAATGGTTTGAGAAGAGTTCGAGACTGGAAACATTCTGCCATCAGATTCCGTCTTCAACTCTACCTGTCTTTCTTTGAACCAGTTGATGGTGTCTTTTGTATTAAAATGATAAAAAGACTTTTTTAAAAACGCAGCACCTCTGGGATAATTTTTAATGAGTTCGCTGATACTGAAGCAGGAATGCGTTACGTTACATCGGCCTCCCCCACTGATTTTTACTTTACTCAACAGCTTCGTACTTTTTTCCAGTAAAATAATTTTCAATGAGGGACATAATCTGGCTGCATTAATTGCACAAAAGAAGCCTGCTGCACCTCCACCTATTACGACAAGTGTTTTTTGTTGGGTCAATTTTTTAAAAGTTTAAGAGTTGAGCCAGTGAAGTGACTTAACCTTTTCAACCTAACTAGTAACTCCAGGTTAAATTTATATTTTTCTTTTCGACACTTTCTATTTCTTCGAAAGAGGTAAGAATATCCGGTTCTGATTTAGTAATACATACATCATGTTCGAAATGGGCAGAAGCCTTTCCGTCTTTTGTAAGTACTGTCCATCCGTCATCTAAATGAGCCACTTCTTTAACCCCCATATTTATCATAGGTTCTATAGCAAGCACCATTCCTTCTTTTAGTTTGGGCCCCGATCCTTTTTTTCCATAATTAGGAACTTGCGGATCTTCATGAAGATCCCTGCCCAGTCCATGACCTACTAGCTCTCTAACAACCCCATATCCATATTTTTTTTCGGTATGCTCCTGTATAGCAAATGCGATATCTCCAATGCGGTTTCCTTGTCTTGCTTTATCAATTCCTAAATACAAAGATTCCTTTGTAACTCTTAATAATTTTTTAATATCCTCCGACACTTCTCCTATCGCATAGGTATATGCGCTATCTCCATGGAATCCGTTTTTGTAGACACCAATATCAAGAGAAATAATATCTCCCTCTTTTAATTCGTGTGCCCCTGGGAAACCATGAACAACCGCTTCGTTCATAGAGATACAAGTTGCATAAGGAAACCCATGGTAATTTTTGAAAGAAGGGATAGCTCCAGAATCCAGAATAAATTGCTCTACGATTTTATTAATCTGCATCGTACTAATGCCCGGTTTTAATAACCCTGCTATTGCAGCATGAGCTTTCCCTACGAGCAAGCAGGAATGGCGCATGATTTCAATTTCTTCTCTTGTTTTATATTTAATCATCTGTTATTTTAAATTAAAACAAACCCCAACGATATTATCGCCGGGGCTGTCTTTTAAATTCTTTATTTTAAATATTACATTCCAGATGTAACGGCTTGTCTTCCTTGTATTCTTCCACTGTTCATTAAACCATCATACTGACGCATGAGCAACTGAGTTTCAATTTGCTGTAAGGTATCCAAAATCACCCCTACCATAATCAATAATGAAGTACCTCCGAAGAAGCTTGAAAACCCCTGTTGCATACCAAATACCAATTGAAATATACCTGGTAAAATACCTACTAAAGCCAATAAAACAGCTCCTGGCAAAGTAATTCTATCCATGATAGTACCGATATAATCTGCAGTGGGTTGTCCAGGTTTTACACCAGGAATAAATCCATTGTTTCTCTTTAACTCATCCGCCATTTGCTTAGGGTTAAAAATCAGCGCTGTGTATAAAAAGGTAAACGCAATAACGCATACTGAATATACAATCATGTATACTATGTTGGTATGATCTGTAAAATATCGTGCCCAGCCTTCCCCTGTGAAACCAGAGAATATTGTAGGTAAGAATAATATTGCCTGAGCAAAAATGATTGGCATAACTCCTGCCGCATTAACTTTCAAAGGCAAGAAATTACGGGCTCCACCCATTTGACGATTTCCAACTATTTGTTTTGCATATTCAACGGGTACTTTTCTTGTACCTTGAACCAGCATAATTAATCCCATAATAATTCCAATCAGGAATAAAATTTCAACCAGCATCAGTAACAATCCACCTGCGCCTCTGTTTGCGATTCTAGCAGACCACTCTTGTCCAATTGCCTGAGGAAAACGGGCAAGGATACCTATCATGATAATAATTGAAGTTCCGTTACCCAAACCTTTATCTGTAATTTTTTCGCCCAGCCACATTACAAATAGAGTTCCTACAGTTAAAACAACTACTGTTGAAACCCAGAAGAATCCGCTATAGGCTTCGATAATAGCTTCAGCGTTGGCCGGACTTTTAAGATAACCAATATAAGCGGCTGCCTGAAAAGCCGTAACCAATACGGTAAGGTATCTTGTCCATTGATTGATTTTTTTTCTGCCACTGTCTCCTTCTTTTTGAACCTTAGCCATTTGAGGAACAAGAATAGTCATCAACTGCATGAAGATAGAAGCTGAGATATAAGGCATAATCCCTAATGCGAAAATTGAAGCTTTTGAAAAAGCTCCTCCAACAAATGCATCCAATAAACCGAGAACACCGCCACTGGCACTATTGGATAAATTGGTTAATTTATTGGGATCGATACCAGGGAGTACGATATAAGAGCCTAAGCGATAAACAAACAACAACATCAATGTAAAAGTGATTTTGTTGCGCAAATCATCAATGCTCCAGATATTTCTTAAAGTTGTAATGAATTTCTTCACAGAATTTAATCAGTTTATTTTTTCAAAAATGTAAAAGGCGCATTTTCAGCGCCGTACAAATATCGGGAAATTATTTAACTATTTCAATAGTTCCACCTGCTGATTCTATAATGGCTTTTGCTTTAGCACTTACAGCGTTTACTTTAAATGTAAAACTGCCTTTTAATTCTCCATTACCAAGAATCTTTACATTGTCTGTCTGGCTAATAAGTCCGTTTACATAAAGGTTGCTTAATGTAAATTCTTTAATGCCATATTTTTCAGCATAATGATCAATCATTCCGACATTAATAACTTTGAATTCTACTCTGTTGATGTTAGTAAACCCACGCTTTGGAATACGGCGTTGGATAGGCATCTGACCACCTTCGTGAGCTTTTTTACTTTTGTAACCGGCACGACTTTGTCCGCCTTTGTTACCTTTTGTAGAGGTACCACCTTTACCGCTCGCTTCACCACGTCCTAAACGTTTTTCTTTATGTGTAGCTCCTGTTGCGGGTTTTAAAGAATGTAATTTCATTTTTTTGATTTTATACTTACGGGGAATCGCCCCTCGCTTTTATTAATAAATGATAACCTACATGGAAATTATTTTCAGGAAAAAAATCCAGGAAATAAATGGAGGATATCTGATTATGCTTCTACTACTTTTATCAGGTGGTTAACTTTAGTAACCATTCCTAAAATTTGAGGCGTAGCTTCAACTTCAACCGTTGCATTAATTTTTCTCAAACCTAATGCTTCCATTGTTCTTTTCTGACGCTCTGATCTGTCGATTACACTTTTAACCTGTGTTATTTTTATTTTTTTCATAAAAAAAATCTTAATGATTGGAATGAAACTTTTTTATCCGTTGAACACTTTTTTCAAAGACACATTTCTTGTTTTAGCTACAGAAATAGGCTCACGAAGACTGGCTAATGCTTTGAAAGTTGCTTTAACCACGTTATGTGGATTTGCAGATCCCAGGTTTTTAGCCAAAACGTCAGTAATACCCGCAAACTCCAGAACAGCACGCATGCTGCCTCCGGCGATTACACCTGTACCATGAGCGGCTGGCTTTATCAAAACTTTTGCAGCGCCTTCCTTACTTAATTGCTCATGAGGAATAGTACCATGCATTACTGGAACTTTAATTAAGTTCTTTTTTGCATCTTCAATTCCTTTGGTAATTGCTTCCTGAACTTCTTTCGCTTTGCCCAGACCGTGTCCTACAACACCGGCCTCGTTTCCAACAACAACCAATGCTGAAAAGCTGAATGCACGGCCTCCTTTGGTTGTTTTAACAACACGATTGATGGCCACGACTTTCTCTTTGAGTTCGAGGTCGCCAGCTTTCATTTTATTTACAGTTACGTTTGACATTTACTTGAATTGATTATTGATTAAAATCTTGTTTTTAGTTTTTTCTTAGAAATCTAGACCACCTTCTCTGGCGCCATCTGCAACAGCTTTAACGCGGCCATGGTATATGTAACCACTACGGTCAAATACTACTTTTTTAACTCCTAGGTCTGTTGCTTTTTTAGCAATAGCCTCACCTACCATTTTGCTTTTAGAAGTCTTAGGAGCTTTTTGTGCAGAAATATCTTTTTGTCTGGAAGACGCCGCAGCAATTGTTACACCACTGTTGTCGTCAATCAGCTGAGCATATATATCAGCGTTACTTCTGAATATGGTTAGACGAGGGATAGCTGAGCTGCCACTGATCTTCTTACGAATACGATATCTGATTTTCTGCCTTGCTGTTGATTTGTTGTCCATCTTATTTTATTTTAAATTTCTGATTCTGCCAGAAATTGATTTAATATTTTATTTGATGATTTAAATAGCTGACTGAGATTATGTAGTAACTAAACCCTTGTCAAATATTCAAATTTTATTTACCTGCCGATTTACCTGCTTTTCTTCTCAGTACTTCACCAGCGAATTTAACCCCTTTACCTTTGTATGGTTCTGGTTTACGTAAGCTGCGAATCTTTGCACAAACCTGGCCAAGTAATTGTTTGTCTATGCTTTCAAGAAAAATCATTGGGTTCTTTCCTTTTTCCTGAGCCGTTGTTATTTTCAACTCTTTCGGAATTTCGAAAATTATATTGTGAGAATAACCCAAAGCCAGATCCAGGATATTACCCTGATTTGCGGCTTTGTAACCTACCCCTACCAATTCCATTTCTTTTTTATATCCTTCTGTAACACCTTTAACCATGTTGCTGATTAAAGAGCGATACAAACCATGCATTGCGCGATGGCGAATCTGATCAGTTGGACGACCAACAGAAATTATATTATCATTAATCTCAACAATAATATCTCTATCGATGCTTTGCGTCAATTCGCCTTTTGGACCTTTAACGCTTACGATGTTGTCTTTTCCAACAACGATAGTTACGCCTGAAGGAACGTTAACCGGTTTTTTACCTATACGACTCATGTTGTTTGTTTGTTAGTTTTTAAAAATGATACCCTATATTCTGCGGTCAGCCATGTATAGAAAGCTTAAGGCAAAATTATTATTAGAAAATACTGCAAAGTACTTCACCACCTACATTTTGAGCCTTCGCTTCTTTATCTGTCATTACTCCTTTTGAAGTAGAAACAATTGCGATACCTAATCCGTTACGAACGCGTTTAAATTCGTCGGGCTTTGCATAAGAGCGAAGACCGGGACGGCTGATTCTTTCCAGACTCTGAATAACAGGCAATTTGGTTGACGGATCGTATTTAAGTGCAATCTTAATCAAACCTTGCTTGCTGTCTTCTTCAAATTTATATTTCAGAATATATCCTTTGTCGTACAAGATTTCTGTAATACGTTTTTTCAAATTGCTCGCCGGAATTTCTACAATACGGTGATTCGCCATTTGTGCGTTACGAATTCTTGTCAAATAATCTGCAATTGGATCAGTTACCATTGTTATTTCGTGTTAATTGATTTAATTTTTTTTCTTTATCCAGCTTTATCTAGCTTATCCAGCTTTATCCAGCAATAATTACCAGCTTGCTTTTCTAACTCCTGGAATTTTTCCAGCAAGAGCCATATCGCGGAACATTAAACGGCTTAAACCGAAATGACGCATATATCCTCTTGAGCGACCCGTTAACTGACATCTGTTTTTCAAACGTACAGGAGATGCATTTTTAGGCAAGAGATCCAATGCTGAATAATTTCCTTCAGCTTTTAAGGCTTCTCTTTTTGCTGCATACTGAGCAACCATTCTCTCTCTTTTTGCCTGTCTGGCAATAATTGACTTTTTGGCCATATTTTAATTTTCAGATTTTTTAATATTTTTAAATGGCATACCCATTTCTCTTAATAGTTCGAATGCTTCTTCGTTGCTCTTTGCAGTTGTAACGAAAGTGATATCAAGACCAGTGATTTTGTTCACTTTATCAATATCTATTTCAGGGAAAATGATTTGTTCAGTAATACCCAGAGTATAGTTACCGCGACCATCAAACGCTTTATCATTGATTCCTTTGAAATCACGTACACGAGGCAGTGAAACAGAAACTAGGCGATCAAGGAATTCGTACATTTTCACACCGCGTAAAGTTACTTTCGCGCCGATGGGCATGTTTTTACGAAGTTTGAAGTTTGAGATGTCTTTTTTAGACATGGTAGCTACTGCCTTTTGGCCAGTGATGTTAGACAACTCATCGATAGCAATATCAATAAGTTTTTTGTCGGTTACCGCACCATTTACACCGCGATTTAAGCAAATCTTAGTGAGTTTGGGTGCTTGCATCACCGTTTTATAACTGAATTTCTTCATTAACGCAGGTACAACTTCTTTTTTGTACTTATCTGCTAATCTCGGATTTGTTGTTGTTGTTGTGCTCATTATCTGATTACCTCCCCTGATTTTTTAGCGATTCTAACTAATTTTCCTTTTTCTCTGTTAAGTTTTACTTTAGAAGGCCCTTTTGATTTGGCATCCCAAAGCATTACATTACTGATAGCAATAGGTGCTTCAACTTTTTCGATACCACCTTTGGTATTTTGAGCTGAAGGTTTTGTATGCTTTGTAACAATGTTCACTCCTTCTACCAATACTCGGGCTTTTTCAATAATTACTTCCAAAACCTTACGTGGTTTTTTCAGATCCTTATCGTCTCCGGTAATAACGACTACCGAATCTCCTTTTTTGATGTTGAACTTTGGTTTAAATCTTGTACTCATTTTATTTAGCTTTTGGCTTTTGGCTCAGGTTAATGAGCTGATTAACTTTTATTAATTATAATACTTCCGGTGCCAATGAAATAATTTTCATGTAACCTTTATCTCTCAATTCGCGAGCCACTGGCCCAAAAATACGAGTGCCTCTTGGTTCATCGGAATTGTTTAATAATACCACGGCATTATCATCAAAGCGGATATAAGATCCGTCTTTACGGCGTAATTTGTTTACCGTACGAACAATAACGGCTTTGCTTACGGTACCTTTTTTAATACCACCTGCAGGCATAGCGTCTTTTACAGTAACAACAATTTTATCGCCGATTTTTGCATAATCCTGTCCACTGTTTCCCAATACACGAATACACAAAACTTGTTTGGCTCCGCTATTGTCTGCAACGTTTAATCTACTCTCTTGCTGTATCATTTTATTTGGCTTTATATTGAAGGCTTTGCGCCAGCAATTGATAATTTATTAATAGTTATCTCGGAATCCGAAAAACGGATTTTGAAAAATTATTTTACTTTTTCTACTACTTCAACCAGTCTCCAGCGCTTTGTTTTGCTTAAAGGGCGGCTTTCCATAATCTTAACGATATCTCCAATACTGCACTCATTCTTTTCATCATGAGCATGAAAGCTTGTTGATTTTTTAAGGAACTTTCCGTAAAGAGGATGCTTAATCTTACGTTCTACCTTAACAGTAATGGTTTTATCCATTTTGTTACTGGATACTACACCTACTCTTGTTTTTCTTAAGTTTCTTTCTATCTGATTTGTTGTTTCCATCATTTATTGTTTTAAACTGGATTATGCTCCAATTTGTATTTTTCTTAATTGAGTTTTTAAACGAGCGATATCTCTTCTCAGAGAGCGAATACTTTGAGGGTTATCCAAAGGAGTTAACGAGTGCGCAAAAGATAATTTTTTTATACGCATTTCATCTTCCTTAATTTTTGCCGACAATTCTGTCTCGTTTAATCCGCTTAGGGTCTTTACAAAATCAACTTTTTTTGACATCTTCTTTAATTTGGTAATTATTTTATATTATGCGACAACAGTGTTGTAAATTAACTTGCTTGGTAATCGTGACTAATCACAAATTTTGTAAGTATCGGTAATTTTTGAGCCGCTAAATGAAAAGCTTCTTTTGCAACTTGAACAGAAACGCCATCAGCTTCAAACAAAATACGTCCTGGTTGTACAATAGCCGCCCATCCTTCTGGGTTACCTTTACCTTTACCCATCCTTACCTCTGCAGGTTTTGCAGTAATTGGTTTATCAGGGAATATTCTAATCCATACATTTCCTTCACGTTTCATGTGACGCGTCATTGCCTGACGAGCACTTTCAATTTGGCGATTGGTTAACCAAACACTATCTAATGCTTTTAATCCGAAAGTACCGAATGCTAACGTAGCACCTCTTTTGGTATTTCCTTTCATTCTGCCTTTCTGACTCTTTCTGTGTTTGCTTCTTTTTGGTTGTAACATCTTATCTTAATTTGATAATTTGAAAATTCAGTAATGTAATAATTATCTTCTTCCACCTCCGCCGCCGCCACCGCGTCTTTCACCACCGCGATCGCCGCCTCTTCCACCTCCACCTCTGCGATCATCGCCACCTCTTCTATCAAATCCTCCGGCTGGAGATCTTTCTGGTCCTTCGTTTTTGCCTCCGGCTATTACATTAGGATTTAAATCTCTTTTTCCTAAAACTTCGCCTTTACAAATCCATACTTTAATTCCTATTTTACCATAAACCGTTAATGCGAAAACATTTGCATAATCGATATCCATACGTAATGTATGTAATGGGGTACGTCCTTGTTTGATTTCTTCACTGCGGGCAATTTCTGCTCCACCCAAACGGCCACCAACTTTTACTTTAATTCCTTCTGCACCCATACGTAATGCTGAAGCTATAGACATTTTAATAGCACGCTTATAATTAATACGATTTTCGATCTGACGTGCAATTGTATCCGCAACTATATTGGCATCTAATTCTGGTCTGCGAATTTCAAGAATATTGATTTGTACATCATCTTTGCCACACAACTTCTTCAACTCTTCTTTGATTCTGTCAACCTCTCCACCACCTTTACCAATGATGATACCAGGCTTAGATGTATGAATCGTTACAATCAATTTGTTCAGTGTACGCTCTATTACAATTTTAGCGATACCACCTTTGTTGATACGTGCGTTAAGATAATTTCTTATTTTATCATCTTCAATTAGTTTGCCAGCATAATCTTTTTTGCTTGCGAACCAATTGCTGTCCCATCCACGGATGATTCCTAATCTTGCACCTATCGGATTTGTTTTCTGACCCATATTCGGTTTTTAATATTAGTTTGTATTAATCTTTTTTAGTTGTTTTTGTTGCTCTTGTTTTTTTAACCTTAGGCGCTTCTACTTCTGCTGCTATAGTTTCAACTATAGGAGCTGCTGCAATTTTAGCACCTACAGCGTCTACAATAATGGTAACATGATTACTGCGTTTACGAACTCTATAACCACGACCCTGAGGCGCAGGACGCATACGTTTGATTACTCTTGCGGCGTCAACAAAAATTGTTTTTACAATCAATGATGATTCATCAGAACCTTCATTTTTTTGTTTCCAGTTGCTTATAGCAGATACTACCAACTTACGTAAAGGCACAGCCGGATGTTTTGGATTGTGATCCAGAATAGCCAATGCTTTTTCTACTTTCATTCCGCGGATAAGATCTACCAGCAATCGCATTTTACGAGGCGAAGTTGGATAATTATTCAATTTTGCTATTGCTTCCATTTTACTATGTTTAAGGTTTAATGTTTAGGGTAAAGGGATTATCCTTTTACCTTAAATGGTTAAACTATTTTTATGATATTTTTTTACTTGAGTGACCTCTAAAATGTCTTGTAGGAGCAAACTCACCCAATTTGTGACCTACCATAAATTCTGTTACATACACCGGAATGAATTTATTCCCATTATGTACTGCAAATGTCTGACCAACAAAATCTGGTGTAATGGTACTTCTGCGACTCCATGTTTTAACCACCGATTTTTTTGCTTTTCCTTCAATGATAGCATTTACTTTCTTTTCAAGTTTTGCTTCGATATAAGGACCTTTTTTTAACGAACGAGCCATGTTTTTTTATTTATGTTTATTTTCCGGTGTTAAGCGGATATTTTAACAATTGAATTAAATTCTACTTTTTTATTTGTTAGGCAATTTCTTACCGTTTCTTCTTTGGATAATCATTTTATCTGATCCTTTTCCTCTGGTACGAGTGATCTGACCTTTCGCATATTTACCCTTACGGCTACGAGGATGACCTCCTGAAGCTCTTCCCTCACCTCCACCCATCGGGTGATCTACAGGGTTCATCGCTACTGCTCTTGTACGTGGTCTGATTCCTTTCCAACGGTTACGACCTGCCTTACCCATGCTTTCAAGATTATGATCGCTATTGCTGGTAACTCCTACCGTGGCATAACAATTAATCAGCACTTTTCTTAACTCTCCACTAGGCATTTTCAATACTGCATATTTACCTTCCTTGTTGGTTAACTGAGCAGATGTACCTGCGCTGCGAACCAAAATTCCGCCTTGAGTCGGCTGCATTTCTATATTGTGTACGTTAGTACCTAAAGGCATATTTTTTAGCATCAATGCGTTTCCTAATTCAGGAGCTGCATCATCACCACTTACCACAGACTGGCCTACCTGTAAGCCCTGTGGAGCCAGTATGTATCTTTTTTCTCCATCTGCATAAGCCAACAGTGCAATAAATGCAGTTCTGTTTGGATCATACTCGATTGTTTTAACCGTAGCCGGAATATTTTTCTTGTCTCTCTTAAAATCAACCAGACGATACATGGTTTTGTTTCCACTACCCATATATCTCATTGATCTGCGTCCCTGAGCATTTCTGCCGGCAGTACTTTTTTGCTTTTCTAAAAGCGATTTTTCAGGAACATTGGTAGTAATCTCTGCATAAGCATTTCCAATTCTCCATCTGGTTCCTGCGGTAATCGGTTTGTATTTTCTAAGTGCCATTTTTAAAAACTTTTATTTGTCAAAACTTTGCGGTGTTGACCACCATTCATGATTAATATTAATTCCAATTATACGTTTCCGTAAAGATCAATTGTTTCTCCTTTAACAACAGTAACCAGTGCTTTTTTCTTAGCAGGCTTGCGACCTACAATAAAACCCGCTTTGGTATATTTCGCTTTCAATTTTGAAGGCATCACCATTGTATTTACTTCTTCCACCTGAACTCCATAAAACAATTCTATCGCTTTTTTGATTTCAAGTTTGTTTGCTTTTCTGTCTACCACAAAAGCATAACGGTTCATTTTCTCTGCTTGCTTATTAGCTTTTTCAGATAAAATTGGTTTTATTAAAACGTCAGACAGTTTCATATTTAATGTATATAATTTTTAAAATTTAAAATTCAAAAGTTAAAAGTTGAAAAACATGATACGTTTTACTTTTAAATTTTTACTTTTTAGTTTTATGCTGATTCTACTTCTGTGAATAATTTCGCTGCTGTTTCTGTCATCACCAGTACATTAGCATTAAGAATGTCATAAGTATTCATATCGCTTAATACCGATCCGTTCACCCCTTGCACATTTCTCAAACTCATGTAAATATTATCGTCATATTCAGGAATTACAAACAACGCTTTCTTTTTGCCGATATTTAAATGCTTTAAGATTCCAGCAAATGCTTTTGTTTTAGGCGCGTCCATAGTAACATCTTCCATTACCACGATTGCGTTTTCTTTTGCTTTGTATGCCAATGCACTCATCTTAGCCAAATCTTTCACCTTGCGGTTTAGTTTGATATCATATTTATGTGGCTTAGGCCCAAAAATACTACCACCACCTTTATACAATGGATTACGAAGATTACCCTTACGAGCACCACCGGTACCTTTTTGTTTGTGTAACTTTTTAGAAGACCCTTTAACTTCCATACGGGTTTTCACTTTGTGTGTACCCTGACGCTGAGCACCTTGAAATTGCTTAACGGCCAGATAAATCACATGGTCATTAGGTTCAATTCCAAAAATTTCTTCCGGAAGTTCAATTGTTCTGCCGGTTTTTTCGCCTTTGTTATTTATAATATCTACTTGCATTGTCTATTTTTTTGAACGCTTAAAAATTGCGTTTGATAATTATTATTTCTGAATTAAAACAATTGATCCGTTATGACCGGGAACCGAGCCACTTACCAGGATATAATTTTTTTCGTGGAATATTTTAACCACTTTAAGACCTTTCATTTTTACCCTGTCTCCACCCATACGTCCTGCCATGCGCATTCCTTTAAATACACGACTGGCATCAGATGAGTTACCAATAGAACCTGGAGCTCTCTGGCGATCATGCTGACCATGAGATTGCTGACCAACTCCACTGAATCCGTGACGCTTTACCACACCCTGGAAACCTTTACCCTTTGTTGTACCTACCACAGCGATTTTGTCGCCTTCAGTAAATATGTCAACAGTGATGGTTTCACCAACGTTTTTATCTATTTCGCTATCGCGTATTTCTTTTACGAATCTTTTTGGTGCCGTACCGGCTTTAGAGAAGTGGTTAATTTCGGCTTTAACAGAGTGTTTTTCTTTTTTATCGCCGAATGCTAGTTGAATTGCATTGTAACCGTCAGTTTCAACGGTTTTCTTTTGAGTTATAACACATGGCCCGGCTTCAATGATGGTAACGGCAGTTTGTTTACCGGTTGCATCAAAAATGCTGGTCATGCCAACTTTTTTTCCAATAATACTTTTCATTGTATTTGTTTTATGTCCAGCGGTCTCTCCGTTGAGGTGAGACATAGACGTTCATATTTTTTCTTTTCAAGAGCTTACCTAATGCCTATCCTGGAATTCAGGAAGGTTCATCAAGCTTTGATCTCAACATCCACACCACTTGGCAAATCTAATTTGCTTAAAGCGTCAACCGTACGGCTGGTACTGGTGTAAATGTCTAATAAACGTTTGTGTGTGCACAATTGAAACTGCTCACGTGCTTTTTTATTTACGTGCGGCGAACGCAACACAGTGAAAATTTTCTTATGCGTAGGTAATGGAATAGGACCTGTTACCACTGCACCTGTACTGCGAACAGTTTTTACGATTTTCTCCGCTGATTTATCAACCAAATTGTGATCGTAAGACTGTAGTTTTATTCTGATTCGTTGTGACATATAAAAAGAACTTTATTTTTTCCGTTTTTTAATTTGGAGTGCAAAGGTAAGGGGATGTTTTGAAACAGCAAAAGAATTTTGAATAAAAAGTTTAAAATCAGGAATTAATGGAGTTGGATGGGATGGATACTACTTCTCAGCATTGTCTCCTGAAAGGGACGTTGCGTTACTTCTCAGCATTGTCTCCTGAAAGGGACGTTGCGTTGGATAGTGCTGGATAATGGAATCTTGATTGTATTTATTTAAATAATTTACCTTTGCCTTACATGCATGAAAAAATTATCATTTTAGATTTTGGATCACAGTATACTCAATTGATTGCGAGGGCAGTGAGAGAATCCAATGTATTTTGTGAAATCATTCCTTATCATAAAAAAATAGCATTTGACGAACATTTGAAGGGAGTAATTCTTTCAGGGTCACCTTTTTCTGTAAATGAAGAGAATGCGCCTGATATAGATATTCATTCCATTGCCGCGCGGGTACCTGTCTTGGGTATTTGCTATGGCGCTCAGCTGACGATCAAAAACTTTGGGGGTGTTGTGGAGAAAAGCAACAAAAGAGAATATGGCAGAGTAAACTTCCTCGCTACTGATAAAGATATTTTCATGGAGCAGGTATCTCCCGCATCTCAGGTATGGATGAGCCACAGCGATACTATTAAAATCCTTCCCGAAGGATTCAGCTTGCTGGGCATCACAGACAGTATTCCTGTTGCAGCATTTAAAAGCAATGACAACAGCCTGCGTCCTATTTACGGATTACAGTTTCACCCTGAGGTTTATCATTCCACCGAAGGAAAAAAAATAATAAATAATTTCCTGTTCAGCATTTGCGATTGTACCGGCGATTGGACAGCAGCCCATTTTATCACAGAATCCATTGACGCACTAAAAAATCAAATCGGAGATAAAAAAGTAGTTATGGGATTAAGTGGCGGTGTAGACAGCACTGTGGCCGCAACCCTAATCCATAAAGCAATTGGCAAAAATCTTTTTGGCATTTTTGTAGATAACGGACTGCTTCGTAAAAACGAATTCGAAGAAGTGCTGAATATATACAAACAGTTAGGGTTAAACGTAAAAGGCGTAAATGCCCGCGAACATTTCTATACTCAACTGGCAGGCAAAATCTTACCTGAAGAAAAAAGAAAAGCCATAGGCTCGGCTTTCATCGACATTTTTGATCAGGAAGCTCACTTACTTACTGATATCAGTTTTCTCGGACAGGGAACGATTTATCCCGACGTGATAGAATCCGCTTCTGTTCATGGGCCTTCTGTTACCATAAAATCTCATCATAACGTTGGAGGCCTACCCGAAAAAATGAAATTGCAATTGGTAGAACCATTACGAACTTTATTTAAAGACGAGGTCAGAAAAATCGGAAAGGAACTTGGCATTCCCTCAGATTTATTGAACAGGCACCCATTCCCCGGGCCGGGCTTAGGTATCCGAATTCTAGGTGAGGTTACAGAAGATAAAGTACATTTATTGCAAGAAGCCGATTACATATATATGCAGCATCTCAAAAAAACTGGAGAATATGATAACGTATGGCAAGCGGGTACCATCCTGTTGCCGGTAAAAAGTGTTGGGGTAATGGGCGATGAAAGAACCTATGAATATACTATTGCACTCAGAGCCGTTACTTCCGTAGATGGCATGACCGCAGATTGGGCACATCTCCCCTACAATTTCCTGGCAGAAGTTTCTAATGAAATCATCAATAGTGTAAGAGGTATTAACCGTGTAGTTTATGATATTAGCAGTAAGCCTCCCGCAACAATTGAATGGGAGTGATTTTTACGCTATAACCGATTGTTCGAATTATAATTTAACATCCAATGAAGAAAATATCAATTGCCTTTTTACTGCTCTTCTTATCTTTTATTTCTGTTGCTCAACCCGTGAGAAAAATCGGATTATTCGTTCCACTTTATCTGGATTCTGTTTTCCATGGTAATGATTACCGTTATGGAAAGAAATTTCCTCGTTATGCGTTACAAGGGCTGGACTTTGTTCAAGGCGCACAAATTGCACTTGATAGTTTTCCTGTCAGCAATTGTATTGTCGAATTATTTGTTTATGATTCTAAATCTGATTCTGTTTCTGTAAAAACACTGATTGATTCACAAAAGCTCGATAGTCTCGAATTAATCATCGGCGCTATTAAAGACGACGAACTCAATTTACTGGCATCATTTGCCAAATCAAAAAAAATCCCTTTTATTTCTGCCACTTATCCAAACGATGGCGGCATTGTCAGCAACCCCTATTACGTTATTTTAAATTCCACATTAAGATCTCATTGCGAAGCCATCTTCAGTTACCTGCTTCAGAATCACAACACAGAAAACATTATTCATGTACGCCAGACAGGTAGTCAGGAAGATCGTGTTGCAGGATATCTGAATAACATCAACAAGCCAGATAACAAACCCTTGCTGAAAATAAAAACCATGAATCTAGACAGTAATCTGATATTAATAAAAACGGCTCTCGACAGCACTAAAAAGAATTTCATAATTGGAGGAAGCCTTGATGAAGATTTTGTGGGCAGCATTGCCAACATCCTTAGTAGCGTTAGCAAAACCTACGATATCACATTAATTGGAATGCCCAATTGGGATGGATTTACTTCATTTGGAAAAAATCACAAAGAAAATCTCAAGGACTTTCCTATTTATTTTACTTCCCCCTATTTCAATAACAAAACAGACAATTACAGCAAAATTATTCAGGATGCTTATTTGAAAAATTATAAAGGCAAACCTTCCGACTTTGCTTACAAAGGCTTTGAAGTCATGTATGTTTTTTCAAGACTATTAAATTTATATCCCGTTAATTTGATTGAACACCTGAACGACTATCCCTTTAAAGTATTTTCTGATTTTAATATTGTTCCTATAAAATCAAATAATCAATCTTCTTACATAGATTACCAGGAAAACAAACATTTATTTTTTATAAAAAAAGTAAATGGAACTGCATCAAAGGCTTGGTAAAATTTTCATCGACATTATACCGAATGGATGTTTGTAATGGTCCAATGAAATTACACCAAAACAGCTATCACGCACCGAGGTTTCGGCACAGGCCGGCATTATTCTAGAAAATAGTGGAATAAAATGTAATTCAAATTGGTATAAATTGAAGTTGTATTGAACCCGGATGTTGAAGTTGATACCGATTAGACATCTGTAATGGTCCAATGAAATTGTCCCAAACAGCTGTCATATCGGCATTATACCAGAAAAAATAGAACTAAAAAGTAATTATAATTGGTATAAAATCCGGGTATAAATAACCAAAAAGATGCCCACCCTTTTTTAGAGGATGGGCATCAACTTTATAAATCAAGTCCTTTATTTTTAGAACTTCATTACTCTCTGAACTGTTTTCTTGTTAGCCTGAGCTATTTCAACCATATACGAACCGGGCTTCAAATCATTTCCGAAATTCATAGCTTGGCTTGCTGAAATGCTGTAATGCTTTACCAGTCTTCCTTGCATATCCATAACCCTTATGCTTACATTTTCATTCGCTGTCGATTGAATAGACATTTTGAATTCCGATGTTGTAGGGTTAGGATAAATTTTCACAGTCAAATCATCAGGATTCAACTCCCCTTTACCGCTAGTAGCTGTTGATGTAATAGAATTAGGGCAAGCTCCCATCTTAATAACCAGGCTTCTAGTAGCTCCAACCATACAATTGTTAATTGACTGTACAGATACATTTCCGTAACTAACTGAAGATGGATATGAAACCCGAATGCTAGTTGTGCCCTGACCACTAAGAATTATTGCACCTACAGGAACAGACCATATTAATTGAGTAGCGGCTCTTGGCATCGCAGGCTCTGTATAAGTATAAATCCTGTTAGGACATGGTGCTGTATACTGCACATCAAATACTGTTGGAGCTGCCGGACCAGATTTTATTATCGAAAGATTCCTTACAGGCGAAGTTCCACAAGCGTTTGTTACACTAACACTAAGGCTACCCGATGAAAATGCTGAGGTAAACTTAACATAAACCATAGTATCATTAAACCCTAAACCAGCTGGATGACTAATAATCGAGCTGTTCGCAGGAGCAGTCCAGTTATATGAATTAGCATTTGTTACTTTACGAATTGAGTATGATGCTATTAACCCAGTAGGATAAGCAGCAGATTGCATAAATTCACAAACATTTTGTGGACCAGTAATCAATGGCGCACCAGCAAGCAAAGTACCAGTAATTGCTAATGTTCTTGCCCCACTTAAACCACATCCCGTTGTTTGAACAGCAATTGATGTACCGAAAACGAAGCTAGTATTGAATATCACATTAATAACAGTGTCATTTTCTCCAGTTCCACCAGGATGAGAAATTACAGTAACTCCAGCAGGAACAGTCCACAGATAAGCTGGTGCATTTGCTACTTTTCTGATTGAATAGGTAGCAAGTTGCTCGTTATTAATATATCCACATGCATTAGTTGGACCAGTGATTGGAAGAGGTGCACTATAACTACCTGCATAAACAACCAATGACCTGTCTGAAGAAATCGAGCAATTAGATACTGCTCTAACTTTAATACTAGAAGTTGCAAAAGTATTATTGTTGAAAGATACTTGAATGCTGGTTGACCCTTGTCCTGAACCAATTATAGTTACTCCTGCAGGAACAGTCCAAACATAATTAACTGCATTTAAAACAGGATCAATACTATAAGTTGCCAACGTTTGGTTTGTAATATATGAACAAGCGCTTGTAGGTCCATTAATTGCTGATGGGAATAGTACATTAACAGCAGAAACGCTTAGCACCTTAGGCCCTCTTGTTCCACAATTTGAGTTTGCAGTCACTGAAATACTAGTTAATACCGCTGAAACATAAGTGCTTAAGAATTTCACATTTATTGAAGTCGTTCCTTGTCCACTTACAATAGTAACTCCAGCAGGTACAGCCCAAGTATAACTTGTCGCATAAGTAACCGGTGTAGTACTGTAAGTAACCTCAACTGCCTGACCCACATAATTACAAACATTAGTTGGACCCGTAACAGGATTTGTACTTGGTATCGTTTTAAATAATACCACATAACTGGATGCACTCAAACAACCTTTATCTGAAACGCTGACTACTTTCACCACTTGATTAGTTGAAGCCAAACTATTATCAAATGTTACATTAATAGAAGTAGAACCTTGTCCACTTTGTAATGTTGATCCTATTGGAGGTACCGACCAAATATAAGATACGGCATCTGCAACGGGGTCTATTGAATAATTTGTTCCTTCAGCAACTCCAATCACAGTACAAACTTGCGTCAACCCAGTTATCGAACCCGGTGTGGTTGGCAATGGATTTACGGTAAGATGAAGTGTAATTATTGAATCACATCCATTTTGATTGGTGAAAGATTTAGCATAATCTCCATTCACTCTAAGGGTGTCTCCATACCAAAGAGCATATCCACATGCTATTACTGTACTGTCGATATTGTTTATTGCATTGATGGTTAAATGCAAAGTATCTACTGATGCACAATCATTTGCATTGGTATAAGAATAAGTATACGTACCTGAGGCAGTATAGGTTTCACCATTAGCAGACCATGTATATGTATTACATTCAACCAGAGTTGTGGCATTGTGTGTACTTGCATTGATGGTTAAATGCAAGGTATCTACTGATGCACAACCATCTCCATTTGTATAACTATACGTGTACGTTCCAGTTGACGTACGATTGACGCCATGCCATGTATATGAATCACACTCTGTTCTCGTTTCTGCATTATGTGTACTTGCATTGATGGTTAAATGCAAAGTGTCTACTGATGCACAACCATTACCATTTAAATAAGAATGAGTATACGTATCAGTTGAAGTATAAGAAGCACCATACCATGTATAGCTGTCACAAGCGATTATTGTTGTGGCATTGTGTGTACCCACATTAACCGTAGTAGTGATGTTGTTGGATGTAGCTGGAGAACTTATCAAACAAGCTTCTGTTGAATTAGATGTCATCACTACTGTAATGGCATCCCCATTCGCTAATCCAGTTGTTGTATATGTACTTCCTGTTTCTCCTGCAATATCCAATGTATTCTTTTTCCATTGGTAAGCAGGTGAAGTTCCACCGTTAGTTGGCGTAGCAGTAAACGTTACACTGGTTCCGGCACAGATGGTGTTTCCTGAAGCATCAGAATCTATAGTTACACTTGCTGGTAAATTTGAATTTACAGTTACCACATAACTTCCTGATGATTGCGTAAATGTAGTATTACAAGTTGCATCTTTTGCAAAGCGTGTATACGTTGTTGTTGCAGTTAATCCTGTTGGAGGATCGTATGTTGCCGCATTTGAACTTGCTATATCAACTCCGTTTGCCTGCCATTTGTAAGTGATTGACGCATCGCCACCACTCGCAGCTGTTGTACTGCCAATTAACTCAGGATTTCCATTGTAACATATCGTCTCCCCTGTTGAAGAAATTGTTCCTGTAGTGAAGTTTGGACGAACAGTTACCACGTAACTTCCTGATGATTGCGTAAATGTAGTATTACAAGTTGCATCTTTTGCAAAGCGTGTGTACGTTGTTGTTGCAGTTAATCCAGCTGGCGGATCGTAAGTTGCCGTATTTGAACTTGCTATATCAACTCCGTTTACCTGCCACTTGTACGTGATCGACGCATCGCCACCACTCGCAGCTGTTGTACTGCCAATCAACGCAGGGTCTCCATTATAACATATCGTCTCACCTGTTGAAGAAATAGTTCCTGCAGCAAAAACAGGTCTTACTGTTGTAGCAATACTGTTTGAAGTTGCTGGCGAACCGGTTAAACATGGTGTAGCATTAGATGTCATCACCACTGTAATGGCATCGCCATTCGCTAATCCGGTTGTTGTATAGGTACTGCTTGTTTCACCAGAAATATTTACTGTATTCTTTTTCCACTGATAAGTAGGTGCAGTTCCACCATTAGTTGGTGTTGCAGTAAATGTTACACTTTCTCCCGGGCAAATAGTATTGTCTGCATCATCAGACACAATACTTACACTTGCCGGTAAGTTTGGATTGATTTTAAAATTACCTGCTCCTCTACATCCAGGATTGGTTGAACATTCTACATAGAAGGCTACTGTACCTGCAGTATTGGTATTAGCAATACCAGAACCAGCAACACCTACTGGATTAAATGAACTACCCGTTCCTATTGATGACCCACCAGAAGAAACAGTGTACCAGTTTAAACTTCCGGGGATAGTATAAGTTACTGCCAGTTTTACATAATCAACGTTAGCCGTTGTTGTGGTAAATGCAGCGCCAGATAAATTCACAATTAAAGACAATCCAAAATTTGTATTATTAATATCTGTGGGAGTCCATGTGGCACCCCATAAATTACTTGCAGATCCGTATGCTGTAGCCGCTTCTGTGGTTGCCCAGTTGGTTGTAGTCAAACCTAAGTTATTACCAGTTACTGTCCCTGCTTTTAAAAGCTTAACGGTATTATCTTTTGTCCAACTGTTAGTAGCATTTTGAGTAGAATACCTGCCTATAGTAGCGGTTATTCCAACGATGGTAGCATTTGTAGGAACTGAGAATCCAAAATTAGTAGCACTTAGGGTTGCAGAAGTAGCTGTTGTAGTTGAAAGACCACCAGTTACAGCAACTGTAGCATTTGAATTATCATCTGCAACAACTCTTGTTGGATTGGTCCATCCGGTTCCTGTACCAGCAGTTGCACCTGTAACAGGGAAACTTGGGCCAACCGACCCATTGATATCAGTACAACTAAAGCTGGTAGTGAGTGAACCCGTTCCACCGGCACAGATTTCAACACCATTGGCAACCGGTGCTTGTAATACAACAGTTGCATTACCATCAGCACCCCAGCATCCTTCTGCCGACTGCGCTCTGAAATAATAGGTTCCTGCTGCATTTATAAATTGAGATGTAGATGGAGTTGCAGTAGAAGTACCATTAGCAGTTGTTCCCTGATAATATATGGTACCACTTGAACCATTAGCAGCATTCAAAGTTGTACTTAAACAATAAGTTCCACCACCGGTTACGGTCACTGTTGTAGGCAATGCATTAACAGTTACAGCACCTGATGGATAACTTGGTAATGAACAACCATAAGAGTTGGTAACCACACAATAGTAGTAAAACACACCTGCTGTTGCGGTTGCCGGAGTATAAGTAGCAGAAGTAGCTCCTGGAATTAACGTTCCGCCAAAGCTGCTGCTAGATGCATTAATGTACCACTTATAAGAACTAATAGTACCACTACCTGAATTAGCTGTTACCGATAGTGCAGATGCCGGTGCATTCAAACAAACACTTTGAGGTGTTGTTGATGGATCTGCTGAGAAAGAAGGAATATCACTTACCGTTAAAGTACCATTTACAAAAGTGATGCTGTAATTGTTTGCATCAAATAATGTTCCTGATGGGCTTGAAGGCACAATAGCAAAAGTACCTGCATCAGCAGAAATATCTGTTCCATCGCTGGTTAATGTTACACTGGTAATAGCATCTCCAGATTGAAGATTGGCTGTAAAACCAGTTAGCGTTAAAGAGTTTCCATAACATTTTACAGAATCTCTTGCTGTTATTGTTAATGGAGCGGGAGTGATATTAGCCGTAAACCCTGTAGGCGCGGTAAGAATATATTTTGAAGCATTGGCTCCGGAAAGTGTACAGGTTACTGTTACTGATTTTCCGTTGCCTACATTTTTATCTGAGAATACAGCAGACTGTATAACCAATGAAACCACATCAGGAGAAACTACCCCTACTAATGTTCCACCGGAAGCAGAAGCTGTTGTATTACCATTGTATTGTTTATCGCTAACGGTAATTCCGGTTGCCGTAATCGTTAATTTATTTACAGTAATCGTTACTGTTGCCGTTGATGAGCAACCTGTGCTATTGGAAGCAGTCACAGAAATATTATATGTGCCAGGCGTTGTAGAAGCCGCAATGGTAAGTACGCCTGTTGATGTATTTATAGTAATTCCAGTTGGCAATCCTGTAGCCGAGAAACTGCTGGCTCCTGTTGCTACTACCGAATAACTATTGTCCGTACCATAAGTAGAGCTACCTGATTGGTTGCTTATTACAGGCACCGCATTATGAGTAATAGTAATTGAATTTGAGGTAGCCGGAGAGCCCGTTACACAAGTTGCATTTGAAGTCATAACTACACTTACCACAGCATTGTTTGCTATTGCACTTGAGATAAATGTAGCACTGTTAGTACCTGCATTTACGTTATTTACTTTCCACTGATAGCTTGGTGTGCCTCCATTAACAGGAGTTGCTGTAAAGGTTATACTTGCTCCAGGGCAAATAGGATTTGCAGAGGCAACAATAGATACGCTTGCCGTTGTTTGCAAAGTAACTGTAGTTGCTGTAGAAGATGTAGCAGTTGCTGCAGTACATCCACTTGCATTGGTATAATTTACAGTTACTGTTTTAGATCCTGCAGTAAGCCATTTTAAAGTAACGGTATTGCTTGATGTTGTACCTCCTGAAGTAATTGAATAATCGGTATTCAATACTCCCGGGAACGACCATACATAATTGGTTTGTGTTGCCTGTGTAGTATAAATAACATCAGTATTACTACATGCTGTTGCTCCGGCTTGTGCCGTAAAGCTAACTGTTGGCAATGCATTGAAAGTTGCTGTTACAGCTGTTCTTGTTGCAGAAATACATCCTGTAGTAATATTCCTTGTTTGCGCATAATAAGTTGTAGTTGCCGATATGCTTGGTGTTGTAAATGCAGTAACACCTGTTCCTCCGGTTAATACCGTTCCACCTGTTGAAGCCGCATACCAGTCTATCGTTTCGCCTGCATTTACAGAAGCAGAAATATTCACTGTTCCTGTTCCGCATCTTGATCCGTTAACAGGAGATGAAGGTGCAGTTGGAGAAGCAGAAACCACTACTGTATAAGTTGCAGTTGCAGCAGTACATGGGCTGTTTGTAACCGTCATGGTTAATGTAACCGTTGTGCCAGCATCTCCTGCTGCAGGTGTGTACACTGGTGTAAGTGTTGTTGCACCTGAGGTAATTGAACCTGCGCCATTATCTGTCCAGGCAATAGTACCGTTAGATGAGCTTGCGCCACTAACCGTTGCCGTTCCTGTAGCACATATTGTTTGTGTGCCACCTGCTGATGCAGTTGGTACTAAACTTATTGTTGTTGCTGTTGAAGATGTTGCAGAAGCTGC
>CALQSB010000034.1 GCA_943333125.1 Chitinophaga pinensis
AGAAAAAAATGCTGCAAAGACAAGCGTTTGCTTGATATTTTGATCTCCACATAATTCATTATGCTTTCGTCCAAAATATCGGCTCAAACACCCGTCTTTATTGCCTTTTTTCCTTTCATCACGATTCCAACTGCAAAATCCGGGTTAAAAATAAATCACCATTATTTAATTTTTAAGCTCTTTCCGGTAAACCGTATATAATATAATAAACAGCAGAGGGAATAAATAACCAATTAAAGACAGCCCGGAGAAAGCTGCCGCACCAATAAATATGGAAACTGCAATAAGGGGCAGCAACTCACCAATCATCCACAAAGTATAGCCTTGTTTTTTAAGCTTCCTCATTTCAATAGCACCCCACAAACAAATGATGGCTCCCAGAATACCTGTTATTAGTATTGGCAATTTATTGTCGGCCATCTTCTCTGCCATCATTAAGGTTTTCTCATTAAACATCCCTTTTACAAAACCAGGCGCATTATCCAGTTCAGTTGAGCTCATTGTTTTTTTCATGTTTTCATAATTCTTATCGGCAGTAAAAAAGCCAAAAACAGCTTGAAGCAAAGCAATAATGCTCCCGATTATCGACAGGATGGTCAGCACATTTAAGAATGAAGACGGTTTGTTAGTTTCGATTTCGAATGGATTATTTGTGTTCATGTTTGTTGTTTGTTGTTTGGTGTTTGGTGTTTGGTGTTTGGTGTTTGTTGTTTGGTGTTTGGTGTTTGGTGTTTGGTGTTTGGTGTTTGGTGTTTGGTGTTTGGTGTTTGGTGTTTGTTGTTGAGGAAGCTTATCCAGCATCCAGCACTTCTACCCCCTCCTCTTCAACTCTTTTTTTATCAGCCCTAATTCCCGACCTGTTTGTCCGGAGACCGAACTATTTTCGCGGGCTCTTCTCATTAGATAAGGAATAACATCCTTAATTGGACCGAAGGGTAAATATTTACTTACGCTAAACCCATTTTTTGCCAGATTGAAAGTAATGTTATCACTCATCCCAAACAACTGTGAGAAATGAATATGGGGATGATTAACAGGAATACCTTTTTTTGCAATTAATTGAGTGGCATTAAAATTACTGTACTCATTATGCGTGGCGATAATTTGCGAAATCTTTTCGATGTTTTCAATACAAAACTCCACTCCTTTATTGTAGTCAAGATCAGAAGATTCTTTATCCAGTTGGATTGGGGATTCGTAACCTTTCTCTAATGCTCTTGCTCTTTCCTTTTCCATATAGGCCCCTCTGACTAATTTTACGCCCAAAATAAAATTACGTTCTTGGGCTGCTTTAAGATTGTCAATCAGGAATTCAAAACGATCGTGTCTATAAAACTGTATTGTGTTATAAACAACACATCTGGTTTTATTAAAGCTGTCCATCATTAATATAGTGAGGGCGTCTACCGGGTTTTGAATCCAGGATTCTTCAGCATCTACTAATACGGCCAGTTTGTTTTTATTGGCATTATCACAAATTTGCTGCAGCCGTCCTACACATTTATACCATTCTTCTTTTTCAATATCACTAAGTTGTTCAACGGCATTATAATATCTTTTCATGAGCGTGGGCTCATGGCTATTATTCATGGCCATATCAATCTCCTCCAATAAACCAATGCGGGCAATTCCCGTAACTTTTATACTAATGAAGGGAACATTGGATTGAGTAGCTGCATAATTAATTACTCTGATAAACTCCTGAGTGGCTTCATTAAAAGCAGCCTCTCCTTTTCCACCTTCAACGCCATAATCTAAAATGACCTGAACCTGATATTTATCGAGGACTTTAGCCACATCAGCAGTTTGAGCTAATGATTCGCCTCCAACAAATTGTTTGAAAATAGTATTTCTGATCATCGTTTTAGTAAAAGGCAATCTGAGTTTTATAGCCAGGGGCATCAAACGCACCCCCCAGTTGACCACAAATGGAAATCCCATTGCATAAAATAAGAAATGTGCTTTTTTTAATTCCTTTTTTGATTTATACTCAAAGGCATTGCTGGTATTATCGAAGGAAATATTTACGGTTGAGGGCTGATTCATGATTAAAATAATTAAATCAAATGCAAATCTATTAACATTAATTCGAAATCCCACGATGCCAATATGAGTAATTCTGTTTATTGAGAAACTACTTCAGCATTTATTTTGATGAACGAAAAACAAATAAGAAAAAAGGTATTAACCCTATTCTTCTTTAATAAACAACGCTTTCAATTCTGATGCATCTTCGGGCTTCAGCTTTCCTCCAAGGATTAATCTTATTTGTCTTCTTCTTAAAGCACCTTCATACAAACGCTGTTCATCGTTCGTTTCCGGAATCAGTGAATTAACAGACCGGGGTTTCCCATTGGGATCCAGCGCAACGAAAGTAAAATAAGCTTCGTTGCTCTTATACTTATATTGTTGAATAGCATCTTCACCCCACACTTGCAAATGAACTTCCATACTGCTGGAAAATGCCCTGCACACTTTTGCTTCAATATGAACAACATTTCCAATTTTGATAGGGGTATGAAAAGAGATATTGTCTACAGAAGCCGTTACTACCGGAGAAGCGCAATGCTTCAAGGCGGATAGTGCTGCGGCAATGTCCATCCAGTACATTAATCTTCCTCCCATTAAGTTTCCAAAATTATTGGTATCATTCGGCAACACCAGTTCGGTCATAATAACCAGAGATTCTGAAGCTTTTTTTTCCATATTTTTTTTTGTAAAGATAGTTTAGTTGATTTGAAGGATTAATGGTGTATTTGTTCAATAGCCTTCATCACCTGAAATAAAATCTCTTCGTTGCTGTCGTCTTCTTTAAATGGTAAGGGGTCTTTAAAAGTTACTTGGAGATTTGATCTCCATTTTTTTATTTTAAGTCCTGTTTTATCAAAGGAATCAGAGAAGCCGCTTATTACCACAGGAACTACTATTGGTTTGAAATGCTTGATAATAAATGCAGTTCCTTTTCTTCCGGGTGCAAATGGAGTGGTTGTTCCCTGCGGAAAAGTGATCACCCAGTTGTTTTCTAAAGCGCGGGCGATTTCCCTGGTATCTCCCAGCTCCAGGCCTTTTCTTATCTCCCCGGATTCTGCATTCCAGGTTCTTTTTACGGTGATAGCACCCGCGAGCGTAAAAATCCTAGATAATAATGTACTGCTCATCGTTGTTGACGCCGCCACGTATTTAATTTTTGTAAATGGCCAAACTAAGTAAAAAGGAAATCCCAGCTTTTTTTTTCTCCCCCGGTTTGCCGCACAGAAAATATGAATCATGGTAATTACATCTGCAAAATAGGTGTGGTGATTACTCACAAAGAGCACATTGCTTTTGGGTAACTTCTGCAATTTGTCCATGCCATTTATCTTCAATCTATTGATCAGATTTATCCCCGGATAAGTAAACACTCCTATTATACCGTATAAAATACCTTTTATAATAGCCGAATCTTTTATTTTATTATACAGCGCTGTTTTACTTCCCATAGCAGAAAATGAGTTAAATTATATCGCTTAAGAAAACAGAATACCGAACTAAATCAACGCGCAATTTCAAAGTTTAATTTTATTTAAAAAAAATTACTTTGCAGAAAATTGAATATAATGTAAATTACGTTCGATATTAAAAAAAATCGATCTTTAAGAAATTCTTTGAATTCAATTTATCAAACTAAAATTAAATTATGCAATCCAAAACTACACTAAAAAGTATTAATGGTTTTTTCTTGCAATGCCTGATGATTCTGGGTTTGCTGTGCTTACTAACTAATGGTATACAAGCTCAGCAATACATCAACGGAAATCTGAGTACGGGTACCGTTTCAAGCAATGCAGTCACCGCTCCCGTTGGTTCTACCTGGAGTGAAGTTCAGGTAGGAAACACGCTTAATGGAATTGGCGCTCAAGCCACAGCTTCACTTGCCGATGATTTTGTTGTTGCAGGTGCATCGTGGACCGTTAATAGAATTACCATGTTTGGTTTTTCTACAAACTATTCGCTAACTACTTCTCCATTTACTGAGTTGAGATTTCAAATTTTTAATACAGATCCATCTTTAGGAGCTGCCACTCCAATTTATGGAGATTTGACTACTAACCGATTAACTTCTTCCACTTCAGATAACACTTATCGTATTTTTAATGGAGTTCCAGGACAACAAAGATTAATTTGGAAAATGGAAGCTGATATCAATTTAACCTTGCCTGTAGGAACCTACTGGATTGAATGGCAGACAAGTGTAGCTGCCGGCATTAACAGCAACTTTACTCCTCCAAGTACAGTTGTAGGAACAACTACTCAGCCTGGAAATAATGCCAAACAGCATAATTTATCAACAAATGTTTGGACTACTTTAACTGATGGTTCTACTATTCCTAATAATTATCAGGATTTTCATTTCATCGTAGATTATTCTTCAGTATTGTGTGTAGGTACTCCCGATCCGGGAAGCACTATTTCTTCTGTAACTACCGCATGTATTGGGACGCCTTTCAATCTGGCAACTTCAAATGTTGAAGTTGGACCTGGCATTTCAAATCAATGGGAAACTTCAACTGATAATATAACTTATACAAGTATTCCTGGAGCTACCAGTAATTCATATTCTGCCACGTTAACTAATGGGCCAGCCTGGTATCGCCTGGCTGTTACTTGTTCAGGTTCAGGAAATACTGCTAATTCTGTTCCTATCCTTATTTCCCAGTCTGCCCCATCAACTTGCTATTGCTCATCAACAGCTACAGATATTACTGACGAAGAAATATTAAGAGTTAAGGTTGGTACACTAGATAATGTATCTGATTGTTCTACTTTGGCACCTGGCCCTGGATCTCAGCAAAATCAATATTCTAATTATACCGCTGGCCCTAATGCCCCTGCTACTACAGATTTAATTAATGGCAGTAGCACTCCAATAGCTATTCAGGTTGGCAATTGTACTGGAGGATTTTACAGCCATTGTGCAGTTTGGATTGATTTAAATCAAGACGGCACCCTAGATGCTTCAGAAAGAGTTTTCATAACCACTAATGCTGCATTTGGAGCTCATACCGTCAACGGTAATCTAGTTATTCCTTCAACTGCTACTTTAGGTACTACTTTAATGAGAGTCGTATGTCAAGAAACTTTTTCTGCCACTAATTTGAATCCTTGTGGAACTTATACCTGGGGTGAGACGGAAGATTATCTAGTTAATATCCGCGCCTGCGTTCCAGTTAATATTTCTTCATCACCTGCCAGCGTAAGTAGTACTTGTGGAGCTAATGTTCAATTCATTGTAGGTTCTTCCGGAGATGGAGCAGCGTTCACATGGCAACAAAGAATAAATTCAACTTCAGCTTGGACTACTGTAACCAATGGTGGGAACATCTTTGGAGCATTAACTGATACTTTGACGGTTTCCAACATTACTCCGGACATGTCTGGATATCAGTACAGAGCTTTATATACGGGCGTTTGTACTGCAATAGATTTTACAAATGAAGCCACACTAACCGTTACTCCTTTGATAGCATCTGTTACTCCAACCAGCGCATCAATTTGTGCGGGTTCTGGTACTACATCGCAAATGTTACAAATCAATAATTACATTCCTTCTTTTGGTATTGATACAACTGTTGCTTCTGGCAATATTTCCATCATTGTTCCTGATCGTAATCCTGCCGGAATTATAACTCCTCCAATAACCATTTCTGGTATTCCTGCAGGTGCTGCAATTACTAATGTAAAGGTTAAATTCAATATGACTCATACTTATGTGGGTGATGTGTATATCAATTTAGTGGCTCCCAATGGTCAGGTAATGAATTTAGTTGGCGCTTTAGATAATGGCACCGGATTTAATGGTACCAATGATTTCACTAATACCGTAATCAGTTCTTCTTCATTTAATATTTTAAGCGGTGCCGCTGCTCCTCGTACAGGAACTTATGGAGCAGACAAATTCCAAAGTGTATATCCATCAAGCTACCAACAAACAACTATCGACTGGCCCGCAATGTTTACTACTGTAAATGGCGGATGGAGATTGGCTATTGCTGATGCTGTAGGTGGAGACATAGGAACACTACAAGACTGGTCGGTTACACTTACTTATACTATTCCGACTTATGCTTCAGGAACATGGAGCCCAGTTACTGGATTATTTTCTGATGCAGCCCTTACTATTCCTTATGATGGAAGTGATGCAAATGCAGTGTACGCTGCACCAGGAGTTTCTACTGATTATACAGTGACCGTTAATACTCCAAATTGCAGTTCTACTCCTTTAGTTATACCTGTAAGCATTTCAACAGCAATTAATCCCGCAGATGTGTTGGTTCCTGAAAATGTGACCGCTTGCGAAAACGATGTGGTAATATTTACTTCAGGATCTACATCCGGTGATCCAATTGAATATCAGTGGGAAACACTTAATGATTTAGGCGTTTGGGTTCCATTAACTGACGGAGGTATTTACAGCGGCACTAACACCGCAGTGCTTACTATTTCTGGGGTTACTGTTGATCTTGATCAAAGTTCTTACCGACTAGCTATGACCGTTTCTGCATGTAATACAAATGCGGTTAATTCTGCAGCTGCTACTCTTACTGTAAATGGTAATCCAAGCATTTCAATTTCTGCTGCACCTTTAAGCAGTTTGTTCCCAGGATTGCAAACAACCGTAACTGCCACTGCAACTCCAGCAACAGGAACTTATAGTTATGTTTGGTCTTATAATGGTCAATCAATTACTGGCCAAAATGGTTCAAGTATTTCTGTTAATGTGGATGGCCTTGGAGATTATTCCGCCATTGCCACAGATCAAAACGGATGTAAGGCTTCAGAATCTAACATTGTAACCATTACTGATTCATTAAATACTTCGATGTTTGTATATCCAAATCCAAACAGAGGCTTATTTGAAATCAGATATGAAAATAAATTAACCGGCGTAGCCAACCCAAGATTTGTAACCATCTACGACAGCAAAGGAGCTAGAGTTTATAGAAACTCATTTACGCCTTCAGCGCCATTTGGTAAAATGCAAGTTGATTTAACCAAAGCAGCAAAAGGAGTTTACTATATCGATTTGACTGATGCTTCAGGAGTAAGACTGAAATCAGAAAGAGTAGTAATTTTCTAAATAATTGCTTTAAAAATAAAAAAAGAGTCGCCAAATCTGGCGGCTCTTTTTTTATGTCATTTCGGGTTCAAAAAAATTGGTTTAGACTTTTATTGCACAGATAAAAGTGTTACCTTTGCATCCCCGTTAAAAAAACCACGGGTATTTTTATGTTAATCAATATTTCCAAACAACTAAACGCAGATGAACAGGAGCCGATTGCTTCCAATGAAGCTGAAGCCACTGCGACAACAAACGAACCTGTTGCTGAAGAAAATGCTACAACGAATGAACCCGTAGCAGCCCCTGTGATGGTGGTAGAAAAAATTATTGAAACAGCTCATGATGATTTCGACTGGAGCCGCGACAAAAGAAACGTTGTTGCTTACACAAAAGACGAAAGAATTAAGTATGATGCAGTTTATGATGGTACTTTCAAGCAAATCAATGATGGCGAAATGATTCAGGCTACTGTTGAATCATTAACAAAAACTGATGCTGTTGTAAACATCGGATTTAAAAGTGATGGCTTGATTTCTTTAAATGAATTCAGAGACATCCCTGGTGGTGTAAAAGTTGGAGACATCATCGAAGTGATGGTAGTTGAAAAAGAAGACAGAGAAGGCAATCTTAATTTAAGCCGTAAATCAGCCAGAATTACCAGAGCCTGGGAAAGAATTGTTGAGGTTAACAAAACAGGTGAAATTGTTACCGGTTTGGTTACCAGCAAAACTAAAGGTGGCTTGATTGTAGATGTATTTGGCATGGAAACATTCTTGCCAGGTTCTCAGATCGATGTTAAACCTGTTACAGATTACGATCAATTCGTTGGTAAAACAATGGAATTCAAAGTGGTTAAAATCAATGAGACCATTAAGAATGCTGTTGTATCTCATAAAGCACTTATCGAAAGCGATATCGAAGCACAAAGAGCTGAGATTATTGGCAAATTAGAGAAAGGACAAGTATTGGAAGGAACTATTAAAAACATCACTGATTTCGGAGCATTCCTTGATTTGGGTGGATTAGATGGTTTACTTTATATCACTGATATATCATGGGGACGCATCAACCATCCTTCAGAAGTATTGAAGCTGGATCAGAAATTAAATGTGGTTGTTCTTGATTTTGATGATGATAAGAGACGTATCAGTTTAGGTTTAAAACAATTAACTCCTCATCCTTGGGATACCCTTGCTGAAAGTTTGAAAGAAGGTGAAATCGTAAAAGGAAAAGTTGTTAATATCGAAGACTACGGTGCGTTCCTTGAAATCACTCCTGGTGTTGAAGGATTGGTTCACGTGAGTGAAATTACCTGGGCTAATACGCCTATTAACGCTAAAGAGTTCTTCAAATTAGGCGATGAGCACGAAGCTAAAGTAGTAACATTAGATAAAGAAACACGCAAAATGAGTCTTTCTATCAAGCAAATGACTGAAGATCCATGGAGCACTATCGAAAACAGATTCCCTGAGGCTAGCCGTCATATGGGAACGGTTAAAAACATTACCCCTTATGGCGTATTTGTTGAACTGTCTACTGGTATTGGTGGAATGATTCACATCAGCGATTTAAGCTGGCTGAAACGTTTCAACAATCCTAATGAATACACTAAAGTTGGAAAGGAAATCGAAGTAATTATTTTGAGTATTGATAAGGAAGGACGTAAACTTCAATTAGGACATAAGCAAATTGAAGAAGATCCATGGAATTCTTTAGAAACAGTATTTACTATCGGTTCTATTCATGAAGGTACTGTGGTGAAAAAAGATGAGAAAGGTGCTGTTATTCAATTGCCTTATGGATTGGAAGGATATGCTCCTGCCCGTCATTTGATGAAACAAGATGAAAAAATGATTGGTGCTGATGAATTAGCTCAATTCATGGTTATCGAGTTTGATCGCAACGACAAACGCATTCTTTTAAGTCATACTCGTTTGTGGGAACAAGTAAAAGAGGAAGAGAAACAAATAGAGATAAAAGAAAAGAAAGCAGAGTTTGAACAAACCAAAAAAGCGGTTAAAAATATTCAATCTAAAGTTGAAAAATCAACATTAGGTGACCTAGGCGTTTTAGCAGGATTAAAAGCTAAAATGGATAGTGACTCTAACGATGCCGCTGCTTCTGACGCTGGTGAAACTCCTGCTGCTCAAGAGCCTGCTGCTGAATAATATTTAGCTTCATCTAATACCAAAAAAAGCTGTCTCATCATGGGACAGCTTTTTTCGTATTCACTAAAACACCTCGTGATTCAACCGCATTTTGGTCATTTCATAAAAATGATTCTGAAGCTGGTGAACACTTATCGTATCCATGATCAGCCGGTACTCATCGCGGTACCATAATTTTATTCTGGAAAAATCTCCCGGACTTAAAATCAACATTCTAAAAGCTCCTTTGGAATACTTAACCGTACCATCCTCATTGAAAATTTTTGTAAACTTCAGATTTTCAAGTACACTATCTGAAATTGGAATCGCAATCAGCTGATTAAAGTCGTACCAGAAATTCTGAACGCCTTCGTCTATGCAAACCTGTTTGTTAAAATAATCAAGGTCAACCACCTCTCCTATTTTTTCGTCGCCTTCGTTGCTGGCAATAAAATAATCGCCTTTTTTAATTTGATTTAGTCTTATCATGGTAAAATTTTTTACAATTCTACCTATGTATTCAATAAATTAAAATGACCGAAATCAATTTATCTGATGATTATTTATAGCCTTCTCAAAAAGATTTGCATTAACCTGAAAAATTATTCAGCCCAGCTCATCACATAACCTTCGTTTTCAATTTCCAGTGCTGACTTTGTTAATTGCAATGGACGAAAAGTATCAATCATTACAGCCAGCTCTTTTGTTTCTTTAGATCCTATACTTTTTTCAACAGTGCCTGGATGTGGCCCATGAGGAATTCCAGCAGGATGTAAAGTCATCATTCCTCTGGTAACATGTTTTCGGCTCATAAAATCGCCGTCTACGTAATATAATAATTCATCGCTGTCGATATTGCTGTGATTGTAAGGAGCCGGAATAGAATCAGGGTGATAATCATATAGTCTGGGCACAAAAGAACACACTACAAATGAATTGGTTTCAAAAGTCTGATGCACTGGAGGTGGCTGATGTACCCTTCCTGTAATAGGCTCAAAATCGTGAATGCTGAAGATATATGGATAACAACATCCATCCCAACCTATTACATCAAAAGGATGAGTGCCATAATGTATCCCATACAACAACCCTTTCTTTTTTGTTTTGATAATAAAATCACCTGTCTCATCATGGGTAACTAAATTCTCTGGACCTCTGATATCTCTTTCACAATATGGTGAGTGCTCCATCAATTGTCCAAACTTACTCATGTAGCGTTTCGGATATCTTATTGGATGAAAAGATTCGATGATCAGCAATCTGTTTTTCTCATCATCGAAATGAATTTGATAGATTGTGCCTCTTGGTAAAACAATATAATCTCCATAGCTGAATTTTAATTCGCCATAACAACTTTTTAAAACACCACTGCCCTCATGAACAAAAATAATTTCATCAGCATCTGCATTTTTATAAAAGTATTCGCTCATACTTTTTGTAGGTGCTGCCAAAACAATATGGCAATCACTGTTAACCAAAACAGCTTTTCTGCTTTTTAAATAATCGTCTTCCGGCTTTATTTTGAACCCCTCCAGACTTCTGTGTTTAAGCATTTTTTCTTCGGCCACTTCCGGATTAACGTCGATAGGTTCATCACATTTTACAATAAGTGTGGGCGCATAGGTATGATACAATAAAGAATAATCATTAGAAAAACCTTCGGTAGAAAAAAGCTGCTCCGCATACAAGGAGCCGTCCTCTTTTCTGAACTGAGTATGTCGTTTATGGGGAATCTTTCCCATTTTTTTATAATGTGGCATAATTGATAAATTGAAAAGGTTAAAATGAAAAATTGAAATGAGAAGATTAGAAATCAGAACCCTTTGCTCAACGCCATCATCAGGAAGTAATATTTCCAGTTGCGTTTGTCTATGTAATAAGTGAAATTTCTATGAAATGTCAATTTTCTATTTTTTTTGAAATGATAAAAGCGCATTATCTTCCGTTCAAATTTAGGCATTTAAATTTTAATTCATTTTAAAAACAACTTTTACTTGAAAAGAATTGGATTAATATCAGATACTCATGGATTTCTGGATGATGCTGTTTTTGAGCATTTCAAAAACTGTGATGAAATCTGGCATGGTGGAGACTTTGGAACGATTGAAATTGTAAATCAATTAAAAACAGGTTTTGAAAAAAATGGACTTAACCCGAATATCAGAGGAGTTTATGGAAATATCGATGGCAATGATATCCGTGCTGTTTTTCCTGAGCACCTCCTTTTTAAGTGCGAAAAAGTAAAAGTTCTTGTTCAGCATATCGGTGGATATCCAGGCAGATATGCACCGGGTGTAAAAAATAAAATCATTGAAAATAAGCCTAAAATTTTCATCAGTGGACATTCTCACATTTTAAAAATCATGTACGATGACAAACTGGAATGTTTGCATTTAAACCCTGGCGCCGCCGGCAAACAAGGCTGGCATAAAGTAAGAACACTAATCAGATTTGTAATTGACGGAGAAGATATCAGAGATTGTGAGGTGGTGGAATTGGGGTGAGGATGGAAGTGCTGGATACTGGATAAGTTTAAAAGGTTCAATGCCTGCCGCTAGGCAGGAGTTCAATAGGTCCAAAAAGTTTCTTCTCAACAACAAACAATAAACAATAAACGCCAAACAATAAACGCCAAACAATAAACGCCAAACACCAAACACCAAACAATAAGCAACAAACACCAAACAACAAACAACAAACAATAAACGCCAAACACCAAAACCGCGAATCGTTACTCCACCCAATCCGCTATAAAAATATTGGTATCTCTTGTTCCACCATTGTTTCTGTTGCTGCAAAAAACAAATTTCTTTCCATCGGGGCTGAACATTGGAAAGGCATCAAATCCTTTATCGCGTGATATTTTTTCGATACCACTTCCATCCAAATTTATCAGATACATGTTAAAAGGGAATCCTCTTTTATATTCGTGATTACTGCAGAAAATTATTTTCTTACCATCGGGTGTGAAATTGGGAGCCCAGTTTGCCTGCGGAAGATCAGTAATTTGTTTTGCATCAGTGCCATCTGCATTGGCTGTCCAAACCTGCATATTTGTTGGTGCCACTAAATCTAAAGCCAGGAAGGATTTATATTCTGCAATCTCTGTTTCTGTTTTTGGCCTCGAGGCTCTCCAAATAATTTTTTTTCCATCAGGACTAAACCATGCGCCACCATCATAGCCTAAAGTATTGGTTATCCTTTTAACGTTTTTCCCTTTCAAATCCATAGTGTAAATATCCAGATCGCCATCACGTACAGAAGTAAATACCATTCTGTCTCCCTTTGGAGATATCGTTGCCTCTGCATCGTAACCGTTAGTTTTTGTTAACTGCTTTGAAATCTTGCCGGAAGTATCTGCAAGAAAAATATCAAAATCTTTATAAATAGGCCATAGATATTTATTGCCGTATTTACTTCTGTCGGGCAGTGGTGGACAATCTTTGCTTCCTAAATGAGTTGATCCATATAATATATGTTTGCCATCCGGATAAAAATAGGAGCAAGTTGTTCTTCCTGTTCCTGTACTGACTAATTTAGGTTCAAATTTATCATCAGAAGAAACGGGTAATTTTCCCATCCAAATCTGATCACACAAAATTCCTTCTTTGGGATTTGTTTTTTGAAAAATGAGGTACTTTCCGTCAAAACTAAAATAGGCTTCTGCATTATCTCCGCCAAAAGTCAGTTGTCTGACGTTAGCAAAATGTGTTTCGCCCGGAAAATGAATGGTATCGTTAACAACTTGACCAAATGAGATTGTTGTAATTAAGATAAAGATGAATGAGCATTGAAATTTCATTTCGATATTATTTAGTCCGCAAAGATATAAGAGAGGCATCAATAATATTATCAGAACTTTGTTCGATTTAAAAAACAAGAGTACTTAATTTTACAAAATGAATTTCAGGACGCTTATTATAATCATGTTTTCGGTCTGTCTTATTTATTCCTGCCAGGTTAATAATAAAGAAGCCAATGAACAAACTCCCGAATCTTACTGGAAAGAGCAAATCAAACTTTATCCGGATTCTTTTTTACTCAAAGAAAATCTAATTCAAAATTACCGAGACACTGGAAATTTTTTAAAAGCCATTCAAATAACCACATTGTTTTTAAAAACCGACAGCAACAACTCGAAACTATGGCATATTAAAGGAGTGCTCGATTTCGAAAATGAAGATACCATGCAATCTTCAGATGCTTTCAGGAAAGCTTATTTAATAAATCCCAATGCAATTGATGCTATCTATCTGGCCAGAATCCTCGCTTACCATAAAAATGCAGCATGTCTCGATGTATGCAATGAGATTGTCATAAAGTTTGGAAATAATTATCAAAAAGAAGTTTATCTGATTAAAGGAATATATTTTTCTGCGATAAAAGATTACGATACCGCATTAGCTTTATTTGATTCCAGTATTCATGAAAGCTACACTTATATGGATGCTTATATTCAAAAGGCTACAACTTTAATGAGTACTGATAAATATGTAGACGCAATTAAGGTGTTATCAAAAGCCACCACCGTTCAAAATAATTTTGACGACGGCTATTTTTATCTGGGAAAATGTTATGAAAAAATAAATGACCACACAGCTGCGATTGATGCGTATAGAAAGACCATTCTTATTAATCCTGATTACACAGAAGCTACAGAAGCGCTTTCTAGACTGGAAAAATAATTTTTTAGGAAAATTATAAAATAGGTCTGTGTTGATTAGAACTAATTGTCCATTATTAATTTGCCTTATCTTAAAATAAACAAATCATTATCTTGCATTAAAATTATCCTCATGGCTATTATCGCGCCTTCGTTATTGTCTGCAAATTTTTTAAATCTCGGTAAAGATTGTGAAATGCTCAACAAGAGTAAAGCAGACTGGTATCACCTGGATATCATGGATGGAAGCTTTGTTCCTAATATCAGTTTTGGTCCAATGATTGTAGATTTTATTTCTAGTGCAACTAAAAAATATTGTGATGTTCATTTAATGATTGATCATCCTGAAAAATATACAGAAGCATTTAAAAAAGCCGGCGCCAATAATTTAACCGTTCACTTTGAAGCCTGTAATCACCTGCACAGAAATATACAGCAAATAAAATCTTTGGACATGCACGCAGGTGTTGCCATTAACCCACACACTCCTGTTGATGTGCTGAAAGATATTTTAAAAGATATTGATCTGGTTTGTTTGATGAGTGTAAACCCCGGTTTTGGTGGCCAGTCATTTATTCCACACACCATTAATAAAATAAAGCAACTTAAAGAAATGATTAATGAGCAGTTGCTGGATGTAAAAATAGAAATTGATGGTGGTGTTACTCTTGAAAATGCAAAGCATATCATTGATGCCGGTGCGGATATTCTTGTAGCTGGAAACACTGTATTTAAATCCGAAAACCCAATAACTACGATAGCACTTTTAAAATCTCTTTAATTTATCTGAAAACAATTTCATTAATGAGATTATTCTTTTCATTCCTGTTTGTTCTTGTTGTACAATTTGTTTTTGCACAAAATAACAGCGCAACAATTACAGGCCGTATTGTTGATGAAAATAACAACCCATTAAATCAGGTCAGCATAATAATTTTAGGTAAAGAAAAAGGGATTACTTCTGATGAATCTGGTTTTTTCACAATGAAAGTTTCTGCTGAAAAAGCCATTGCACTTACCTTTTCCTATACTGGCTTTAAATCTGTTCAGAAGAATTTTTTTCTGAGTAAAGGAGAAACTGAGCAGGTAAATATAACCATGACAAGAGTTTCGGTAATGATGGATTCTGTAATTGTTTTGGATGAAAGAGAAAGAAAAGAAAATAGTCTGATTAAAATAAATCCCAAAAACGCACTATTATTACCCAGCACTACCGGTGGCGTAGAATCGTTAATTAAAACACTTGTTGGAAGTAACAATGAGCTGAGCTCTCAATACAATGTCAGGGGTGGAAATTATGATGAGAACATGGTTTATATCAATGATTTTGAAATCTTCCGGCCTTATCTCGTGAGCAATGGCCAACAGGAAGGATTGAGTTTTATTAATCCTGAAATGGTTAAAAACATAAATTTTTATACTGGGGGATTTCAAGCAAAGTATGGAGACAAAATGAGCAGTGTACTTGACATTCAATACAAAAAGCCGGTACAATTCAATGGAAGTGCTTATGTGAGTTTTCTGGAACAGGGGTTGTTTCTTTCGGGGAATATAAAAAAAGGGAAATCAACTTATGTTATTGGTGCAAGAAATAAAAGCAATAAAAATGTTTTAAGCAATCAGCCAACAGTTGGAGCGTATATTCCTTCTGCATCAGACATTCAATCTTTATTTACTTATAAGTTTTCCAGTCGTTTGCAATTTGAATTGCTTTGCATTTTTTCTTCATCAAGATTTACTTATTATCCTGAATCAGTAAAAAAAACTTCTTCGGTTTTTTCTCCGTTGTTTACTGCTAATCTCGGTCTGGATATTTATTTCGAAGGCCAGGAGAAGGATAATTACAATACCAATCTGATTGGAGCTACTATTATTCAAACTCCCAATAAAAAAATAAAATTAAAATGGCTTATCAATAGATTCAAAGATGTTGAAAATGAAAACTTTGATATCGCAGGAGCTTATTTATTTGGGGACAGAGATTTTGATAATACCAGCAGCACTTTCGGACAAATCATCAACCCTTTGGGCGCAGGTGTATATCAGCAATACGCAAGAAATCAATTAAACATAGAAATCTGGAATGCGGGTCACAGAGGCAGTTATGAAACCGGAAAACATTTTATTCAGTGGGGAACCAACATGGAACAAACAAAAATAAATGACCGCGTTAGTCAATTTGAATATCAGGATTCTGCAGGATATTCTTTGCCTTATCAGTCAGGTTCAATGTCATTGTACAATGCAACACACTCCCAAACAGCATTAAACATTCAGAAGTACAGTGGATTTATTCAGGATAATTTACACTGGACAAAAGCCAAAGGGGACTTAACACTTCAGATAGGAACGAGATTTAATTATAATAATCTGAACAGAGAATTTTTAATCAGCCCACGGATACAAACAAGCTGGAAACCTGTATGGAAAAAAGATGTTGTGTTCAGGATGGCTGCAGGTATATATGACCAGCCTCCTTTTTACAGAGAGTTCAGAAAGTATGATGGCACATTGAATACGGCAATTAAAGCACAAAAAAGTTTTCAGTTTGTCGGCGGCATGGATTATCAATTCAATGGAAGTGACCGGCCTTTCAGAATGAGTGCAGAAGCATATTATAAATCAATGAGCGAAGTAATCCCTTACGATATTGATAATGTGAAAATAAAATATCTGGGCAACAATAATGCAAGAGCTTATGCCACCGGAATCGAATTCCGATTATTTGGCGAACTGGTAAAAGATGCAGAAAGCTGGTTTACCCTGGGCTTTATGCGTACAAGAGAAAATCTCGACAATGATTATTATTATGATTATTTAAATGCGGCAGGAGAAATAATTAATCCCAATTCAGCTGATCAAGGAATAGCCGACAGTATAAAAAATAATATTGGATATTTACGCAGGCCATCAGACAGACTTATCACTGCTGGATTATTTCTTCAGGATTATCTGGCAACCAACAAGAATTTTAAAGTGCATTTGAATTTATTATATGGAAGCAACATGCCTTACAATATTCCCAACAGCACCAAATACAGAAATGGGTTAATTCTGGATCCTTATATCAGAGTGGATATCGGATTTAGTGCGTTACTGCTCGGCGAAGAAACGATCAGAAGAAGTCACCAGCCTTTCAGAGGAATAAAAAATGCATGGCTAAGTTTTGAAGTTTTTAATCTCATCAATAAACAAAATACCATCTCTTATCAATTGATAAAAGATTTCGCCAATAATACTTATGCTATTCCCAATTCTCTTACCCCGAGATTATTGAATTTGAAACTCATTACTCGATTTTAGTTAAACCCAGATTTTGCAGTTGAAATCTATTACAAGAAAAAAATGCTGCAAATACAAGCGTTTGCTTGATATTTTGATCTCCACATAATTCATTATGCTTTCGTACAAAATTTCGGCTCAAACACCGGTCTTTATTGCCTTTTTTCCTTTCATCACGATTCCAACTGCAAAATCCGGGTTAAATGAAATTTTCTATTGCACTCAATACCACATTTTAAAAAACAAATTTCTTTTCAATAAAACATTTAAGGTTATCTCAATATTAATTCTATTTTTTAAAAATTCTTTTCCACCCCTATTTAACAAATGTTAGTAATTAAATAGTTGACATTTCAAATTCAAAAGATTAAATTTGGTAAGACGATCCGATAAAACTATTTATTCACCAAACCTGCTTCTTGCATAAAATGGAGAAGTAGTTAAAACCGAAAACTTTGACAGAAACCATCATTAATCTCGACACCGTTAACCCCATTGAATTCTTTGGCGTAAACAACGGAAAACTAGACATCTTAAAAAGAAAATTCCCATTACTTAAAATTTTAAGCCGGGGCACACAAATCAAACTGAGTGGCGCTCCTGAACAAATTGAAACTGCAAAAGAAAAAATCGGTTTGCTGATTCAGTACATGGAAAGAAATGGCCACATGAGTGAAAATTATCTTGAACAAATTTTAGGTGGTGATGATGAAAAAGCAATTGACAATTTTATTGAAAGAAACCCAAATGATGTACTTGTATTTGGCCCGAATGGTAAAACCGTAAGAGCCAGAACTCAGAATCAAAAACTCATGGTTCAGGCCTGCGATAAAAATGATATCGTTTTTGCCATTGGGCCCGCTGGAACAGGAAAGACTTATACTGCTGTAGCATTGGCAGTTCGCGCTCTTAAAAATAAATTAGTAAAGAAAATTATTCTTACGCGTCCTGCTGTTGAAGCTGGTGAATCATTAGGTTTCCTTCCCGGAGATTTAAAAGAAAAAATAGATCCTTACCTGAGGCCTTTGTATGACGCTTTGGATGATATGATTCCTGCAGACAAACTGAATTATTACATGCAAACAAGAACAATTGAAATTGCTCCACTTGCTTATATGCGTGGCCGGACTCTTGATAACGCTTTTATCATTTTGGATGAAGCGCAAAATACAAATGATCTTCAGATTAAAATGTTTCTGACCCGTATCGGACCAAATGCAAAAGCTATTATTACCGGAGATCCTACTCAGATAGATTTACCTAAAAATCAACAAAGCGGTTTATTTAAAGCCACAAGAGTGTTGAGGTACATTGATGGAATTTCTTATATTGAACTTGATGAAGAAGATGTAGTAAGACACCGACTGGTTAAATCCATCATCAAAGCTTACAATAAAGATGATGAAAGAATCATGAAAGAAAAAGAGCAGGATAAGAAATAGTAAAAAAATCAATGAATATATTTTGCTTAAAAAAACACAGATGGCTTTATTGCTGTCTGTGTTTTTTTATTTTTAGTTGCCAGGAAAATACGTCGAAAAATATTTCTGTTGATAAAAGAAAATCCGAACGATCTCAACAGTCTATTTTATCTGCAATTAAATACATTAAATCCGGAGATATCATCACCAGAACAGGAAACGATTTTACCAGCGAGAGTCTGCGTTCTCTCAATCAAAGAAATAAAACTTATTCTCACTGTGGAATTGCCAGCATTGAAAATGACACTGTTTTCATTTACCATTCGATTGGTGGCGATTGGAACCCTGATCAAAAACTTAAAAGAGAATTATTTGAACTATTTTCCAATCCGAAAGAAAACAGGGGATTTGGGATTTTCAGATATCGGCTGGACAGTATCACTGAAATAAATCTGATGGATACCGTACATCTGTATTATAAGGAAATGATCAGTTTTGATATGGACTTCGACCTTAAAACAGACCATAAAATGTATTGTGCCGAATTTGTAGGAAAATGCCTGGAAAAAGCTGCTGATAAGAAAATAAAAATACCACACAGCTTCCTGGAAAATTTTGAATTTATTGGCGTTGATGATATTATTATGCATCCCAATTGTGAAAAAATAATGGAGATTGTTTATAAATAATATACTTTTATAAAAACTTAAAAAACTCATTCATGAAAAATTATTTATTCCCCATTTTAGTTCTGATGACCTTATTAAATACAGGTTGTAAAAATACTTCTGAAGACCCCAAATCTGTGCTTTCTCAATTCTTTGATGCTATGGCAAAAAAAGATATTGTTGCTGCAAGAAATCTGTCCACAGAAGAAAGTAAGTCGATGCTCGATATGATGGAAATGCAATTGAAATTAGACAGCAGTTCAAATAACTCTACTAAATATGATAAATCACAAATGGAATTTGGCGAGCCTAAAATTGATGGCGATAAAGCCACCGTTTTGGTTAAGCCATTAAATGGTGGAGAATCATTGAATTTTTCACTGAAAAAAGAAAAAGGACACTGGAAAGTTGCCTTTGATAAAAGTTCTATGATTAACATGGGCATGGAAAAAATGCAGGAAAAAGGAATCAACGCTGTAGACTCGCTTGGAAAAGCTGTTGATGGCATTCAAAACATGAGCCTGGATTCAATGAAAAAAGGCTTGAGTGGAACATTGAAAAAATTAGACTCCATCAAAAAGCTCTTAAAAAAAGAAGAAATCAAATAAATTTATTTAGCACCCTAAGGGTGCTTTTTTAATGGCATTAATGAAAGATGTATAACTTTAGCATCAATTAAATTATTTATGAATAAGATTATTTATTTTCTTGTAGCAATCTCAGTGTGGAGTTGTCATTCTGATAATAAAAGACCCTCAACGGCTATGGAAACCGGAACAACTTTTATTAAAGCCAGTATGGACGGGGACTTCAAGACTGCCGAAATGTTATTATTGCCAGATGCAGAAAACAATCAATTGTTCAATGCCTACAAACAATATTATAACAGAATGCCTGAGGATAAAAAAAATCATTACCAATCGGCCTCTTACAAAATAAATAATTACAATGACTTTAATGATTCTACTGTTATCATAAATTATTCGAATGACTACATGAATAAGCCGATGGAAATTAAAATAATTAAATCCAAAGGCATTTGGAGTGTTGATTTTAAATATACTTACACTGGAAATTTACCGATCAAATAATCATGATAAAAAATTTATTCATAGTTGGCATTGGCGGTTTTATAGGAACTGTGCTTAGGTTTGTCCTTTATCATTTATTAAAAACCGGGCAGCCTTATATCAATACTTTCATTATCAATATCATTGGCAGTTTGGCTATAGGTTTTATAATCGGTATTAGCCTTAAAGATGTAAATTTCAGTAACCAGTGGAAACCCTTTTTAGCAACAGGCATCTGTGGTGGATTTACCACCTTTTCGGCATTTAGTATGGAAAATTTAAAACTGATTCAAGAAGGAAAGTACTGGATATTTTTATTCTATGTACTCGGAAGTGTATTACTGGGAACCTTAGCTGCTTTTATTGGATTCAGAATTACAGTATAAAAACATTCAATTGTAAATGGTTAACATAAAAAAAAATAAAATGGATATCAACACAATCATTATACTGATGATTATCGGTTTGTTTACGGGTGCACTTGGAGGAATGGTTGGCATTGGCGGCGGAATAGTGCTGGTGCCCGCTTTGATCTATTTTCTAGGATTCAGCCAGCTAAATGCTCAGGGAACTTCCCTGGCGTTAATTATGTTTCCAGTAGGTATTTTTGCTGTAGTCAATTATTACAAACAAGGACATATCGACTTTAATGTGGTGCTTTATATAGCCATTGGGTTTATCATTGGCAGTTTTTTGGGAAGTAAATTTGCGATGAGTCTGCCTAAAGAAACAATCAGAAAAATATTCGCCTTACTGATGATTGTGATTGCCATAAAAATGTTGTTTTTTGAAAATAGTAAACCGGTTGCGGATAGCAGAAAAGTTGCTACCGTGGAATCAGAAAATCCAGCTAATCAATCGCATCAATAAATATCATTTTTTTACAAGCCATTGCTTATTTTGCATATGGAAAAATGAGCCTGAAACATCTCACTGAAAATTTTTTCCCTGATGCAAAATAATCATGATAAAAAAACGGATCAAGAAATTCTTGATCTTTTCTATCAGGATAAAAATAATGAATGGCTGGGAGTTTTATTAAGCCGTTATTCTCTACTACTGTTTGGCCTTTGCATGAAATATCTCAAAAATCAGGAAGATGCAAAAGATGCCGTTCAGCAAATCTTCATCAAAGTAATCAACGAGCTCTCAAAATACCAGGTAACCTATTTCAAAAGCTGGTTATACATGGTTGCTAAAAATTATTGTCTGATGCAATTGCGTCAAAAAAAATATTTAAGTGTGGAACTCAATGAAACAATTTATATTTCCGAAGAAAATGAACTGGATATAAATGCACTGATCAAAAAAGACAAGGAATTAAACACCCTTGAAAGCGCTATTTTACTTTTGAATAATGAACAAAAACTTTGTATAACTTTATTTTACCTTAAAAAGAACAGCTACTTAGAAATCACAGAAAAAACTGGATTAACCATGTTGCAGGTAAAAAGCTTTATTCAAAATGGAAAAAGAAACTTAAAATTACTGATAGAAAAGCAGGAAAAGAATGACCGATAAAAACAAAGACATATTATCACAAAAATCGAATATCGATCAGCAAAAACTGATGCAGTATATCAATGATTCGATGAGTCATGAAAATAGAAATGACATAGAAAGAGAAATGGAAAATGACCCTTTTGTAAATGATGCTGTAGATGGATTACAGGAAGTAAGTAAAGAACAATTGCCCATTTTAATCAATGAAATCAATCATAAGCTTCTTAAAGAGGTTAGTAAAAAGAAAAAGAGAACACGCAAAACACTTGTAGTCAATCAAAGCTGGACCTATGTGGCTGTTTTATTAATTTTATTATTACTGATTATTACTTACCTGATTTTTTCTAAAATAAAATAACGAATTATTTCTTTCTGAAAAACAACCTGATAGGCACCCCGCTAAAATTAAAGTTCTCCCTTAATTTATTTTCAAGATAATTTTGATAAGGCAGTTTTACATCATCCGGGTAATTGCAGAAAAAAGCAAAACTTGGTGTATGTGTTGGAAGCTGTGTAACATATTTTATCTTAACCGCATTTCCTCTAACTACTGGAGGATGATATTGCTCAACGGCCTTTAGCATAATATCATTTAACTGAGATGTAGTTACTTTCCTTTTTTTGTTTTCAAACACTTCTATAGCCAACTCAATACTTTTGAAAATTCGTTGTTTTTCTGTAACGGAAATGAAAATAATCGGCACATCATTAAATGGAGCCAGTCTTATTTTTAAATCTTTCTCATAATCTCGGGCAGAATTAGTTTCTTTTTCAATAAGATCCCACTTATTAACTAACACTACAATGCCCTTCCCTTTTTTTACCGCCATTGAATAAATGGCAATATCCTGCGCTGTAATTCCTTTTCCGGCATCCAGCAGTAATAAACAAACATCGGCCTCGTCCATTGCTTTGATGGCTCTGATCACAGAGAAAAATTCAAGATCTTCATGAACTTTCGCTTTCTTTCTTATACCTGCAGTGTCAATGAGTATAAACTCTTTATTGAATAAATTGTAATGCGTATGAATAGTGTCTCTGGTAGTACCGGCAATGTCGCTTACAATGGTTCTTTCCTGACCAATTAATGCATTAAGCAATGAAGATTTACCTACATTGGGCTGACCAATAATGGCAAATTTTGGAATGCTGTCGTCAGAAACAATGGCATCTGAATCTGGATCCATTGTAGAAATTACCGCATCGAGCAATTCGCCAGTTCCACTTCCACTTATTGAAGACAAAAAGAAAATATGCTCGAAACCTAAACTATAAAATTCAGTGGCTTCCATCAACCGCTCATGATTATCTACTTTGTTCACTGCCAGATAAACAGGTTTATGACTTTTTCTGAGTAAGTCGGCCATTGATTCATCGAGGTTTGTAATACCTGTTGAAACATCCACCATAAAAACGATAACATTCGCTTCCTGAATAGCAATATTTACCTGCTTTGCAATTTCAATTTCAAAGATATCCGCGCTCTGAGGTACAAAGCCTCCGGTATCTATCAAATTGAAAGACTTACCAGACCAATCAGCCACGCCATACTGGCGATCTCTGGTAACTCCACTGGAATCATCCACAATAGCCTTGCGCTGCTCGAGCAATCTATTAAAAAAAGTACTCTTTCCTACGTTAGGCCTTCCTGTTATGGCAACTGTAAAACTCATTATGTAAAAATTAAAAAGTCAAAATTAAAAAACAAAAAATGGTTCAAAATGTTTCAAATGTTTAATGGGTTCAATAGGTTAACCACAAACAACAAAACACTTCCCCCTTTGGGGGATTGAGGGGGCACTAATACCCATACTCCTTCAGAAAAGTCTCGTTATCACGCCATTTTGATCTCACCTTCACAAACAGTTCCAAAAATACTTTTGATCCCAGAAAATCTTCAATGTCTTTACGGGCAAGGGTTCCCAGTTTTTTAATCATACTTCCCCCCTCTCCGATAATGATGCCTTTCTGGGTTTCTCGTTGTACTATAATATCTGCAGTGATTTTTATCAACGTGGTCTTTTCTTTGTATTCTCTCACCAGCACGGCACTGTGATAAGGCAGTTCTTCCTGATATAATTCAAATATTTTTTCTCTTATCAATTCACTTACAAAAAACTTTGTGGGTAAATCACTGATATCATCACCCTCAAAAAAAGGCGCGCCTTCGGGAAGAATATTAAGGATGCTTGAAATCAATTCCTTGATCCCCGTTTTGTGAAGTGCTGATAAAACAACAACCTCTTTGCAATACTTTTTTTTACTAAAAAAGGATTTCAATTCGGTTATGGATAGTTCTTTCTTCTCGGCGTCGGCCTTATTTAAAATAACTATTGCGGGAACTTTCAAATGTAAGGCTTCGAAAATAGCATTTGCCTCTTCTGGATTTTCTTTTGAGTCTACCATTAATAATGCCAAATCCGCATCTTCCAAACTGCTTTTAACTGCCTGCATCATCTTTTCGTGCAGCTTATATTTAGGTTCTATAATGCCAGGTGTATCAGAAAAAATAATCTGATAGTCTTTCTCATTAAGAATAGCTTTAATCCTATGTCGGGTAGTTTGTACTTTATGGGATACAATAGCCATTTTCTCTCCCATAATCGCATTAAGCAAAGTGCTTTTCCCTGCATTAGGCTTTCCAAAAATATTTACAAATCCTGATTTCATATTAATTGGCAAGTAATGCCTACTTTGTTAATTTACGGCAAAGCTATCTTATTTTTCACACCCATCCTCAGGTAATACCAATTTGATTTTATATTCACGCTACTGTTGATGATTAGAAAGAGTATTGAATACTGATAATTAAAGAAATAGAAAGGCATAATTTATCAGCAAGAATTTTATAAATATAAAAAGTCAAACTTAAAATAGTTAGGGAAAAAATTTATTAAAAAAACCCAAACAAATGTTTGGGTTTTTTCTGAATAAATAAATTCTGAATTATTTATTGCTTAGTATAAGTTGTTGACTGAATATAAGAAGTTCCACCACTTGTAAAACTATAATTCAATACAAATTTAGTTGAAATAATAGTTCTAAAATAACCCCATGCACCGAAAGTTGCTTCTGGAGTATAATGCAAAAATCCTGACTGAATGTTCCATCCTGTTGCAAATGCACCACCTAAATAAGGATAAGAAAGGAAATTTGTACCATTTCCTGGAATTAGTGGTGTACCGCCATCATTGTAACTGAATGAACCATTTGCATTAAATATATATGTATCATTTAATGATTCTGCAGGGTTCCATGATGTATCAGCATAAGCATCAATATCAAATGAATAGGTTGTAGCACCTGCCGCTTTTGAAAAAAGTGTATCAGCAGTGATTTTATAAGATCCAGGGAAACTAGCTTCAACTCCTGGGCATAATCTTATCAGACTATCAACTGGAGGATAAGCAATATTAAATGAATCTGCAGGAATAGTAGACAATACAGATCTTCTTTGAACTCCTTGAGTAGCACAATCACCAGTCCATGGACCAAAATTGAAAATAACTGAAGGCGCAACATAGGTGCAACTTCTAGAAATAGAATCAGCAGGAGGTAATGAACCTGTAATACTTGAAGTATAAGTTCTTGTTTGAACGCCAGCAGGACTACAATCTGTCCACGCACTATACGTAAAAACTGCTACAGCTGCAGGTGCTGGTGAATCTTTTTTACAACTAGAAAATATAGTTGCCATAATTAGTGAGCCGAGAATAATTTTTTTCATAAAAAGTTTTTTTGTTTCAAATATTTTTGAGTGGCAAATATAAGAAAACAAATGAACTTAAGAAGACCAATTTTTGAATGGTTAAAAAAACATTCCATTTAACTTAAAATCAATCAAATCAACAACTTATAAAAAATACAAGTTCTCAAACTATCTATTTAAATAAAGAAAGTATGCTTAATCCCTGATAAATTAGCTATTGCCTGGTAAAAGTATATTTCAAAGATTCTCCAGCTGTTGTATTCAAATCAAATTTGACTTTAAACTCTGCACAGGAAAAATCAGTAATTGCCCCAGGCTTTCCTTTTAAATTTAATGATGATCCATCAAAACTCCAGTTTCCATTATCTTCATTTGCAGGAGAACATGCAGATAGTCCCTCAGATTTTATAAAAACATCATTGGCATCAAAACAATAAATATCATCCTTTTCGCAATCTTCTAAAAATGAACAATACTCAAATTCGGGAGATGACGCGTCTTGTTTGTACATCATTGAAGTTACTTTATAACTGCCTACAATATTCGCAGTACACAAAGCACATGACGCGGGATCGGGCTCATCTTTTTTGCAAGAAGACAATAAAACAATTGCAGATAACGAAAGTGTAAATAATAGTTTCATAGTAGTAATTTTTGTTTCAGTAAAATTATTTCAAAAGCCTTCCTTGTAGTTAAAAAGCAGCATGACAGTCATTACAACAGCAGATGATTTATTTTATTATTTAACAGGAATTAAGACTATTTAACTGAAATAAAAACAGATTGAATTTTTGTATTTGTGAAGAGAGGAATCGAAAATAGATTATTCTGGCAGAATGAGGTTAATGGTACAAATAAAAAAAGACCTGAAAAATCAAGTCTTTTGGTTGCGAAGAGAAGGATCGAACTTCTGACCTTCGGGTTATGAGCCCGACGAGCTACCGCTGCTCTACTTCGCGAAGCAAAAGTAATGGTTTAATATTTTTCTGCCAAATGAAATATTGTTATTTATATTTGCAGCGCAATTGTTCTTTTATTTATTATCAGAATTTCCGGGGTGCTTTTTTTACGAAGGCTGAGATTATACCCGATAACCTGCTCAGGATAATGCCTGCGAAGGGAGCACACTTCAATTACTGAAGTATATCGGTATCATATCACTCTGGTTTTTCTTTACTTTTTTTTATGAATTATTTTAAATTACTCACAGGCGTTCTCGTGATATCCAATGCTGTTTTTGCGCAATCTTTGCCATTAACTATTGATACTACGTTACTTCAACCCATCGAAATCAATGCAATAAAAGCTGCTGATGGTTTACCTCTGGCAAAAACAAACCTTAATAAAGCGGACATAGAAAAAAATAATACCGGAAGAGATTTGCCATTTATTCTCAACCAAACTCCTTCTGTACAGGTAAATGCAGATGCAGGAAATGGCATTGGATATACAGGAATTCGTATCAGAGGAACGGACGCCACAAGAATAAATATAACCATCAATGGTATTCCTTATAATGATGCAGAAAGCCAGGGTACTTATTTTGTTAATCTCCCCGACATCGCATCTTCTGCAGATGGCATTCAAATTCAAAGGGGCGTAGGAACTTCTACAAATGGAACAGGCGCTTTTGGTGGCACCATAAATATCAATACCAATAATATTGAAACTAAAAAGGTTCTGATCATTAACAATGCAGCAGGCTCTTATAATTCCTGGAAAAATACAGTTATGCTTAACAGTGGTTTACTTAAAAATCATTTTATCATCAGCGGCAGATTAAGTAATATCTCAAGCAATGGCTACATTGACCGCTCTGGCAGTAAACTGCAATCTTTTTTTTCAAGTGCAGCTTACCTAGATTCTAAACAATCATTACGATTAAATATTTTTTCAGGAAAAGAAAAAACCCATGCCGCTTGGTTTGGTATTAATCAGGCCACATTAGACAGCAACCGCAGATACAACCCTGCAGGAACAGAAAAACCCGGAACGCCATATGACAATGAAACTGATAATTATTCTCAAACTCATTACCAGCTTTTTTATAACAGAAAAATTAATGACTTTCTAAAATTCAATTTGACGGGATTTATGACATTTGGAAAAGGATATTTTGAACAATATAAGTCAGCACAAGAACTCAGCAGTTATGGACTTCCCGACATCATCAATGGAAATGACACCATTAAAACTGTTGATCTGATTAGGCAACTATGGCTTGACAATTCTTTTTATGGCTCTACTTTTTCTGTTCAATACAATAAGCTGAAAACAAGTCTTACTATTGGCGGAACATTGAATAATTATGATGGGAAACATTTCGGAAAAATCATCAGCACTACTTTTCCTGATGATGCCGCAGTAAATTATATCTGGTATAATGTTCCGGCTAATAAAAAAGAATTTTCCCTTTATGCAAAATGGAACCAGGCTTTAAATAAACACTGGCAAACATTTGTTGATCTTCAAATTAGAAATGTAGTTTATACCATCAATGGTTTTGAACAACATCCAGAGCTGATGATTAAGAATAATTATTTTTTCTTCAATCCAAAAATGGGCATTACTTATAACTACAAAAACAATAAGCTTTATTTTTCTTACGCACATGCAGCAAAAGAACCCAACCGAGATGATTTTGAAACAAGTATTAAAGAAACTCCAAAGCCAGAAAAATTACATGATTTCGAATTGGGTTTTGAACAAAATAAAAATAAATACAATTGGAATATCGGCATTTACTATATGCTGTACAAAGACCAGCTGGTGCTCACGGGGAAAGTTAATGATGTGTATGCTTATACCCGAACTAATATTGCCAGCAGCTATAGGACCGGAATTGAATTTGATGGAAACAGAAATTTAAATAAATGGCTTTCGGTGAATGGCAACATGAATTTGAGTTTAAATAAAATAAATAATTTTACCGAGTATATAGATAATTACGACGACAATACGCAACTTACAAAACAATACAGACGTTCTGATATTTCCTTCTCCCCTCAAATGATTGGCATGGTTGCTTTTAAAATAAAACCGTTAAAAAGAACGGAGATTAATTTGAATAACAAATATGTAAGTAAGCAATATCTTGATAACACTTCTAATGATAAAAGAAAACTTAATGCTTATTTCGTTCAGGACATCCGGATTGATTATTCTAAAATTTTAAAGAAAGGAACCATTATTAGCTTTTTCATTCAAGGCAACAATATCTTTTCTAAAAAATACGAACCCAATGGATATACATTCAGCTATATTTATGGAGGAAGACTTACCACAGAAAATTATTATTACCCTATGGCAACGTTTAATTTGATGAGTGGAGTAAATGTTAAGTTGTAAAGTTGGATGGAGATGGATAGAGCTGGATACTGGATAGGCTGGATACTGGATAATAATTCTCAGCAATGTCTCCTGCAAGGGACGTTGCGTGGTTTCGAATAGATAATAAATAAGGATAACCAACAAAACACAATTAGCTTCCCACTTGGGGGATTGAGGGGGCTTTACTTTTCAGCAATGTCTCCTGCAAGGGACGTTGCGTGGTTTCGAATAGATAATAAATAAGGATAACCAACAAAACACAA
>CALQSB010000035.1 GCA_943333125.1 Chitinophaga pinensis
GAATCTTTCCCATTTGTGTGGGTAGTAATAAACGCACATTCATCAAAGATGTGTTTTATGAGCTCAATATTAGATACCGACATTTTCAACTTGTTTTAAAATGTGTGGACCAATATATGGGCTTAAGGATTCTTTGGTAACTAATTCTATTTTTCTGCCGGTTAGCTCTTCTAAATAAAAAGCCAATCCAATATAATTATCGTAGGTTTTTTGATGAGGTAAAAAATCAATCAAGAAGTCAATGTCGCTATCCTTATTAATATTTTCGTTTGAAACGAAGGAGCCAAATAAGCCAAGTTCTTTTATCCCAAAAGATTTGATGGTATCTCTGTTTTGAAACAAGAGATTTAATAATTCTGGTTTTGTTTGAACTAGCGAACTCATACTACAAATGTAATGTAAAATATAAGAATTGAAAATATGTTGATTTTATTGGTTGTTGTAAGAAACAATTATTATTTTCAAAAATAACAGTGGTCCTAACGGGTTTGAGTTCGAACTTTTGGGAGGATGTGGAGAGCTTGGTAAATAATTGAAATATTCTATAACGTCATTTTGCTCTCAATTATAATTGCCTGTGTTTGATGATTTTAATTTTTATTAAAATTATGTCACAATTTCTCCTTTATTTACACATACAATCTGATTGGCTAATCATACTCGCTGCATGAAGGAAAAAAAGGAATTGTTTATGTCGATGTACGAACCTGTTCATGAGTCATTTGAACGGTTTTGTAAAGCAAGAGCGTATGGCTATATGCCGTTCCAGGATTTGATGCAGGAAACCTTACTTGTAGCGTATTCGAAATTTGAACAGTTAAAAGAGCACGACAAAATACTATACTTTTTGTTTGGAATTGCCACCCGTTTGTTAGCCAATCAACGGAGAAAAATTTCGCCAGTATATCAAGATGAAATTCCTGAGTCGAGTCATTTCCTCAATCCCGAAGCAGAGCGTAAATCAGAAATTGATCATCTCTATAAAGCGCTCTCTTTACTTCCTGCAGACCAGCGTGATGCTCTGATTTATTTCGAAATTGTAGGATTCTCTGTAAAAGAGATTTCAGTTTTTCAGAAAAAATCTGAAGTAGCCGTTAGGCAGCAATTGTCGAGAGGAAGACAAAAGCTCCTTGCATTACTGCAAGAAAAAAATGAACCTAAAAACATTATACCATGACGGAGGAATCATTACAAAAATTGTTTAACGATGTAAAGAGTGCCCCTGCAGAAACCAATGTTGCAGAAGTTTCTCAATGGATAGATGCAGCAACTGTGCCTGGTACAACAACTATTATTCAAAAATTACTTAAAAAAAAATTAATCATCATGACTTCTATAATTTCAGCTACTATAATCGGTGCCATTATTTTATTTTCAACTGACGGTAATGATAAAAAAGAAAAAAAAGTCATTCCCATTATAGAAAATAATACAATTTCTACTATTTCAATAAAAACAAATCCAATTGTACAAAACAATAAATCTGAAACTCTACTCCCACTCATTCAGCCTGCAATCATTGACACTCTGGCTACTGTAAATTTAATTCCTGTTCAAAAAGAAGAACTTGAAATTGTAAACGAAACTTCAAAAATTATCAACAGCGATACAAATGAGTTGCCTCAAAAAAATGAGGATTACATTAGCTCAGGATTATGGAAATCTACAAATGACAGTTTACGTATAGACACTATTTTCAACGGAGTAAAGGCTTTGGTCTTTAAAGGTCGTGTTAATGAAAAAATTGCTGTAAACGGAAGCAATAGAACAAATGTTACCATGAATTTTAATTATAAATACAAAGTGAAAGGGATTTATTCCAGTAAGAATAGGGATTGTGAAGTCAGTTATGAAAAAAAGGATTCTGTTTTAACCGTTCAAATTGGTAGAAAATATCCGGCTGTGAACATTGGTGTTAGTTATTCAAAAGAAACTTCTAATCTTTCGTTTGAAGTTCCCGAAAATATTGCAGTTCAAATTAAAACTAGTTTTGGTAACATAGATGTTAGCGGATTAAAAAATAATGATTTCGATTTTCAAACAACTTATGGAGATATTAAAGCAACAATAGTTTCAGGTAACATTAATTTGAAATCTAATTACGGAGATATCTTGACAGAACAATTAAATGGTAAAATTGATATCAATACTAGCTATGGAGATATCATCGGCAAAAACATTACTGTTTCAGAACACATGAATATCAAATCGGGTTATGGTGACATCGATTGTCAGATCATGAATCCCATTACCGATTGTGAGATGGATTTAAAAACAGGTTATGGAAAAGTAAAAATCAAAAGAACTGATTTGAAATTGGAGGCGGGTACTAAATTGATTTTTGGTGCTGGGAAAATTAAGCTCACCGTAAAATCGGGTTATGGAGATGTGATAATTAGGTAATGAAAATTTAAAAATTAAAAAACGACAAAAAAATTTATGAAAAAATATATTCTATTCTTTGTCTTATCTTTTGTAGCACTTAATTCTGTTTCTGCTCAAAAAAAATTACCTATCATCAAAGCAACTTCTAATCTGGTTGATATTAAAGACGGGAAGAAATTCCAAAAAAGTTCATGGACAATTACTCCTGAGGCAAAGCCCGATGTTTTTACAACTTCAAGTAAAGAGGTAATTTTTTATACGGATATAGATTCTATAAAAATCAAAGTGAAGCAGGATGAAAATTGGAAATACGATTTCATTGTTTTATTGAATGGAAAAGATTCTGCTTACACTCAAGTGCAATTCAAGCCTTCTTATTTGTCAATTTTAAAAACAGCCCAAAATTATAATAATTCAACCAACACCAGTATTCCAAAATTTGAATACCAGTCCATGGACAACCCAAGTCTTGTTAAAATTAGACAGGACTTAAAATTAGATTCAATAGCTGGCACAGGGAGCGAGGTTTCGAAAATCATCAACTTGTTGCATTGGATTCATTATTTAATTCCCCATGATGGAATGCATGGTAATCCTGAAGTTAGGAATGCTTTGAACATGATTTCGGTATGTAAAAAAGAGGGCAGGGGTTTGAATTGTCGCGGACTCGCAACGGTGTTGAATGAATGTTATTTGTCAATGGGAATAAAATCGCGGTTTGTAACTTGTTTGCCTAAAGATACCACGGATCCAGATTGTCATGTAATCAATATGGTTTACAGCAATGATTTAAATAAATGGATTTGGATTGACCCAACTATGGATGCATATGTGATGAATGAAAAAGGCGAATTATTGGGTATTGAAGAGGTTCGCGAAAGATTGATTAATGGCAAGCCTCTTTTACTCAATCCAGATGCCAATTGGAACAGGCAGCAAACGCAAACAAAACAATTTTACTTAGAAACTTATATGGCCAAGAATTTGTACCGACTAGAATGTCCATTGATGAGTGAGTATGATACAGAAACCTTGAATGATGGTAAAGTAGTTAACTACGTAAAACTCTTATCAACAGATGATCAAGACAATCATATTGAAAGTTCAACTCATAAGGGTAAAAAAGTAATTGTTTATAAAACAAATGATTCGTCATTTTTTTGGCAAAAACCTTAAGACCTATATTATATTCTCGTGTCTCATTTTATCTGCTTCTTCTCCTTGATTGCAGGTACATCAAGCGTTTTGAAGGAAAATAAAAATGGTCAACCTATGCAGATTGACCAAAATTCTCGCTGGGTGGTCCCGCCAAGAATCGAACTTGGATCTAAAGTTTAGGAAACTTCTATTCTATCCATTGAACTACGGGACCTGGTTTATACCATTCTAAATTCAGGCTGCAAAAATACATTTTTATTAATAGTTTTCCATCTGAAATACTATAACAACTGACTCAAAAAGTTATAATAAAAAAAACCCACGACCGAAACCGTGGGTTATAAAAATATTATTTAAAATAGTGTACTTACAATTTCACAAATCTGGCTACAGAAAACTGTCCGTTATAATAAATTCTAATCGAATAATAGCCAGCAGTTAAATTTGAAGTATTAAAAGTTATCGTGTTGTTTCCGGAAAGTCCTGCAAATATTGTTTGAGCAACCAAAACATTTTGTGCATTGTAAATGAATGCATATACCTGAGATGCACTATCTAAAGAAATATTTACATTCACAATATTGGTTGTTGGATTTGGATATGCAACTAATATTTGTGGAACGGATACAGCGTGACAAACTTCACTTACACAAGGTGGTGCGCCCGGCAGGTTTAGTAAATGCTCTACCCGCAGACATACATTGTATGGGCCCGCTCCTGCAAATGAATGAACAGGATTAGACAAGGCTGAAGTGGTGCCATCACCAAAATTCCAGGTAATTAAATCTCCTGAAGCATATCCCAAACTTGTATTTAAGAAGTAAACGGTATTAGAAGAAGCAGTTGAATTTTGAGCTGAATTTTGCCAGCTGAAATTAGCAGATAAATTACAAGGCAGAGGATTTGGATTACCACTAACGGTAATTGTTATACATGTATCAGCGTAGCAAGTATTATTTACAGTAACATGCATGCAAACATTATAAATACCCGAATGATTAAAAATATGAGTTATAACATTTCCAGTAGCAGTTGTGCTGTCTCCAAATGACCAAGTTACCAAAGGTGCATTATTGGTAATAGTTGTATTCGTAAAGACGAAGATACTCGAATCATTAGGATCATTGGTTACTGTAAAACTCGGATTTAAATTGCAAGGTGTAGGATTAGGAACCTGCACTTGAATAGTATGACAGATACTGTCTATACAAGTTATTCCAGTATTAGGCTGAGCTACAATGATTTTTAAACAAATGGTATAAGAACCAGAAGCAGTAAAAGTATGTACCTGATTGCCTAAACCCGGAGCGTTTACTAACGGAGAGCCATCACCAAAAGACCAAATGCTGTAAATCCCCGTTGGAGATGTTGTTCCGGTAGTGGATGAATTTACAAATTCAATCACATTAGATTGATTGTTTATGCTTGTTGTTGTGTACATAGCATGAACATTGCAAGGTGTAGGATTAGGAACCGTTACCGAGATGGTCACGCAAGTATCAGCAACACAGGTGTTATTAATAACTACATGCATGCACACATTATATATTCCGGTTTGAGAATAAACGTGATAAACCTGATTGCCTGTTGCTGTAGTACTATCACCAAAACTCCAGGTAGTAAACATTGTAGCTGATGACGAAGCAGTAGTGTTTGTGAAAAGATAATTATTTATTGGAGATAAAGTGTCTGCCGAGAAAATCGGAATGATATTACAAGGGTTTGTACCGGCAACGGTTATCTGCTGACAATTTTCACTTACACAAGGAGGAGCTCCCAATGTATTATTTACAAGACGCAAACAAACGGTATAGGTTCCCGCATTTGCAAAAGTATGAGTTGGATTTAAATCATAACTAACCGTTCCATCTCCAAATGTCCATCTGATTGAATCACCTGCAGCAAAACCAGTGCTGGCATTTACAAATGAAATAGTATTTGGAGAAGAAGTATTTGCTGTTGTGAAATTTGCTGTGAGATTACATGGGGTGTTGTTAACCTGTGCTTGTACACTCATGCAAAATGTATCACTGCAAACATTGGTTGTGCCAAGAATACCTGAAGTTATAACCAGGCAAACATTATACAAACCTGATGCTCCATAAGTATGAACTTGATTACTCAGATTCTGTGTTGTGATATTTATACCGTCTCCAAAATTCCAATGACATAATATGGAACTATTGGGTGTTACAGCAGAACTATTTACAAACTCATATACGTTGGTTTGGTTGTTTACCATCACAGCAGAAAAAGAAGCAACTGCACTGCAAGGCGTGTTACAAATTATGGTTACCACTTGAAATGTACTATCCTGACATATCAGGTTACCATTATTATCAAACTGTTCTACCTGGTGAAAAACTGTGTAAGTACCACAACTAGAAAAAGTATACGAAGGGTTGGCTAATGAGCTACCTGAAACGCCGTCTCCAAAATACCAAGTATTGATAAGAGAAGAATCAACGCTACTCGCAGAAATAAACTGAACTGTATTGTTGTTTACTGTAAAAGTAAATTGAGCCGTGCATGTGGTAGTATTGGCTGTACTTGTTTGAGTAAAAACAAAAAAGGCCAAAATAAAGAGGGAGTAAATTTTTTTCATCGTGTTGATTTAAGATGATTATAAACGTAAAAACAAAAGATACTTTATATAATATTTTTGCTACTTAAGTGAGCAAAAATACTGTAAAATAGGGAAGGAAAGCGTGATTTTTAAGTTTTATTAGTTGGTGCTGTTATAACATTGTGATATTTCGACATTACGTGTTCGGCTACGACCTGGCCAAATTTTTCGACTGAACTTTCTTTACCCCCACTAAATTCTCTTCAATTTTATCGAGCTAAAATAACACACACATTATCAATATTTTACCCAAACAACAACACTCAATTATTTTCCAATTTCTTAATTTTGCTCAAACTTATCTGCAGAAGTTTATGTTATCTTTGCCCCCTAATTTTTTACTATGAAGTGGTTGAATCTCTTTATTAAATTTCGCCTTTGGTTGGGTTTGCTTCTGTTGGCCCTGGCTGTTTATGTGAACATGGAAGCTGGGTTTTGGCCATCTTTTATTATATACCTCATATCGGTTATTTGTATTTTGGGTCATTTTCTTCTTGGACCCATGCGGTTAATCCAGTCTGCAATGGAATCTGGCGATATGGTTGAAGCAAAAAGAATTGTTGACGGAATTAAATTTCCTGCACTATTAATCAAGCCCATCCGATCGGTTTATTATACCATTCAGGGCAATTTGGCTATGGCCAATCAGGATTTTGATGGGGCCGAAAGATTAATGAAAAAAGGACTTTCATTGGGAGGTTCTTTAACCCAGCAAGCTGAAGGACCCAGTAAATTGCAATTAGGAATGCTTTGTATTCAGAAAGGAGACATGAAGCAAGGAGAAGCCTACATTCGTCAGGCTATAAGAGCAGGGTTGCCAGATAGCGAAAATAACGCAGCAGCTTATTTACAATTGTGTTCAATAATGATGAATAAAAGAGAATTCAGAGCGGCAAAAGAATATTTCAGAAAAGCAAAATCATTCAAAGCTACAACACCACAGATTGTAGATCAGATTAAGCAGATAGAGAAATATATCACAAGAATGCCAGGATAGTATTTGGAAAAAGAAGCGTGGACTTTACGCCTTTCTTATCCTTTACGAATTAAACTTTTCTTCAACTATCTTATGTCGATAGTCAAAAATACCTTTCAATTGTTTTTTTACAAATAAGCTATTGGCAATATCTCCCAGAAATCCCAGAGGTAGTTTATAATGAACTATATCTGTCATTTCAATTCCTCCTTCTACTTCCCTGAAATGGTGTTGATGATGCCAAAGCGAATAAGGTCCAAATCGCTGTTCATCAATGAAATACTTTTTATCTTCCACATGAGTAATTTCTGTCATCCAGTAAAGCGGAATGCCTAAAATTGGGCTCACAGTATATTCAATGATTTGTCCAGGATACATTTTTTCTCCATGATGTTTCGAAATAATTTTAAATCCTAGTTGCGAAGGCGTTATTTTTTGAAGGTTTTTCGGACTGCTGAAAAAATCCCAGGCCTCATCCATGCTTATTTTTAGCAGCTGAACGGTTTTGATGCTGTATACTTTGCTCATGATAATACAACAATTAAATTAGGAAAAGGTTTTGTGATAGAGAGGCTAGATAATCTGGATAAGCAGTTTCGAACATATCGGCTTTATCCAGTATCTAGCATCTAGTCACCATTCTCCCCCCAAACATTTACCTTTGCCCCATGTCCACTCAAAGAAAAAAGCTACAGGAAACTTACGAAAAAGAATATCAGAAATTAAACCCACAGCAACGAATAGCCGTAGACACCATTGAAGGTCCGGTTATGGTGATTGCCGGCCCGGGTACAGGCAAAACGCAAATTCTTGCCAGCAGAATAGGAAAGATTTTATTGGATACGGATGCCACTCCTGAAAATATACTTTGTCTTACTTACACAGATGCAGGTGTTGTAGCCATGCGAAAAAGACTATTGCAATTTATTGGCCCCGATGCTTACAAAGTTAATATCTATACTTTTCACGCTTTCTGTAATGACATCATTCAGGACAATCTTACGTTCTTTGAAAAAAACACATTAGATCCTATTTCAGAACTTGAAAAAATACAACTCTATAAAGAGCTCATTGATACACTTCCTAAAAATCATATGCTCAAAAGATACAGAGGAGATGTTTATTATGAAGCCACGCCTCTGGAATCTTTATTTGGCGCCATGAAAAGGGAAGGCTGGACACCCGAATTTTTAATTGGATGTATTGATGAGTATATCAAAGATTTACCCAACAGAGAAGAATTTATTTATAAAGTTAATAGAGGAAACTTTAAAAAAGGAGACTTGAAGCCTGCATATTATGATGAGTTGGAAAAAATGGAAAAGCTCAAATCGGCAGTAAATCAATTCGAACGGTTTAAAGAATTAATGAAAAAAACAAGTCGTTATGATTTTGATGATATGATTAACTGGGTACTACAGGCGCTTAGTGAAAATGCAAATTTGCTTGCTGGTTATCAGGAGAAGTATCAATATATTTTGGTTGACGAATATCAGGATACCAGTGGCACACAGAATCAGCTGGTAAAGCTGCTCATCAGTTTCTGGGATAAACCTAATGTTTTTGTTGTGGGAGATGATGACCAAAGTATTTATCGCTTTCAGGGTGCCAATGTTGAAAATATGCTTCACTTTGCAACAACTTATAGTGATGATTTGATTAAAATAGTGCTGACCAGTAATTACCGATCTACTCAACCTATTTTAGACACCTCAAAAGCATTAATCAGTAGAAATGCCGATAGATTAGTAAATCAGATTGAAGGATTAAGCAAAGAGTTACTTGCTTCAAACAGCAATATTAATCACCTTACTCACCTTCCGGTTATTCATGAATATGACACACAGCGCCATGAAATGATTGGTATTGTAAAAAAAACCGAAGCATTGCTGAATAATGGTACAGCGCCAGGAAAGATTGGAATTATTTATAAAGAAAATAAGTATGGTGAAACACTTTCTCAGTATTTTAATCTGATGAATATACCGGTGTATAGTAAACGCCACATGAATGCTTTAGAATTACCATTAGCACAAAAATTAATTTTAATATTAAAATACCTGGCGTCAGAACATTACATTGCTTATAGTGGCGACGAAATGCTTTTCGAAATACTGCATTTCGATTGGTTTGAAATTAAGCCTATTGAAATTGCAAAAATTTCAATGCAAGTTGCGGATAGAAAATATAAAGAAAACAAAACCTCTATTCGTGAATTACTGCAGGAAAAAATTAATACACCTTCAAAAGATTTATTCAATCCAAATATCAGCGAATCTTTAAAGAGGGCTTCTGAAATCATTGAAAAATTAATTACAGCAGTATCCAATAATACATTACAGCTGCTGTTTGAAGAAATTATTCGCGAAACAGGGATTATTTCTGCGGTTATGAATAGTCGCGACAAACACTGGCAACTTCAGATACTGACCGCATTATTTGATTTCGTAAAAGATGAAACCCACCGCAATCCTTTTCTCGATCTGCAAAAGCTGGTAACCCTTATCGAGCTAATGGAAACAGAAAAAATTTCAATTCCACTGGTACAGGTAAGCGGAAGTGAGAAAGGCGTAAACTTAATGACCGCACATGGTTCAAAGGGCCTCGAGTTTGAATATGTTTTTATAGTGGGCACTAATGCAGATGTTTGGGAGAAGAAAAAACCAGGAAATAAAAATTATAAAATACCGGATACTGTTTTTGGTTCTATCACTTCGGCCAAAGATCATCAGGAATTAAGAAGATTGTTTTATGTAGCCATAACTCGTGCCGAACAACATTTGTTTATCTCTTACAGCAAATTTAAAAACGACGGAAAGCCAATTGAGCCTTCCATGTTTATTGCAGAGATACAGGAGCTATATCAGTTGCCCACAGAATCAATAGTGCTGAATACAGATGTGGTTTCGGAATTCAGCATTTTGATATTTGGTCAGGGCGCTTCTCCTGAAGTTGAAAAACTTGAAGATGATTTGGTGGCTCCGATTCTTGAAAGATTTGTAATGAATGTAACGGCACTGAATAGTTATCTGAAATGTCCGCTTGGATTTTACTACAATAATTTTATTCGCATTCCCTCAGCTAAAAACGAAGCCACTGAATTTGGTTCGGCGGTACACTATGCATTGCATTATTTGTTCGATAAAATGAAGAACCACCCACAACAGGAATTTCCTTCCAAAAAAATATTCATCGAACTTTTTGAATTTTACATGAACAAACATCGGGAAAGTTTTTCAAAAGAACAATTCAACAGAAGATTAGAACATGGTCATGAAGTGCTTGGTAATTATTATGAAACTTATATCAATCACGTTAATAAAATCATTTTACTTGAACACAGTATTACCGGCGTTGTTGAAGGAGTTCCAATAAAAGGCAAACTCGATAAACTTGAATTCGATGGTAAAAATGTAAATGTAGTTGATTATAAATCTGGTGATCCCGATAAAGGACTTGATAAACTAAAAGGCCCTTCAGCAAAAGAACCTAACGGCGGCGATTATTGGAGACAGGCCGTTTTTTATAAACTTCTTGTAGATAATAAATCCGGAAAAGACTGGACGGCGGTAAGCTGCGAATTTGATTTCATTGAACCTGATAAAAAGAAAAAATACAAAAAACAAAAAGTTCAATTGCAGCTAGAAGATTTGACAACGGTGACGCAGCAAATCAAACAAACCTGGAATAAAATTCAAAACAGAGAATTTTATATTGGATGTGGTAAAGAGGAATGTCATTGGTGCAGTTTTGTAAAAACAAATAAACTTGCTGTAGAATTGCATGAACAGGAATCTGAAGAAGTTTAATCGAAGACGATGAACATTCTTTACTTTTACGGCTTAATAATGAAGTACAATAATGAAATTTGGGATGAAAGATAATGTAATTAGATTTTTATGTGTCGTATTAATTGCACAATTGATCGCAATGATTTCAGGTGGTTGTGCTCAGATAAGTGCTCCAACGGGCGGTCCAAAAGATACTACAGCACCGAAATTGGTTAAGGCCCTGCCCGAATTAAATAAAATTAATTTTACTGAAAATAAAATCACGCTGACGTTTAATGAATTTATAGAGCTGCAGGATTTGCAATCAAATTTATTGGTTTCTCCATTACAGAAAATTAACCCAACGATTAATTCAAATCTCAGAACGATTACAATAAAATTAAAAGACACATTAAATCCCAACACCACCTACAGTATCAATTTTGGAAATGCCATAAAAGATATTAATGAAGGAAATGTGATTAAGGAGTTTTCTTATATTTTTTCTACAGGTAATTCAATTGATTCTCTGGAATTAACAGGAAAAGTTTTATTGGCACAAAATGGTAAAGTAGACAGCACTATTCTGGTATTGCTATATCGAAATGCAACGGATACCGCAATCACTTCAAAAAAGCCGGATTACATTTGCCGGCTGAAAGGCGATGGGAGTTTTACATTTAAATATTTGCCCTCAGATAATTTCAGGATATATGCTTTAAAAGATGGTGATGGTAATAAATGGTATAATGCAAAAACAGAAATATTCGCGTTTCACGACGAAATAATAAATACTGGACAAAAAAATTCACCCATTTATTTATTTGCTTATGCCGAAAAAAAAGAATCTCCAGCTTCTCATTCTGTTGAAAAAAAATTAGCTGATAAGAAACTAAAGTTTACCAATAATCTTTCTTCGGGGAAACAGGATTTGCTAGAACCTTTTGAAATCATCTTCAAAAGTGCACTTAAAAACATTTATCCGGATTCAATTGTTATTTGCGATACCAATTATAAAAAATTAGTTACAGCGCAATTCAAAATCGACAGCTCCAGAAAGAAAATTTCTATATCCGAAAAATGGCAGCCAAATATGATGATTAAGCTGATCATTTTCAAAGGAGCATTTGAGGACTCTTCTGGCCTCACACTTTTAGTAAACGACACTATTAATTTTCTTACTAAAAATACAACTGACTATGGTTCTTTGAAACTAACCTTTAAGAACATAGACCTTTCTAGACATCCTATTTTAGAATTTATGGAAGGCGAATCAATTAAATGGAGATTTCCAGTAGAAGCAAACGAATGGAATGTAAAAATGATTTTACCCGGAGAATACGACGTTCAGTTGCTTTATGATGAGAACAATAATGGCAAATGGGATCCGGGAGACTATTCAAAAAAATTACAACCAGAAAGAGCAACCACACTCCCGCAAAAAATCTCTATAAAAGCAGATTGGGAAAACGAAAGAGAAATAGATCTGAAATAATAAAAACAATGTCTGCTTCAGTAAATCATCAATCAATTATTATCACTAGGCTTACCGCTTTATGGGCATTATCAGAATGCGCGCTGGGCGGAATGATGCATGCATTAAAGATTCCATTTACCGGAATATTTGTTGGAGGTCTGGCCGTCATTTGTATTGCATTAATTTCTTTTCATGCTCATTCTGTTTTCAAAGAAGTGATGAAGGCAACCATTATTGTATTAATGGTGAAAGCAGGAGTTAGTCCCCACACGCCTGTTCCTGCATACATTGCGGTGTCATTTCAGGGTTTATTGGGCGCCTTTATATTTTCTGTTTCAAAAAATTTTAAACGATCAGCACCTTTTTTTGGCTTCCTTGCAATTACTGAATCGGCCCTACAAAAATTTTTATTTACTACTTTGATTTTTGGGAAATCGGTATGGGTAGCGCTGGACATTTTTGTAAAATCTGTACTTGAAGATTTACATTTACCCAATAATATTTCTTTTTCTTTCTGGATGATTACCGCATACATTATTATTTATGCAGCCTGGGGATTAATACTCGGAATTTTCATCAGCGGAATGCCTGTTGCTTTAGATAAAATAAAATCAGAAAATATTAAAATTGAAAAGGCATCAGTAATATTTAATGAAAGGAAAAATAAATTCAAATGGCTTTCTTATTTATTGGTTCTTTCATTCATTGCCATAATATTTTTTATTGATGGAAAAATTAATCACGTTGTATATATCGTCTTACGTTCATTGGCTGTAACGATGCTGTTGTTTGTAATAGCAAGACCTTTGATTGTTTTACTGATTAATTATTTAGGAAAAAATAAAAAAGAAGATTTAAGTCAGGTCATGAATTTGCTGCCTAAAATTAGAAGTTATGTTGCGCCATCCTATACTCTGGCAAAAAAATCATTTAATGGCATCAACAGGTATAAGTATTTTATTTTGTATTTAATTCATTTCTCCATCTCCGATAACATAGATGAATAACGCTAAAATAATTATCATCTCACAACCAATTCGTTCGGGCAAAACCACCGCCTTAATGAACAGGATAAATTTAATTACAGACACAGATGGTATTTTATCTCCTGATGTAAACGGCGTTAGAAAAATATTATTAATTGGAAAAAAAAATCTGATTCATTTCGAAACATTAAAGCCAGAAGATACAACAGTAATTGGCCGGTTTAATTTTTTAAACAAAGCTTTTGATATTTCTAATGATTATCTCATTAACATCCAACCGAAAGAAAATTCAGAAATCATCATTGATGAAATAGGAAAACTTGAATTGATTGAAAAAGGGTTCTTTAAATCTTTGACTCATCATTTACAACTCATTCGGCAACCTAACAGCAACCATAGGCTGGTCTTGATAGTAAGAGATACTTTGCTGAAAGAAGTAATGTCGAAATTTAATATTCAAGATGCGAAAGTAATTACGGCTGATCATTCTGATTTCAATAATAAAACATTAAAGCCTGTTATTTTATCCGGACTTGTACTATGTGGAGGCAAAAGTTCGCGAATGGGCGCAGATAAAGCCTTTTTAAAATATCATCAACAAGAACAATATAAATTCATTGCTCAGCATTTCATCAATTTAAAAATTCCTGTTTTAATTTCCTGCAATGATTTACAACAAAAAAAAATCAGCAATGAATATGCTTTTTTAAAAGATGATGTTGAATTTAAAAACAATGGACCTATTTCAGGGTTACTAACTGCATTTCGAAATAAGCCGGATGATTCAATTATTCTTGTGGGTTGCGACTATCCGCTTATTCAACAACATCATATTGAAACACTGGCTTCTTTAAGTCAATATGGTTTTGATGCGATATGTTATGTACGACAATCGAATCATACCATCAATGAACCGCTGATTACTTTTTACAACAATACCTGTAAAGAAAAATTATTTCATTCATTTGCATCTGGAAATACTTCTATTAAAACATTGTTAGATGAATTGAATACGCTTAAAATTATTGTTGAAGATGAATCTTTTTTAAAGAGCTTTGATACACCAGAGGATTTTCGTTCTTTTCAAAAAATAAATAGCTAAATGAATCATTCTATACACGAAATCAAAATATACAAATTCAAAGACGACATTGAAACTATAACAAATGATTTCATTGCTGTTGAAGAACCCCTGGAAATTAAACTGGTTCATGGGATTACAAACGAAAGACAGTCAATGAATGTATCAATTACCATGCGGACTCCCGGGAATGATTATGAGCTGGCTGTTGGATTTTTGTTTACAGAAGGAATTATAACCAGCATTGATCAATTAAAATCAGATCAGCTTGCGTCTCAGCATCTGGATTTTCAAAATACCATTAATATTGAATGCAATGAGGATGTCATAATAGATAAATCGTTATTACAAAGAAATTTTTATACCACATCGGCATGTGGTGTTTGCGGGAAATCCAGTATTGATGCTATCTACACCATTGCGCCCGGCCTTTCTTCCAAAGAAAAATTCATCGTTTCAAAGGATATTATCATTCAGCTTCCGGAATTATTAAGTACCCAACAAAATATTTTCAAACATACGGGAGGCATTCATGCAGCTGCATTATTTAATAAAGAAGGTCAGCTTTTAGAAATGCGTGAAGACGTTGGAAGACATAATGCCCTGGATAAATTAATTGGCAGCTATTTTTTAAAATCTTCCAATAAAAAAATTATACCCGATAATAGTGTATTATTACTCAGTGGCAGAGCTAGTTTCGAATTGTTGCAAAAATCAGCCATAGCTGGTATATCAATTATTTGCGCTGTTGGAGCCCCATCAAGCTTAGCTGTTGAAACGGCGATAAAATTTGATATTACCTTAATTGGGTTTTTAAAAAACAATCGCTTCAACGTGTATTCAAATCCTCAGAGAATTCAATGGTAATCTGATTATTTGGACTTATTTTTAGGCAATCAAATAAAAATATAATGAAGATTAGAATCAAAGGAAATTCTATCAGATTTAGATTAACAAAAAAAGAAGTTGATGATTTTTCGGCTCATGGTTTTATTGAAGAAAAAACAGATTTCGGAATCAATCATTTCTCTTACAGAATGGAAACAAGTATAGTTAATGATTTTCTTTCTGCAGATTATTCCGGAAACAAAATCACTATTCATGTTCCAAAGAAAATTGCTGAAGAATGGACAAGTACTGATCAGATAGGATTTGAACACAAGATGGAAATCGGAAATGATAAATATTTATTTCTGCTTGTAGAAAAAGATTTTGTTTGTTTGGATAATACATTTGAAGACCAAAGTGATAATTACCCTAATCCCAACGCAGTTTGTTAACCCTTTCAATTAATGAGTGAACATCTTCACGATAATCCCAACGCAGAAAATCCGGAAAAATTCACCGGATTAAAACTATCGCATCCTAAAGTTGCTGCAGCTGGAATGCCTGCTGTGATTGTGTCTGCAAAGCATATACTTTCCGAGATGGATCCTGTTCGAGGGTTAAAAGCATTATTGGGCATCAACCAAATGAAAGGTTTTGATTGTCCGGGTTGTGCATGGCCTGATCCTGATGACGATCGGTCAAGCATAGGTGAATATTGCGAAAATGGAGTGAAGGCTATTGCAGAAGAAGCCACCAGTAAAAAACTAACTGCAAAATTCTTTGAAGAAAATTCTGTTGCGGAGTTATCTCAGTTAGATGATTTTACCATTGGCAAAAAAGGACGAATTGCTCAACCTGTGTATCTCCGTAAAGAGGCTACTCATTACGAACCAATCTCCTGGGATGATGCATTCAGGATTATCGCAAAAAATCTTCATGAACTTGATTCACCCGACGAAGCCGTGTTTTATACTTCGGGCAGAACCAGTAATGAAGCCGCTTTTTTATATCAATTATTTGTTAGAGAATTCGGCACTAATAATCTTCCTGACTGCTCCAATATGTGCCACGAAAGCAGCGGCGTGGCTTTGACAGAATCTCTAGGAATAGGAAAAGGTTCGGTTACGCTCGAAGATTTCTATGAAGCAGAAGTAATTATTATATTAGGTCAGAATCCTGGAACTAATCATCCGCGTATGTTGCAGGCCTTGCAGAAAGCCAAACAAAACGGATGTAAAATTATTTCGGTGAATCCTTTGCCCGAAACAGGGTTAATTGGCTTTAATAATCCTCAGCAGTTAAAAGGGATGCTCGGTATCAAAACACAGTTAACTGATTTGTTTTTACAAATAAAGATTAATGGAGACCTTCCTTTGATTAAAGCGATTGAACAAAGATTATTCGAGGAAGAACAAAAAAATCCAGGTTCAGTTTTTGATTTAAATTTCATTAAAGAACATACTTATCGTTATGATGAATTTATCAGCAACCTAAATAAATATTCAAAAAAAGAACTTTTAGAAGCTGCAGGAATTTCAAATATACAGTTGGAAGAAGCTGTTGATATTTTAAAAAACAGTAAAAAAATTATTGCTTGCTGGGCGATGGGATTAACGCAGCATAAGAATGCAGTAGACACCATTCAGGAAATTGTAAATCTGTTGTTAATAAAGGGGAGCATTGGCAAGCCCGGCGCGGGAACTTGTCCTGTGCGCGGACACAGTAATGTGCAAGGCGACAGAACCATGGGTATTTACGAAAAGCCTTCTGAAAAATTTCTGGATGCCATTGAAAAAAGTTTTGGTTTTGCGCCACCAAGAAAACATGGATTTGATGTGGTAGATAGTATTAATGCCATGTATAACGGTAAAGCAAAGGTATTTTTTGCCATGGGTGGAAACTTTTTATCAGCAACACCAGATACAAAATATACCGCCGAAGCCTTGAAAAAATGCAAGCTGACTGTTCAGGTATCCACCAAATTAAACCGAAGCCATTTGATTACCGGAGAAGAAGCATTGATACTTCCTACATTCGGCAGAAGCGATAAGGATATTATCAATGGCGTGGAGCAATTCATCAGTTGTGAAAATTCGATGGGAGTGGTACAAATGAGCAAAGGAAATTTAAAGCCGGTGAGTAAAGAATTCATGAGTGAATCTTTGATTGTTTGTAATCTGGCAAAACAGGTTTTTGGCAATACTTCAAAGGTAAACTGGGATTTATACGCATCAAATTATGACCACATCAGACAGGCTATTGAAAATACCATCCCCGGATTTGAAAATTATAATGAGCGAGTAAGAAAGCCCGGTGGTTTTTATCTGCCCAATGGATCCCGTGAAGGAAAATTCAGCACATTTTCAGGAAAAGCCAATTTTAATATTGCTGATATTGAATTTAAAAAACATGAACCTGATGAGTTAATCATGATGACGGTAAGAAGTCATGATCAATTTAATACCACTATATATGGATTAAATGACAGATATAGGGGTGTAAGTAATGAACGACGGGTTATTTTTATGAACAAAGAAGATATCCAGTCAAGAGGGTTACTGCCTGGAGATATTGTTGATTTAATTAATTCCCACAATGGGGTAGAAAGGATAGCTAGAAAATTTCTGATTATTGAATTTAGTATCCCCAAAGGTTGTACGGCTACTTATTTTCCCGAAACCAATGTGCTGGTTCCTATTGATAGCGTTGCAATGAAAAGCAATACACCCACCAGCAAGTACATTGTATTAAAACTGCGTAAACATATTCACTAATTGTTTTGAATATCTTGATAAAAAATCGTCCTCAAATGCAGTTAGCAATTTGCCAAAGGTTATTTTTGCAACATGATTTTTTCCTCCACTTTATTGGAAAATGCTGTAAATGAATTTGCCAAGCTTCCTGGCATTGGTAAAAAAACCGCACTAAGACTCGTTTTACATCTGGTTAAACAGAATGAAAAAGAAGTGGAGCATTTCAGCGAAATTATTTCTGCAATGCGCAAAGAAATTAAATTCTGTAACCGTTGCCATAACATTTCAGACAAAGAGCTTTGTAATATTTGCGCTAATCCTTCCCGCAAGCAGGATATGATATGTGTGGTTGAAACGATCAGAGAGGTTATTGCTATTGAAAGTACACAGCAATTCAATGGAACTTTTCATGTTTTGGGTGGGATCATTTCTCCATTGGATGGAGTCGGTCCTGAGCAGCTTAACATAGAATCTTTGATTAGCAGAATCGCTGTAGAAAATACCAAAGAAATTATTTTTGCGCTGAGTCCAAATATTCAGGGCGACACTACTATTTATTATATTGGCCGTAAATTAAAAACGACGCCTTTAAAGATTACAACTATAGCCCGCGGAATCGCTTTCGGTGGAGAATTGGAATATGCTGACGAGATGACATTGGCAAAAAGTATCAGCAACCGCATTCCCGTTGAGCATTATATTACTTCTATCAATTGATTTTATTGATTTGCATTTTGTGATAACCCTATCTTATTATATATTTGCATCCGTTGCAGGTGAGGATTTGTTTATTGTTCAACCCCTGCAACTTGGTAAATTATTGAACTAATAAACGACCTACAACTCCTTCACATTTCTACGGATTTGCAAGACGTTTATCAGCATTTGATTTTACCGACAAACAAAAAATAAGTTCCAAAGGTTCAAAACGTTCAATAGGTTTAAAAGATTGATGCAACCTATCGAACTCCTGCCTGCCGGCAGGTAGGTATTGAACCTTCCAAACCCATTAAACACTTAAAAATGGCAGACATAAAAGAAGTCCTCAAACAACGCATTCTCATCATCGACGGCGCTATGGGCACAATGATACAGCGGTATAAAATGGAAGAAGTGGATTATCGTGGAGAGCGCTTTAAATCTTGGCATAAAGATGTGAAAGGGAATAATGATTTATTAAGCATTACTCAGCCGGGAATAATCATCGCTATTCATAAACAATACCTGGAAGCGGGTGCTGATATTATTGAAACCAATACATTTAGCAGCACTACTATTGCTCAGGCAGATTATGACATGCAGTCTTTGGCCTATGAATTAAATGTAGCTTCTGCAAAATGTGCCCGTACTGCCGCAGACGAATACACGAAAATTAATCCTGATAAACCAAGATTTGTTGCCGGCGCCATTGGTCCATTAAACAAAACATTATCACTTTCCCCCGACGTAAATAATCCTGGTTACAGAGCGGTAACATTTGATGAAGTGGTAGCTGCCTATGAAGAACAGGTGAAAGGGCTTGTGGATGGGGGAGTTGATATTTTACTGGTGGAAACCATTTTTGATACATTGAATGCAAAAGCAGCAATCTATGCCATTAAAAATTTTTTCAGAATAAACAATATTGGGGAACTCCCGATTATGATTAGTGGCACTATAACCGATGCGAGCGGCAGAACATTAAGCGGCCAAACACTTGAAGCATTTTATATTTCTGTTGTTCATGCCAATCCACTCAGCATCGGATTAAATTGTGCATTAGGTGCAAGCGAGATGAGACCACATATTGAAGAGTTGTCTTCCATTGCAAAATGTTTTACTTCTGCGTATCCAAATGCCGGATTGCCAAATGCCTTTGGGGAATATGATGAACAGCCACACGAAACAGCCCATATCATTGAAGAATGGGCCAAAGAAGGATTTGTAAATATTGTGGGAGGATGTTGCGGAACCACACCTGATCATATTAAGCATATTGCAGATGAAGTGAGTAAGTATAAGCCGAGGGAATTGCCAATTGTAGGTTCTTAGTTTAAAAGGTTCAATAAGTTCAACAGGTTCAACAACCTTTTGAACTTATTAAACCTCTTGAACCTCTCAAACAAATTTAACATGAAACAACACATACAACCTTATCTCCGATTAAGCGGTTTAGAACCACTTATCGTTCGTCCGGAAACAAATTTTGTAAATGTTGGAGAACGAACCAATGTTACTGGAAGTAAAAAATTTGCACGACTCATTAGAGAAGGACTATACGAAGAAGCCTTATCTGTTGCGCGTCAGCAAGTAGAGAGTGGCGCACAGGTATTAGATATTAATATGGATGACGCTTTATTAGATGGCGTATCTGCAATGACCATTTTCGTTAATTTATTACAGGCCGAACCCGACATTGCCAGGATTCCCATTATGATTGACAGCAGTAAATTTCAAATCATTGAAGCCGGATTGAAATGTGTACAGGGAAAATGTATTGTCAACTCCATTTCTATGAAAGAAGGAGAAGCAAAGTTTATTGAACAGGCCATCATTTGTAAAAACTTTGGAGCAGCAGTAATAGTAATGGCTTTTGATGAAGTTGGACAAGCGGATACTAAAAAAAGGAAAGTTGAAATCTGTCAAAGAGCATATAAAATTCTTACTGAGCAGGTGGGTTATGCGCCTGAAGATATCATTTTCGATCCCAACATCTTTGCCATAGCAACAGGTATCGAAGAGCATAATAACTATGCCGTAGATTTTATAGAAGCCACAAGAGAAATAAAAAAAATAATGCCTCTAACCAAAATAAGCGGTGGCGTTAGCAATGTCTCTTTTTCTTTCAGAGGAAATGATCACGTAAGAGAAGCTATTCACAGCGTATTCCTTTTTCATGCTATCAAAGCCGGGATGGATATGGGCATTGTAAATGCCGGACAGCTGGTAATTTATGATGAGATAGAACCAACTTTAAAACAGTTGTGCGAAGACGTTATCATGAACAATAATAATGATGACAATGGTGCTACTGAGAAATTAATAGTATTTGCAGAAACGGTAAAAGCAAAAGGAAAAGAAATTATTAAAGACGAAAGTTGGAGAAATGATGTTGTTGAAAAAAGAATGGAGCACGCTTTGGTACACGGTATCACTGATTATATTGATGTGGACACAGAAGAAGCAAGAATTAAATATCCCAAACCACTCGATGTTATTGAAGGTCCTTTAATGTCGGGAATGAATATTGTTGGTGATTTATTTGGTGCAGGAAAAATGTTTTTACCTCAGGTAGTGAAAAGCGCACGCGTGATGAAAAAAGCCGTAGCCGTTCTTACCCCATTTATTGAACAGGAAAAAGCAGACAGAAAAAACAATCCGAATCAAGCAGCAGATGCTGCAGATGACAAAGGCCCTGCAAAAATTCTTTTGGCAACTGTAAAGGGCGATGTGCATGACATAGGAAAAAATATAGTTGGCGTGGTGCTTGGTTGTAATGGATATGAAATTATCGATCTGGGGGTAATGGTTTCTGCAGATAAAATTCTAACAGAAGCTAAAAAAAATAATGTAGATATTATTGGGTTAAGTGGATTGATTACGCCTTCTCTGGATGAGATGGTGCATATTGCCAAAGAAATGAAGCGGATGAAAATGAACATTCCTTTATTAATAGGTGGCGCCACTACCAGCAGAATGCATACCGCAGTTAGGATTGCGCCCGAATATGAAGACGGTGTTGTGCACGTGCTCGACGCTTCAAGAAGTGTAACGGTTGCCGGTAGTTTATTAAATAAAGAACATAAAATTAATTTTCTTTCTGACATAACATCAGAGTATGATAAACTTAAACTGGATTTTGGTAATAAAAAATCATCCAAACAATTACTTCCTTTTATACAGGCGCAGAAAAAAATCGCATCACTAAACTGGAATAAATATCATCCTGTAAAACCTACGATTATTGGTACAAATGAGTTGGATAATTACTCGCTAGCAGAAATTGCTACTTATATCGATTGGCAACCTTTCTTCATTGCCTGGGAGATGCATGGAAAATTTCCTGCATTACTTTCTGATAGTGTCATTGGTGAGGAAGCCACAAAACTATACAAGGATGCACAACAACTGTTAAAACAAATCATTGAAGAAAACTGGCTCACCGCAAAAGGAGTGGTTGGTTTTTGGGAAGTTTCTAAAACAGCACCAGATAGTATTTTAGTGAAGCATGAAAATAAAAATATCCGTCTTGAATTTTTAAGACAACAAATAAAAAAAGCAGAAGGACAGCCTAATTTATCGTTGGCCGATTTTATACATCCTAATCAGTTGGATTATATAGGTGCATTTTCGGTAACCATACAAGGCATCGAAAAACATATAAAAATATTTGAAGAAAAGCTTGATGATTATAATAAAATTATATTACAAGCACTTGCCGACAGACTTGCAGAAGCTTTTGCAGAACTATTGCATCATAAAACAAGAAAAGAATTTTGGGGATATGCGATAGATGAACATTTGTCTACAGAACAATTAATCAGCGAAGATTATTTGGGTATTCGTCCAGCACCAGGATATCCAGCATGTCCGGATCATACAGAAAAGTATAAACTTTTCGACTTGCTTGGAGGCGAAGAGGCAACAGGGATATTTCTTACAGAGTCTCTTGCCATGTATCCAGCGTCGTCAGTTTGCGGATGGTATTTTGCAAATCCCGAAAGTAAATATTTTGGTGTAGGAAAAATAGAAAAAGATCAACTGGAAGATTATGCCAATAGAAAAGGTATGAGTATTGAAGAAGCTACAAAGTGGTTGAGACCAATTTTGGAATAAGACTCAAAGAGACCAGAAATCATAAATTATTTTTTAGCAGATAATAATTCCAACTAAGCACATAATCATTTCTTCACTGTATTCAAATCGTTACCTTGCTTAAAAAATATTCATGCGTATCATCAGTTATAATGTAAATGGAATTAGAGCAGCTATAAAAAAAGGGCTTATTGATTGGCTGAAAACAAACCCTGCCGATGTTATTTGTTTACAGGAAACAAAAGCCACAGAAGCAGATGTGGATATGAAAGAAATAGAAAACCTGGGCTTTGAGCATCATTGGTTTAGTGCCAACAAAAAAGGGTATAGTGGAGTAGCAATTTTATCGAAGATAAAACCAACATCCATAAAAAAAGGGAATGGTCATTCTGAAAGCGATTTTGAAGGAAGAGTGATTGAAATGCAATTTGGAGATATTAAATTAATCAACGCATATTTTCCTTCTGGTACTTCTGGCGAAGAAAGACAAGTATTTAAGTATAAATGGCTCGATGAATTTTTAAAATATCTAAATCAGGAAAAAAAGAAAAATCCTAAAATTATACTTTGTGGTGATTATAATATTGCACATCAGGAAATAGATATTCATGATCCCAAAAGCAATAAAAATACAACGGGTTTTTTACCTGAAGAAAGAGCATGGATGACTAAATTTCTTGAATCAGGATGGATAGATAGTTTCAGAGAATTTCATAAGGAACCTCATCGCTATAGCTGGTGGAGTCAGCGTTTCCCAACAGTAAGATTGAATAATAAAGGATGGAGAATAGATTATATCGCGGTTACCGAGTCCTTAAAAAATCAGTTAAAAGACGCTGAAATTTATCCGGATGTAAAACACAGTGATCATTGTCCGGTTTACCTGGAAATTAAAAATTAAACACTCAACAATTCAAACATGTACATATATAATGTAACGATAAAAGTTAGAGAAGATATTCAATCTTTATGGCTGGAATGGTTGCAGCAAGAACATATCCCTGAAGTATTGGCTACCGGTTGTTTTTATAATGCAGCTATTTTACGATTGCTTGAGATTGATGATACAGAAGGACCCACTTATGCCATTCAATATAAAGCAGAAAGCAAGGCTTCCTATAATCAATATATAGAAATTTATGCGGAGGCACTTCGTCAGAAATCTTTTGAAAAATGGGGAGATGCATTTATTGCTTTTCGATCGGTAATGCAGGTTGTTAACTAATTGTGCAAAACAAGGCTTTCTTATTTTTTTTGGTTTTAAAAATTATTTATAATCCTTTATAATTCGCATCAGCAAAGGCTTTCAGCGGATTATTTATGAAACCCTTTGTCAGAGCGGGTTTTAGGGAATATGGAAATAAAATAAATTCAGCACAGGGTCTTAAAATCCTTTCTAATTGTGGATTGCAGCGGATTTTTTTTATTTTTTAAAAATAAAAAATAATTTTGTTGGATTTAAAAACCCTCTATATTTGTTGCAGTAAAAAATTACAAAATTTATATTATGAACAAAGCCGAATTAATTGCAAAATTGGCAGATGATGCCGAAATCACAAAAACACAAGCAAACGCTGTTGTAGATTCTTTTATCGAAGCAGTAACAAAAACTTTGAAAAGCGGTAACAAAGTTACATTAGTTGGATTTGGAACTTTTTCAGTTGCAAAGAGAGCTGCTCGTAACGGACGTAATCCTCAAACAGGAGCGGTTATCAAAATCAAAGCAAAAAAAGTTGCTAAGTTTAAAGCCGGAAAAGAATTGTCTTCTAAAATCTAATTAGAAGTCCAAAAAAAAGCAAGATGCAATTTGCATCTTGCTTTTTTATTAAAAGTTAAACAATAAATATCTATATATTATGGGACGTGGAGACATCAAGACTAAAAAAGGAAAGACATTTGCCGGAAGCTTTGGTAAAGTAAGACCTGCCAAATCAAAAACGACAACAAAAAATGCTGCTGCAAAAAAAGCTGCTGCAAAAAAGTAAGTAAATCTGTGTTGATAAGTTGAATGGATATGCCAGTCAACTTATCTTTTTTAAAAATCAAGGAGCGAGCCTTACAACCTTCCAATTATTTTCACTTGATTTAGCATATTCAATTCTATCGTGTAATCTCCCTGGTCTTCCTTGCCAGAATTCAATTTTATTAGGGTTTAACCGATAACCGCCCCAATGTTTCGGTCTTGGGATGCCTCCATCTTTAAATTCAGATTCGTATTCTTTAAATTTATTTTCAAGGCTTTCTCTTGAAGTTATTTCCTGACTTTGTGGTGAAGCCCAGGCACCAATTTTACTGATGGTAGGTCTTGATTGAAAATAATCCTCACTTTCGCTCTCATTGATTTTGTTTACGATTCCTTCAACTCTAACCTGTCTTTCTAATTCTTTCCAGAAAAAAACAATGCAGGCCTTTGGATTAATTTCGAGGTCTGTTCCTTTTTTACTTAAATAGTTTGAAAAAAAAATAAAACCATTTGAATCAAAACCTTTCAGTAAAACAATTCTTGCCGATGGCATTCCTTCCTTATTTACAGTAGCCAGGGTCATCGCATTTACTTCTTCAATATTGCTTTCTATAGCCTGATTCCACCATTTATTAAATTGTAAAATCGGATCACTTTCAATATCATTTTCTGAAAGCGATTGTAATATGTACTCTTTTCTGATATCAGCTATATTCATTTTGATTTTTTATTCCTGATTTGTATTTGATTCATTGGATCTCAATTCTTCAAGTTCTTCTTTTAAAAATTGATTGTCCAGTAATGCAATTTCCAAATTACTTTGCAATGCTGCAATTTTTGAATGGCAATCGTTTAATTTTTTATAAAGTTCAATAGCTTCAGATAATTGATTAGTGGTATCCTCCAAAGCCAAAGTGGTGCTTTTAAATTGATCTCTTAATTCGTAAAACTCTTTTTCTATTTTGATATTCTGAATCAATTCTTCTTCGAGATTTGCTTCTCTTTTAGCATCTCCAATTGACTTCTGTTGAATATTTCCTATGAAATGCTGCATCTGTTCGATCTCATATAATCGCTGATCGAGCGCACTTTGCATTTCAGCAACCGACTTCGCTTTGTTTTTCAGAAAGGCTAGTTCCTCTTCCTTTATTTCAATAAAATACTCCAGATCTTTCAACTGAAATTGAAGTTGTTCGTTTTCTGTTTTTAGCTGTTCAAGCATATCATTATTTGTCATGCCATGTTTGTTGAAATAAAAGTAAGCTATAAAGTGATAAGAAATAAATACTAAAAAATTATGGCATAATAATTCCTAATAGCATCTTTGATCAATATCTTAAATCCTATACAGAAAATCGATCAAATTGGGTTTATCCTAAAGAGTTATTATCGGAGATGATTAATCACGCCAAGAAAAACAATTGCAAGGTTTTCGTCGCTAATTTACCGGAGATGGACTTATTAAATTATCCTATAATTTTTAAAAATGCTGATATCGTCATAAAAAACTTCTTTACACAATTTCCTGAAGTTAATTATTACAATTACAGAGACTCGATTAATTACAAAAATGGCGTTCAATTTGTATTGTCAAAATATGACGAACATTTAAATGAAAAAGGGCATTATTATTTAGCTAAATCTTTTTCAAATGTGATAATAAATAAAATAATATCAGATTCATTATTTATCAAAAAGTAGTTCAAGGCTTAAAACATCATTCCAAAACAATTTTCCCCGATTTTATAAAATTATTTTCACCCCTAATTGAATATAGGTAAACTCCATTTGGCAATCTGCTTCCACTACTTGTGTTTCCATCCCAGATTATTTTATATTTACCGCTGCTAATAGCATTGTTGTAATCCCAGCGTCTTACCAATTGGCCTGCTGAATTGTATATATAAAAATGTAGCCTCTCTGAACTTTGTAAAGAGAAAATTATATTTACACTTCCTGAAGAAGGATTTGGATATATTAATTCATTCGGATTATTATTACTCCATAATACAGGAGAAACACCACTTACTATAGTATCATGAATTACCGGCGTTGTTGTATCTCCGCCATTTGTTGAATCATAACAATTAGTTGATCCAATAAAATATGTTGCAGAAACATCTTTATTATGATGTGTAGCATCTTCATTTGCCGGCAAATAGGTTCTTACATAATCAACTGTTACTCCTGCTGGAGCTACGGTTATTTTTAAATGTCCTGAGCTGGCCTGAATAATACCTTCATGATAACCGTAATCATCTGCATAAGTTACAACATCAGAATTGGATGGATTGGGATGACTGGGCTGAGGAGTTTCCTGATAAACCAAACAATCTTTTTCCTGCTTGCCATAAAAATGATCATGACCATGAAAGAAGATATTTACTTTATGTTCTTTGAATAAGTCCTTTATAGGCTTGTACCATCCTGATCTGTAGAAAGCGAAAGAATCTTGACCATTTAAACTTTTTCCACCCCATTCGTAACGATCTGCAAATTCAACTCCACCGCGGCCATCTGGATCTCCACCAATAATTTGATGGGCAAAAACAAATTTGAATTTTTTACTGTCATTGTCTTCGAGTGTTTTCTTCATCCAATCGTATTGAGTTTTTCCTAAAGTCCATCTCCACCCATGTAAAGAGTCTGGTTTAGTTGAAGTGTACCAATATGGATCGAGTATAATAAATAATGCATCTCCCCAGGTCCAAGAGTA
>CALQSB010000036.1 GCA_943333125.1 Chitinophaga pinensis
ACCGTTAGTATTTCACTTTCGGTATACTCACAGGATGAGGACAATGAAAAGTTTTTTAAAAAAGAAAATGTTTTTACCGGAGGCACATTGAATGCTGTATTTGGAAATCAAATTACGGCTTTGGGAATTAGCCCCTATATCGGTTATAGCTTTAATAAATACATTGACATTGCGGTAAGTCCCAGCATCAATTACCAGTCACAGAGAGATTATATAGCTTATGGAGATAAGCTAAGGCTAACAAATTATGGCCCGGGCGCTTTTATAAGGCTATTTCCTTTTAAATTTTTATTTGCAGAAGGTCATTATGAGTATAATTTTTTAAGAACTAAATACATACCCTTTGGGTCAACAGGAGGATTGGGAGTAGAAAGATTTAAATTTGAAGCACATAGTTTTTTGGTTGGCGGTGGAATTTCGAGTGGAAAGGATTTTCCTTACCAAAAATCGTATTATTATTTCTCTATTTTATGGGATATTGCAAATTCGCCGTACTCTCCTTACAAGGATAATTTACAGCGTTCTGTCCCCATCATCAGAGCCGGTTACAACATCGCTTTATTTCAGGGTAAAAAATAATCAAAGGTATTTTTCTATTTCTTCGGGTTCATTAATCACAGTGATAATTTCATCAGGATGGAAGTACAAAAATTTGGCTTCATGCATTTTATGGATGTGAGCAATTAGATGCTCGTAAAATCCATTGGTGTTTAAAATAAATATTTTCTTCTCGTGAATTTTCAGTTGGTTCCAGGTGAGCATTTCAAACAGTTCATCCAATGTACCAAAGCCACCGGGTAAAATAATAGCAGCATCGCATTTGCTAAACAGCAGTAGTTTTCTTGAATGCATGGTATCCACAATATGCAATTCTGAAAGTCCTTTATGTAGTATTTCTATTTCATTTAATAGTTCTGGTAATATGCCAATGACGGTTCCGCCTTCTTCAAGACCTGCATTGGCAACAGAAGCCATCAGTCCTCGGTCGGCACCACCATAAACAATTTTAATTTTATTTCTCGCTAATATTTTTCCAATAGCAGAAGCATGTACTGTAAATATTACGTGATCTCCGGATTGACTGCCACAAAAAACAGCCATAGAATTTATTGACATTTTTAATTCATTTGACACAAAGGGAATGCAAATTTGTTTATCTTCAAAAATTATTAATATAATCGGAAAAAATATTTTATTCTATGTCGCCAGTTATTTTGTTTTCGTTTGTTATTGGTTATTTTTTATTATTACTCATCGTTGCCTGGTATACTTCAAAAGGCTCAAATAACGAATCGTTTTTTATAGGCAACAAAAAAAGCAACTGGATGCTTGTCGCCTTTGGGATGATTGGAACTTCATTAAGCGGTGTAACATTTGTAAGTGTTCCGGGTGGAGTAGGGAGCGGAAATTTTTTTTATTTTCAAATTGTTTTAGGTTATCTATTGGGCTATCTGGTCATTGCTTTTGTATTACTCCCTTTATACTACAAAATGAATCTTACCAGTATCTATACTTATCTCGATAACAGATTTGGGGTAAATGCACATAAGGTTGGCGCTTCATTTTTTATCTTATCAAGAGTAGTAGGAGCCACAGCCAGATTGTATCTGGTAATAAACGTTCTTCAGATTTTTATTTTAAATAAACTGGGCATTCCTTTTATAGCTACAACTTTTGTTATACTGCTGATGATTTTATTGTACACCTTTGAAGGAGGGGTAAAAACGATCATTTATACCGATACTCTTCAAACAACGGGTATGCTATTGGGCCTTGTGGTTTGTACCATTGTAATTATCAAAGCCCTTGGTACCGATTTTTCGGGAGCACTGCACCTGATGAATGAAAAAGGATATACTCAGGTATTTAATACTGATGTGAAGTCCGGATCATTTTTTATGAAACATATTTTAGGCGGAATGTTCATAGCCATTGCAATGACAGGCCTGGATCAGGAAATGATGCAAAAGAATATCAGTGTGAAAAATCTGAAAGATTCACAAAAAAATATGATGAGTTTTACCGCAGTATTAATGGTGGTTAATTTTATGTTTTTGTTTTTAGGAGGCATTCTTTATCTCTATGCTACTAAAATGAATATAACTACAGCTCCGGATGATTTATTCCCAACAATTGCCTTAAGTGATGCTTTCAGTGGTACAATAGGTGTGTTATTTATTGTTGCATTGGTTTCGGCATTATTTCCCAGTGTGGATGGCGCTATTACTTCATTGACATCTTGTTTTTGTATAGATATTATTGGATTAAATAAACAAGTGGGAGAGGAACAGACTAAGAAAAAAACAAGAATGAAAGTGCATGTAAGCTTTGCTGTTTTGTTTTTTATTATGGTGCTTTTTTTTAAATCAATTAACGATAAATTAATCATAGACTTCATTCTTAAATTTGCCGGCATTACCTATGGTCCACTGCTTGGATTGTTTGCTTTTGGGATTCTTACCACAAGATCGCTTAACAATAAATTAATCTGGTATGTATGTATTATTGCTCCACTTTTAGCAATGGGCATCGACATATTATGCAGTCCTGAGTGGTACGAAAAGAAACTCCACATTGCCATGGGACTTACCGAAATAAGTAAAACTATATTTCATGGTTATAAAATTGGTAACGAGCTCATTCTTATCAATGGAATTTTCACTTTTCTGGGCCTTTTTATTATTTCCCAAAAAAATACAGGAAAGTAGCAGTTATGGAAATCGTAAATCCTCTCGCAGAAAATTATAGCAGCATTTATTCTGGTCAGTTAGATGCGGTGTTACAGGAAATTGAAATGACTACACAGGCATCACATCCTCATGCTCACCTGTTAAGCGGAAGTTTACAAGGCAAATTTCTCGAAATGATCAGTCTGATGATAAAGCCATCCAGAGTATTGGAAATTGGCACATTTACCGGGTTCAGTGCACTGTGTTTATTAAAAGGAATGAGTACAGACGGCATGCTTCATACTATTGAAATCAGAGAGGACGATGCAAATACAGCAATGCGTTATTTTGAAAAAGCCAATGAAAAAAATAGGATTCAATTACATATCGGTAATGCTTTAAAAATAATTCCTCAATTAAAAGAAATCTGGGATTTGGTTTTTATTGATGCTGATAAAGTGAGTTATATTGATTATTACGAATTAACTTTGCCGATGGTAAGAAGTGGGGGATGGATATTAGTGGACAACGTTTTATTTCATGGCCAGGTTTTACAGGATCCGTTAACCGGGAAAAATCCTAAAGCTATTCATGAGTTTAATAAATATGTGGCTAATGACAAACGAGTGGATAAAATTATGCTTACCATAAGAGATGGTTTAACCTTAATCAGAAAATTATAATTTGTGAAAAAAATAGTCGTTACTATTTTTTGTTTATTCTCTTTATTAGGTACTGTTATTTCTCAGCGAATGACAGTACAAAACTATATAGATACGTATAAAGATATCGCCATTATTGAAATGAAAAGAACAGGCGTTCCTGTTTCAATAACGCTTGCTCAAGGTGTTCTGGAAACAGAGAGCGGGAACAGTGAACTGGTAAAAAAATCTAACAATCATTTTGGAATTAAATGTAAGGCCGAATGGACCGGAGCTTCCGTATATCATGATGATGATGAAAATGGGGAATGCTTCAGAAAATACGACAGTGCTATTCAAAGCTATCAGGATCATAGTGATTTTCTGAGAACAAGAGCTCATTATGCGTTCTTGTTTAATTTAGATCCATTGGATTATAAAGGCTGGTCTTATGGTTTGAAAAAAGCGGGATATGCTACCAATCCAAAATATCCGGAAATACTGATTAAGACAATTGAAGATAACAAACTTAATGACCTTAGTGCTCAGACACTGAAAGATATTCCCGATTACAGTGTATTTCAAATTGAAACCCCAAGATCAAGGTTTTCAATAGTGGACAAGTCAATTGATAGAATCAATCAGATCATAGATCCTGATAAAATAAAAACAAAAACTTATAATGGATTAAAGGCAGTTTATGCCGATAGCGGAATTTCATTACTGGCTATTGCAAGCAACTATAATATTCCGCTTACATTATTACTAGATTACAATGATTTAATTGACGACGGATTGCTCAATACTTCAACATGGATTTATCTGGAACGAAAAAAGTCCGAAGGTTTACAGGATAGCTATAAAGTATCCGGAACAGAATCTTTATATGATATCGCTCAAGCCAATGCCATACAATTAAGTTATCTGCTTGCTTATAATGGCCTCAATGAATCAGATACGCTCAAGCCTGGAACTATACTGACATTAAGGTCTGGCGCAATCGTAAAGTCATCTCAGACAAATATTAATGTAAAAAAAGAGAAAGGAAAAGGAAAATCTCAGAAAGAAAAAAAACAATCTGAAAAGTCAACAGCGGTAAGTGAAAAAATTCAGTCTCACAGAGTAAGGCCAGGTGAAAGTTTAGCTACTATTGCGAAAAAATACCATGTTACTGTAAAAGAAATAAAAGAAATAAACAATCTGAAATCAAATCATTTAAAGATTGGTCAAAAATTAATTATTCCAAAATAAATTATATGCCACAAATTAAAGTGCACGATAAAACATTTGATACTTTTCTTTCTGAATTGGAAATACATAATCAGATAAAAAGAATCGCCGCCGAAGTTAATAAGGACTTTGCTGGAAAAAGACCACTATTCATCGCTATTCTAAATGGCTCATTTATGTTTGCCTCAGATTTGTTTAAAGAACTGACAATAGAAGCAGAGGTGTGTTTCATTAAGCTCGCTTCATATAAGGGAATAAAAAGTACCGGCCAGGTAGTTACCTCTATTGGATTGGATGTTTCACTTAAAGGTAGAGATGTCGTAATCATTGAAGATATTGTTGACACAGGAAAAACTTTAAGCGAATTTTTGCCACAGATAGAAAATCAAGGACCATCATCTATTAAAATCGCCACACTTTTACATAAGCCTGAGGCATTAGTTTTTCCACTTCACTTAGATTATATTGGCTTTAGTGTGGCTAATAAATTTCTTTTGGGATATGGTCTTGATTATGATGGCTTGGGCAGGAATTTAAAAGAAATATTTCAATTGGTGGAATAGCGTGTAAAGAAAAATGTATAGTATTTTTCAAAAAAAATGGCTAAATTAGATTAATTCTATTTCCTATACCTTGAAACAACTTGCAATATATTGTGCTTTATTATTAATAGCAACCCCTGCTATAAGTCAATTCTATCTCAGAGGCGAAATAAAAGACGAAAAAAATAAGCCATTACCTAATGCCCGAATCTTTGTTCACTCTGCCAGAGCTTTTTATTATTCTGGTGCTACTTCCGGCGATTTTGGAATCAATGACAGATTTCTTTACGACTCACTTACAATAGTACTGGAAGGCTACGAAACTTTAACGGTAAAGGTGAAAACTGACCAGTGGCAGAAGATCATTTTAAAGTTAACTGCAGACGCGGTAAGTAAAAATCAATCAAAATTAATTTCATTTACAAAAGATAAAAATCAAGCCTCTTTCAGACAATGGTTTGCAGGGGATGAAACGTACTTTCAATTAGTGGAAAACGAGTTTGAAGAATCGACATTATTTCCAGCCACAGGATTTTCTCTTAACGTAAATAAAGCGTCATATAGTAATGTCAGAAGATTCCTGAATATGAACAGTCTTGTGCCACCTGATGCGATTAGAACCGAAGAGCTGGTGAACTATTTTAATTTAAATTATCGTGAGCCCAAAGGAGATAGTTTATTTACTGTTGAATCACAGTTGACAAATTGTCCTTGGAATAACAAAGAGCAATTATTGTATGTTAACGTCAGTGCCAAAAAACTTGATCTGGAGAAAGTGCCTCCGGGAAACTTTGTTTTTCTTATAGACGTTTCAGGAAGCATGGACATGCCCAACAGACTTCCTTTGCTTAAAGCCGCATTTCAGTTATTTGTAAAAAATTTACGACCTGTTGATTCTGTTACTATTGTTACCTATGGCGGGTATGTAACGGTCTGGCTTACCCCAACTTCGGGAAAGGATAAGGAAAAAATACTCAAATCGATTGAAGAACTGGAAGCGCAGGGAGATACTCCAGGCGAATCTGCAATCAGAGTTGCTTATCAAACAGCTAAAAGATCTTTTATCAAAGGAGGCAATAACAGAGTGATATTAGCAACAGATGGCGATTTTAATGTTGGAGAAACTTCAGAGAAAGCACTTGATGAATTAATATCGAGTCAAAGACAATCAGGAGTGTACCTTACTTGCCTTGGTGTAGGCATGGGTAATTTTAAAGATTCCAAACTACAAATACTGGCAAAAAAAGGGAATGGAAATTATGCGTATCTCGACGATATTCATGAAGCCGAAAGAGTATTGGTTAAAGAATTAACTCAAACTTTTTATGCAGTAGCTGATGATGCCAGCTTGAATCTTAAGTTCAATCCCGAATATGTAAAATCTTACCGGTTGATTGGATTTGACAACAAAAAGGAAGCGCTCGCAGATTCACTTAATAACCTGGAAGGAGGGGAGATGGGCAGTGGCAGTACTGTAATGGCGATTTTTGAAATAGTTCCAACAGAGCAGAACCTTAAACTTTCTGTATTAAAATCACCTATTGAAATTGCATCCATGAGTCTTAATTATTCTCAGAATCAGGATAGCGTCATTAAGAAAATAAATTTCAATGCTATTTCAATACTGACTCCAATAGATCAGATTAATAAAGAACTGAAATTCGCAGCAGCAGTAACGATGTTTGCGTTGAAATTAAAAAACTCTAAATATTATAACGATCAGCCTTGGTCGTACATAAAAAATATCGCAAAATCCTCTGCAGATCAAAGTAATTATCTTCAACAACAATTTTTAACTTTATTGGATAAGGCATCTAAATTATATAACAAAAGGAAGAGAAATAAAAACGAAAATTAATCTTCGTTTTTATTTCTCTTCCTTTCTTGTAATCTTAGAATTTGGTGTCGCCTTATTTTAATAATAGTCATCTATACATTAATGCCTTCTTCCTCCTCCACCTCCTCCAAAGTTTTGCATAGATTGACCTCTAGCTGGTGCTGCAGATGGACGATTAAAATTATTCATCCGGCTATCTCCTCTGTCTCTTGATTGTGCATCTTGATTGATATCTCTTGTTGAGGCAGGATTTTTAGGAGCGCTCCAGCTGTTCGTACTATTATCTCTTTGTTTGATTGCGCCAGTGTTGTCTTTTTGGAACACATTACCATCTTTGTCTGCAAACACATTGTTTGGAGTAGAAGGTTTGTTTATACCTCCGCCATTTATACCTCCGCCATTGGAACCGGGTTTATTGCCAATATCAGGGCGATTGTTATTGTTGCCTCCACCGCCATCAGGGCGATTGGGCTTATCATTATTTTGTGGTCTGTTTACAACTCCGGGGCGATTGTTGCTTCCAGAGTTATTAGGAAGATAAATATTATTGTTGTGTGAATTATTGATATTTATGTTAGCATTGACATTTACATTGGTATTGCTGTAACGATTGCCCCCAGCTCTATTATAACCGCCGTAATAGCCACCATAATAATATGGCGGTCTGCAAGGTGGATAATACATTGGCGGGCCAAACCATCCTCCGTAACTATAGCCATATCCGCCACCGTAATTGAAGCCGATTTGTAAAAATCCTATGTTGTAACTGTAGCTCATACTCCATCCTGTCCATGGATTATAACTAAATCCATAACCCCATGTACATGGTCTTGGATAATAAACAGCCCCATACCATGGCGTGTAATAGTATCCGGTACCATAAACAACTACAGGGTCTCCCTGAACATAATTTCCTAAATATCCACCGGTGTAACCAACCGTTACATAATCGGCATCAGACTCATAGATATAAACAAACTTCGAATTATAGGCTGCCGATTTTACCGATATTTTTTCGATATCTCTTGGTCTGGTGTCAGCAACTTTCCATGGCCCTTTTGCACTTGAAGATAAAAACCAGATGCCATTATCGAGTGCGAAAAAATTAGTTTCCCCATCTTGAAGTACAGTCAGATTAGCATTGATTGCCAATCTCAACATACATCCTTCTATGCTTTCAAATTGAGGATCGCCATCATATTCAACCTTTACTGTTGCATCGCTTCTTTTTACTTTGGCAGTTTGTGGAATTTCTGCTTCTATGATGGCCTCTTCTGCTTCGGGGGTTCCTGAAATACTTGACAATACTCCATCCTTAGCAGAACCTCTTGGGATTTTTGCAAAATCAGCAGGCATTTTATCAGGCTCATTATAAGTCCAAGGACCATTTAATGATGTTGAACTGAACCATCTTCCTGTAATCAGAATGTAAATTTGGCCATCGCTAGTTTTAAGAATGTCATTGGCTGAGTTTGAAATGTATTGCAGTGTAGTGCTGTCTAATTTTGTATACACAGCAGCTCCTTTTGATTGAATGATTTCTGCAGGCTCTGTGCTTACAACGATATCGGTAACTTCTGGAGTGGCCGTAACGTCCTTGTTGTCATTATTATCTTTTTCTTGTTTTTTTATTTGATCATTTATTGATTTTACTTTTGTAGACATTTTTTTAGATGGTGTCCATCCTGATAATACAGTGTTTGAATTATACCAGGTTCCACCCACATAAAGATTCCATTGGCCACTTTCTTTAAAAATCAAATAAGGAGAATTAATGACTCTGTCGGCGTCCAGATTTTTATCATTATTGATCTTTGGTTCTCCGTCCAGAATGACTAATGTTGTAGGTTTTTGAGCATATATAATCTTAGGCGGATTATTGTTATACATTTCAACTTTATGCGTATCTTCTTTTATGGTGCTTACCAACTGATCCAATGAGATTTCAAGATTCCACTTAGTAGCCTCTGATTCAATAAGGGAAATTAGTTTATTGGTTTTATCCTGATCTGTAAGTCCATTCACTTTCACTTTAGTGATCTTCAATGATTCCAGACTTGCCATTCTGGAAGATTTGTCTGTAGATAATTTAGCTTCAAAGAAAATCGCTCCAAAAGAAAGGTCATCCTGCAATTTTTCTCTGCCAGATATAGCGGCCATTCCTTTCAGTATGTTGCCTGTAAGTTCATCAGGCTGAGGCTGATAAATTGTAATTTTACCTCCGGTTTTAGCTAATGGTATTTCTTTAGGCCAGATTGATTTTTGTGCAATCAAAACCTGATGGCTCAACAATACGGCGATTAAAAAAGAAAAGACTGATAATTTCATACGTTTATTTTTATTGTTAAAAAATGGTCACTTATATTTTACTCTTGTTGCTTATCATTAGTTAGCAAGAGAATGATATTTATTGGTATTCAATGGTTTAACATTAGGTTTTTAAATTTAAGCAAGATAAAATTCTCTTGATTTTCAAACACAGTTATTGAACATTTTATTTTTATAGGTATTTCAAAATAAGCGATGGATTGAAACTAAAATGCGCTTCATTTTTTTATATTAAAAAAACGAAGCGCAACGAAAGTAAATAATTCCATTCAAATTTAGAGAATAAGTTATGTGCTAACTGAATACCTCTCTTACTTTATCAAAGAAAGATTTTTCATTCTTTTCGGGATTGGGTTCGAAGTTCGAAGACTTATTCATTTTCTCCAGCATTACTTTTTCTTCAGCACTTATATTTTGAGGAGTCCAGATGTTTACATGAATTAGCTGATCGCCTTTTTCATAACTGTTGATTTGAGGAAAGCCTTTGCCTTTAAGTCTGAATATTTTTCCACTTTGTGTTCCAGGTGGTATTTTAATTTTTGCTCTCCCATCAATTGTGGGCACCTCTACCTGAGTACCAAAGACGGCATCAGGGAAAGATAAATATAAATCAAAGGCTACGTTAAGCCCATCTCGTTGAAGCTGTGGATGAGCTTCCTCTTCAACCTGTACAATTAAATCTCCAAAACTGCCACCTCTTTCTCCAACATTTCCTTTTCCACTTATACTAAGTTGCATGCCTTCCTGCACACCTGCTGGGATATCAATGCTTACTGTTTCTTCTCCATAAACTCTTCCTTCTCCTTTACAACTATTACATTTGGCTGTGATAGAAGTGCCTTCTCCATTGCAGGTCGGACAGGTAGTTACGGTTTGCATCTGACCAAGAAAAGTATTCTGTACGCGCTTTACCTGACCACTTCCATGACAGGAATTACAAGTTTGAAAGCTATTTTTATCTTTTGCACCACTTCCACTACATCCGGTACATTTTATGTATTTTTTTATTTTGATGATTTTGTTGGCGCCTTTTGCCATCTCTTCAAAATTCATCTTTAGTTTAACCCTAAGGTTGCTGCCTCTGCTACCGCCACCTTGTCCGCTCCTCCTGCCACCTCCTCTATTTCCAAAAAAACTCCCAAATCCTTCGTCTCCGAATATGTCTCCAAACTGATTGAATATATCATCCATATTCATTCCGCCTCCGCCATAACTGCCACCTCCGCCTCTGTTTTGACTGAAAGCATTATGTCCAAATCTGTCATACTGTGATTTTTTATCAGTATCATTTAACACTTCATAAGCCTCCGCAGCTTCTTTAAATTTGTCCTCAGCAGTTTTATCGCCTGGATTTCGATCCGGATGAAACTGCATAGCCACTTTACGATATGCTTTTTTTATTTCATCTTGCGAGGCTGTTTTAGAAACCCCCAGTATCTCGTAATAATCTCTTTTGTTAGACATTTTTTGAAGCAGAATTTTTTATTAATAAAGTGTAATCAAATTGAAGAGGACTATTATTTTCCTACAACAACTTTCGCAAAACGAATTATTTTGTCATTTAAGTAGTAGCCTTTCATTAGTTCATCAATAACTTTTCCTATTTGTTCAGGAGATAAAGACGCTTCAGAAATAGCTTCATGTTTTTCAACATCAAAATCAGTATTGATACTTTCCATAGCCGCTAGCCCTCTTTGCTGTAAAATCGATCTGAGTTTATTAAACACGAGTAAAGTACCTTCAATTGAATGACCGGATTCGACAGCGGTTTCTTTTAATTGTTTCTCAGCTCTTTCACAATCATCAAGTACATCAAGAAGCGCTACGATGATTTCTTTACCTGCAGTTTGAATCAGTTCAATTCTTTCTTTTGCAGTTCTGCGTTTAAAGTTATCAAACTCAGCTACTAGTCTGAGGTATTTATCTTTTTGCTCTTCTAACTCATTCTGTAGCTTCTCGGAAAGCAGCTCTTCTGCTTCAGGTACAGCTTTCATTTCAACGTCATTACTTGAATTGACAATCATCTCGTCTTCCAGGGGCATTTTGTTTTCTTCCATTGTTTATAGATTTGTTCGCAAATGTAACATTGTCAAACATTTTGCCAATATTATAAATGCAGTCATTTTGACACAGTAAAAAAATAATTGAAAAAATAGGGGAGTAAATTTAATGTTGGCCTTATTTCACAACTTGAAATTTGCCTGATTCCAGAGTGACGCCGTTTCTATCGCGAAGTTGATAGATATATATACCTCTGTAAAAATCTTCCAGGTTAATATTGATTCGGGATGGGGTGTTTTTTAATTCATAAATCTTTTTCCCCATAAAATTAAAAATCAATAGAGAATAGGTAGCATCGTAGCCTTTTTGAAAATCGAAATTAATGACCGCTGTTGCAGGATTTGGGTAAAACTTGATGAAACGAGTTGGATTATAGCTTTGATCAATTGAAGACTTGCTTTGCGCAAGCGAAGTCATGGTGAAACCAAGAAACAATATTGATATGTATAAAATTTTTTTCAACGAAACAAATATAACATTTTACGCTATTAAAAATATAAATAAACGGAAGTTTAATATTATTTTTTTCGAAATAGCATTAAACTCACGGATTATAGTAACACGATTCTTACCCTAAACGTACAATAACTTCATTTATTGCCTCGAAATTAGGTTGAATTCCCGGGTTGTCTGAAACCTCTGCATATTGTATAACACCTTGTTTATCAATTATAAAAGCAGATCTTTTACTGACGCCTTTCATATTCATGTGGGTAAAACTCTCATGAATGCATTGGTAAGCAGTTGATACTTCCTTATTAAAATCACTCAAAAGCGGAAAATTGAACCCTTGTTCTTCAGAAAATTTATTTTGACTGGCTACTGTATCGACAGAGATTCCAATGACTTGAGCATCGATTTTGTTATAAACAGCCATGTTATCTCTGGCAAAACAAAGTTGTTTTATACAATTTCCAGTAAATGCTTGTGGAAAAAAAAGCAACAAAACATTCTTTTTTCCGGCAAAATCACTAAGGCTGACTGTTTCGTTAAAGGTTTTATACAAGGTAAAATCGGGTGCTTTTTGACCAATTTGCAGAGACATAGATTATAATTTAAAGTTTGTGCGAATTTATAAACATTTTTTAATTAAAAAAGTTCTGTTTTTCAAAAAAATAAAAACAGGAAGGCCCCGCATTAGCAGGGCCTCTGTTATCCAAACAATCCATAAAAACAAAAATCTTTAGTTGTTAGTACAGGATTTTTCTGTCTCAGGATTGTTGTTGGGGGTTAAAATTTGGGGCATCTTACTGCTTCCATACTACTGTTTATTTTTTTTGATTTTTGGTAAGTTAACGAGACTTCAAATCCACCTCTGCCACTACTTGCTTGCTTAAGTTGAGAGATATTGGCATCATAACTTACGGCAACCGCTAAAGGACGGAACTCGATTTTAGCTACTGGGATGATAGCGTCTTTCCATCTCATATAAGCACCTGCATGAAGAATGTATTTATTTTCATCATTTTGATCCAGCTTCCAGGAATACAATGCACCACCCAAAATCTCTTTGTAACTTCCTTGTACAGTATAATCCGATTGAAGGGTAAAAAAAGATGAGCTTGTCATGCTGATTCTGATTCCGCCGGAAGCTACCCATTTTGGAGTCATCTCCTGATCTCTCGAACTGTAGAAAGATATTTTTGAAGATTTATTAAAGTGATGATAGGCGAGGCCTGCAAAAAAATTGTTGTTTTCATTTGCTCCAATCTGAGCATTTAAACTCATGCCCACACTTCCATCGAAATAAGAATAAGATGATGAGCTGATATTTTCTCCATCACTCAGTCCGCCATTAAACATCGTTCCATCATATTGATTATTTGTAGTCATTTTACTTCTGTCAAAACTTCTTTGCATTAGTCCGCCCATAAATCCCAAAGACAAATACATATTTCTATCAGCACTCAATGATTTATTGTAGTTTATAGCAGGTAAAATCTGTGTGCTGCTTAATGCAATGGTTCCCGCTTTATCATAAACGATTTGGCCGCCATAGGAAATGAAATCATCTCCGCTGCCAATATGTTTTTTTACTTCTCCACTTAATGAAGTTGTTTGATAAGGTACAGTTACTGTGTTCCATTGTGTTCTGTAAACAGATTGAATTCTTACGTCTCCAGAAAAGATACCTGTTAATGAGGGGTTTCTCAGTAAAGGTGTTTCGAAAATCTGAGAAAAGTGAATATCCTGAGAACTTGCATCGATGCTCTCGAAAATGATAAGAGAGAGCAAAAGATATTTATTTAATTGTTTCATGGGTGTGGATGTTATTAGGTTACGGTAAATGATAAACGAAAATCAGAAATTATTATTACTATTTATTTTTTTATTTTAATTGTTTTTAATGGTGTATAATAATTTTATTAAGAGACTATTTATATTTTAATGAGTTTTATTTTAATGGTTTTTGAAAAACAAGGCTTACAAGAAAGTAAGCCTTGTTTATTCATATCATAAAAACAAAAGCTACTTTATTATTATTTTATCAAGGCTACATTTCCTTTGAATGTAAGCATTGTGTTGTCGTCGCAAACAACTTCCACAACATACACAAACACATCAGAACTTAAGTTCTTTCCTTTAAACGTGCCATCCCAGGCCTTGCTTACATCATTGGCGTTGAAGTTGTTTTTCTCGAAAATAACTTCACCCCAGCGAGAGTATATTTTAATTCTTTTGATAGTAAATATTCCACTTCCTCTCGGATAGAAAAGATCATTCATCCCATCACCATTAGGCGAAAAGGTATTGGGGATAAACATATTGGCTCCGTTGCATAAAACGTTTACTGTTAATTGATCCGAAGCCGTACACCCGCCTCTGTTAGTAACTACTACAGTGTAGGTTGTTGTGATATTTGGCCTTACTGTTACGCCAGGGAATATATCTCTGAATATAGATCCTGTTGGCGACCATCTGGCATCAATTACATCATTAGAAATCTGTGGAATTAAATCAATTGATTGTCCAACATTCAATGTTCTATCATTACCTGCTTCTACAGTTGGATTTTCAAATACAATCACTGGTACATATGCAGTATCAGAAAAGCAATTCTTGTCATCTTTGCCTATTACCTGATATATAGTTGTTGTTGAAGGCGTAGCAAGTGGCGAAGCAGAATTAGGATTATCTAATCCTGTTGAAGGTGACCACGAGTAGGTATAAGCGCCATTCGCGGCTATCCTTAATGAGCTTCCTATACACATTGAGTCTTTGTTGCTCGCTGTCATTGTGAAAGGAAATTTCAAATCAATTTTTATAGAATCTCTGCTGCTACAACCATGAATTGAAGTTCCGGTAACAATATATTCAACAGGAGATGTAGGAGTGGCAAATGGATTAGCACAGTTAGTACAACTCAGTCCTGCAGTTGGTGTCCATATATATGTACTTGCTCCTGTAGCCTGAAGTGTTGCTGTATTGCCTTTGCAGATCATCATATCGGCACCTGCGCTAACTGTTGGAATTGCATACGCTTCTACAGTAGTATTTACGGTGTCCTTACAACCAGTGCTGTTAGATAAAAATAACTTAACAGGGTAAGTGCCAGCAACATTGTAAACCTGGGAAATTGGTGTCATTGAATTCGATGTATTGTTGTTTCCAAAGTCCCATTCCCATGTTACTAAAGAAGTATCAGGTCTTTCCAGTCTGCCTGTAAAGGTTACAGCTAGGTTGGTACATCCATTAGCAGTTTGGTTTATTATTCCCTGAGGAGATGCAACTATCTTAATAGGGATAGTGCTGGTTATGGTATCTCTGCAACCATGCAATGAAGTTGCAATCAGCTTTGGGTAAAATAATCCTGAAGTTGTATAATGGTGAACCGGACTTTGTCCAGAGCTTGATGTTGAATCCCCGAAATTCCATGTATATCCACTGATTACATCATCAGCTGTAGTAGTATTATTAAATTGCACATCGCCATTGTTGCAAAAAGTGGGCGCATTAAAATTAAAGCCTGATGCAATACCATAGATTCTAATCGTGTCTCTTCCAATTATTGGAACAATACATCCTGCAGTATCACTTAATATTAATTTAGGAACAAATGATCCAGCCTCTAAGTAATTATAAATCTGTGCAGAGTCTGTCGAAATGTGTGTACTTCCATTACCATTATCCCATACATAAGAACTGGCTCCTCTGGTGTTTGCGCTGAAGTTCACAGCCGTAGGTACGCAGCCACTTAATGGTCCGTAGGTAAACGTACCTCCAGGTCCACGAACCACGATGGTTCTTTGCTTAGTTGAAACGCATCCTCCTGGCCCGGTAATTTTAAGTTTTGCTACAAATGTACCAGCCACGTTGTAGATATGAGATGGGTTCGGCTCTACGGAGCTGTTATTGTCGCCAAAATTCCAGGATAATGTTGTAAAATTTAAAGAGTTATTGGTAAAATTTACAATCATTGGAGGACATGCTCCAAGAGTATCACTAACGGCAAATCTTGCAGATGGGGTAACTACTCTAACTAAATTTGTTCTTATACTCGTATCACTGCAGCCATTTTGATCAAACACTATTAATGTGATAGAATAGTTTCCGCTAGCAGTATAAATATGTGAAGGACTCTGACTTGTTGAAGTCGTTCTATCTCCAAAATTCCATAAGTAAGTTAAACCAGCACCTGTTGATGTATTATTAAAGGTAACGCCATGGCTGGGACAACTGATAGAATCATAAGTATTAAATGATGCAGAAGGATGAAATACATTTATTAGATTTGATCTTGTTTTTACATCAGCACATCCGCTACTATCAATAACAGTTAGGGAAACCGTATAGATTCCACCTGACGTATATATATGGTTACTTGTTCTTGTTAATGTGGTGTCAATATGGCCATCACCATAATTCCAAATCCATTTTACCAATCCGTTTCTTCCATCGGTAGATGAGCTATCACTAAATCGAACGCTTGATGAAGAACAAATACTATTTACCGAAGCTCCAAAATTTGCAGTTGGTCCATTGACTTTAATATATCTTGGTTTTATAATAGTGTCTTTGCAACCGCTCATATCAGTTGAATACAGCTTTACCGTATAAATTCCGGGAATACAATAAATTTTAGTTTGGGGTTGATTAGAACCAGAAGTAAAGTCGCCAAAATTCCATCTAAAAAGACTGAAAAGACTGGTGTTTACATTTGTTACAGTAAATGTTATTGGGTTGCATTTACAAATAACGGTATCGGATGCTATAAAATCTGGCAATTGATTTACAACAAAAATGTTTGTAGTTTTTGTGAATTCACAACCTGATGTATTATTATGTACCGTCAATTTAACAGTATAAGATCCTGATGAAATGTAGGTATGTATTGGATTTCGTTCTGTTGAGGTGGAACCGTCTCCAAAGCTCCAAAGCCAGGTATCAGCACCAATTGAGCTGTCTATAAATGTCTTTTTATATCTATTAGAGCAATCATTAATTACTTTAAATTTTGCAATAGGAGGGAATATGTGCGTATAATCGGGTACGATTAAAGTGTCAGGACAACCATTTTGAATAGTAATGAGTTGTACCGTAAAATATCCTGTATCCTGATAAGTATGACTTGGGTTTTGACTTGCAGATGTTCCTCCATCACCAAAATCCCATAACCATTGCGAAACATTAAATAATGGGGTTGATAGATCAGAAAAAATAACAGCTGTTTCTGCACACGTATTTCTTGGATTAGCAGTAAATGCTGCGTGTGGCCTTACTCCAGCTCTTATGCCATTAATGTATCTTACCGTATCAGTACAGCCAGTAGACGTGATTATTATTAATGTAATAGTGAAGGATCCTGAATCAAAAACATGTGTAGGACTTTGAAGATTTGATGAATTTCCGTCTCCAAAATCCCAATGGTAACTCACTATTGAATCACCGCCTAATACAGTATGGTGAAAGGTCCATTCAAAAGGAGCACAGCCACTTCTTGGCAATTGATTAACTGAAACTACAGGCAACTGAATATTGATGTACTGACTCATTGTAGTTGTCTTAGTACAGCCATTCGCAGCAGTAGTGGTAAGGGTTACTGAATAATTTCCTTGTGTGCCATATAAATGTGTTGGATTAGCTAAACTAGATGTACCGCCGTCTCCGAAGTTCCATGAATAGCTTACTGCATTAGCACTTGAATTTGTAAAATGCACGGTTAATGGAGCATAACAAGATGATAAAGGCGATGCAGTAAATTCTGCGGTCGGTTGCGCCATTACGGTAATCGTTCTCGTCATTGAGTCCATACAAATTCCATAATTATTAATCATTTTTATTTGATAAGTGCCTGGAGTTGTATAAGATTTTACAGGAACGGTATTCGTAGAGGTTGTGCCATCTCCAAAAATCCAAAGCACATTAATTGGATTTGGAGTAGTACTGTTTGTAATAGTTATTGGTGTATTTGCACACACACTTGGGATTACCGTAAACATGGTAATGTTATTGGCAATATTGATCGCGTTGGTTCTGATAATGGTATCAGAACAACCGCTTTGATTGTAAACAATAAGTTTAGGAGAGAAATTTCCTGTAGTGAGATAAGTATGAGATGGATTCTGATCTGTAGAAGTAGGTCCATCTCCAAAGCTCCATGAATAAGAAAGATTCCCTGTTCCTGTAGATTGGTCTGTAAAATTAATGGTCAACGGTGCTCCGCAATTTGCGGTTGAGCTATTTACAAAACTCGCAACTGGTTTATCAGTAATTCTGATTATGGTATCTTTTGTTAAAGCGCTTGTGCAACCAAAACTGTTTGTAACCAATAAGGTAATACTATAAATGCCCGTATTTTCATAAACAATACTTGGGTTTTGAAGATTACTGGAAGTCCCATTTCCAAAATCCCAATTCCATGATGAATTTGTTCCACTACCAGGTGTACTCAAATCTGTAAATGAAATATTTGCAGGAGGACATCCGGCATAAGCAGAAGCAGAAAAATCAATCGTCGGCTTTGCATATACATTAATGTACTGTGTTCTGATTATGGAATCAGTACCAGCAGCATTTATAACTTTTAGTTTAACCGAGTACTGACCCGGAAATAAATAAACTACTGATGCATTTTGCAATTGCGAAATGGTGCCATTTCCTAAATCCCATCTCCATGATGTTGGATTTCCGGTTGACTGATCAGTGAAATTTACTAGAAGAGGTGCACAACCTGATGTAGGTGTTGCAGTGAAGTTTGCTGTTGGTTGAGCGTAACTGTTTATGCTGATGATAACACATAGAACGGACACACAACTGGCTTTTGCCAATTTGATTAAGTTCATAGGGACTGGGCTTTTGTTTTTACGAATTAAATCGGGATAAATCGATCTATCCTATAAACATAAAAACAGAGAAAATATTGTGCAGGATTAAAAATAAATCAAGGTAAACGCTCCATATAAAGAGCTGTAGAGTCGGTGCTGCCCCATGGAGCAAGCTTCATAACTGGTAGTGCTTTCTCGGTAAAACGCCAATCTCTATTGATGAAATTGAATTCGGCAGGTGGTGTGGGCTGAGTGATATTAATTACAAGTTTTCCGTAATCCGAATTGCTACTCCAGGTACCGGTATAAGTAATCCCGTTTTTTATTGCAGTCATTGGGCCATCGTAATAGGTGTTTTTAAATAACATAAATGTATCGCCTATAAACTGCGATGATATGTCCGTTCCGCGGTCTTTCGCATAATTAACAATGAAATTTTTGTTCAGAATATTTTGTTCAAAATATTGCTCAAAAACATTAGCCACATATACTTGTTCTGTTTTTTTACATGCAGAAAAAAATAAAATGATCGTTACTAATATGGCTATTAAATATTTGGACTTATATAAATGGTCAGGCATCTTACTGATGTAATTTTTTATAAATATCGTAAAACTTTTGCTTAGCATATTCAATAAAATATTTCGAATCAAGTATTTCGCCTGTAGCTTTTTTACATAATTCGGCTGAATGGTAATAACGTCCAAAAGGATATATATGTTGCTGTAACCAGTTAAAAACTGGTAAAGAATTTCCCGAGATTAACATTTGTTCAACATTCAATATATCTTTTTTTATTGCCGACCAAAATTGAGCAGCGTACAAACTACCTATACTATATGTAGCAAAATATCCAAAACTGCCATGACTCCAGTGAACATCCTGCAAACAACCATTTTTATCATCAGGAACTTTAACGCCTAAATATTTATCATAAAGCTCATTCCATATTGCAGGGATGTCTTTCGACATAATCGTACCGTCAATCAGCAGTTTTTCAATTTCATATCTTATCATCACATGGAAATGATAGGTAAGTTCATCGGCCTCAGTTCTTATTAAGGAAGAAGAAACTTTATTGATTCCGTTGTAAAACTGATCTAAAGAAATGTTTTTTAGCTGATCTGGAAAAAGATTTTGCAAAGGCAAATACTGATGCGTCCAGAATGGTAAACCTCGGCCAATACAATTTTCCCAGAGACGGCTTTGACTTTCATGTATACTCAAACTGCAATATTCGCCCAGCGGCATTCCATATTCTTCGTCGGGAAGTCCTTGCTCATATAATGCATGGCCGCCTTCATGAATGCAACTCCAGGTCATGTTTGCAAAATCATTTTCGTCTATTCTGGTGGTTACCCGCACATCTTTACTGCTGAAGTTGGTGGTAAAAGGATGTTCACTGATGTCCTGCCTTCCGGCTTCAAAATCAAAGTGCATGCTTTTTAATAAATTCATTCCAAAATTCCATTGAGTGCTTTTATCATAATGACGATGTAAAAAGTTGTTATCCACCTGGGGACAATTCTTTATTTCAGCTAAAATGGATGACAATTCTGGTTTCAGACTAGAGAAAAGCTCATCGGTAAATTTTACCGTAAGGCCTTTGTCGTATTCATTCATCAGCGCGTCATAAGGATGTCCGCTGTAACCCAGGTATTCGGCTTCCTGCTTTTTTATTTCAATAACTTCTTGCAAAGGATTTTTGAATAAATCAAAATTATTTTCTTTCCTGGCGCTAATCCACGAGTGAAAACTTTTATTGATGACTTCCGAGCTTTTTCTTACAAATGCTGATGGAAGCTTTTTACTCTTTATATAATCATCGTTGCTTAATTGAATATTCCTTTTCTGTGTATCTGACAAATCATTGCAGTTGAGCAATTCCAGCAACAGATTTCCTGTTTTCTCATCAGTAAATTGCTGATGGGAAATTTCGCTCAAAGTGGCTATTTGTCTGCCTCTTGCATCATTTCCTTTTGGTGGCAAATAAGTTTCCTGATCCCATTGTAATACGGCAGCAGCATATTTGATATCAGCAATTTGCTGAAGTTTATTTTTTAATTTTTCGTATTGCTGAAGTGAAACAGACATGAATTAATTTTTAATGGTGTTGCAATTTAATTGAGTGAGGATGAAAAAAAAATATCTATTTTTAATTATGACAATTTCAACAATAATTTCAGTGCTTGAAAAAACAGCTCCATTGCAATTGCAGGAAGACTATGACAATGCCGGATTAATTACGGGAGCTCATCATCAGGAATGTTCGGGTGTATTGATTTGCCTGGATGTTACTGAAGAAATAATAGATGAAGCTATTCAGCAAAACTGCAATCTGATTGTGTCTCATCATCCGATTGTATTCAGAGGGTTGAGAAAATTCAGCGGAAATAGTTATGTAGAACGTGTCCTCGTTAAGGCCATTAAAAACGAAGTGTCTATTTATGCTTGTCATACAAATCTGGATAATGTAATCGATGGTGTTAATGGAAAAATTGCCGACAAACTGGAATTAATCCACCGCAGTATACTGGCACCTAAGAAAGATTTTTTAGAAAAGCTAATTGTTTATGCACCGGAAACTCATGCGGATGCCATTGAAAAGGCTTTATTTAATGCCGGGGCAGGTAATATTGGCAATTACAGTGAATGTAGTTTTGTATCTGAAGGGATAGGAAGTTTTAAGCCGGGGACAGATGCAAATCCATATTCTGGGAAAAAAGGGCTGCGCTCAGTTGAAATAGAGAAAAAAATAGAAGTAACCTTCCCTTCTTGGCTTCGAAATCAGATCCTTTTAGCTATGAAAATGGCCCATCCTTATGAGGAAGTTGCTTACGAAATAAGCTCAGTTTCAAATCTTTATCAGGAAATCGGATCAGGTTTGACAGGAGAATTGCCGGTGGCAATGGAGGAAATGGAATTTTTAAATAAAATAAAAGATATTTTCAATATAAAGGCTATAAAACATACGGCCTTGCTCGGAAAAAAGATAAAAAAAGTGGCTGTTTGTGGAGGCTCGGGCAGCTTCTTAACTTCAAAGGCTATTAGTGCCGGGGCCGATATTTATATTACTTCTGATATCAAATATCATGAGTTTTTTGACGCCGAAGGAAGCCTCGTTTTAGCGGATATCGGACATTTTGAAAGTGAACAATTTACAATTGACTTAATTGCTGATGTTTTAAGGCAAAATTTCCCTAACTTTGCCCTCCTTAAAACGAAGGTTAATACCAACCCTGTACGTTATTCTGTGAGTTAATGAATGGTATGAATTTTTAGTTTTTTGGTTTTGCATAAAGTTCGAAAAAACAATTCAAAAATATGGCCGCAGTAAAAGAGTTCTCAGTTGAGGAAAAATTGTCTTCACTTGTACGTTTACAAAAAATTGACAGTAAGCTCGATGAAATTCAAATCTTAAAAGGAGAATTACCTATCGAGGTTAAAGATCTTGAAGATGAAATCGAAGGTCTTCATGCCCGTCAAACACGCATTGAAGAAGAAATCAATGGTATTCAGGAATTCATTGAGCAAAAGAAAAAAGGAATAGTTGAAGCACAGGCTTTGATTAATAAATACGAAAAACAAAGTGAGAACGTAAAAAATAATCGCGAGTTTGAAGCTATCAATAAAGAAATTGAAATGCAACAACTCGAAGAAAAACTTTGTGAGAAGCACATCAAAGATGCTACAGAAGAAACTGCAGATAAAGCCCGTCAGCTTGAGTTAGCCAAAAAAGCGGTGTCTACAAAAGAAACAAATCTGAGTGGAAAAAAATCGGAGCTGGAAAAAATTATCAAAGAAACCGAAAAAGAAGAAACACACTATAACAAAGCAGCTGCAGAAGCCAGATCACATGCTGATGAGCGCTTATTAACCAGTTACGACCGCATTCGTAACAACTATCACAATGGACTTGCTGTTGTGGCGGTAGAAAGAGATAGCTGTGGCGGTTGCTTCCATGCTATTCCTCCTCAAAAGCAGAGCGAAATTAAATTGCGTAAAAAAATTATGGTTTGCGAAAACTGCGGCCGTATTTTGGCAGATGCTGATTTAGCTGATTCTGTAGAAGTAAAATAGTTAAACCGTTTTTAAACTTATATAAAGTTCATTCTTAAAAGGAATGAACTTTTTTATTTACATGTATTGATTGGCTGAAAAAATCTAAAGTAATTATACTCCTGTTATAAAGAGAAAATCACTTTTATTATTATGGAATTTTCCGGGCCATTACAAAATAGTTTTCAGTAATTTGCTGCTTCAAAATGATTACCAGACTTCACATACAGAACTACGCAATTATAGATGATCTCGAAATAAAGTTCGAATCCGGATTGAATATTATTACTGGAGAAACAGGTGCCGGAAAAAGTATTCTGATGGGAGCACTCAATCTTATTTTGGGTCAGCGTGCAGACAGTTCCGTATTACAGGACGCCAATAAAAAATGTGTCATTGAAGGTATTTTTAATGTTAAGCAAGATGAGGAAATCAAAATATTTTTTTCTGCAAATGATCTGGATTATGAAAATGATATTGTGATTCGAAGAGAAATTACTGCTAACGGAAAATCAAGAAGCTTTATCAATGATACACCTGTTAATCTTTCTCAGGTAAAACAATTAAGTATTTTTCTGGTAGATCTTCATCAGCAATTTGATACACTCGAAATTAATTCCGAGAATTTTCAAAGAGAAGTGCTGGATGCTCTCGCAGAAAATAAAACACCTCTTTTAAAACTTAAAGAACAGTTTGGAAATTACAGTAATGTCAGAAATGAACTGAACCAGTTAAGAACATTGCAGGATCAGGCCAATAAAGAACTCGACTATAATAAATTTTTATTTGACGAACTTAATGAACTCGCCTTAAAAGAAAATGAGTTAGAAGAGATTGATGCTGAATTAAAATTACTGAACAATGCAGAAAATATAAAAATACAACTCTCTCATATATACACTGGATTGACTCAATCAGAACAGCCTGTTGTAAACCAGTTGAAATCATTAAATAATAAGTTGAAATTACTGGAATCTATTCATCCTGAAATCGCTTCTTTAGCTCTGCGGTTAAATACTGCACTAATTGAATTGCAGGATGTTTCGGATGAACTGGAGAGAATAGAAGGAAGTATTAAGTATGATGCAGAAAGAATTTCTGTTCTCAATGACAGACTTTCAACAGGCTATAAGCTGCTAAAGAAACACGGGTTAAATACTACTCGTCAATTAATGGAGCTGACCGAATCGTTACAATCAAAACTTGATAATTACACCAATATTTTTTCTTCAATAGAAAAGCTGGAAAAAGAAGAATTAAATTGGAATGAGGTATGCCATCAAACGGCGGAGATCATTTCTAAAAACAGAATAAAGCAAACGGATGGATTAGTTACTGCTGTAAATAAATTGTTGTCAAAGGTTGGAATGCCGAATGCAAAAATAAAAATTCAGATTACTAATACGATATTATCTGTTAATGGTAAAGACGCCATCGACTTTTTATTTGATGCCAATAAAAGTAACAAATTTGAATCTTTAGGTAAAGTAGCCAGTGGTGGAGAATTAAGCAGATTGATGTTGAGTATAAAATCTTTGGTGGCAAAAAAATTAGCATTGCCAACACTCATATTTGATGAAATAGATACCGGGATAAGTGGTGAAGCGGCAAAGCAAGTAGGAATTATTATGAAGGAATTATCTAGAGCGCATCAACTGATAGCGATAACCCATCAGGCGCAAATTGCTGCCAGAGCTACCACTCATTATTTTGTGTATAAAGAAATTGTTGCCGACAGAATTACAACTAATGTAAGGATATTGAATAATGACGAGAGAATCACATCAATAGCTAAAATGTTAAGCGGCGAGAAGCCTACTGCAGCAGCTTTAGAGAACGCTAAGGAGATGATATTGAATTAATCCGGCCTATCCAGCTTTATCCATTTTATCAAACTTACGCAACGTCACTTACAGGAGACATTGCGGAGAAGACTATCCAGCATTCAGAATCTAGCATCCAGCATCCACTATTCAGTATGTAGCATCCATCCAGATTAATTTTCTATTTGCCCAATAACAATTAATTTTACATCTCATTATTACCAAAGAAATAAAATATTATGGCCAACAATTTATTGAAAGGAAAGAAAGGAATCATTTTTGGTGCGCTCGATGAAAAATCTATAGCGTGGATCACTGCAATTAAGTGTCATGAAGAAGGTGCACAAATTGTATTGACCAATGCGCCTGTGGCTATGCGTATGGGTGAAATCAATAAGCTGGCCGAAAAAATTAATGCACCAGTAATTGGTTGTGATGTAAGTAATGCCGAAGACGTAGACAATCTGATTACAAAATCGATGGAGCATTTTGGTGGGGGCTTCGATTTTATTCTGCATTCCATTGGAATGAGTATAAATGTGCGTAAAGGGAAACATTATACAGAAATAGATTATGCTCATAATTTAAAAACGTTTGAAATTTCTTCAATGAGCTTGCATAGAGTTTTGGCAACATGTATGAAGAAAGAAGCGATCAACGATTGGGGAAGTGTAGTGGCACTGACTTACATAGCGGCACAAAGAGTTTTTCCTGATTATAACGAAATGGCAGACGCGAAATCATTACTGGAAAGTGTGGCGCGCAGTTTTGGTTATCATTATGGGGTTAAAAAACATGTTCGTGTAAATACGATATCTCAATCTCCAACAAGAACTACAGCCGGAAGCGGAGTAAAAGGTTTTGATGGCTTTATTAACTATGCAGAAAAAATGAGTCCATTGGGAAATGCGTCTGCTGAAGATTGCGCTAATTATTGTGTGGTAATGTTTAGTGATTTTACCAGAATGGTTACCATGCAAAATCTTTTCCATGATGGCGGATTTTCATTTACAGGAGTTACCGGTGCTGTAATTGAACAAATGGAAAAATAATGAATGTTGAATTTAAATCAGGTCGATTTTAATGGGCCTTTTTTTCAAGCAGTAAACTAAATTGAAAAAAAATTAATATTCATCTTCGTTAAAAAAGAAATCTTCCTGACTAGGATAATCGGGCCAGATGTCTTCAAGGCCTTCATAAATTTCACCTTCGTCTTCCAGTTCCTGTAAGTTTTCAATTACTTCGATAGGAGCACCGCTACGTATGCTGTAATCAATCAATTCGTCCTTGGTTGCGGGCCATGGAGCGTCTTCTAAATGTGAGGCTAATTCGAGTGTCCAGAACATCTTCTTAAAGGGTTTATATTGTGCAAATGTATATTTTACTACGAAATAACCAAAAGTGTTTTTAACTGCAAATGATATTTATTTAATTTATTAACATTTTGAAGACAAAAATCCTATTTTTATCACATGTTAACAGCTAATGGCATTCAAAAAAAATACGGTGATTTACAGGTATTGAAAGGGGTGGATATTGATATTCAAAAAGGCGAAATTGTTAGTATCATTGGAGCTTCGGGTGCAGGTAAAAGCACGTTGCTTCATATCTTAGGAACCCTTGACAGTGCTGACTCTGGCGTGATTACGATCAATGGAGAAAGAATAGAAAAACTAACCGGAAAAAACCTGGCTGCTTTCAGAAATAAGAATGTTGGATTTGTATTTCAGTTTCATCATCTTTTACCCGAGTTTACCGCTGTAGAAAATGTTTGCATCCCCGGCTGGATTGGGGGTAAAAATCGTTCGGCTGTAGAAAAAAAAGCGAAGGAACTGCTCAATAAGCTTGGATTGTCTCAGAGATTACAAAATAAACCCGGTCAATTATCGGGTGGGGAACAACAAAGAGTAGCAGTAGCTAGAGCTTTAATTAATAACCCCGCAATTATTATGGCTGATGAACCAACAGGTAATTTAGATTCGGCTAATGCTAATGAATTACATCAGCTATTTATTACGCTTCGTAACGAATTTCAACAAACTTTCCTGATTGTTACACACAATGAAGAACTAGCAAAAATGAGTGACAGGATTTTGCAAATGAAAGATGGGAAGATGGTGGGGGGATAGGATGGATAAAGCTGGATATGTTACTTCTCAGCAGTGTCTTCTGCAAGGGACGTTGTGTATCGGATAAGCTAGGTGCTCGATACTTGATACTGGATACTTGATAGTGGATTAGCTACTTCTCAGCTATGTCTCCTGAAAGGGACTTTGCGTATTAGATAAGCTATTTATGTGTCAGCATAGGACGACTACTCACGAACAAGAAATATAACAAGACAACGAATATGAAGAAATTTTTAATTTTTATAGGAGGCTTTGTCGCTGGAATATTGGCGACAATTTTCGCAGGATATTTGATTGCAATATCGAACAAACC
>CALQSB010000037.1 GCA_943333125.1 Chitinophaga pinensis
ACCAATCTCTGGATAAGCACGAGTCATCCACCGTTTTTCATTTCATGTTTGCTGGTCTGAGCGCAGTATTCATGTCCCTATTGGCGATTGTAGCTTTAATTAGTATGAGCAATAATCATGAACTTGCCTGGCGACTGATGAATGGACTGGGTGCAATAATCCACTTAACAGGAACGATTCGTATTGGCATCGAGACGTCGCAAATGCATGAGTTGAAGAAACGCGGATGGATCCTGACAGCCGTCGGAGGGACATTTGGGGTCTTCAGTGCAGCAGCAGCCGCAGGCTACCTTTCCGCTTTTAATCCCACGATTTTTCTAATAGGAACAATGTGGGCTATAGCAGTCACCGCCATTTCGTTTATATCTCTAGTGGTGACTCCGAAAAAACGTAAGCATTAAATAGAATTATTAAGAGTTAGAATTAAGGTTTTTAACAAATTTTTTTTGTGAAATCATTTTTTTAGTGCTGCATGTTCATCATGATATTGAGATATGGTTATACGATATTTATAAATAAATAATGAAATAGAAATTAATCATTAAGCCTGCGGTGTATATATCACGAACTCTTCCACCGGGCGATATCCCATTTTCATATACATAGAACAACCATCAGCCGTTGCATGAAGTACGGTCCTAGTGATACCGGTATCTTGCATGGCGTGTTCTATACTGCGTCGCATCACCAACTCTGCGAGACCTTTGCGCCTGTGAGCTAATGCGGTAGCCGCATAGGCGACATAAATTACACCATTAAGAGGTACAGCGAAGGCTGTTGCTACGGGTTGCTCATCCACATAAGCATTGTATCCGTACAAAGGAGTCTTCCAAAGGGATGCTCCCGATGCGGCCTGTCTTACCCATTCGTTTGAAACATTGTATGCTACAGCATTTAAATCAGCAAGAACCAAACGAGCCTCCTCGTCTTCAATGCGGCGTGTAACCACATTCGCTACAGGTCGTGCAGGTGTCGTGAGTTGCTCAGATACCATGCCGGTCACTGTAAACAATTCAGTAAGGCCAAGTTGAGACAGCGTTGCCGATGCGTCTTCTCCCAGCCATTGGCGGCCGCCAACAAAGAACCATGGATGTTGTTCGGATTTAAAATATTGAATTGCTCCTTCGACGCAAGCGGCAAGCTCCTCTTTAGAAGACATCGGTGCAGACAATACTGCAGCATTCGATAAATACCAAGGGAGGCGCGCGTTTGCAATACGAAGACCATTCATATCGAAAACCTCACCTTGTCCACTATTGCGGGCATATAACGACCATGCTTCAGCGAACTGTTCATGAGATTCCTTTATTTCGTCCGGATTCACTATACCAAACTGATTTGTTGTCATGAGAAAAATATTTAATCATTATAGATTGCAGGATTTTTTTTGAATCCTTTTGTTACATAAAATGCATAGATGAGACCCAGCGCCAACCAAATAAAACCAACCTTCAACGTGAGACCCGACAGGTTTATCCAGAGATAAGCACAAATGATGAGACCCAATGCAGGAATTATCAGATGCTTTAAAACATTATATTCTTTCTTTTTGAAAAAGAAATAAACAATCACCGAAAGGTTTACGAAAATAAATCCTAATAGCGCACCAAAGTTCATCAACTCTGCTACCAGATTCAATGGTAACAACATCGCTCCTGTAACACCAATGACTGCCATCAATATTATATTATAGGTAGGTGTTGCATATTTTGGATGCAAGTAGCTAAAGAATTTTTTTGGCAACATTTCATCACGACCCATTGCATACATCACTCTTGCAGCGCTTGCCTGTCCAGTTAATCCTGCCGACAACGTTGAAACAATTATTGCAGCAGTAAATAACACTGAAAAAATAGAACCACCAACTGATTCTACAATTTCAAAAAAAGCAGCATCAAGTGAATGGAAAGAATTATAATCCGGCCTTACCAATTGCGCTATATATACCTGAACAACGAAGATGACTCCACCAATCAAACAGGAAAGCATAGCCGCTCTTCCGATATCTTTTTTGGGACGAATCGCCTCTTCCGATAATGTGGTAATGGAATCAAATCCCAAAAATGAAAAACTTGCCAAAGCTGCACCAGATACAATAGCAGATGTACTGAATGCACTTGCATTATAAAATGGTTTAGCAGAAAGAATTGTTGCCGCGCCCATTCCATTTAGCAACGCCTTAATTCCAAGCAACACAAATATCAGCACAACGACTCCCATGTAGATTACAAGAATGTTGTTTGCTTTTGCCGTAAACCCAATCCCTTTGAAGTTTACAGCAAAAACTATTGCCGCCAAAATAAGCACCCAAGCCCAATAAGGAATAAACGGAAGCAAGGTATTGGCATATGTGGCGCCCATCATAAGTACGATAAGTGGCACCAATACATAATCCATATACATGGCCCAACCGGCCATAAATCCTATTGTGGGAGCAAGTGCTTTTTGTGTATAGCTATAGGTCGATCCTCCCGAGGGAAAAGCTTCTGACATTTTTCCATAACTGTATGCTGTAAAAAGCATGGCTACCATAGCTACACAATATGCCAATGCCACCATACCGCTTGTCATGCTACTCACATATCCATAAATATAAGCAGGCGCTATCGGCGTCATAAACGCCACTCCATAGATGACCAGTTGTCGTAATCCTAAAACTCTTTTCAATCCTTGTTGAGCAGGTTGTTCTTCATTTGTAACAGATGGGCCTGAGGTGTTATTCATTCTTATTTGAAGTTTTGGTATTTAGTAAGGCTCGTATTGAATGTAAAAATTAAAACAGCCAACTTGACTAAATGGCAAATTACCATAAATTTGAGCATTGTACCAAACAATGACAATGTTTTTCTTCTACCCACAAACATTAAATTATGAATATAAAAGAAGCGTACAAATACTGGTCTCTCCAATACGACACCAACATCAATAAAACCAGAGACCTGGAAGCGATTTCTCTTAGAGCATGTTTGAGTAATTATACATTTGATCGCTGTCTTGAAATCGGTTGCGGAACCGGAAAAAATACAGCATGGCTGATTACAAAATGTGATAGCGTCTTAGCTATTGATGTTTCCGATGATATGCTGTCCATTGCAAAACAAAAAGTGACAGATAAAAAAGTTTCTTTTCTTAATGCAGATATTACCAGCAACTGGGATTTTACTGATGAGAAATTTGATTTAGTAGTTTGAGCTCTAATAGCGAATCCAAATAAATGTACTAGTCTCATGCAAACCATCTCTTTAATTAGCACACTGCACGAAGAAAAAGGAAAATGTAATGCCGAAGAGTTATGTAAAATAATTGAGAAAATTAGCCCTGATGTTATTTTTTTAGAAGCTCTTGAAGATACTTATAAAGCCTATGATGTGCAGAGATTTTCTTCATATGGAATTTACCATACAAAGCTTGAAATAAAAGCTTTGCAGCTTTATAGTCAAAATGAATCATTTGATTATGTCCCGGTTCTTGATGACGGACTAACAGATGCATTTGATAATAAATTCAATTTAGTTTGCATTGACCACGAATTCCAGACAATAGTTGACAATTATAATTCATTAGCAATTTGCAATGGATTCAAATTTATTAATAGTAAAGAAAGTACGAATCTTCAGGATGAAATGCGAAAATTTGAAAATCATTACTTTAATGGCAGTGAGATAGAAATTGAGTTTAATAAAAGCATTGAAATATACGAAAACGCAATGATTGCTAATATTTATTATTATTGTAAAAAGAATCATTTCAACAATGCAATCTTTTTATGTGGAGTAGCTCATCGAAAATCAATAATCGAAAAAATTGAAAAATTTCAATCTAACGAAGAAATAAAAATAAACTGGAAATTTTATACCGATTGAAAACAACTTATTTATGCGAGTTGAACTAAATGATAAAGCCAAAATAAAAAAAATCTACAAACAATATAATTTGGCAAAAAATCCTCTTATTAAAGATAGTTCTCTCCAAATGAAATCACTCCTACTTGTTTTCAGCTTACTGATTTGCAATTTGACTTATGCGCAAAATCAAAAGCTTGCTGCTTACAAAATAGCCAACATCAACAAGGTAATTGCCGCTTTCAAACAAAAAGATATCGGCAGAATTTCTAAACTAATCAATTATCCTTTGCGCAGGGAATATCCGATACCGGAGATCAAAAATGAAAAAGAATTTAAACTCCGTTTCAAGCAAGTATTTGACGATTCGCTTGTACGAATGATTGGTCTCTCAAAAACAAAACAATGGTCGGAGGCGGGTTGGAGAGGTATTATGCTGGAGTACGGCATCGTTTGGATTGACAGTTATGATGGTAAAATCACTGCTGTCAATTATCAAAGTGATTATGAAAAAAAATGGAGGCTGGATTTAATCAAAAAAGAAAAAGCATCATTGCATTCCTCATTGCAACAATTTGAAAGTCCACTCTACAAGATAAAAACCAAGAACTATCTGATAAGAATAGATGAATTATCTGGCAACAACTACCGATATGCATCTTGGAAAATCGACAAATCGGAATCTTCACAACCGGAGATAGTTTTAAGCAACGGACAATTTGAATCTCTCGGTAGCGGCGGCAATCATGTGATTACATTCACCAACAACAATTTCAAATACCTGGTGTACAGAAACATCATCGGAGAAGACAACTCACCGGACATCACGCTTGAGGTGGAGAAAGATGGGGAGGTGATTTTGAATGAGGGAGGGAGATTGGTGAAGCCATAATATTTGAAATACATTAAAGACAAAGTCTTTGGGCTCTATTAAACACCGGTCAGAGACCGGCGCTATTTCGAAGGCAAGTTTTCTACCATACACGCGTAAATAAACGTTTTCTTTTGATGTTCAAAAAAAACTATTTACTGGTTTTTTGAGCGAATGACACCCGACCATAACAAACGCTTGTTGCCAGTGGGGGGATATTTTACAAATGAAAAGTATAGATGTAAATGAGATTTTTTATCTTAATGGAAATTTTGGACGAAGATGCCCCGCCGGCATCAAGCGTCCCCCGTTGGCAGTAATTATAACAGCTCCTACAAAAGAAAAAGGTATGACAAAATATTTTATAATAATCCTCTTGACACTTTTTATGAATCTTGTATTTGGACAGGCAGAAAAAATTGCAAATAAAAATGTTGCTGACAGTTTTGAAGTAAATTATAATTCAGAGAATTTCGACGCCATATTCTCAAGTTTCTCAATGGAAATGCAAAACGCATTACCTCTAGACAAAACGAAAGAATTTCTTACAGACTTGAAAACACAGGCAGGAAAAATCACAAAAAGACAATTTGTAAAATATGAACAGGCTTATGCTTCGTACAAGACAAATTTTGAAAGAGCATTATTTGCAGTTAATATTTCGGTTGATAAAAATTCAAAAATCAACGGGCTATATGTAAAGCCTTTCAAAGAAAGTAATTTGCCAAAATTAGTTCGCAACACCACAAAGATCATATTGCCGTTCAAAGAGGAATGGACAGTTATATGGGGCGGCGACACAAAAGAGTTGAACTATCACGTTGAAAGTGAAGCTCAAAAAAACGCCTTTGATCTTGTCATCACTAACGACAAAGGAAATTCATACAAGACAGACGGAAAAACCAACGAAGATTATTATGCTTTTGGAAAAGACCTCATTGCGCCATGTGATGGAGAAATTGTTTTGGTAGTTGACGGAATTAAAGACAATGTTCCAGGAATTTCAAATCCAGTTTATGTTCCAGGCAACACAGTTATTATTAAGACAGAGAACAATGAGTATTTGTTTTTTGCACACTTCAAACAACATTCAATAGTTGTTAAGCAAGGACAAAAAATAAAACAAGGCCAACTGCTTGGTCTTTGTGGAAATACAGGAAATTCATCAGAGCCTCATTTGCATTTTCACATCCAAAATGTAGAAGATATGAATTCAGCAATTGGAGTAAAATGTTACTTTGACAAAATTCAAATTAACGGACAAACTAAAACAGATTATTCACCAATTCAAAAAGAGAAAATTAGCAACTAGAAAAAATAACTACTGCCAACATGGCGTTTTATGCAAGCATGACTTGATTTTCAAACTTCGGCTGTTTGCATTTATATAGTGAATCTAAAAAAACAATCAATTAACAAATGAAATGTAAAGCCGCTTTAATTCCCGCCATAACTTTCTTGCTGTTCTCAATCAGCTGTAAACAAACTGCCACTTTACACAGATTTGATGATAAAAAAAGAATTTCTGTTTTTCAGTTAAGTGATACCAGCTTAATGGCTGTAAAAAATTATCTGACTGCTTTTTCTACAAAAAAAATTCAGGATACTATTATTATCATGTACGATTACAATCATGAAACCTGCTGGAATTTTATCGATCAAAATGAAACGGATGAACAGTTAAAACAAAGAGTCAACTATATTCAATTAAATCAACAGCAAATAGCCGCATCAAGGCCCGGCATTTCTTTCTTTGAATTCAGAGAACCCGGTAATGATATCAACAAAATAAAACAATACGACACTTCTATTATTATTGATCATAACCTCGAACTATACCATTTCTTTTTTAAAGAACGATGCGTTTGTGGTAATTCGATTGTAATCTTACCTGATGGAAGATATATTTTCACAAGGTCCGACTCACATAAGGAGGCTCTTTATTATTCTCCAGAACAAATTACTGGATTACTAAAAGTAAAATAACAACAACGCTTACCTGCTCTAATAAAGACTAGTCAGAGACCTGGTCTATTTCGCTTATTTCAAAACAGGAGCAAGGTGCTAAGTATTGACAACTAATTGAACTAAAGAAGATTTTAAGCTGAAAAAGACATTATTAATTATGATGGCTAACAAGACTAAGTCTTTAGGCTCTATTAAACACCGGTCAGAGACCGGCGCTATTTCGTCAGAGACCGGCGCTATTTCGTCAGAGACCGGCGCTATTTCGTCAGAGACCGGCGCTATTTCGAGACCGGCGCTATTTCGATTACTTAAAGTAAAAAAATAATACCGCTTACCATTTAAAATTTCTTTATAAATATTTAGAAGTATGCCCCAGTTTGCTTTTCTTAAAAGCCGTTGGAGTGCCTTCAAACACCAAATTACCACCTCCCTCGCCCGCTTCGGGACCTAGATCGATAATCCAATCGCAGCTTTTTAAGACGTCGGTATTGTGTTCAATAACGATGATGGAATGCCCTTGATCAACTAGCGCATTAAAAGAAGTCAATAGTTTTTTGATATCATGAAAATGCAAGCCCGTAGTTGGTTCATCGAAAATAAATAAGATGTTGCCCTGAGATTTTCCTTTGCCTAGAAATGACGCTAGTTTTACTCTTTGTGCTTCACCGCCGCTTAATGTATTGGATGATTGTCCGAGCTTCACATAACCTAAACCCACATCCGATAAAGGCTGAATCGCTTTGGCAATCGCCATTCCGGTCTTTTCGTTGGTTTGGAAAAATGCAATAGCTTCATCCACACTCATCTCTAACAACTCATGAATATTTTTTCCGTTGTAGGTCACTTCCAGCACTTCTTCTTTAAATCTTTTGCCGTTACAAACATCACATTGTAAATGCACATCAGCCAGAAACTGCATTTCAACCACTTGTTCGCCTTCGCCTTTACAGGCATCGCATCTGCCGCCATCTACATTGAAAGAAAAATGTTTGGGCATAAATCCTCGCATCTTACTTAGTGGCTGGCTGGAATACAAATCTCTGATTTCATCATAAGCTTTTATATATGTGATGGGATTACTTCTACTGGATTTACCAATAGGATTCTGATCAATTAATTCTACTTGTTTAATTTGATCCACATCACCAGAAATCGAACGGAAGGCTCCGGGCTTCTCAGTAAATTCTCCCTTCATTTTTTGAATTGCGGGATACAATATTTTTTTTACTAAAGTTGTTTTGCCGCTTCCGCTTACTCCGCTGATGGCACAAATGGTATTCAATGGAAATTCTACTGTGATATTTTTTAAATTGTTTTCCATCGCTCCCTCCAGTACAATTTTTTTATTCGATTTTCTTAATTGTTTTGGAGGTTCTATTTTTAGCTGTCCAGATAAATATTTTCCCGTAAGGCTATTTTTATTATTGATGATCTCTTCATAATTACCTGTTGCAATAACTTCGCCCCCTAAGTGGCTTGCTAAAGGCCCCATATCAATAATATGATCGGCTTCTCTCATCATCATTTCATCGTGCTCCACCACCACAACGGTATTTCCCAGTTCCTTTAATTCTTTCAATACCAAAATCAACCTTTCTGTATCTCTGCTGTGTAATCCGATTGAAGGCTCATCCAAAATATAAAGCGAATCGGTAAGATTGCTTCCCAGGCTTCGGGTTAATTGAATACGCTGACTTTCTCCACCACTTAAAGAATTAGCCAATCTGTTAAGCGATAAATAGCCAAGTCCTACATCAATCAAGGTTTTTATACGGGTTTGAATTTCTATAAGAATTCTCTTTGCCACGGTAAGATCATAATCGCTGAGTTTGAGTTTTGTAAACCAATCACCCAGATCTTTTACCGGCCATTCACATAATGCTCCGATATGTTGTGATCCTACTTTTATATACAAAGCTTCCTTTCTCAAGCGATAGCCATTGCAATCCGGGCACAATGTTCTGCCTCTGTATCGGCTTAGTAAAACCCGGTATTGTACTTTATATAAGTTTTGTTCTACTTCTTTAAAAAAGTCATTAATACCATTTGCATGTTCATTGCCATTCCACAATGCCTCCAGTTGCGATTTACTTAAATCTATAATTGGTTTATGAATTGGGAAATCAAACTTTTTTGCTACTCTGATAAAAGCTTCTTTCCAGGCACTGAGTTTTTCACCTTTCCAGGGCGCTACGGCATCTTCATATAAACTTAAACTCTTGTTGGGAATTACTAAATCAGGATCTATACCTAATACTTGTGAAAAACCTTCGCAAGTTGGACATGCACCAAATGGATTATTAAATGAAAATAAATTAGGGACCGGCTCTTCAAAAACCAAACCATCCAATTCGAATTTATTGCTAAAATCAATTTTGTTTTTATCATTCACTTCCATCATCATTGCTCCTTCTCCCTCATAAAAAGCTGTTGTAACAGAATCCGCGATTCGGTGAAGATCATCTTCGTCAAATGTTTTTTTAACGAGTCTGTCTATTAATAGAAAAGTAGTTGCATTTTCTTTCTTTGATTTTTTATTATTAAATAGTTCATGTTTCTCATTATCAAGTATTTCTTCTATTCTAAGAATTTCATGATTATGATAAATTCGCGAGAATCCTTTTTGTAGTAATATATTGAGTTCTTCTTTTGCATCTCTGTTAGTATGAGTTTTAAAAGGTACCAGTATTAATATTTTATCTCCATCTTTTAATTTCTGAATAGCATTTACTACATCTGCAACGTCATCTTTTTTAACTTCTCTTCCACTTACGGGAGAAATCGTTTTTCCTGTACGTGCAAAAAGCAATCTCAGGTAATCATAAATTTCCGTCATGCTGCCTACGGTACTTCTTGGTGTTCTAGTGATTACTTTTTGTTCAATTGCAATTGCCGGACATAAACCATGGATATAATCCACATCGGGTTTATTCATACGTTGCATAAACTGTCGGGCATAGGCGCTTAAGCTTTCTGCATAACGTCTTTGTCCTTCTGCAAATAAAGTATCAATAGTTAAAGAAGACTTTCCGGAACCTGAAACTCCGGTAACAACAATAAATTTATTTCGTGGTATGGCAACCGTTATGTTCTTTAAGTTATGGACTCTTGCACCTTTGATTAAGATATCATTATTGGATTGATTCTTCTGCTCTAACGGCTTCTTTGTTACTGTCTTTTGTTTCATATAATAATGCGAAAATAGGCCAAGAATGCGGATTTTACTGATGTTTGGGCTGTTGTTGATAAATATACTGCGTAAATCTACGTATGGTTCATGAGCACTAGTACTCTATTTTAATAATTAGCCGAAAAAAGTTTTAAAAAGATTTGGAACTGGAAAAAATAACTCTACTTTTATAGTCCAATATCCAAATGAAGTGAAAAGCCGCCTGGGGTTCTACACAAAGCAGCTTCTACGAATTTTCTCTCTCTTTTGGAATTTTATAAACCAATGTCCTAAACCATTTAAACTGTAGAAGTCTCATGAAAAATCTTTCCACATTAACAGACCAACAATTAGTACGTTCTTACATGGACGGAAATGCAAACGCCCTTTCAGTATTAGTAGAGCGTTACAAAGACAAAATTTTTACATCTATTTACTTATTAGTAAAGGATAAATATCTTGCTGAAGATATTTTCCAGGATGCATTCATTCGTATTATCGATACCTTAAGAGGTGGTCGTTATACAGATGAGGGTAAATTCTTACCATGGGCTATGCGTATCGCACACAATTTATGTGTTGATCATTTTAGAAAAGTAAAACGCAGTCCAAGTATCAAAACAAGTGATGATCATGATATTTTTGAAGTACTTAACTTCTCTGAAGCTGGTGCTGATCAAAAAATTATGGCCAATCAAAGTCATGACCGTGTTAGAAAAATGGTAGATATGCTTCCTGAAGATCAAAGAGAAGTTATCATCTTACGTCATTATGCAGATTTAAGCTTTAAAGAAATTTCTGACTTAACCAATTGCAGCATTAATACTGCTTTAGGAAGAATGCGTTATGGTTTAATTAACCTTCGCAAAATGATGACTGAAAAGCAAATTGCTCTATAATAGTTTTGTAACCCCCCAATTTATAAGCCCACCATTTTTATTTGGTGGGCTTTTTATTTACGTGTGTTTGAGACTTGCTATTTTTTTTGAAAGGTTTCCAATCCACATTTTAGCCATTGCAGATATTCATTCTTATCATTTGTGTAACCTACCGGATGATTAATCAAAACTTCATCAGTATTAATAATAGCATATAAAGGCTGGGCATTATTCGCGAAATTTTCTGTTTCAAAAGTCGACCATAAATCCCCGTAAGAAACGATGTCTTTTTCTGATCCATCTTTTCCTTTGTAAGTAAACTGTTTTGAAACAGGCAATGATTTTTTATCATCCACATACATTGAGATCACTATAAAATTTTCGGTCATTATTTTATTTACCGCTGCATCGCTCCAGATATTCTCTTCAGTTCTTCTGCAATTCACACAGGCATATCCGGTAAAGTCAAGTAAAATGGGTTTGTTTTCCGCTTTAGCCATTGACAATCCTTCTTCATAATCTTTTGTGCAATGCAAATTCAAAATACAATCTGATTTTTTTTGATATACACTGTAATAAAGGGGTGGAGGAAATCCGCTGATCAATTTTAAATTAGCTTGTGGAGTATTTGTAATTCCCGGGATCAGATATAAGGTAAACAATGCCACTGCTAGAGCCAGTATTTTTCTGCTTTTTGATATTTTTTGATTGGGATTATCGTGAATGAAATTAATTTTTCCAAAGAGGTAAAGCGTGATGCCGATTCCAACCAAAATCCAGATGCCTATAAAAATTTCTCTTTTTAAAAGTCCCCAATGTTTTACCAGATCGGCATTGGATAAAAATTTAAATGCCAAAGCGAGTTCAAGAAATCCTAACACAACTTTTACGGTATTCAGCCAGCCACCAGATTTAGGTATTGAGTGAAGCCATTTTGGAAACATCGCAAATAAAGCAAAAGGCAATGCAAGTGCTAATCCAAATCCGGCCATGCCAAATGTCAATTGCATGGCACCTCCGTTTGAAGCTAAAGATCCTGCAAGTAAAGACCCCAGAATTGGTCCTGTACAGGAAAAGGAAACCAGAGCCAGCGTTAATGCCATAAAGAAAATACCCAGCACATTTCCTGCCCCAGATTTACTGTCGGCTCCTGTTGAAAAAGATGCCGGCAATGAAATCTCATAATATCCAAAAAAAGAAAAAGCGAAAAATACAAAAACAATAAAAAAGAAAACGTTCAGATATACATTGGTGGAAATGTTATTTAAAAACTCAGGATTAATGCTGTCTAAAAAATGAAATGGCAAACTCAATAAAACATAAATAAGAAAAATAAAGAAGCCATATAAAAAAGCATGAGAAATTCCTGATTTTTTTGAAGTGGCTTTTTTAGTGAAAAAAGAAACGGTCAATGGAATCATTGGAAACACACAAGGTGTAATCAAAGCAATTAATCCCCCTAAAAATCCTATTAAAAAAAGCCTCATTAAACTTTTAGACTTAGTATCAGTTGCGGCGGCCTGACTGATTCCACAATTATTTAAAGGCTTGTTGATATCAATAGTTGATTTTAAAATCGCAAATGCTTTTTGGGTAGAATCCTTTTCGCTAATTACAATTTTTATTTTTTTCTCTTCTGTAATAAAATTGGAACCTTTAGCCAGTTCATAATTTAATGCAAGTTTAATAGTAGAAGGGATTCCATTGGCAACTGAAATAAGTTGACTGACCGAAATATTTTTTTCAAATACATTTTTTTTTCGATTTTCAAAAACAGGATCGATGATCAGATGCGAAGGTGTTTCAATAATTGTTTTGCCGGGCATTAATGTGGAGTCGCTATATGCAAAAGTTACACCAGACAATCCTTCTAAAGAATCAATAGAATAAATATGCCACTGGTCAGGAATATCGCCCTGCAGTAACACACGAAATTCCTTTTCATTAACTTTTTCAAAACTAACCGTCCATTTAACGATTGAGCTGTCTTGCGCCATCAGGCCTGATGAAAGGATAAGGCTGAAAAATAATCCTAAAATAATTTTTGAAATCTTCATAATACAAAAATAAAAAATCCCGAATGATATCGGGATTAAAACGAAAATAATGATTATTGACCATCAAGTTTGATGGAAAAAGGGATTTCTTTTGGGGGCAAGCATTTTTTATCATTGCACACCATATATAAGACCGTACCCTTTACAACCGTACTTGCTGTAGATTTAAGCGATATTTTCTGAACAAAATCAACTTTATCCTTATAGAATTTTAGCATCGAATTAAAGTTGGGATCAAAAAGAGTTTCAATTTTTCCAATTTCTTTCACTTTGCCTTCAAGCTTAACCAATGGGTTTTTTGTAAAAGTAAAACTTGTAGATATGGGCCCCTCTCCTGCATCCTGTGTATAAACATGCCAGTTAGCTGCGATAGAAGCGGTCATGTGTAATTCGTATTTTTTAGGGCCTGTTTTAATAGAAGTATAACTCCAGGAAACCGGGTTTTCAACTTGGGCAAAAGCTATATGGAGAATAATGATTAATAATGAAGTGAGTCCTGCTTTTTTCATGTTGAGCTAATTTATAAGATTGTAAATATATATACTGAGCGTGAAAATGTAAACTAATAAATGTTAAAGAGCAAATGAAAATGATTCAAAAAGTGATTTGAAAACGATTTTGCCATCCTCATTTCCAAGTGTTTTGCTACAGGCGCGTTCGGGATGGGGCATCATTCCAAAAACATTTCGCTCTGCATTGCAAATTCCGGCAATATTGTCTAGCGCACCATTGGGGTTACTTTCTGCGGTAACAGCCCCATGTTCATTGCAATATTTATAAATAATCTGATTATTGCGATAAAGATTTTCTAAAACCTGCGAACCTGCGAAGTATCTGCCTTCTCCGTGTGCTATGGGTATTTTTAATGTCTGATTATCCGTATTTGAAATATCTTTCAAAAAAACATTTTTACAGATAAATTGCTGATTCAGATTTCTTAATAAAACCCCCGGCAATAAACCGCTTTCGCAAAGAATTTGGAATCCATTACAAACGCCCAATACTTTTCCTCCATTATCTGCGAAATCAATTACACTTTGCATCATCGGACTAAAACGTGCGATGGCACCGCATCTCAGATAATCTCCATAACTGAAACCTCCGGGAAGTACAATACAATCCGTTTTTGAAAACATACTGATGTCCTTGTCTTTGTGCCATAACTGAATCACTTCATGATTTAAATCTATTTGCAAGGCTTCAACCATATCGCGGTCACAATTTGATCCAGGAAAAATTACAACTCCAAATTTCATTTTATTGTATTTAAATTATTCGAGATCACAAAGCTACGATATGACCATTAATGTAGGGTAAAATAATAACCAATTATGGCAGACAAAATAAATAAAGACCAGTGCGCTACTACCGGAAACCATTTTCTCCCCGGAAAATGAAATGCCCCTGCAGCAATAACTGACAGTGATATAATAGCAGGGAAATAAAAAATCAAAGACGAATTGTAATTCAAAAATGGAATAATTAGGGAAACGATGAGAAAGAGATAAATATTCGTCCAGCTTTTCCTTGACTGAACAAGCAGTTTACGCATATTATTTTGCACAAAGGCAAAACCCACCGATGCGGTAATAAATATTATTATTAAAGCTGTCAATTCATAACGAGTGAGCCTTATCTGAGGTAAGCTGATTCCTAAATGAGGATATAATAAATGCAAATCTGCTTTCATCAAAAAAAGAATTGAACAGGCAAAATAATAAGGGGTCAGAAGACCTAATATTATAATCACCCACTCTGGCAATTTGAAAGCCCTGGTAATTAAGAGACTTAAGAAAATTAGCAGCAGATAAACAAGCGATGGGAAATAAAATAAAACAGATAGACCAAGTAGCAAACCCAGATTAAAAAGTGTTTTACCGGCGTCATTTAAATTTTGAAGCTTACTTAATTTTGCCAGTACTAAAATCAAAAATGTAGCGGCAATAATAACCGGATTAAGCACAAACCAGGATTGAAACACAGATGTAAAAAGCAAATAACACATTCCTGTGAGGTGATTTGGTTTTGAAAACAATTTCTGATTGTTGGCAATATTGTTAATTAATAAAGCCTGGGTGTATAAAAGCAAAATGGTAAATACACCATACATTATTTTAAAATCGCCAAACCAAGATTTCAAAATCAATAATAACTGATGATATAAATAAGCATCCCCATCAACAAATACAGGCACTGTAGGATGTAACAATAAAGTCCACTTAAGAAATAAGGCATAAATCAACAATGAGAAACTGTTGAAAGGTAAATTTGTTTTAAAGTTGCCTAGCACAAATGGTGTTTAAATAATTTTTTAAATATTAACTGTACAAAATTGCTTAAATAAAAGAATTAAAAAAAATGTGTTTGTCAAATAAACAGTTTTATTAGAAATCCAGTTTTGCGAAACCTATTTTATTAAAATAAAGAAAAGGCAAAATTATCTGGTTAATCCCCGTCTGCTTTCCCAATCTGGGCATGAATTCATAATTTTTCTCTTCGTTTTTAACTGCCGGATAACGCTTTATTTCTCCATTGGTAAAAAGGCTGTTATTGCTGATTAAGGCTCTTTGGTTGTTATTTTCAATAAATAAAAAATGAATTTCTTTCCCGCTGTTTAAATAAGAATACGACAAAAAATTATCGTTCTCGGTATCATATTGTTTTTTGACGATAGCATTGTTCCATTCCATATTTAAAGAACTGTCTAGGCTTGCAATTACTAAATCATTATAATAATAACGAATAGTCGACTGGCCATAATTACTGCTTAATGGTCTGTAACTGTTGTAATAAGGATTATACAAATAATATTCAGATGCAGAAGTATTAGGAAAATAGGAGTCATTTCGGTTCCATTGATTATCTGAATAGAGGGATTCGGTAAAATAATCTTCCGCTACCATTAAAAAACCACCTGATTTTTTTACAATAATATTCCTTGGTGATAAATTATCATAGTTCGATGAGTTATTTTTAGCTGTGCTATTTAAGTTTGATAAACTGAGCGAATTGAAAGCTGTATTCTTAATTCCGAAAGCTTTAAAATCAAATAGTGTGGTATGAAGCCCTTCTATATTTTTGTTGTTGTCGGCATAAAATAAAGCATTGATAATATAATTTCCATTTAAGTTGTCAATCTTTATCATTGGGGTACTGATGCTTTTTTCTTTAAGATCTAATTCGAAATGATATAGACTGTCTATTTTGGATTTATGTACCATCAACTCCATTGTAGATGCATTTTCCCCCGTACGTTTTTTTGTTGTTTTGGCAAACACAAATCCACCGGAATTATCGATAAAAAGATCAGTAAAATTATCTTTACGTTTATTAAATAAAAAAACCTGTCTGAATTGTTCAAGTTCATTTAAATCATTATCGAATATTTTAGAAGCCAGTAAAAACTGGTCATTTCTGATATTGCGTTTATAAATAAGAATCTTTTTTTTGTCTTCACTGAAAGCTGTAGTATAAATTTTATTGGTCGCAAATGAGTTTATCGCAGTGGTATCCAGCAAAACAGGTTTGGAAATCTTTTTTCCGGTATCGCCTAATTTAACTGCATAACAATAAACAATATTCGATTTTTGAAATTGATACAGGGCAAGAAAAAAACCAGGATAAGAAATGAAATCAATGTTAATAATACGGTCTGGCATGAAATCGAGAATTTCATTATTTATCAGTTTCATCTCTTTGTCGTATACAGAAATATAATGATTATGGGAGGCGTTTTTGTACACCAGGCAATTGTTTCCATACTTACCAATTATTTCAAATGCGGTAGAAGCGTTTTCTTTTTTATCAGGCTCCGAATAAGTAACTTTCTGCGCAGCTGCATTTAAACAGTTAACCGTAAACAGAACCAGCAGCATTTGTTTCATAAATAAATAATATGGGTTTAAAAATACAACAAAACAAGAGTAACTTCATTCAAACAATTTTAAGAAATAATTGTTCTTTTTATTTTAAGTAATGGAAAACACAAAAACGATATTAATTACCGGTGGCACCGGCCTTGTTGGAACTGAACTTTGCAAATTACTTGTCCAAAAAGGATATAAGATAATAGTATTGAGCAGATCTAAAACTAATTTATATGTTTCGCCTTCGATTTCATTTGCCCATTGGGATATCAACAATAATTTTATAGATCGAAATGCCATTATTCACGCTGATTACATCATACATCTAGCTGGCGCGGGCGTAGTAGATAAAAAGTGGACAGCAGCCTATAAAAAAGAAATTCAGGACAGCCGAATCAAAAGCAGTGAATTAATTGTTGAGGCGCTGAAAAACAATCCCAACAAAGTAAAAGCGATTGTTAGTGCTTCTGCCATTGGATGGTATGGCCCTGATGTAAAAGAAAATTATCAGTTTGTAGAAACCGATCCTGCTGATGGTCATTTCCTTGGAGAAACCTGCAAATTATGGGAAGAAAGTATTGAGCCTGCCACAAATTTGGGGATCAGGGTTTGTAAAATCAGAACAGGAATTGTTTTAAGTACCAAAGGTGGTGCTTTAAAAGAATTTATGAACCCGATTAAATTTGGACTAGCCACAATATTAGGAAATGGAAAACAAATAGTCAGTTGGATTCATATTGAAGACATCTGCAGAATATTCATACATGCTGTTGAAAATGAACACATGACGGGAAGCTATAACGCTGTAGCACCAAATCCAGTGAGCAATAAAATGCTAACCGTGACATTGGCAAAAATAATGAGAGGCATTTTTTTTATTCCTGTTTATGTGCCGAAATTTATTTTAAAAATAATGATGGGCGAAAGAAGTATTGAAGTACTTAAAAGCGCAGATGTTAATTGCGAAAAAATAAGAACATCGGGATTCGTATTCCTTTTTCCTGGAATTGAAGTGGCTTTAAAAAATTTACTGAAAAAATAAAATGCCTTTTTTAAAGATCTTTTTTCAAGATATTACGTCTACACATCCAGTAAAACAAAATCATATAAAAAATGGCAATGCAAATAACCAGCGATGTATAATCGGTAGGCAAAATAGCTGAGGTCATTGATTTTAGCGGATTTCTAGGGAAAGACAACAATCCGTCTGAGGCATTCATTGGAAGATAATCTCCCATACTTCCTAAGTCGACTCCAGTATTTAATCTTATTTTAATACTCAGCACATCAAGCAACTGGGCAATAATATTTTCTGTTCCCATGTAGATAAAAAAGATCCCTATTGCAAAACCTGTTCTTCGTAATAAAACAGAAATAAAAATGGCAATCAGGTTATATGAAAATGATTTTAAAAAGAAATATCCAACATGAGAAAAACCGTCTGTTGAAAAATGGGTTCCTGTAGTATATGCAAAAACCAATGCGGTGATAATAACCAGTAATGTGGAAATAACGGATACAATAAGCGCGAGCATTATTTTTACATTTACAAACTGTAGCCGGCTCCATCCATCAATAATATTTTGACGACTGGTTTTAAAAGCAAATTCATTTGTGACCAGAATAATCAACAACAATACGGGAAGAATCAAAATAAAACCAGAAGTATAACTTACCGTTTGCCATACAAAATTGAAATCGTAAGGATTAAATTTATTCAGTAAAACATGGGTTACTTCCGACTTGTTAATGATATTATCAAAAACACTGTATACAATGTAATTAGTGACAAAAACGCCAATAATAAAAAACAAACTGATAATAATAAACACTTTATAGTTCTTGATTTTAAGCCATTCTATTTTTAGCAAATCGAGCATTGATTTTTATTTTTTTAATTAGTTAATTCAAGAAATTTACTTTCCAGGCTTTTCTTTTTTAATTGCAAATGCGACAAGACGACTGATCTTTCAAAACAATATTTATTTATTTCTTCAAGATTTGCTGTGCCGGGTTGAAAATTAACCTGCACAGTATTTTCCTTTAGATACACATTTACATTGCCGGGAAACTGGATGAGTATTTTTTTGAGCTGTTCTAAATTATTTGAAGAAACTTCTACCACATCTTCATTAACGAGAATCTCATTAACATCTCCATGAGTTATTAATTGTCCATACTTTAATATCGCTACGTGAGTGCAAACTTTTTCAACTTCATCGAGCATGTGACTGGCCATGATAATGGTTTTGCCTTCATTGGCTAATTTCATAATCAAGGCTCTTATCTCAGCAATTCCAACAGGATCCAGGCCATTTGTAGGCTCATCTAAAACCAATACTTCCGGATTGCCCAACAAAGCTGCGGCTATGGCAAGACGTTGTTTCATCCCCAAACTGTAAGTGCTGAATGCCGAATCTTTTCTTTGAATAAGATTTACAATTTCTAAAACCCTTTCAATATCACTTTCATCTTTTTGTTTGATAGCTGCAACTATTTTCAAATTCTGAACTGCAGACAAATAATGATAAAAATTAGGCGTTTCTAAGAGCGTTCCAATTCTTTGTCTTGTTTTTTCTGTTGGAACTTCATCAAATAAAGTAAAGGAACCTCCTGATGATTTTAGAATATCCATAATGATTCCCAGCAAAGTGGTCTTTCCGCTTCCATTTGGGCCAAGAATTCCAAATACAGATCCTTTAGGAACAGAAAAACTTACCTGATTGAGTGCCTGAATCTTTCCATAGTTTTTTGAAAGACGATCAAGGTTTAATATTTCCATTATTTTTTAATGTAAGTTTTGAGTAAAATAATCAGTAACCTTTTGATATAAATGTGCTCTGTCTTTACCCAGCACATTATGTTCATGTCCGGGATAAATCATATAATCAACCTGAACACCTTTATCTACAGCGGCTTTCACCAGTTTAACGGAATGCTGCATTAGCACCACATTATCCTGCATGCCATGAATCAACAATAATTTGCCTTTTAAGTTGCCGATTTTTTTGGTAAGGTCTGTTGCTGCATAACCTTCTGGATTTTCCTGTGGACGATCCATATATCTTTCGGTGTACATAATTTCATAGTATTTCCAGTCGATAACCGGACCGCCGGCAACAGCGGCTTTGAATATACCAGGATGTGTAAGCATAAAATCGGTGGTCATAAAACCACCATAGCTCCAACCAAATAAACCCATGTTGTTTTTATCAGTGTAAGGCAAACTGTTTAGATAACTTACACCGCTCATCAAATCCTGCATTTGCAATACACCTGCCTGGCGATGAATAGCCTGTTCGAAAGCTTTGCCACGATTAGCACTGCCTCTTGTATCCAAAGTAAAAACTACATAACCACGTTCAGCCATATACTGAAACCAGTAATCTCCTGCCCCACCATTCCAGCCATTTAAAATCATTTGTGCATGTGGACCACCATACCAATATACAATTACAGGATATTTTTGGGTGCTATCGAAATTAACGGGCTTGAATATACGACAATACAAATCTGTTCCTTCCTGATTTTTGATAGTGAAAATATTCATTTCACCACGTGAATAATTATCCAGCGGATTTTTTGCTTGCAACAATAATTTTGTTTTACCTGTTTTGGTGTCAATCAATTGAACTGTTCTTGGATCAGCAGGATTGCTGTAATTATCTATAACAAAAGCACCGTCAGTAGTGATAGAAGTGTTATGAACATTGTTGCCTTCTGTGATGGATTTAATTTTAGCTGATTTGATATTTACGGAATACAAATTTTTTGAAATCGGTGAAACACCTGTTGAAACAAAAAACAAATTCTCTCCTTTTTCATCAAATCCTTTTACTTCAATTACATCCCATTCGCCTTTTGTCAATTGTTCTATCAAACTGCCATCAGCATTGTATAAATACAAATGATTCCATCCGTCTCTTTTGCTTTGCCAGATGAATTGACTGGGATTATTTTTTACAAATAACATCGGTACTAGTGGCTCAGCATATTTAGCATCTTCTTCTTCGAATAAAGTCTTGACGAAATCTCCTGTAGCTGCATTATATTGATTTACCCAGAAATGATTTTGCTCACGGTTTAAAATAACGATGTATAAGAATTTGTCATCAGGACTCCAGGCAATATTGGTTAGAAATTGTTCGGCAGGACCTGTAGTTTTAATCCATGTTGTATTTTTTGTTTCCGCATTGTAAACAGCAACCGTTACATGATGACTAGAATCGCCTGCCATAGGGTATTTGAGGTTGTTAACTTTGGCTGGCCTTTCAGTCCAATCGATGATAGGATAATCAGGAACCATGGATTGATCCATTCTATAAAATGCAAGGAGGTTTCCATTGCTGCTCCAGAAAGTTCCTTTAGTAATACCAAACTCACTCTGATGTACCGTTGATGCATATACGATACCATCGCTGCCATCTTCGGTTACTTTTTTGGTGTCGCCGTTTTTGGTTACAAATAAATTGTGATCATCAACATAAGCGATATAGCCATCGCTACTTTGTTCTACGTTTTCTTTAGCAGCAATTTCTTTACTGATTAGTATATTAGTCTTAAAGTCATAGGTGAAAGAAATTTTTTGCCCCTTTATAGTGGCAGTGAATTCTTTTGCTGAAAATTGAATAGCAGGCATTGCTTTGACAGTGTCCATAAATGCCATAACCAGATACTGATTAAAATACGGAAGTGGCAAGAAAGGAGTTTCTGTTTTAGAATTGAAATTACCTCTCATCCAATGTTCCATGCCATCTGTTTTTTTCAAATAAACATAGTCGCTAGTTCCTTTGATAAACTGCAATTGCTTGAGATTTTCAGGCGCCAACGTGTTGCGGGCATTGACCATGGCATCTTCGATAGTCAATTGTTTTTGTTGAGCGAATAAACTTGTAATGGAAATAGAAAAAAGAAAAGAAAAAAATAATTGCTTCATAATTGAGTTTTGTGAGAATTAAAAGTAAGGATTAAATAGGAAACCAAAGTAGCTTTGTTATTAATGCAAGAGGGTGTGAATTTTGATAATTAATTCAGAAATATTATCAGGTTTCTTCAATCTTTATATCATAATTGTAAACTATATTTACAAAAATTAAAAATATGACTTAGAATAATATTTACATAGATACATAATTGTATTAGACATTTTAGTGCTGCTCAAATTTGCGACCTTGATATGCACTCAAACAATAAATGATAGTAATACGCCGATTGGCTTAATCACATTTTTGTTTGAGTAGGTTGTCGCAAACCTTGAGCAGCAGAAATCACTGATTACTTCTTTTTTTTTAATAACCATAAATTCAAACCAACATGAAAATGAAAAAAACAATCAAAATTGCGACAACAATCATAATGCTTAGCGGCATTATTTTATTTCAAAGCTGTTCAAAAGATGGCGCTCAAGGGGCAAAAGGTGATACTGGGGCTGCTGGGGCTCAAGGACCTGCGGGGCCTCAAGGGCCTGCAGGCACTGCTGATACTAGTGGGACTAATGGAAATTCAAATGTTCACACTACAATTGTTGGAGTAGGGTCGGCAAATTGGAATTGGATTGCTACAGAAAAGCATTTAAAAATTGATTTAAATTGCCCACTAATTAACTCAGATGTAATGAATTATGGACTTGTTCAAGCATATAGAAAAAATAATAACCAATGGATTGCATTGCCTAATACATATTATCCAATAATTAATTCAGATCTTACATGCACCTTTGATATTAATTTTATTTCTTTAGGGATTTGTCGTATAAGATATTATAGGTCAGATCGAAATGAAGTAAGACCTATTGATCAATTATTCAAAATTGTAACTGTAAGTGGTACTGCAAAAGCGGCTCACCCAAATACAAATTGGAATAACTATGAAGAAGTAGAAGCTATCATTAATAACAAATAATTCAATTTAATTAAACCGTCGAACATAATTTCGGCGGTTTAATTTTTCACCCCTGTGTCAAACTAACCACATCCGGCCAAACATTCAACCGATGAATCATGCCGCATTTCAATGCGATATTGTAAAATTGATGTCCCACAGGAAAATTAAAACAAACAGGGTAATTAAATTCTTTCACTTTTTCGAGCACAATTTGTTCTAAAGAAAGTCCAAATTCTTCACCGGGATCATCCGGCTTTATCTTGAAACCTCCTATAATCAAGCCTTTCAAATGATCCAACTTGCCCGTCCTTTTCAGATTCCAGAACATGCGGTCGATGTTGTACAAATATTCTTCGGTGTCTTCCAAAAAGAGAATTTTGTTTTTGGTATTTAGATCGCTTTTTGTACCTGCCAGTGTTTCAATGATACGGAGATTGCCACCAACCAATTCGCCATCTGCAGAACCCGGCTTATTATTTTTGTTTGTAGAAGCTGAGTATTTAAAATACTTCCCTTTCAAAGCGGTATCAATCGATTCTAATGATAATAGTTGTGTAGCATCAGCAGCCGACCAATCCTCAGGAAAACTGTTGCACATTTTGGAATGTAAAGTGGCGATACGCAAATTAGCGTTGATGTGGCTATGGAATACCGTTATGTCGCTGAAACCGATTACCCATTTAGGATGATTTTTAAATTGCTTAAAGTCAAGTTTATCAATAATCCTAACGATTCCATAACCGCCGCGAGCGCATAAAATAGCTTTAACAGATTCATCATCCAGCATGTCCTGAAAATCTTTTCTTCTTTCTTCA